>NZ_MSSW01000001.1 GCF_002150685.1 Algoriphagus antarcticus
AACGGCACTTTCACCTTTTTGATAATATTTGTTGATGATATTGGAAACTGGACGCCAGTCAATCAATAGATTGATCTGATTGAAGAATTCCTGTTTGATTTTTCTCTTCTGAACCATGTAGTCCGAAAAACCCAGTTTCTGTTCGTTTTTCATACTCTAAAATACAAAAAAAACTAAGAAAAACAAGCATAAATATCTAATAATCAATTGATTATAATAAATTAATCCCTGCAACGGTCTCAATCAGTGTATCAAGTGTACTCAAATTTATTTTGCTTGGTCAATACAAGCTCTAAGACGAGTTTCCCTTTGGAAAAAGGAAGTTAAGACTGGGTTTTAACTTGTTTCACCATACCCCGCAAAATCAACCAAATACACGTAACCTATTGCCTTTGCTTCCTCACACCATTGAGTTGAAAAGGATGTGCCATTTCTTTCATCTGACCTTAGGGAATCCTCATATGTCCAAACGACAACTTCGTTCACAACAAATCCAGAAACCCTGTTAAATTCTCTTATCCTACTTGCTGAGGAGGAAATTGATCCAACTATTTTATTCAGCTTTTCATGATGAAGCTCATAGAAAGTATATTGCCCACTTACCCTTTTTTGAACAAAAACGGAATCGCCACTACTAATATGATTTTTAATGATAAGGTTTATTGACTTCCCTCTATAATTATCTTCCTTAGCCGCCCAACTTAAAATCAGCTTGTCCAAACCCTTGCCAGCACCAATCCCCATTCTCTTTTCCAAAGAATTCGGTAAAGTGTATTTTTCATTCTTGATTAGTCGATGCTCTCTCATACCTTTAAAAACTAACAATCTATAGCGGGCTCTTGTGTAAGCTACATAAGTCACTCTCTTCTCCTCCTCGAAAATTTCTAATAGTTCGTCTTCCTCCAATAGTAAAGTCTCTTTTAATGGTAGGCTTGAAAAAGATGGAGGAACTATGACACAATCAAACTCCAACCCCTTCACCTTGTGTATGGTGGAAAGTACAATCTCAATCTCATCCGAATCATTAGAAAATCTCGGCTTGTACTTTTCATAAATCTTATAAAGTTGGCCATCATCCTTGCGGCACATTTCTATTAAAAAATCGAGAAGACCGGAATAGGTTATATTTTCTTCCTCACTCAAAAATTCCAAAATCAAAGATTGGAATACCCTGAGATAAAAGTGATTCCATTTCGGGAAAGCAGTTATGAGTCTGAGAACCTCTTTATTAATTTCAAGTTCAAATTTTGAACGAACCAATTCATCTTGCTTAGATTTAACGAAAAGCATTACCTCGTAACACTCCCGAATCCGGAAAAACTCACATGGAAGAGCGCCTTGTAAACGAATTCTTGCTTCACTAATTCTCATTGACTTTAATCTTTGAAAACCGCGATAAACCTCATCATTCTTCCTAAATAGGATAGCAATTTGTTTATAGGGTTTTTTATTGTTTCGCTCATCCAGCAAAAGCTTCAAGTGACCCCACCAAGTTTCATTATCAGTAAGATTATCAAAAACCTGAACATAATCTTCCCTAAAATCCTCCGAAGGGACTCTTGTAGCTATTGGTATTAAGTCTTGCTGATCTGCAGGAAGAGTAAGTAGATCACTTGCGACACTCAGTATATTTGGATAGGATCTATGATTTTTATAAAGCTTAAAAATTGCAGGGCTAAAGATTTGATTAAAATTATCGTAATACGGCCATGGGCTTAAACTACCACCATCAGCCTTTCTGTCATATCCATATATACTTTGATTAGGATCTCCTATAATAAATAGACTTGAATTAGTCGACTTTTGGAGTTCACTTAGTAATTGAACTCGGGTATTATTTATGTCCTGAAACTCATCGACGAGAATATGCTTCAAGCTACCCAGCTGATTAAATATTTCTCCAGGAGAATGCCTAAGGGTATCAAGCAGTATTGGTTCCCATTCATTAAAATCACGCCCCTCCAGTTTATTTAGACAATACTTTTTGGCAAGTCCATGGAAGGTGAAAATCTTTAACCTTTTAGAAAGTCTTCCATAACCCAATTCATTAAATAGTTTCCCTAATCGATCTTTCAATTCGGAAACCACTGCCCTGTTGTAGGCCAATACAAGAATTTCATCGGGATTTATACCAACATGATGTACAAGTTTGGCGACTCTAAGAGTAAGCGTGTGAGTCTTTCCAGAACCTGGACCTGCCATCACATTGATATGTTGGTTAATAGCAGTGTCATAAATGTTTCTTTGCTCATCATTCAGCTTGTCTTCCTCAATTTGTATGGCATCTCCTCTCCATTTGACCAGCAAAGGATCTTCGGGATCAAGTTCTTGCTGGATAGCATCCAACAAACTCTCAAGTGAATCGCAAGCAAAATACTTTTTAATAAATGTCTCCTGTTTAAACCTCAAAGCTGCATCATGTAAATCCTTGCCCTTTTGGTAGTTGGCGAGCACTTCTAATGCGATAAGTTTTAATTCCCTAACTTTTCTTGCCTCTTCAAACTCTTCGAAAACTTTCTTATCATCAGACTGCAAATCAGTCTCAACTACAGCTTCAATAGACTTCAGATAGAGCTCAATCCCAGATGGAAAAATACCGCCAGACTTACAATAACCCAAAATTGAAAGTATGAAAAGTAAGTCTTGCAAATAGTTGACATCTTCCTTCAGGTTAACGTCGTTAATCAAATCTGCCCAGTTAAAGGACTTTTCGTTCTTTTTAATGCTTGAATTAGAAATATGAAGAAGAAGGCGTGTCACATCATTTTCTAACTGCAATAGTTTCGTTGACCACTCCTCTATTTTATGATACCCATTGAAAACTGATTGGTGAACGATAGCTTTTCTTGAACCATCACTTTTCTTCTCCATCTTACTTTCATGTCGGGTCTTCCCTAAAATTCGGATTATGGTAAAAGCATGCTTCGCTCTTTTCTTAATGAGGTCTTTCTTGAAGTTTTGTAATTCTTTGGTTTTAGAGTCTGTCTTATCTTTTGTTGTCCATGGTAGAATATTAAACTCTACTTCCTCTGAAATGGCCTCATTCAACATATAATCCAGTTCATCACCTTCGAAAGTTTTCGAATCACTAAGAGGAACACTCTTAAGTATGCTTCGAGCAAAAGAAAAAATAGCCTTTATTGCAGGGAATTTCTCATTTTGATTCTTAGTCTCAAGTGCATGCTTGATTTCATCTGCTCTCAGCCTTGTCGTTTCAATTAATACATGTTGGTTAATTTTAATCAGGTTTATTGAGTGAGCTTTGTATAGTGACTTATATAGATTTGATAAGCTAAGTTTTGTCTCATCTCTCAATGCTGTAAGAGATAATTGAATCAATTCCGGGTCTTCATCCCCATGTTGATCAGGCATAATTTGCTGTAATTTCACTATTGCTCTACATACTTGAAGAGAATCTTCATCCTGGCACTGGCCAAGGTTATCTTGAAGATCGATTATTGATTCTTTAAAAAGCTCCAAGTGAGTAACTGTAGAGTACCCAAGTTTTATTCTTTCTAATTTCTCAAGCCAATGTAATGCGAGCCTAAAATTGATATTCAAAGACTCATCTGTCTTTCCTCTTTCGATAGATAGTAAATCAAGTGGAATAGCCGTTGGGTGCTCTAAATCAGGAATTAGAGGCTTAAATTTCTGAATATACTTCTCAACTATCCCCTTGGCTTCCTTCACCTCATGCCAAGAAATTCTACTTTCAAGTAATTGATCCTTTAATTGAGCGAAATCATCGTTTGAAGTAAGACAAAGCGTTTTTATAGAATTATTTTCATCGTAAAATCCTGCCTCATAGCGCAGTCTCTCGTTTCGACCTGCTCTACCAACTTCTTGTAGAAAATCTTCGAAGGTACTTGAAGGTGATAAATGAGCGACATAATGAATATTTGGAATGTCCATCCCCATCCCAAATGCTTTGGTAGAAAACAAGATGACGAGTTCTCCAGATTTATATTTATCATAGGTCTCTCTTCTATCTTCAGCATCCATTCCTGCATGAAAGAAACCGACTTTATCTTTTAATCCACAATTGTCTCCAAATTCTTCTTTCAAATAATCTGGAAATAATAGAGCGCTTTCTTCAACTTTTTTTCGACTCTTGACGAAGATTATTGCACGGCTTTTCCTGGAATCGAAATTCCCGATCTTCAAATAGTTTGCTATTTCAGTGAGCCTATCCTCTTCTGCGACATTGTGTTTAAAGTCCATTCGAATATGATCTCGTACTGGGTTATAATTCTTTGGGGCACCTTCTACTACATCAAGATTCCCCATTATTCGGGTTATGTCCTTAGCAACCTGCTCTGAAATAGTTGCTGAAAACAAAAGTTTTTTGAGTTGAAATTTAGAAGAATATTCAGTCACCTTCTTAGCAGCATTCATATAATCAGGCCTAAAATCTAAACCCCATTGTGATATGCAATGCGCTTCATCAAAAACAGCAAACTCAAGGCCGTTGTCAGAGATTACACGAGAGAGTAGCGCATTTTCAAATGATCTTACCCTAAATCTCTCAGGAGTAATAAATAGCATGGTAATCTCTCCTCCTGATATTCTGCGGTAAATGTCCTTAATTTCGACTGGGGACTTATCCCCACTAATGAAATCTACATTGCTGAAAAAGCCTTTATCCCACAGTCCATCGACTTGATCTTGCATAAGCGCCCTTAATGGAACTATAACAATTGTCAATTTATTGGTGAAGCCAGATCTAAATAATGCTGGTGCTTGAAACAACACAGATTTACCAGCGCCAGTAGGAAGGGAGACTATTAGATCTTTCTTCGCTTGAAGAATCTCATCCAAATACAGATGTTGGTAATCTCGCCATTCATGTGGCTTCTCAGGATTTTCGTCTGCAAGAAAAATATATCGTAATAGGTCCTTTGCCTCATCTATACCAAATGGAATTTCAGAAGAAGGAGTATTGGAAGGGAAAAATTTTCTTACCAACTCATGGTCTGATTTGTATTTCTCTTCAGAACTCCAAACTTCAATAAGAGAAGAATGCATTTGAAAACTTCTTGCGACATCATAGTAGTCTGACAATCTTGAGTCTCCTAAAAAGAAATTTGATTTAGCATGATTATCAATAATGGAGTAATAATAGAAATCAATTAAGGCTTTATGTGACTTCAATAAAGTAAAGGTGTCCACCATGCCAGTTCGAGCTTCATTGCTGTGCCCTTCAACTTCTGACTCATCCTTCTCTAAGACTTCAAACTTGATCATCTGAGATTTCTCTTGTAAGAGGAAGCTATCCCAAATAAAATCTATTGGACCAACATAATTAATAGAAATAAAATCGATCAACTTAGCTATTGGAATCACCATCAGTTTCTTTTGAGACGAATAAGCATGAAGCAGCTCAAGTTGTCTAATCGTTGATGACCGATTGTCAGGAACAAAAAACCCAATTGCTCTTGAATAGGACGACAATAAATCAACCTCTGAAGTATCGTTAACTATTAGAACCTTGGGATGATCTTCTTTAATATTTCGGATTCCCTGAAGTAGTTTAAACTGATAAACCCAATATTTATCTCTATAAAATGACTCAGCATTTACTCGATGAGCGTCAGCTAAAAATCCAGATTTCCTTGAATCAGGCTTAATTACAAACCCATTCGTTTTGTTTGATTTCCTCTCTTTGAATTCTATTGAAATTATATTTTCAAATGAAAGAGAACCGATTATACCGTCAATATCTTGATTGCAGAAAACTTTAAATTGAGATCGCCCGGTTTTATCGATCCAGATATTCTTAACATATTTTGGAACAAAGTCAATGTGAAGTAATTCGAGATGTCTACTCTCAAGAGAAACATAGCTTTGACCTCCAGAAAGCTTTAACCAAATAGGCTCTTGCTTTGGAAATTTTTCAAAAATAGTAGCAAAATCAAGATCTTGTCCAAGTTGAATTTTTGTAGTCAGTTGGGAAAGTTCTTTACACAAGACAACTGCCTGATAGCCCTCTAAAACCACTTGGGTTTCATCAATTAGCAAAAGCTCATCAAAAAATACTGCTACAGATTGCTGTTTTTCAATCAGTTCTTCTAAGGAGGAATATTCACATAGCTCATGAATTATATCGTCAGGGATCTTAATTAGAATCGCAGTTGGAAGATTGGATAAATAAGGGATAGAACCTTTTTCTTCATTCCAACCAATATATCTTAACAATACGATTTGAAGGAAATCATCTTTTATGAAATCCTGCTCCACCAATTCTCTTGAAAGAATCCACGATTTTCGTCTATTCCTTGAAACCAGATTTACGTTATAATGTGATGAGACGCTGTCCCACAATAATTCTGGCAGAATCACAATTACTTTTGAATCATTGACTAAAACTTCCTCTAAAGCATGACCTATCTCGCCTGAAAGTATTTGGCTTCCTTGAGGCCTAAAGTACTGGTCAGATTGTTTCTCTGTATATTCTTCATCCACATAGTTAAGCCCAAATAATAGACATTTCTCTTCAATGAGCTCAGCTGCATATAGGGGTAATAATGGTCTTAATAACTGAAAGAGATCCTTTGAAGCAATCAACCTCGCTATTTGATTTAGAAAAAGCTGGTAGGTTTGCTTGGTATCATAAGCTGCAGTATGAGCCGTCATTAATCCGTAGCTCTTACGTCCTGGATTTAATAACATTTCCACTTCAAGGGTATCCCAAATGAAGTCTTTGAAGAATATGACATCGATTCCGTCTAAACGCTTGAGATCAAATTCTCTTATGTTTTGACCAATGATTAAACTACTGGACTTAATCAGATGAATTAAGTCTTTCAGGCCTACCTCTTCATTATTGTAATCACTGTGATCCTTAGCACCAGAATTCGAGATCCATGCAAATTCTTTTATCCCGCTATGATCAACTTCAAGGTCAAAGCAGACAAAATCAAGTTCACTTATCTCTGATTCTATTTTCTCAATTATCCTTTTCTGTTGTATAGGCAACAATGAGTTATGTCCCTCTAAATATGAGATTGACTTTTCAAATGGGAAACCTTCTAAAAGTCTTACTCGATCCTCATCTATCGAGAGATCCTTTAGAATCCAATACATTTTATCTTCTGAGAAACCGCTGATTACTTTTGAGTTAAAAAGCGCTACATAAACCTCAGGGTAGGCAGACTCAAAATTATCCTCTGTAAGTATAAGGCCAGGAAAAATTGATAGAAAAGGATTTATAAAATTTTTAAAATTTTCGACCCCTTTCATAGAGGTAAGAAAAATTGGCTTTTTAAGGAATTCATTAATTAAAAATGAAAGTCGGGAAGAATTCCCTTCCTGTATTCGTAAGGCATTCAGAACCTCTATTTGATCCTGATACGACATAAATGGTAGAATATCCTCTGACCATATAGTATCACTATTTCCCTCACTTGGCAACCTCTCAATTACACCTTTAATCCAAAAACAAAAGGTGACTTTATTGAAGGTTTGATTTTTTACGTCATCAAAATACTCTTCCAAAAAAGGGAACACATAAAACTCACTGATCTGGTTTAGGATTTCATTCAATCCCTGAGAATTCAACTCATTAAAAATCAACTTATACAGCCTGAAAAAATCAGTATTCTTAGCCCCACAGGCTAATAGAAACCTATTTAGCCAAATTATTGAAGATCGGTTTTGTGTAACACTCTGTGACTGGTGAGTCAATACCTTTCTCGCCCATCCAATTTTATCTTTTTCTGGAGAGGAGAAATCATTGATTAAATCAACGCTCCATTGACCAGATGATTCATTTGCTTTGATAATATATATCCCTTCCTTAAACCATTTCCGCAATGGGAATTCTTGAGTGATTGAAAAGCCAGAAATCGGAGACGCATACCCCTTAGCATTCCTTTCAAAGAGATAACAAGGAATTAAATTCGAGACTTTTATAGCATCCAGCTCTCCTCTCTTTTTCTTAGAATCAGTAGTGTTGAAAACTACTATATCATTTTCTGAGATGTTCGCTGTTAACAATGTGCTTGCATGAATAAAGCAATCCTTATCGTCCACGAAGCTATAAACATAGCCAAACCCCTTCTTCGTATCGTAGAACTTTACTCTCCCTACTTTGAGTTCCTCCCATTCTTTAGGAAAAAGATTTTTTAAAACACCACTTGGAACTTCAATAGCCTCAGAGTTTGATAGTGTTAATGAGGAGATTGGTTTATCTCTCGGCAGCATAATCTTACCTAACACAGACAAACCTTTCAATGCCTCGTTAACAGGCCTTATAGCATCATGACGTTTCCCAATTGACAAATGGGAAGCCTCTTCTCTCTTCAAAGCGGAGCTTTCGATTTCCTTATTCAACAAGGCTACCTGAACCATATTGATTTTGGAATTGGGGTTATTTTCTATCTCATATCCAAATGAGAACAGTTTTTCAACAATTACAGCTGTTCCTACATTCAATTTTCGCGCAATCTGCCCCAAGCGCATCATTTTTTCCTCCGACATTATTGGTACTGAATCAAATTATTATTCATCTTTAATCTTTTTACTCTATAGTACTCACATCACAAATCCTTATAAATTGGAAAGTACGGTGTCAATAGTCGGCAACATCACCCCCAGCTTCCAAACCTTTTCATACTGATCGACTTCTTTATTTTTTGAAGTAAGTAGCTCAATTTTATCAGTCCCTGATTCTAAGTCAGGAAATATGATCACACAACCCAAGAGTAAATCTTTATTGGATAATTTAAGTCGATTTCGGATCTCTTTCAGCCTTGCATAGCCACTTACCTGACGAATATCAGCATGAAGGCCTTGATGACGTCTACCGATGTAACCTGGCTTATATTTCGCATCGATCACCAATGACTCTTCGTCACCATAGAATAGGTAATCCACTTCATTGCCATAGGTTCTTTCATGATACCTAATCTTTGACCCAAAACTGCTTTTTTTCAACAACTTCAACACATAGAGTTCAAACAGCTTACTCATATCAATCCAATAGGGTGGAGTAAGAATGGTTTCTTGATCCTGAATTGAATTAAGATTATAGCTAAACCGGTGAAGTATTAGCTTGGCTAATTCTATTGCTTTCTCATAGTTCTTATAAAAAGGATTGAATTTGAAATACTTGATTTCATGAAGCTGGACTTCTTCTGACACCCCTTCAAAAGCCGGTTGGATAAAATTGAAAGTCTCCTGAAAGTAAGCCTCCGATTCCAATCCTTTGAACGTGGAGAGATATCGTCGAATGAAGGTAAGCGTCTTTTTTAATAATCGGTTTTCCAGTCCATCTACTCCAAACTGCTCGTATTGGCAATAGGTGTTCAGGTTTTTGTTCTTGACCAGATTTTGCTTGATGGTCTGACTTACCAATACTTTTCCTTTGACCTTGGCATATAGGTTTCTTTCAACCTTATAATAGCTTCTCTTTAATCCCTTTCTTACGATATCCTTTACCTGATTCAGGAATTGGATCATAATTAGAGGGGAGATCAAGTCTTGATTCTTTTGCAGCTGAATCCATGGACTGTCAAACTTGATTTCAAAAAGTTCTTTGGTATGATCTCGGACATCAGGTTCTTCGAGTGCTTGGAACAGCATTTTCAATACATCAATCTGAACCAGCTCCTTTTCTTCCTGAGGTTTTTGCTCTTCTCCTGAATCTTCGTCAAACTTTGTATTGAGCTTAGACTCTACATAGACCCAATGATCGCCCACATGGTCAGGAATCCAATCGGCACCAACATAGTAAGATGTCGAAATCCCAATCTTGCCTTCTAAAGATTTGAATGTCGCACATAAGCCGTCATTCCTCCGTTTTTTAAACAATATATCAGGGGGATTAACGCCCTCACAAAAGTCAAATAAACTGTAAACATGCTCACGTAATAAGAATGGTCTCATAGCTCATTCAACTCCTTAAGTACCATTTGTACTGGATCATCAGAACTCTCTTCATTACTTCTTAGAATCCCATCCTTTACATATTCTTTTAGGAGCGGGAGCACCTCGTATTTCATTTTAATCTTTATCTCATTATTCCCCTCTTCGCCATTCTTGGAAGTCAGAAAATAACTATGTCCGATCCAGACATCTTCCGGCCTAAAGTCAGATAGCAATGTTGAGGCTCGCTTAGGTGATGCTTGCGATTGAATTACTTCGGTATAATTAGCAACAAACAGTTTAGAAACTTTCTCAAACATTACTTTCGCCAACTCATTTTTGATTGGATCGATAATAGGTAACACATCCACAAAAGCAAACCTTCGTCTAATAGCATAATCGATATGACCTACGCTTCGGTCTGCTGTGTTCATAGTTCCAATGACATAGAGATTGGGAGGTATGATCATTTTCCGATCTCCATTTACGGCATATATGGATTCTACTGCATCACCACGGTATTCTAAGCCATAAATCAACTCTCCTAAAACCGATGGAAGATTTGCGCGATTAATTTCATCAATAATCAACACAAATGATTTTAAATCCAATTTCTCCTGATTCTGAACTTCTAAAGACTTCCCTTTCATGAAGGCTTTGAACAAGTCCAAAACTCTCAATGTATAACTCGCATGAGATCTTGCCAAAGAAGATATTTGCGTGTTTTCAGTGACGTCTTTTCTGGTGGTAGCATCACTTTTATAAAGTGTGGCAATATCAGAGAAGAGTGAGCGAAGTCCCGTGTTCTGCTTCCAATTATCTCCAGTGTAGCGAACAGCATCCGCCTCAACTTGAAAAAGATAAGTGCTTGTATCTTTAAGAAATAATTTACCATCATTATCCTCAATTTGAAGAGCCAATTCTTCTTTGAACTCTTTCAAATAGCGCTCCAGTAACTTTTCCTGTGAGACCTGTTCTGCAGACTTTAAAGAATCCTGATAATTATGAAGGGCTTTTTCAGCCAATTCAGCAAAAATCTTATTTACCGATTTATAAGTAGGAACTCCATCTTCAGTCTCAACTACAATTCCACGTACAAAATCTTCATATGCGTACGCTGGATGGAATTGGATAAGCTTTACTTTATCTGATTCCAGATTCTCAAAAATGTATTTCGACAATGCCGCGGTGTAAGGATCTGAACCATTTTTTTGACCAGTTATCCAAAGTCTTTTTGCAAATGCTTTTTGAATATCCTTGAATGAAATAGGATAATCGCTTTTCTCATTTTCAAGCTGTAACTGAATTTTAGAATCAGTTATTTCTAAAATTGTGTATTTGGTATAGTTAGATGAACTGGGAACTACGAGTCCCACCCTTAGCGTACTGCGGATGTCATGAATTGAAATTTCATGTTTTATGGTCATCTCTTTAGCGATCTCCTTCGCCAGTCGAGTCTTCCCAGTTCCTGGAGGGCCTTGAAGGATGATTTGCTTTTTGTATTCTAAAAGTGATTTCGCCTGAGTTTGCATATGGGTGTTTGTGTAAAGTGAATACCATTTCTGAATAAATTCGCTTGTATTGGCAGAGGCAAAAGTCACAGTTGGGAAGATCCCATTAACCTTCCTTCCAATTTTTTCTTGAACTTGACTATCAAAAAACTGAAGCACCTTTATTTTTCTTCGATTCTCAAACCAATCGAATTTCAAATCAGGATTAGGAGTTTGCTCTGCTTCCCCAATTACTTCCACCAAGGCTAAAGGACCTTTACTCCGAACAAGAACAATGTCCCCGATTTTCAGAATAGTCCTGAACTGATTTAAGTAAACCCAACCATCAGCCCATTCATCCATTCCAATACAATTAGTATCCTCAAGGATTTTTTTGACTTTTTCCGGAGGAAATTCAGATTGGTTATTTGGATGTAATTGGATGTGCCAAAAGTTTTTCATTGCTATTTGTTTTCAATTATGCCAAGAGGGATTAATACTTCTTGCTCGAACTTTTCTAAGACTGAGTTATGCCCATGGAACGTAAAAGGATCTTTATCAAAAGAATCCCAAACATCTTCCAAAAGGGAACAATATTCTGGTGTTATTAAAAGGGTTTCAGAATCCACCTCTTTTGGATTTAAAAAAAATTGATTTAATACCCTAACTGCTTCAAGGCATGCTGGATTAGTATCGTTTAAAGAATAGTCACAATAAAATTGAACCATTCTTTCAAGAAGATTAAGCTTTAATTTTCTTGGGATTTGATCTTCGGAAGCTTGAAAGATCGAGTAGAAGCATTGACCCAAACAACGGATAGTATGATTAATATTAAACTCCCGGACTTGATCAACTCCGCCTGGATCTGTTCCCCCCAAAGACTCGGAATTCTTGTGCTCTGATAAAGGAAAATGCTGTGAAGATTCATCTACCCCAGAAGCATCCTCACTTGGCTCACCCAACTCTATGTCCAATTCTATCCACCCAAACATTCGATGAAAAATATCTTTTATGAAAAAATGGGAAAATTTAGGTGTCTCCCCTCCAATCTCAGGATAATTTTCTTTTGGTGAAACATCTAAGAGCAATGGAATAAATGATCTGAAATAAAACATCCACATATGGTACCCCCAATTGTTATAAATACTTTCTCGGACCATGTAATCAAAAAACACTACCCCACTTCTAATTGGATAACTCCAAGTTTCTTCCTCAAGATCGTCATCATGATCTCTTTTTAAAAAATCAATTTGTAACTTATCATACTTCAAGGATTTTATAACATACTCACCGACAGGCATCCACGGATGATTCTGAATAGCAGAATCTTTGTAGGTGAATAATGCTGACATGATAGGTAGTTCGATGTTTTCTAATCTTTCTTTGATAGAATCTAAAGAATCGTCTAACCTTTTTAATTCTTCAATTAGCTCAGGATTCAGCGACTTTATCAAAACCTCCAAGTAATTATACACAAAGTCCTTATCCGCAACTTTTCGAGACTCCATTCCACTAATCACTTTTGAAAAAACAATAGGATACTTAGATGAAGTATCCCTGATAAGGCTACCTTTCTTAAGGATTTGATTATACACCAATGCGCCTATTCCAACTTTTTTATTGTAGATTAATCTGGAATATTCCTCATCTGAAGCAGTACTTCTTTTTAGAACTATATCCATATTGCTTTTTTCTCTGATTTTAGAATATCCTTTCAAATAAGAATAAATGTATTCAAGATGATAATCCTGAATACATTCAATTAATAAATCAAACTCTTTCTCATTAAGAAGAAATTGATAATATTCAATAAGTTCATCTTTGTTTGATTTTGGAAAGTATCCATAAAACACTTTCAAAAATGGATAAACGATTAAGATAAGCGCTATCAAGTAAGCCCACTTGTTAGCAGGTAGCCCGCCAGGAATTCTAAAAAAATCTAAAGAAGGAAGCCAGTTGTCTTCAATCCAATCGAAACCCAAAAGGCAATGGAGAAAAAACATTCCAAAGATCATTACGGCAACCTCGATTTTGGTAAAAAAAAGCAAATAAAACCTCTTCTCCTTTTTTGGGATAACTGTCCAAACTGCAACGCCAATTGTCAGAATTGTTAAAAAATCAGAAGCTCCCATATTAATTAATCATTATAAAGTACATTTACATCTGGCATTATGAAAATTCATAATAATCAATTTTTATTGACAACTGCTTATTGTTGTTTTTCTGAGAATACCAGAAAGTAAAGCCTTTTAATGAAAATTTAAATGGCAATTCATAAATAATAAAATTGTAATCAATACCAATTGAGATAATTAAATGAGCTTGACCCTTAATTTCTAATTCCTCATTCTTAAATTGTACAAAATCAATAGACACCTTAGAAACATCAACTATCTCTAAATTTTCATAAGATATTCTCTTCGCCAATTCTTTCATATGGTTTAGTTGAATTTCTTCTTTTAAAATCTTTTGAAGAAAGTCAAATTTAATATTAGGAACTTCTACTTCTTTCGGAACTACAAGATGAACCTTTGCTTTAGGGAAATATGACTTGTACAATTTGATGTTTTCCCAAAATGATACTTTCTCTTCTGATGATGTGTTTCTTTCAGACCTTACTATAAAAATTATCTCTTCACCAGTAACCGAATTAATTGCGTAACCATCAAGTACCAACGAGCTCTCCCCGATTTTTTTCCTTTTATTTTCGATAAACTTAAAACCTTTACTTTCATACTCTATTTTAAGCTTTGCAAGCTCCAAAGACTCAAGACGAAACCCCACTAAATCATTGACATCCCTCATATGAATCTTACATTCTTAGATTGAAAATCAGAAATGGCAACATAAACTAATCTATCACTTGAGCTCGTCTTGGAATACATAAAATCAAACAACACCACGAAATCTTGCTCATCCATCATCGTAATATCCAATTCAAAACGATCTGGAGTTTTTCCAAAATCCATTTTTAGCGTCTCCAGATATTTAATGACATTGTCATTGCCATAAGCGGATTTCTGAAGCGCATCCCACAAGGGCTTACTTATATTGTCTGCATCGTACCTATCAGTAACCTTGTGAATGTAAAATACTTTCGCTTCCAGTGGAACAGTCAATCGAATAGCAAAAGGCATCGGATTTGTAGGATATTTTATATTGTGAGCAGCAGCCAGATCCTTACCAAACTTCATTAGTGGTCCACTTGGTCTTTTGTTCTGTGACAAAGGCCTTAGGTTTAGTGCCGTAAATGAAAAGTGTTTAGCCATATAGTATATTTAATTTAAAACCTTCAATACCCAAATAATCATACTCGCTATTAAATAGCGAGCAATTTCTATTTTAAACACTCATCTTGTTAAAGTAATTAAGCAAACTATTTTAAATTTTTCTCAAGAATCAAAAATATCTTATCTTTTTCTTTAAAGACCATATCATAAATCCCTTTATTACGAGATAAACTAAGTAAGTGAAATCGATGAAAATTCTCTTTTATAAAGTTTAAATCCCAATCAAGATTTTCGCAAGAGGATAGCCAAAACCAGCTTATTTTATCTTCATATTCCTTAACGAATTTTTGAGTCAGTTTAAGCTTATAGAATGCGTACCTTGATTTATCAAATCTTTCTATATTTTCAATTACAAAATTGAAATCATCGTGAATTCCTATTGCGTCTAAAAGGTTAGGGTTTTCCCAATTTATCCTATCTATATTTCCTCTTAATACTTCTGGGGTTAATAATTTCGAGGGACAGCCATTCCCGAAATAACCTTTTGGGATCAAATGAATGTTATCATTTAAGTAAAAAAATGAAAGATCTAAACCCCTCTCAATCGAGAATAGGCTGTGAAAGAAATATTTAAGTCCTATAAATCTATATTTGGAATTATCTCTCTTTAATTGATTAACAAAATTTGATAAAATAAATGAGAAGGTATGCTTATTATATTCAACCCCTCGATTAACTATTACATTCTTCCAATTCCATTTTTTAAGATTTGGATATCTATTTATGAAAGGAAGGCTTGTGGGATTAGAAGAAAAGCAATCAAAATCTATCTTCCCTTTATATCCGGAAATAAAACTATTATCATCTGGGAATTTACCATATAACGAATACATATTCCAGTCAATTTTTTCGCTAAACTCATCTACATATTCCGGAGCAATAAAACTACTAATCCTTTTCCAATCAAGTACATCCGCATATTTTCGTAAAACACGTAATTTTAGATATCCAAGAGCCATGTATTGAGATCGATTCCAAATTATTTTATCTCCAATGAAGTCTACCAAGTCTCCACTCCATTTTATTTTTTTGGAATAAATTATTCTGGAATAGTCAATTAAAGTATCAAATCGCCTAAAGAAAGCTATATCAAATGTTATGGAAGTCTTATGTATTGCATCAAATGCAATGTCATTCGCAAGTCTTTCAATCAGGTTAAGATCCCAATTAATTGACTGATTGAACATTAAGTAATCTTCTCCAAAGTATAATATACTTCTATAGCGAATTAGATCGTCCTTTGTCAGGAAATAATATCTCGAAATCAATCCAACGAATATTCGATTCAAAACAACTTTCGTCTCCTCATCTTTAAATAATCCTTCTGGGTAAATGAAATCAATTTCTTTGGGCATATAGACTCTGTTTATAAATCAATTACAGAATAGTTAGTTTATCTTCATAACCCTATACCCCATTCCCCCAAACTCAAACTTATCATCCTCCATTTTTCCCAACATAGCCTCTGAAAGAGCTGATTTTAACAGTATTAGCTTGTAGCCGTCTGGGGTGAAGGTTCCTTTCTCACCGGATTCTTGGATGATGTATTTCATTTCCTTGGCGTCGGTGCTGCGGATGGTGACCTTGGAACCTACACCTATTTTCTGGGTAGAAGGCTGGGAGAACAGGGGTGTGGTAGCTTCAAACAAGCTTGGCTGTGGACTTAGTTTAGGCGGCTTGGGCTTAGTTTCTTTAGGCCCTTTCCCCTTCACATACCATTTCGATACTTCCTCCGGCACAAGATTCCCTTTTTGCTCGTAGAATGCCTCAATATCCTTCTGCTTTTGAAGACCTTGCTTGGCTTCTTCTTCAAAGTACTGATGATTCAACTCCAGTAAGCGCTTAAGGATTTCTTTTCGGGCATCAGGATGTATTGTGTACCGGACACGGTCATTTTCAGGAAGGTAATCCACTTCATAAAAATTATGGAGAAGTTCTATATCCGACCAACCATATGCTTCCAGAACAGCTTGGTCCATTTCTTTGTGGAGTTCTCTAAGTCGGTGGATTCCTTGAAGTGCATCAATGCAAGTTTGTTGGTCTTGTTTACTTCTTACCTCAATATCGACAGAAGTCATAAATTCCAAATGAAACAGATTATATAGTTTAGTTAAGCCCAAGTGGATCTTTTCCATGATATTTGACCTGAGTAAAAAATATATAGATCCTATGTTATCAAGCCTCTGAGAGATACTGGGATTAGTGATTTTTGGAAAAGGGAAAGTTTCAAAGCAATCTGAAGCGGCATATCTTCTATCACCTTTCATGGAAGATGAATAATTCCATGCCCAATATTCATGGAGAGCTGATTGAATAATTGAATAATGCACAAAGTCCTTGAATGTGAGAATAACTGTAGCATCAGAAAAAACTGTATTAGGATTATAAAAATGAGGGGCATGCGTTTTCGTTACTCTTGTTAAAACTAAAACCCTGTCCATTAGAGCAATTGTTTGATAGAGCTCTTTGCGCATCCTTAAAAATTGCCACCAATATTTAGCTCCCCTATCACCTTTCATAGAGATTCTCTCTGGTTTCACAAATTGTTCTACTATTCTATAACAATCTGGAAACTTACGAGCCTGTTCTTCAGTCCAGTCAAAAAAATTAATAACCCATCGGCTTGGACTTTGATCAGGGCGGTTATTTAGGTCTTCTCCATTTAGGTATGGGAAGAGTACTTGCATGTTACGAGGGTCTTTAGCAATTAATGATGTTGCTTCCTCTGGTTCCAAAACGAATCCCTTACCAAGTATTATACTACCTTGAAAGCTCTTGTTTTGATTGGAATTTAGCTTAAATGGATTTCCTTTATTTTCAGAATCATCCAAATATGGAGTAATTGTTTTCACTTTCTTACCCCCCAAAATAAAATCCCCCTTCCAATCTTGTTTAGTAATAGTAACTAAAGCCACTTCCACAGCAGCAACACCGGGCCATTTCATACTTTTTACCGCAAAATTTATTGTGCCATTTTGCTTTGCAATTACGTCCAATCCATCTTCCCTGGCTTTTCCTTGAGCAATAGTATTGGTAGAAATCAAGGATTGAAAACCTCCTGATTTAATGATGTCAAATGATCGGCGAAAGAAATAGGTGACTAAGTCAACTGCTCCAATCGGACTATACTGATATTTGATAAATTCCAGAAAGCTATCTCCAAAGTTCCCACTTAACTTCTGACCTCCTAAAAACGGTGGATTACCTAAAATACAATCAAACCCACCTTCCTGAAATCCTTCGGCACCCTCAGGATTTTTGCTTGTCGCAAAAACCTCCGGGAACTCCAGAAAGTAGTGGAAAAAGCCATTTTCTTGAGCCAATACCGCCGCCTTAGCAGGTGGCATACCAGTAGGAACTGTTTTTTCTCTTAGATATTTCCTGTAAGTCCCATCTGTACAGATATAGCCTTTGTTTTCAGATGTCTTGGGAACAAAGAACTGAGCTACTTGCATATCTGCCAGACTCTTCAGTCTGGAATAGTTAGTCCCTGTATTGAGTTCTGCGAATTTCTTTTGCTTCGCTTCTATCTCCTCTGGAGTACGTTCAGGAAGATTTTTAAAGAGTTGAAATTGCTCGATGGCTTTGCTGACTGATTCGTTAACATTATCGCTGTACTCCAAGCTGATTTGATCCTTTTGCTTTAGCTCTTCTCTATTTCTATTTCGGAATTGGGTAGCAATGGCCTTATCATCTCCAGGAAGTGCTTTGAAAGCTTCTTCTGCAATTCCTTTTTCCAGCTCCTCCTTATGAGCAAGCCCGACGATGGCATCGCCGCATTTGATCTTATGATCCAGGAAGTTTAGCGGTTCTCCGGGACTATGTGCTTCCAGCCATAGTGCTACTTTACACAGCTCTACCGCCAGCGGATTCTTATCTACTCCGTAGATGCACTCTCGGATTACATCCCGCACAGCCTGTCTCATGGCAGTAGGAGTGGGCTGGTCTTCACCAGTTCTGGCCTTGGCCAGTTCGGTGCCTATCCTGCGTGCTGCTGAAAGTAGAATATGTCCACTACCGCAGGATATATCCGCTACTTTGATGGCAAGCAGTGCCCTTTCTTGGAGTACTTTTTTGGGAGCCTGATTGGAAGGGACTTTCAGTCTTTCTTCCGGTTTTTCCAGACAATCCTGAATGATATACTCCAAAGAATGCTTGATCAGCGGACGTACCAGTTCTTCTGGCGTATAGTGAGATCCTGAAGAAGATCGATCCGTTCCCTGCACAAAGCCAAAGTTTGGTGAGGTATCCAATTCTGTAAATACTGGTTCGAATTCCAGCAGCCCTTGATAGACTGATCCGAATTCTTCCACATCCAGATCCCCATAGTTTACTTTTACCAATTGCTTACGTTGCTCATCTTCGAAATAGCAGAGTCGGTAGATCACATAGAGCAAGTCTTCATTCTTCAGTTTGCTATGGCTTATTATTCCCAAAGCTCCAGAATGAAAAATCCCGGAGCCCAGCGGCTTGATCCCAAGCTTTTCACCATACTTGCCAGACTCAAAAAGCTGAAAGGTAATTTTGAGATTCTCCCACAGATCATGTTTAGCACCTTCAATAAATATCCTTCGCAATGCCAGGTTTCTTACCCGACCCATGCTGTAATAGTCATAATAGATTTTTCGAAGCTTAGAGAGTGCTTCATCTTGTTTTTCTGGATATACCAAGCCACGATCCTCCGTAACCAACAAGAATAAAAAGCGGTAAATCAGTCGAAGCAGGAAAAGATAGTATTGCTTTCCGGAGAGTTCTCCATTCTGTACCATCTCCCGTAGCTCTGTATTTTCCGGATGTTTGAGAAAGCCATTTCCAAGACGCTTGATAGAGCTTTCTACTGCTTCTGATAGCTTTTCACGAATTCGTGTTCCTGAAGCCAGTGACTCCTGATGATAGTATTCTATAAATGATTCCTCTCCCGCATTCTTCTCCTTTGGCATTCGGCTGGCATGAAGAATTCGATAGAGTATCGCGAAGTCTGCGAAGAGTTCTTCCTCCATCATTTTCTCCAGGTCAAACTCCAGATAGGTCAGTCTTACCAATCGAGTTGCATCCCTCAATAATCTTAACTGCTTGCCATTCGTGACTAAGGCATATAGGTAATCATCTGTCTTATTCAGGTATTCCTGCAACAATCCATGAGGAGAAAGTCGAGGGCCTGAGGTTTCACGACGCTTATCCAAGCTGTCATGAATTCCCATGATATGGACAGGAAAGCCTTCAAGGTTACTGGATCTGTGGCTGATGGCATAAGTTTTCCCATCGATGTTTGCAGCATTGGACTTATCCAGTTCATAACCCAAGGTGGACAGAAAGGGAAGCATCCAGAAGTTTCGTGTTTCGGAAGTGCCGCTTTCATTTTCAGGAATACGTTCCTTACGAAATTTGAAAGCCTGCCAATATCCTCTGGCAGAAGCCCAAGCCAATCCGACTTCATCCCGGACTTTTGTTCCCTTAATCAGACCAAAATCCACCGAAGTTTGGTACTTGATATCCTCGGATACCAGTTTGTCCAGAATCTCTCCTGATACGATATTACCCTGTATGTTTATGCTTGGGAAGTTCATTTGTACATTAGTATTTCGGAATTATTTACAGTTATCTGCCTTTAAAAAAGAGGCAATTGCTCGGTGTCAATTTCATTCATTCGCAGAAAAGACACATTGTCCGATTTTACTCCAATATTTTTTAAGAACCCTTGTTTCGCTTCAATTTCTGATTCGAAGTGAAAACTCACAATCCATTTCACTTTGTCTAAATCAATATTCTTAACGATCTCTCTAAAATACTCCATATCAACTATTGACATAGAGTGTCCCAGTACAACGACCTCCTCAATGTTAGCAAGACACCTAAAGTATTTTTCGTTTTCAGTAATAATCTGTATAGTGTTTTTGTAATTCTCTATGAAATACCTATTGATGGTTCTATTTGCTTCAATGAGCCTAATGTCAGACTCCGCATCTCCCTCTCCATCTAATTGCTCTAAAGTAGATGGGTCTCGCCCGTGTCCTAAAATAATATCAGAACCAACCTCGTTGATGTTGCCATGGATGTAAAAAATATCTTCCCTTTTAACTAAATAGAGACTTTCCAAAGTGTTGGTATAATTAAAATTAAAAAAAAGTGACTCCTTTTTTATCATGGCTCTTTCCCCGTTTTCATCTCCTTTTGGTGAAATGGTTCTAATCCATTCTTGAAACCTTTGCTTCAAATCTGAAGTTAAACTTCCAATTATCTTATTTACTTCATATTGGTAATCATGATGACCAGAGTCACTCCAATCTTCTGCTACGTAATCTTGTAGATAATTTAAACAGTAATCTACTACATCATCAGCTTCAAGATATTCGAGTACAGCTTCAAAATTTGACCATAGCTCGTGTGACTGAAGGTATTTTTCAATATTTTGAAGTAATTCATTATCATTTACTTCAAGATATTCCTTGAAGTTCCAGTATCCTGTTTTTAGGCCATGAAATAGATCAAAACCATTTCCAATCACATATAGCTTTTTAGTCATTTTTTTATTCGCTTAGTTAAATTTCATCCGAACTCATTTTGATTTTTTACGAACTGGGTTTCTTTTCTTACGAACTCAAAATCGGTTTCTTACGAACTCACTTTCCTACTTTTTCGTCGCTGACAAACTTCCGTATGCCTTATCCATCTATGGTTATAAGTATTATCCATTTTCCTGATTTTGTAGCTCCTTCACGATCCAAAAGAGCCTCTCTGCGCATATTAGCGATACTTTTCTCTACTCCTCTACTCGAAATTCCAATTGACTGAGCCATTTCCGCAGCAGTGATTTTTTCATCTTCCTGAATGAGAAGAATAATTTTTAGTGCATTTTCCCCAAACTGTTCTATGATTTCTTCCGAACTGAAAGTGGATTTCTTCCGAACTTTAGTTTTCGACCTCCGAACTTTAGTTGACTCCAAAAAGGCTGGATGAACTGGAAGTATGACATGGAAAAAGCTCCGGTCTTCATCCGTATTATACTCTGGTGAAGGAGATCCATTAGTCTCCATGGCTTTCCGGATTGCAGGAATCCCAGTTGCTTTACCTTCTGTCAAATCTAATTCCTTCAAGAAGTCTCCCAACCTACGGTTACGATATCTTCTTGGGAATACAGTACCGCTTTTAAACTCTGAAAGCTTGATGCTGCGATCTGGTCCTCCATAGTTGATCACCATTAAGCGATCTGGGTAGACACGGATTTCCACTGGTTCTCGCGTCTGATAGTCCCGATGGTATAATGCATTAGCGATTACTTCTTCTAAGGCTTCGTAGGGATAGTTCCAAACCCGATCTGACTCTGCTTGCCCCTTGATCTTTGTTGTCTTTTGCTTCAGTACATTGATCTTCAGATAATCCAGCGTTTGTTTGATCATTTGATCCACAGGACCATTAATTGGAGGCGCCTCAAAAAACTCCGGATCTGATTCGCCCTTTGGGAAATGAACAATTTCTACATGGGAATAGGGAAAGTAGATTTCCGGATTCTCGGTAAACATCATCAATGCGACATTCCGAGGATGAAGCATTTCCGGTGGCCCATATAGCAATTGCATCTGTGAAAGAATCTGCTCAGCCTTAAGTGTATATACAGATTCCAAAAGTTTACTGTCTACTTTTTTCAAATACTCTCTCAACAATATCATTGAGACCTTCTCATAGCTTACCTGCGAGTTTGGTCGATCATCAAAGGGAATCTTTCCACTTAATGTGATCAACTCTTCTCTTTGGCTCTTATTGGCCTTCAAACTACTTGATCCATAGCGGATGTAGTAAGTATACTTCTTGTCTTTGGCTTTAATCTCGTCCGGTACTTCGTAAGGCCTATTATCTCCGGCATAGACCCATATTACCAGCACTTTTGCTCCTTCAATTTCTTCGATACTGATTTTTGGATGATAAGCTGGATTGATCAGATTATTCATCCCAACCATTTCTTTCAGAATCCCATCAATTTCATCCTCTTTCAGGCCAATTGGAGGAAGTACTGGTCTGCCATTCTCCTCATCTATTCCCACAATAATATATCCACCCCCAATGTCATTGAAGTCATTCGCAAAGGCACATATAGATCGATAGATTGGCCCAGGATTCCAGCCACGCTTATACTCCACACGTTCGGACTCCACTGCTCGTCCTAAAATCAAATCAGTAATATTAATTGGTAGCGCCATATCAATCAATTGCAAATTGTACGGGTGTCGGCAGGAATACATATACTCCCAAAATATCCGGCGGTAAAATAGGATGAACTGCTTCATAGCGTTTTCCTCCAACCAGCTTCTTAAATCTACCGTGCGCTTCCACCAACTGAACTGATCTTTCTTCAGCAATCGCCACAAACTCATCCAGTCTTCCTTGAAATAGCGACATCTGATGATTGAAGGTGTCTATTTGTCTTTCTTTGGATAAGTTTTGAGCACTCTCAGCTTCGAAGAGTAATTTCTTACACGATGCATAGTCCAAAATATCTCCTCCCTTTGAGAGTCCTTCAAAGCCCCAGAGGTACATCTCTTCTGAGATGTTTTCGACTTTACTTTGGACCTCTTTAATCACATTTCTAACTCGAAACTGAATGATGGTAGTTTGGGTAGTGACAGAAGAAGTTTGAATCACTGCAGCACGTGCCACTTGGTCGAAATCAGCTTTTTGCTCGAAAGCCAGGGAAAGTAAATATTGACACAATTGCTCCGTAAACTTATGATTCCTTCCAATGTACCTATAGCCCTCAGGGGTAGGGGAATGGAAGCTTACTCGGTAATCTGACTTAGTCCCCAAAGCTTCCCTAAGGTGGGGAGGAAGGTTTTGAAGAAGAATTCGATAACCGTTTGCTTCTTTTTGATGGCTTCCTTTCAGATGGACTATTCCGTTGAGCACCAAAGTCTCCACAGATTGGATATCTCCAATCGCCTCATCTACTTTTCTCAGATCATCTTCGATCTCTTCTTGAGGGACTGACATGTGGGCAAAAATGCTTCGTAGGTTTTGGGCTTTAAGCTTCGCTGCTTCCAGCTCTCTGGTAATGATGGATTCTTGATAATCAGAGCCAAAATCAAGACTGATTTGAGATTTTTCTAAGGCCTTTTGCGGATCCAGAAGCACTTCGTTCAGGACTGCATCCATGATGGATCGATTATCCTCACCGAGACTGATGGATACGCCTGTGGATTTCTGTATATCCCTCACTTTCCTAATCAATACTTTTAATACAATAGCATCGATTGGATTATCTTCCCCCCAAAGCAACCATGTTTTTACCTCAGGACTATTTTGTCCATAACGATCCACCCTTCCTTCCCGCTGTTCCAAACGATTGGGATTCCAGGGCAAATCATAGTGAAGCACCGCATTAAAGCCTTTTTGTAAATTGATTCCTTCGCTCAAACAATCTGTAGCAATCAACACTCGTTTGTCGGATTTCTCCATCTCCTCAATTCGCTCTCTTCGTTGCTCATCTGGAAGCTCGGAAGTAATCGCTTGCACTTCTATGGATTTTGGCAGATTAGCCTTGAATATTTCCTCCAAGTACTTGGCTGTTGCTATGTATTTACAGAATATGATCGGATGATACCCTTCCTTAATCCAATCCTTTACAATGTTCAAAGCATTTGCTGCTTTTTTATCTTGCTTAAGGTTTGCCAATTCTTCTAAATCTGCAGCAAGGCTTTTCAAAATCTCGATTTCAGATATTTCCAACCCTGCTTGATCCAATAGCTCCATTTGGGTAGAATCGGTATCTTCTTCAATTCTTTCTATAACGGGATTTTCTTCATAGATTATTTCTGGAGCATCCCCTTCACTTCGCTGAATCTTTCCTTTTAGCATTTCCAATCCAGCTGCGGGTGAAGACATTATCCCTCTTAGTAATGCAAGAGCGGCCCAGTACTTACCCTTTAATCCCTTATGCTGCTCAGCTCCTTTAGTCAGTCCTCTTGCAAAAGCCTGAGCTTCTCGAAAGAAGTGGATGTAGTCTGGAGATAGTTTATAGCCAATTTCTTTAGTGTCTCGCTCAGGAAAAGGCGTCTCCTCTGATAGCCACTTCCTAATCTGTTCTCTTTTCCGTTGGATAAAATACTTGGAAAGTTCTTCCCGCTTTTTTTGATCGAAATCCGACAGATTGATTTTTTCAAATTCTGGTTTTAGTAAACCCAAGAGGGATTGAAATTCTTCATCTTTTCCACTATGAGGAGTGGCAGTAAGTAACAGAATCTGTCTTTTCTGATCTTTCGCAAGATCATGAAGTAAGTGATATCGCTGTTGTTGTGAAGGGGAGCTTGCACCTGCAGGTTTGGTAGCTGTATGCGCTTCATCGACGATCACAAACTCTGGGCAATCCGTCAAAAAAATGGGCTTTCTGCGGTCGCTTTTGATATAATCAATCGATATGACTTGATAGGGGAATACCTTGAAAATACTTTCTGAGCCTGTAAGTTTTCGCTCCAAAGAAGAAACTGTGCTACTTCGAATTATTTCAGCGTCTATATCCAATTTGTCTTTTAGTTCCTTATGCCACTGCTCACACAAATGAGGCTGGCATATCACAGCAAATCGTTTGACTTCACCTCGCTCTATTTGTTCTCTCAGGATAATCAGCGCTTCGATTGTCTTACCAATCCCTACATCATCAGCAATCAAAAGCCGAACTACTTCTTGCTTGAGAGCCATCACCAAAGGGACGATTTGATAGGATCTTGGTCGGAAGGAAAGTTTACCCATGGCCCGAAAAGGGCCACTGGCATTTCGAAAAGATAGGCGAGAAGCTTCAAACAGAAGTTTGGCTGTCTCAAAATCTCCCAAATCTTCACTTTCAGGCCTTGGGAAAGAAGCTTCTTTCCATTGGTCCTCTGGAACCATTAATGGCAAAAATATTCCGGTAGCTTCATCATCTGAGCCTCCCAGTGGCTTGACTTTTAAAATATCCTGATCGTCAGTTGGCAATACAACCCATTCCCTTCCACGAAGAGAAATCAGCTTACCGGGGGATGGTTTTTCTTTTGTGATCATACTTTTCTAAAAATATCTTTTCTTCTATCAATCAAATCCGAGACAGACTCTGTATAGTACCATTCTATTACATCGATCCCTTTTTCTCTTAAAATTATTCTCTTGTGACTATCATCCTCTCGAACTTCTTTTCGATCATGAACTGAGCCATCACAAAATATAATTGCTCTTATATTTTGATCCCGATTTAAGAATACAAAATCGGCACTTATATATACTCCAAGTGGCTTACTTAGATTAATTTGAGCTTTATCAGGCAATAAATAATCATTCTTATACAAGTGATCAATCAAGCGTCTCTCCATATCGGAATTAGAATCGTATCGCTCCATCAACTCTTGGAAATGGGCATCTCTATCACTGTGCCCACTATTACCTGCTCCAGTGGTATCGACTTCACAAATCATCAAAAGCTCCAGAGCTGATTTGATTTTAAAACGATCCAATTTCTCATGGTATCGCTGATTGTAATAGGAAAGCAAGTCATCGTAGCTTGCCTTTGGCTTATTCGGAGCCAAATCTTCCTTCGTTTTCGGATCAAAGTACATCAAGGAATAAGCCTCTCTAAATACTTCTCTCAACTTAGCTGGATTCTGTACCATTTGAGATAGTATCCCTAAACTTCCTTCCGCTGATTCATAGATTAAAATATTTCTGGAATCCTCAGGACCTAAGAACCATACTCCAACTTCTGATTCTTCAATTTGGAATACTTGCTCTATTGCTCTTTTCAAAGCATAAGTAAGAGATATTACCCCATCTTCATCCAAGTCCAAAGCTTTTATGGGCTGCATATACAGACTGTCTGCCGTATCAGTCGTATACAAGTGAACTGTCATAGCAGGATCATTTTCGCGATCAGGATTATTCAACTCTGCTTTTTTCAGCCACTTGCCTGAAACTTTCCCAATGGTAAAGCCTATTTCTTCATCGCCTTCAGGTGACTTCGATGATCTCCATCTTTTATTTACCTGGATCAGCTTTGCCGCTGGGCAATAAATTAAATTCATCAGATCATGTCCTGAAGCATTAAGCACTGTCTTTTTTGTGCTATCAATTCCCTTTGGGAAGTTGAAAAACTGCTCTATTTCATAGCCTGAAGACATCCGTTCCTCTTCCTCTGAAGAAATCCTCTCTTGTGGCCAGGTGTCAGATTCTACAAGCTCCATGATATTCTTATATACCATAGCATTTGATTGCCCCTTTAAAGGTTCTTGTGTAATCGGATCATTATTAACCGTCTTGCCATCTTCACCTAACCAAGCATAGCCTGTTTTGGTAGAAATTTTTAAAAAGTCAGTTTTAGCATCAGAATCAGAAAGTTGCATTCGTGTAACTCTGAATTTGCCTCCGTTATGATAGATTAAATTTCCTGGACCAAATTCTCTTAGCGCAATGAATCGAGGCCTCGATATAAATACTCCTTCATCTTGGCTTCGCTTTCCTATAAACGCCCGGACAGGAAGTCTTGTAAAGTTATAACCTGGCAGAAACCCTTCTGCAGCCAAATATCTGTAGATATAAAACTCAGATTCATTCGTTCCGTCCCTTTTTGAGACATTTAAAAGTAAATCCCTTTGTCGCTGGCCGATTGCTTGCATCCGCTTTGCTTCTCTCGCCTCGGAACTATCCTTACTAAATGTAGGGTCCTCAATGACTCTGCTGGACTGTTCTATAAGTTTTGCCGCATTTTTGAATAAAGTCCTCCATCGGTCAAAACTCTTATCAAGATTACTTGCGAACTCACTGCAGCTCAATTCCAACCAATCATCTGTAAACCAACTGGAGTTCTCTAATGCAGCATATTTGTCAGTAATCACTTTCTTAAATCCATTAGTCCATGAAGACTTATAATGGAGCGTTTGATCTTCGATAAAATCAAGAGTCTTCTGAAAAACAGGTAGGTTTTTCTTCTGATCAATATCCACAAAATCCTTTACTGAGTTATTAATATTTGTTAGCCCTAAATTCATGAATATGTAAGCATTCAAATGGGAAGCAATCAATTCCTCATTAATCAAGTCTATCCTCGGTGCCTTAACCGAACCCGCCACCATATCAATTGAATTCCTAAAATAATGGCGGTCATGAGGTGAAGTATTTGAGCAATAGGTAAACACCAAAGCAGTTTGTCCACTTCTGCCTGCTCGACCACTTCGCTGAGCATAATTTGCTGGATTTGGAGGCACATTTCTCATATGCACAATGCTTAGGTTGGCTATATCAATCCCAAGCTCCATAGTTGGGGAGCAATAAAGGGCTGAGATATCACCACTTCGGAAAGCTTTTTCGCGTGCAATTCGATCTTGAGCGCCTACTTGTCCTGTGTGTTCTGATGCTTTAAAAAACTTATCAAATCTGGTAAAATCCTGTTGATAGAATTTCTTGAAATAATGATTAGGCTGAATTCTAATGCTGTCGCCTGTTGTATTGATACGTACCTCATCTGGTAATACATTCTCCAAATCACCCAGCTTCCAAATCACCTTTTCGACTCTGAGCTGAAATCCTCTTACAATTCCCTTTTCTCCTGAAATAGGCTTCTCAGAAAGGTAATTTCCCTTTTTAAGCAGGTTACAAAGTGAATCAATAAAGTCTGTCAATTCCTTTCCCTTTATAGAACCCAAGTCATACTTTACGAAAAGCCGCTTGATGTATTTACCTAAGTTTGAAGTAGCCCCTATACTTTCAAAAAATAATCCTTTCTTAACTTTTCCAGCTCGCTCATAGATTAAAAATGGAGGTCTATCTAATCGTTCATCTGCATCCAAAGACCATTCCTTATTTGGATCAAGACGTTGCCTTAACCTTTCTTGGAGAGCTTCTCTATTTCCTTCATCAAAGAGATAATAATCAAAAGCAAAAGCTGTTCTGAAGTAATTCAGGACATGAAGAAGAATCTGTTGCCTTTCATGTGGCTCTATTGTTTCTAACAATTCATTACCTACAAAGAAGGACTCTTTTTGAGTGAATTCTTCTAACTTATAATAATCAACATCTAACAAGGCACATTGCTCGAGGTTTGGCGTATTATATCGCCAGCCCCTTCTCAAGTCAAAAAGGATTCTAACTTTTAAATAATCTTTTAATGCTTTTTCATTATCCTCATCAGGCCATTCTGGATCACTTGGATTCTTGGCATAATCTTCTTCTCTCAAGCCAAGGGTTTTGAACACTGAATCAGAAATCGTATCAATAGTCAAGCTTTGATTCTCAGCCAATTTCAGTGCTCTATAAATAGATGATCTCAACCTTCCAATCATCAAAAAATCATTGAAATGACCAGTTTGAAGAGATGCATCTTGCCTATTGTCTGTAAAACTCAACAACTTTTGATCGGCTTTAGGTATCTTTTGTTCAAACTGGGCTTTCAGAATGCTAAATGTAGAAATCGTAGTTGCTGTGCTTCTACCTACATTACCTACTTTCATTAGCTTGGTATTTTCCCGCGTTCGTGGATCATATATCACTCCGCATGTTGGATCTAAATACAATGGGGCTGCAATAAACCACCCAGTTAGATTGAAGCCATCGATAGGTTCTTCTGAAAAACTCCCTGCTTCGTTGAAATAAACTTTGCGAGGAATTCGATACTCATAAAAGTTATCAATCTGGATTTGCCCCTTCTTCTCCTTCCACCAAGTTTCAGGAAGAGACTCAATCATTTCATCATTCCAAATTTCTTCCCCGGAGTAAGAGAGAATTAAATAACCTGCATCAAAGTTGTTGTCCTCCAGTTTTTTCTTAGCTCTTTTTTCATCCCTATTCCCCTTAAGCTCATCTTTTGTGATTTTTGGAGGCAGGTCGTCAGGCTCACGTGGCTCAAACTTACTTTCGGAAAAATTCTTTTTCACGCACAAGAAATCATGTCCGGTATATCTGCTGAATAATATCGGGAAAATGAATTTCTCAGTGCCCCCTTCTTTCAAATACCTTCCATCTTCAAGAGTGATTTTTCGCGATTCTCTATTGCCTAATGTGACGTAAACGTTCCCCGTCTGAGAAATAAATTGATGAATCTTGAAAGGTAGGAATGATTGACGATTTGATATATTTTTAATATTTAGCTTCTCTGACCATTCAAAAAATCTCGTCAGAAAGATCTTGCATCTGGTTAGATCATTAAGCCTTGAGGCGAGGTTTAACCTTTCCACAATCTTGCTTAACCCAAGCGGTTTGGCTCTTTTTATTTTTCCATCCAGTCCGGTCGTCAAAGCAATTTCATTTTCAAGCCATATGGCTAAAGGATGAACTCTGAACTGCTCTTCGGAGCCTTCCAGATCAACTTCCATTGCCATGACTTCCTGAAGCTCAATAGCAGATGGAGGTTTATCAGTACTTCGTGTGACAGTCTCCAGAGTCTCTCCAATGATTTGGTTTTTTAGAAAAGGTTCTCCAAAAATCTCAGATGCAACATCTGCAACAACTTGCTTTTCGTCGAGACTATCCTCTCCTGATGCCATTGTAGCTGAAGTCCCAATAGATAAAATTTTATTTGAGCAAATTGATTTTAGTCTTCTGATAAGCATCGAAACATCAGCACCTTGCCTGCCTCTATAAGTATGAAGCTCATCAAAAATAACATATTGAAGATTTTCAGAAATTGATTTTCTGATTGATGTTTCTTTACCCCTGGTGAGCAGTAATTCAAGCATCATGTAGTTAGTTAGGAGGATATCAGGAAAGTTACCTTCAACTTCCTTTCGTTTTTCTTCTGATTCTTGACCTGTGTACTTTTTAAAGGTTATAGGAAAATCTTCACCATAATTGTCAGCAAATTTTTGTATCTCCTCCTCCTGAGAGTTGATAAGCGCATTCATAGGGTAGACCAAAATTGCTTTAATTCCAGGCTTCCCTGGATTCTTAAACAGGAAGTCGAAAATAGTACCGAGAAAGGTTAGAGACTTACCAGAGCCAGTACCTGAAGTCACGATAAATGATTGTTTGCTTCCCCCAAGTCGAATGGCTTCTTCTTGATGAGTAAATAAGTGATAACCTTTAAAAACCCGGTTCATGTTTGGATGAAGAAGGCCTTCTTTTACTAAATCATCTAATGCAGCAGCTTTCTTAAAGGAAGGATTAAATTGGATGAGAGGTTCTGGAATATACTCATGTTCCTTAAAAGCATTCTCAACTACTTCATTGATCCTCTGATCCTTAATGATGTTGAAACTTTTCAGATAATCCTTGTAATCTTCTACTATCTTTTTATGAACTTCAAATGCCTGCATTGTTAAATTAAAAGTCTGTGTAAGAAAAAGTAAGTTAAAAATAGTGGAAAGGTTGACAAGTAAAAATTAATACTTTTTCCTGTAACAAATTTTTTTACGCCCCTTACCATTAGCAAGGGGCGTTTGATTGTTATCCTAAATTTCAATAGCCACGTAATCCCACAACGCTATTCGATATCCTAAGATTACACCGCCCTTGTCAAACTGAGTCACCTTATCTTTGACATAGAAGTTACCAACAGGAAAGTAATCGGGGAAAGACCTGAAGTCAACCAAGTCCCCAGTTTGCAGGGAGATTGCTTCTTGAAATTGTAAGATATTGGAAGGGTTAGATTTATCCCAATAAAACTGAGTAATCGTTTTTGGGATAGTAAGCCCTACTTGCGAAGTATCTGTTAGAAAATAGCAAGGATCATCTTCTCTCATGCAATTATAAGTAAAGACCTTCTTCATCTCCTCTAATAATATCTGAAGAGATTTATTTCCTGTATTCAGACCTGCTAAACACCGATAAATAGCGGATCCAGGATCTTTAACATGACATATTATTGGGTTTGCAGCCATGAAATTTATTAATTTTTGGTGTTTAGACTTTGCTTCAAAATTTCCTTTGAGCCAAGGGGCCATTGTGCTTACTTCTGTGAAAAGTATTTCTAATTCTGTATTCATAATACTTTGGTTATGTGTATGTATAAGGAATTTCCTTACCAAAGCATAGGGGGGTATACTATATCATGGGTGGGGTCAAAAAATATTTCCATAATTTTTTTTTGAGAGAATTGATTTCCAAGACTAAAAAAATAATGCGCAAGATATTTTCCTATCCTGCGCATCATCAAAAGCAATTGGCTTAGAGCCTATATCCCTTCTTCAGGTGGCCTTAACCTTGATAACAACTCATCCCATTCTTTGATTTCCTCCTTAACGATAAGGACAATGTATTTGAGAGTAAGATCACGTTCTGCTCCAATTTTCTGAATTATGTTCTGTAATCTTTGAATATCATGCAAATCCTGACCAATTTTGGATTTCTTGGTGCCTTCCTCCTCTGGCCGAATTCTTATTAATAATTCTTCCCAGCCTTTGATTTCTCCTGTTAATAAAAGACTAAGAATTTTCAGCCCAAGGTCTCTTTCTTCCTCAAACTTTTGAATACGATTTAGTAACCTTTGGATTTCGTCCACAGCATCTGCAATGTCAGGTTTCCTATAATCCTTAGCTGAAAGATTACGTTTTTTTCGCCAAGCTTGAACCCATTTTCTAATTTGATCCGGGCTGTTGATCCCCATGTCCTTAGCTATCTTACCGGAACTTTCACCATTTAAAAACCTTCGTATAGCTTCATCTTTTACTGATTGATCATAAAACTTTCTTGACATAATAATTTATATTTTGGTTGGAATAGATTCAGTTGCAAATTGAATATATATTGATTTAATGCACGACGTGTTACGTGAATGTAGGACAGTTTTTTAATAAAAAAAATATAAAATATTGAATATTTATGCTTTGAAATATTAAATATTATACATTTAAATAATACATATATAAAATATCTAAAAACAATATATGGTCAGTCCGTTTTTTTGTTAGGTGATATTATCAGGAATGAATTAAGGCTATGTCATTCATTCTTGTCTTGACTTTTACTTTTGGAAGTTATTCACCAAGGGCTTCGAAGCTTAGTGCTTGATAATGTTTTTGATTGCTTTTGTAGGAGTAGGGAGAAATAGAATGAATAGAATATGAATTCGATTCTCATTTCTCCTTGATCAAAGGGGCTAATGCACTTGGTTGTTATTCCGTATTTCCATTCAGGTTCGAGCATTAGTGAGTAGAGAGATGCTCCAATAAAGTACAGAATAATCAGGAATAAGATTTAGGTTTGGCTTTATATTACTTTGAGAAACCTGCTGTTCGAAGGTGAATTATGTTGCGCTTTACTAAACCCTATACAATCCTTCCAAAACTTTCTACTGTTGGTACTTCTTTATTCCTATACTATTATTATTTTTTCAGAGGCTATTAGTGGAAAAGGGGTAAACCCCTTTAAATCCCCGCTTCGCATTCGGTTCTACCTCGTCTATCTTTATCCCTGAAACCAGGCAACAGGAACAGATGAATGCAAAGTATGCGTATAAATAATTCCATAGCACAAATTCCAGTCTTAAAACATCGTCCTTTATTAATAACCCAAGCAGCACACAGCATGATTAAGACAGGTGTCTCAGGAATTAGAATCCTTTGATGTGAAAAAGTAATAGTGAGCATGGATAAGCAAAATGAAGCAGGGAGATATGTGAATTGATACTTCCTCTTCAATTACTTTGTTTCCATATTTTTTTTGCGTGTATGCGCGCGTTAGGAGAGATAATCAGGAATAGAATAGTTGTTGGTGGGAGGTTTTGTTGGTGGAGTTGTCTGACGTAATTAGTCCATTGACCTTTTAAGAGTTCTTTTTTTATTTCGTATTCTCTTAATTGCGTGAGTCTGACGAATCCTTAGGAAAAAGAAACCTAAAAAAATATTTCTTAAAAGGTCAGAGCCTATTATAGTAAGGGAGTATTCCTTAAGGTTCTTATCGTAGGGGATGTGTTCGTAAGGGAAAGTAGTCGTAAGGCACCATTCCCCCTACGTCCCTTGCTCCTAAGGGAGCCGGGAGTAGTGGTCAGGTTTGGTGGGCGGGATGTCGTGTTCAGGTCGGTTGGGATGGGGGGATGATAAAGGATTGGACTAAGGATTATGAGCCCACAGGGTGATGTAATGCTGAGTTCAAGAGGAGAGTATACCCTCGTACCTCAGGTATATAAAGGGTGTATTTGAGTTATATTCCTGTTAAAGAGTTGATTATGTCGGAAATAGCGGCACTCTCAATGCCACTGTAGTATAATGGGGTTATCATTAGAGAACAAATCCTATGATTGTTCTCTACAAAATATATTAATCTGTAAAATATGCAAGGGAAAATTTAAAAAGATTATAAAGGTCTTAAGTTTGTTTGTGAGACTTTACTCTTGTAGCATTGCAAGCTTAAATAAGAGATGGCTAAATGGTCAGAAAGTTTAATGGAAAAGGGTAAATTATTAGTTAGGTATATTTCTGGTTACAAGGAACCGGATGAAGATGGAATAATATTGGAAAGCTATAAGTCAGTAAAAATTGACAAAAGTTACTCGAAGCTGTATTCCTCTGGATTGGTGAAACTCAGCATGATGAAAGGTGTGCAGTTTACTTTGTTCATGTTCTTATGTGAGATTTCTAAAAATGATGGGTTGGTATGGTCTGAAAAGCACTATTATGATGAGTTTAAAAAATGGATTAAGAGAGGTAATAATGAACCATTTCCCTATACGACGAGTACAATCAGGAAGGCTTATGCGGAGCTTACTAAAATTGAACTATTGATTAAATTGAATAGGGGGGCTTATAGGATAAATCCAGTTCATTATTGGAAAGGCAGTGGTGATCACGACAGGGTAGCTGCTGTTAAATCCCTTCTTGAAGGTAAAGTTATTGAACCTTGGTATACAGATAATCCGAAAAAGAAGGACTCTAATAAGTCCAAGACCAATATTTCATTTGATATAAGAGGTATAAATTTTGATGATGATGAAATTGAAGAGTAATAAGTGTTCGTCGTTAGTAAAAATGTAGTTTTTGAGGTTTAGGAAGGCATAAAATGAACTTAAGCAAAGAAGCTGGTAAATTAAAAACCTGCGAGCATCTGGATATCAAAAATGTATCAATTAAATCATTTCGTTAAGTTAAATGGGAAAGTCCCTAATTAAGCATTGTCTTTAGAAGGAATGGTCTCCCGGGTTTTGAAATGTTGCTTTCATTCTGTGGTATGTGCATCTACCCTTCATGTCATACAAACCCATCAGTTCTATTCTAAAGCCCAACTTCAGTAGGGTGTAACTTTAATAAAAGCTTCTCCCACCTTGTTTATGAGCGGTGCGTAGATTCTGCTGTAAACAATGCTTACGGTCTTTTCTACCAAAGCTTTGTCCTGAGGCTTTCTGCTCCTTGCAGGAAAAACAGCACAGCTGTAATGGTTGGCAAAGTCCAGGAAGTCAGCGTTGATTATTGGTTCATACTTATCGGCTTTGGTGAATGCACTTTTAAGGTTGTCAGGGACAAGGGCTTTGGGAACACCCCCGAAGTAATGTAAAGCATTTTCTGTGGCGGCGATGAAGTCCTCTTTTCTTTGCGAGGGTATGGCTTCTACGTAGCTGTATTGACTGGCTCCGAGTGTGGCAACATATACTTCCAAATCGGTGATTTCGCCTGTTACAGGGTCGACTGTGCATAGTTTGTCTCCGGTAAAATCTATATAAAGCTTATCACCTGGCACATGTTCGATCCGCATACTTGCAGACAAACCGATACGCCATTGTTTGAAGTGATCGCAGAACTGATAGTAACTATATCCGTCAGGGTGTTTTTGACGATATTCCCCCCATAAGAGCCAACGGTTTACACCTGTTCTTTTAAGTTCTGATTCCATAAACGAAAAGAAGGAAATAAGCTCCTGTGGTCTTTGTTCAGATTTTTGGTCAGGATCAGAAAGTAATACATCAAGCTCCTCATCGCTTTTGATGAGAAGTTCTCCATAGGTTAAAGCTTTGGAATCAACCAATTGAAGGTACTTTTTGACCCTGTTACGGGAAATACCCAAAGTTTTGGAAATGGTTTGCAGTGCCATGCCATTGTCACGGTGGCGAATTATCTGTTTAAGATTACTCATAGTTATCGTTTTTCCTGCCATACTTTACGGTGTTAGTTCTCCCGCAAAGCAAACGATAACTGAAAAAATCCTTGTGGTCAATCACGTCATTCTGGCAATATTGACCACTCTTAAAGAGATGGTCAATACGGTCGGATTGACAGTGGTCAAGATCACCGGAATTGGGTCCCTCGATAGTCAAATATCCCCATAAAAGGGTGGTCAACGTCATCGGAAAAAAGTGGTCAACATCACCGGAACAGGTGGTCAAGATGGATCGGAATATACAGTACGTGAATGCAGGACAGTTTTTCAATAAAAACAATATATATCTCAATTGTACAGCATTGGTAGCTGTCAAAAAATCACATTCCTTCGAAAAGTGTCTTAAAACAGAATTACTATAATACCTATTAGCAGTTACACGCAAAGACAAGTTTTTGACAAAAAATTACTTTCATGAAATGTGAGGTGACATCACAATCATGAACACCTACACTCAAATAAGCATAATCCTTTGTATTACAACTAAATACAACCAATTCACTTTGTTACGAAGCAAAGAAAAACTTCATATAACGAACAACATGCTATTTCCAAACCATTGACTTAATGAATTTGTCATCAGTAATTGCTATCAAATATTAAAACAATAATATATGAATGAGATAACGAGCTTCGCAATTCAAGCGGACAGAACAGACACACCATGCAAGCCATCTAGTAAGCAAATTCCGAAAATTCAATACAGACTATGTAAAGTGATCGTAAGCTGTCTACAGGAGTTTGGAGAAATGATGACTCCACCACATTCCTTTACCTGGTCAGGTGCATTGATGCCCAACGGAAGAAAGGCTGCAAACTGGATAAGCCAACAAGTATTTGCTCTTGATTTCGATTCAGGAATCACCCCAGAAGAGGCTATAAAAATTGGTATAGAAAAAGACCTGGTTCCAAATTTAATCTACACCTCATTCAGTGATTCTCCGGAATTGAGGAAGTTTAGATTTGTTTATGTCTTAGACCATTCAATGGAAGAGCCAGAAGGAGCTAAAAAGCTAATTCTGTATCTGATGGCTATGTTCCCAATGGCAGATAAAATGTGTAAGGACATTAGTAGGATGTTCTATGGAGGCAAATCATTTACTATCCATTCTGAAGTGTATCATTCACTTCAGGAAATTTATATCAAAACAGACACATATTTCATGGAAATCGATACCAATAAGTCTCGTAAAATTACCAAGTCCGTTAAAAGTCGTCAAGCTTTAGGAAAAGATAGAGGATTCAGGGAAATACCAAGTGAAGAGTCCATTGCACTATTTAAGAAAAATAAAAAATTTGATCATCCTGATTGGTCTGAATTTGCAGAAGATGTAATAATTTTTAAAGATTTCCTAGAAGGAAAATGGCTCTATCACAAAGAAATATTCGGATTAGCTACTTCTCTACATTGGTTTAACGGCGGTCAAAAACTAATGAAGAACACCATGGAAAAACATAATAGATCAGGAAAAACTAAATACACTGAAAACAACTTTTCAACTGTGATTTATGCAGCCCGAGTAAAGTACTTCCCTATGAAATTGAGTGATTTTTCACCTTATGTAGAAGATCATAACTTAGACTCATTCGCTCAACTAGCGAGAATTCGCCGAGGTACGATAGAAAAAATATGGGATAGAGAGCCAACTCCTATAGAGACGGTAGAAACGGCAATGGATAATTTCATAGATCAATTTATGGATCCTGCTTCTCTTTCAGGATTATACATACTCAACGTACCAACTGGTATTGGAAAGACAAGGAAGCTTTCTCAGTTGGAAGACGTAATCATTGCTGTACCTACTCATAAATTAAAAGATGAATTGCTTGAGCGAATGAACAAACCTACTGTTGGCACCATTGGATTACCTTGCTTCTCAAGCAATTTCATAAACAAAAAACTTAAAGATATGTATAAGAGGGGTAACTTCACTGAACCACTAAAAACCCTGAAACAAATCTCAAAGAATCAGGACAATAAATATAGAACTGAGGATTCTGAAAAGGCCCAAGAATATCTTTACTCCAGAACGATATTAGAGAAGGTAACGACCGATAATATCATCACAACACATTCCAGAATTCTTTCACAGAAATTTTTAAAGGAAACGTTGATCTTTGACGAAGATCCGCTAAAAAGTCTTCTTAAAATATCTGATTTCACTATAAACGACCTCATTAACTACAATTGGGCAGCATCTCAATCAGAAAAATCAGTTAAGAGATTAATAAAGAAAATTGAAGGTTTAATTGAAAAGTGTGAAAGTGGGATTATCTATCAAACGCCAGACTTCAACCAGAATTTACCTTTAGAATGTATTGAAGATTCCTTAAGTGGGCAAGACATAAAAGGTAATCTAAATGGTTTCATACACAGTTATTGCTACATGAGAGACCTGCGAAACCCTGCACGGATTCACTACTTGGTCAAGAATTCACTTCCTGAGAATAAGAAAATTCTTATCTCTTCAGCAACTGTTGACAAGTACTTTTATGAGAAGCTTTATGGGAATGATATGATTATGCAGTCAATAAGTTTCCCAAGGGTAAAACAAAATGGAAAGATTATACAAGAAACTGGACTTTCCTGTAGTCGATCATCAATTAGGGAAAAGCTGGATTCAATCAAGAACCATATTGGGGATTTCCCAATCCTTTCCTTTAGTGAGTTTAATTCAGAGTTTAATAGAGAAAAAATGGATATCTATTTTGGAAACTGCTCTGGCTATGATTTCTTATCTGGCAAAAATTTGAATGTAGTAGGCACGCCTCATTTAAACCCAGCTGCTTACCTTTTGACAGCTTATGCGCTTGGAATAAAGGTGAACGATTTGGATTGGGAAATAATAGATCGTATGGTAGAAAGAAAGTGCCACAAGTTTAAATTTAAAACCTATGAGGATAAGGAACTTCAATACATTCAATTTCACATGATAGAATGTGAGCTCATCCAGGCCGTTGGTAGGTCAAGAACTTTAAGGAATGATTGTGAGGTTAGACTGTTCTCCAACCTCCCACTTCAAATGACTACTGAATTCACACTCAACCTAAACTAAAAACAAAAGCTCGCAGATTCAAAACCTGCGAGCTTTTTTAATAATTAGAAAATGCTATACTAATTCTGATTAAAGAATCGATCAACCTCTGTGTAAGGGACAAAGACCTTTCTTCCCCTTTTACGAAAATCAACTCTAAACCGATCTGGCTCAGCTTCCTTCTTCATGTTTTCAAATGTAGAGCGAGATACTCCAATCAAATCAATGAATTCCTTTACTGAAATAAAATCTTTATCAACTGACGCAGACAACTTTTCTTGAATCAATTCAGCTAACTTTTTTTCCAACGTTTCTATCCTGGAGGAAATTAACCTCATGTCCTCTTCTGTTATTAACTTTAAATCAACCATGCTTTACGTGATACGAGTGCGAATTATTATTACCACAATATACTAACTATCAGGGCATAAATAAAATATTATACTGCCTTTTACGAAAAAATAGAGTTATCTATAAATTGATTTATAAAATGCGTAGGATTTATATCGTAATAGTGTTGCGTTGTTGATTCTTTAGTGTGACCGAGCATTTTTGAAACATAGGATCTTGGTATCCCGCTCGCGATTGCAATTTCAGTGAAAGTATGCCGCCCAACTTTATTGCTTATTGATTTATGCAAACCAGCCTTTTTTCCAACTACCTTGAGTTGCCTATTAAATACTGGCTCAGCACACAGCCCATGAAATACCAATTCATCACTTTCTAACTTATGCTTTGTCATCAGTAACATCGCTCTTTTAGATATGGGAACAATATACCCTTGAAGGTTCTTTGTTCTTTTCCCTTGAATCAAACATATATCTTCAATTTGAAGAATATCTTCATCATGAAGTTCCTGAACATCTTTATAATAAAGACCAGTTAAACATTGAAAAACAAAGACATCGCGCGTCCGCTCCAGGTGAGCTTCTTTTTCACTGAATACTAACTTCTCAAGCTTAGCAACTTCTTCATTAGATAATGATGTCCTATCTGCTTTCTCAGGACGAACTTTAAACTGAATATTCTCTAAAGGATTACGAACCAAGAACCCATCCCTTGTCAAAGACTTCACTATGGTCTTCAGGTGGGTTAAATGTTTGTCAATTGTGACATCCTTCAAATCCTTAGTCCTCCTCTCCCACTCAATGAATTGATTAATTAAGGATTCTGAGATACTAATAATAGGAATAGAACTATTATATTCATTTAAGGTGTCGAGTGTTGTCAAATAAGCCTGTCGAGTACGTGTGGAGTCAAAATCACGTTCTTTGATATACTTCGTATAAAACTGATTAAGAGTATTAACTTCCCCCTTCATGAAAAACTGAGATTTGATCAAATCAAATGTCAAGATTCGCCCACTTGTAGTAGACAGCACTAAAAACTCATTAAGTTTCCCAAGCTTGGATATGAGGAAGCTATTAATACGAGCTCCCTGAGAATGGCTTTCTTTTACCCATCTATTCTCTTTTCCTGACCAATACCTGATCGGAACCTTTGGAACCTCTTCTATGGAGTAATACTTGCTTATCCTGCCGATTGTTATCCTTAACTGAACAAAAAATTCATTCTTTTTATTCTTTAACGCCTTCGGGTTATGAACGAATTTGAAGCTAATACCTTTGAATTCCATATCACAATATAACTATAGGAAAACAAATGGTAAAACATTCCTTAATATTAAATGTTATTCGGTGTTAATCAAAAAAGTACCAAACACCTGCTAAAAGCCTGTTTTACAATGTAATGCAATAAAAAAGGGTACCTATTGGTACCCTTCAATGTAGCGGGAACAGGACTCGAACCTGTGACCTTCGGGTTATGAGCCCGACGAGCTACCAACTGCTCCATCCCGCGATATGTCTTTGCTAAGAGAAGTCCGACAAGCTACCTCCCGATAGCTATCGTGGATGCTCCATCCCGCGATATATTTTTAAAGCATTACGCTTCTTTTTTCTTATCTAAATCTGCCCTTGTGGCTAATTGTGATACAAAAGTAGGCGTTTATTTTTGAAATGCAAACCTGTGGAAAGAAAAATATTTTGATGATCAATTTTTTAAGTCAACTCTTCTGATGAAGAATGTCCTTCCAAATAAGAACAGGTATTTGTATACCAATTGATTACATCATTCTAAAGATACCCACAGCTCTAGCATAGCTTTGAGCCAAATTTTATTTCGCCAAATCACCATAGACGTCAGGAGTGTCTAAAAATCAAGTACCTTTGCAAAAAAATCTCTACAATGGATTCACCAAAACATCAAGCAGGCTTTGTCAACATCATAGGAAAACCAAATGTGGGCAAGTCTACATTGATGAATATCCTTGTAGGTGAGCGACTTTCGATCATTACTTCCAAAGCTCAGACAACGAGGCACAGAATTATCGGACTTACAAATTCCGATAATTACCAGATAGTTTTTTCGGATACACCCGGAATGCTCAAGCCGCAGTACGAACTTCAAAAGAATATGATGAGCTTCGTGAACATCTCTTTGGAAGATGCTGATATCATTCTTTTTGTAACAGATCTTTTCGAAACAGATGCCGATATCGAGCATGTGATTGAGAAAATCAACGCGTCTGGCGTACCTGTTTTACTGGTCATCAATAAAATTGACTTGGCCAAACCTGGTCAATTGGAAGAAATAACTTCCTATTGGACTTCGAGAATTAAGTCTCAGCTGGTAATTCCAATTTCTGCCGGAGAAAAGTTCAACACTGAAAAGATTATGCAGGAAATTCTGGATAGACTTCCCGAGCATCCTGCTTTTTATGATAAGGCGGAACTTTCCGATCGATCCGAGCGGTTCTTTGCCTCTGAGATCATCCGGGAGAAAATCTTCGAGAATTATAAAAAAGAGATTCCTTATAGCTCTGAAGTCTCCATTGAAGACTTCAAAGTGAAGAAAAACATAATCAGCGTCCGTGCTATCATCTATGTAGAGAGGGATAGCCAAAAAGGAATCATCATTGGCGACAAAGGTGCCGCGTTGAAAAAAGTAGGAATTCAAGCCCGTGAAGAACTGGAAAAATTCTTCGGCAAGAAAGTCTTCCTCGAAACCTTCGTGAAGGTGGAGCAGGACTGGAGAAAAAATAAACTGAAACTGAAAAAATTTGGGTACGACCCAACCTAATCATGGCAAATATAGTAGCGATAGTAGGACGGCCTAACGTGGGCAAATCCACTCTTTTCAACCGTCTGGTAGAAGAACGAAAGGCGATTGAAGACAATATGAGTGGCGTAACCCGTGATCGTCATTACGGACATGCGCAATGGGCGGGAAAGTTCTTCTCAGTGATTGATACTGGTGGGTACGTGACTGGCTCGACAGATATGTACGAGGCGGAGATTCGTAAGCAGGTGAAGCTTGCCATCGAGGAAGCTGATGTGATTCTTTTCATTGTGGATTGTCACACGGGTCTTACAGATCTGGATAGTGAATTTGCCAAAGAACTTCGCAGTAGCAAGAAGCCTATCTATGTAGTCGCCAATAAAGCTGACAATCAGGAAAAAAGCTTCGCAGCGCATGAATTTTACGCTTTGGGAGTGAGTGACTTTGAGGTTTACCCTATTGCTTCTGCGAGTGGGAGTGGCACTGGTGAGCTTTTGGATGAGGTGATTACCCATTTCGAAGAAGAAGGAGATGAAGATCCAGATGCTAATACGCCTAAGATTTCGATTCTTGGACGGCCAAACGTTGGGAAATCTTCATTCTTAAATGCCCTAATCGGCAAAGACCGCTCTATTGTAACCGACGAAGCGGGCACTACAAGAGATTCCATTCATACACGTTACCAGCTTTTTGGTCAGGATTTCATCATTACCGATACCGCTGGAATCAGAAAGAAATCCAAGGTGACGGAAGATGTAGAATTCTACTCTGTAATGCGCTCTTTGAGAACTTTGGAAGAATCAGACGTAGTCATAGTCATGGTGGATGCCACTCGAGGGCTTGAGTCTCAGGATATGAATTTGATTTCCCTTGCCATCAAGAACAACAAAGGGGTAATGATCATGGTGAACAAATGGGACTTGATCGAAAAGGATCATAAAACCATGGGTAAAATCAAAGAGGATATGTTGGAGAAATTAGGTGAAAATAAATGGATTCCGATCATCTTTACTTCAGTAATTGAAAAACAGCGAATTTTCCAAGCAATTGAGCTGGCAGTGAAAGTATACGAAAATAAAACTCGTCGTATTCCTACCTCCAAATTGAACGATGTGATGCTCGCAGAAATCGAAAGATATCCGCCGCCTGCATGGAAAGGAAAGTATATCAAAATCAAATATACCACCCAGCTACCTACCAAAAACCCGGTATTTGCATTCTTCTGCAATCTCCCTCAGTACATCAAATCTCCTTACACAAGATACTTGGAAAACAGGCTGCGCGAAAACTTTGATTTTGAAGGAGTGCCGGTAAAAATTATTTATAAGAACAAATAAAATATATTTAAGCGGCACTTGTTTTATTGATCAAAAGTGTAATACATTTGCATCGTAATTAAGAAAACCACAAAAAATGAAAAAAGTATTTGCAATTTTCGCAATCGCTAGCATGTTCGCTGTAGCTTCATGCGGTAACAAAGAAGTAAAAGAAGAGACTGAGACTATCGAGGTAGTTGAAGAGCCAGTAATGGAAGAAGAAATCATCATCGAAGAAGCTGACACTACTGTAGTAGTAGAAGAGACTGTCGAAGTTGTTGAGAACGCTCAATAATTCTTCCTTTTCTAAATGTATTGAGTCCCGCACATGCGGGACTCTTTTTTTTGTACTTTTCGGTATGAGTAGCTCGCAAAAACTGAAGCAAATATTAGCACAAAAGCTTCCAGCCGCTGCTGTCGATTATGCCGTGGCTCTTTGGGAAAAAGAGTCTTTCTCATTTAAAACCACCGCCACCCGAAAGTCGAAACTTGGGGACTTCAGATACCGAAGAGACCGACAAATCCAAACCATCACGATAAACGCGGATCTCAACCCCTACCAGTTCCTCCTAACTTACATTCATGAAGTAGCGCATCTCCATGCCTCTGTAAAGTTTGGAATCGAAATCGCGCCGCATGGGGCTGAGTGGAAATCCACTTTTCAGCAATTAATGATTCCACTTCTTTCGACTGTCTTTTTTCCCATTGACCTTCTCATTCCTTTGCGCAAGCATATGAAAAACCCAAAAGCTAGCTCTGCAATGGATCTTTTTCTCATGAAGGAAATGAGCAAATACGATGATAAAAGCATCAATCAAGAGATTGTTTTCCTTTCAGATATAAAACCCGGAAATAGATTTTTGCTTTCTGGAAGGGAATTTGAAAAAGGAGAAACTCGTAGAACACGAGTCTTGTGTCAAGAAGTGAATTCTGGTAAAAAGTACTTAATAGCCCAATTAGCTAAAGTAAAGTTTATCGATTGATTAATCCCGCTCCTCTCCGATCTGGTTATCTGGCTGAGAAAAATCTTTCGGCTGAGGCAATTCCGAAAGTGCATTGATTCCAAAGTACTCCATAAACTTACTTGAAGTACCATACAAAATAGGTCTTCCCAGCCCCTCCGATTTCCCTTTGATATCCACCAACTCTTTTTCTAATAGCTTCTGGACAGAGTAATCACTATTTACACCTCGGATTTGTTCTATATCTCCTTTCGTCACAGGTTGCTTGTAGGCGATAATCGACAGGGTCTCCAACTGCGCAGTTGACAATCTTTTTTGAGACTGCTGGCGCAAAAGAATTCCGATGGAAGTTTGGTAGGCTGGTTTGGTCAAGAACTGATATCCTCCACCCAAATGCTCCAATTGAAAAGAAAACTCCTCAGAATGGTACTTTTTGCTCAACTCATCAATAGCCTGATCAACATGACCAATCGGAATCTCCGCTTCAAACATTTCACTCAGGCACTTGATGATCTCCGCCTTGGGTAAAGGAGTCGGAGCACAAAAAATCAATGCTTCAATATGCCTGTGAAGAAAATCCAAAATTTATTTTTTTGCCAGCTTCGCTTCGATGGAATGCATCGTATGAGGCACTGCCATCAGTCGGTCTTTTGATATAAGCTTACCAGTATCTACACATACGCCATACGTGCCATTCTTTATCCGAATTATTGCATTCTCTAGGTTGTAGATAAACTTCTGCTGTCTCGCTGCCAATTGGTTTTGGCTTTCTCGCTCAAGTGTGTCTGCGCCGTCCTCCAGCAATTTCGAAGTAGATGCCGTGAAATCGGTGCCACTATCATTCTTTTTGCTCAATGATTCCTTCAACGAGATCAACTCTTCCTTAGCACTGCCAAGTTTCTTCAAGATTATCACTTCGAATTCTTTCAATTCTTCTTGAGAATATGCGGTCTTTTCTTCCTTGCTCATAGCCAGCTAAAATTAAATAATAGTATTGGGACGGTTGATTTTAGAATTAGTTCTCTAAAATACACTTAGGTGTTGGATTTCCAAGAATTCCTGAATCACCTTTTGGCTCAGAATTATACCTAATTGCTGGTTTCAGGCATTTCCGACTTAGAGTTCTATGACGGAAAAAACGATATGTTCTATAAACAAAAGCTGGTAATGAAATGGATAAAATTATCTTACTTTTTCAAAAAGCTGATAATCAAAACACTACATCAGGTAATAACTAACCATAATTTCAAACTAAAAAACACACCTTCACTTTAAGTATTTTAAATTCCTGTTCTGGGGTTAATTAGGTCTATTAAAAAAATCACAATAAGTTAACCGATAATAGGATAAAAATATTTGCTGATTACTCTTCACAAGAGGCGATGTGGGAATGAGTCAAGTCCAGTTTATGGAAAAGCGGAACAACTGCGAACTTTTTGATAACCACCGTTTCAATTGTTTTTGATTGACCTTCATAAAAAAACCGTCATGCGACGGCTTTTTCTTCATGTAACATTTTCTTCAATCGTTTCTGAAGGATCATGGGACCAGCTTCGATTCGATGTTTCATATTCAGGTACTGAGAAACCTCCTTGAGGTCTTTGCCATTCTGCAGGTGAATTGTCTGCAAGGCCTGGGTGATTAGGTCTTTTTCCATGGTTTTGGGATATTTTGTTCCATAAGATACTATTTTCTGCTTTTCAAACTCTCAAATACAAAAGAAAATTTAAAGCTTTGTAGCAATTACTATAGTTTTCCGAATCGTCCTCACTTGACCTGACAAGTCATATAATTCTACTAATAGAATATAATAGCCTGGTCTCGAGATCTTTCCTTGACCATCAGTTCCTGTCCAAGTAAAAAATCCAGATACTCCGAGCAGCTGATTTTGCGTCAGCACCTGAACCAACTGACCTGTTGTAGAAAAAATCCTAAAACTTCCAACCCAGCCAGGTTGACCAAGCTCATATCGAATAGTAGTGAATGTATTTCCATTGCTTCCTTCCGGGTCAAAAACCCCAGGATCGATTTGAATCAAATCTCCTTCAAATTCACCAGAAATTACCTGAGAATTCTTTCTTCCCGGAGTCGCATATTCCTCAATAGCTGAGGCAGAATGCCAATTAGCAGATAAAGAAGCGGGGGATTCAATTGAAAGTCGCTCCAGGGAAACGCCCTTCGAATCTCTCAGAAGAGGATGATGCAGATCTTCCGAATAGTCAAATGAATCCGCGACAGCGCCTACCGAATCCAATAAAACCACCGCTCCGCCAGCAATCGGATAGCTTGGAAGGTTCGTGATCTTGACAAAATTTCCAAATGCAGATTTAGGGAAATCAAGCTTTAGCATATCTGGATTAGTAGTGATTGCCAAAAAGCCTTTAGGAGGTATAATGATCGGAATTTCACTGAGTTTCTTTACTTGATCTATTTCTCCGTCGTCATCGAGATTCGCGAGTTTCCAATTTTTGACCTCGAGGTAATTTTCCGTCACATTGACGACCTCCACAAACTTCGGAGATCCTGTTTTGGGATTGAACAATAGCTCATTAATCAATACATCTCCAATCTTGGCTTGCGCTGGCAAAACAAGTTGTAGTGGCTTAGTCTCGAGGTATTCATTCCCAGAGCAATCCATCAAACCATTTACGCTCAGTTTATAAATTGTATTTGCTGTTAGTTCCTCCGAAAAGAGAATCTGGATTTGATTAGAACCTACATGAAATACGGAATCAATCTCCAAACTTGGTTCAAACACAAAATTAGATTGATCAAACCCTGTCAGAATGGGCTTTGAGAATGTCAGCAGAAGGCTTTTAGCAGAAGTGACTTCAAAAGAATTCAGAACTGGTGAATTTTCATCGGCAGACAAATCAAATACTGAGTTTTGCCGACCTGGAGTTCCTCGAAGTGGATCAATTGATGGTCTGAGCAGATCCGTTTGCTCGCAAGCATAAAATGGGTTCGCAACTTCTAGGCTGTATCCTCCATTTGCAAACTCACTTCCTCCCCAACTGCTCGTGGAATAGGAAATCATATCAATCAGATTCCCTTGATCATCTTTTAAATTGAGTTGATCTCCTGAATTCAAAAGTGTAGGCCAAGTCTTTATAGGAATCACTTCCCCATATCCTCTCAAAAGCGTCGCTTGATTTTCAGGGGTAAGAATCAGAAACTCTCTGGGCTGAATCCACTCATCTTGAAGAACAACTGTCAATCTAGAGTTGGAGTAAGTAACATCTTCGAGCCGAACTGCATATTCTCCCGCATGAAAAATCTCTACGTATTCCACATTTGGCAAATCCAGATCAGCTTTTGGAGAAGGCATGATTTCATTGATCACAAGAGTTTTGTGAGGAATGAATGTGGGATCAAAAAACTGAAAGGAGATCAGCGTATCCTTCAGAAAATTTCCTTCCAAATCTGGGATTTGCGATACCTCTAACTCAAAACTTTTTCCTGTCTCAAGTTTTTCCCCAAAACTTAAATACACCGAAGAATCAGCTTTCAGTCTAACTTCTGATGGCTCCTGGCCATCCAAACGATAATTAATAAGAAACTCAGAAAAAACCGGATCCAGCGCTTCATCAAATCGAATCTCCAATTCTCTTTCATCATACCCACGAACACTGGCGACCTTCGGAGACGTTTTGTCCACCACAAATTCACCAAACGCAAAATCATCCATCAGCCATTTTGCAGAGGTACCAGAACCTGGACCATATCTGATTTCCAATCGAAGAAAAATTTCATCTTCCTCAGAAAACTCATCTGGCAAAGCCAACTGAAATAGCCTGAATTCCTGATCCTCATTCACAAATTCATTTGCTCCACCCAAGATTTCTCTACCTGAATAATCGCGATCCAAGCTCCTACTCCAACTATAAAAAACCTGAGCAGGCCTATCTCCGGAGCCATTTTTGACAGACCTCGCCCAGAAACGGACTTTCGGATCAGTGAGGTCTTGTGCAGAAAGCCGAATGATAACTTCACCATCAAAAGTAGAAATCGGTTGAAAGGCTAAGGCCTTGCTTTTATTTCTGCCGAGACTGTTTGCCTGATAAATCCGTGATGAACTTCCCCTAATTTCATTTCCATACCAGCCAGGCAAAAACTCATTTGGATAGTTAATGATAGTAAATCCACTTTCGAAATCCTGAATCTGATTAGTAGGCTCCGCTTGGAGAGTGTCACTAACAGCGAAAAAGAGCATTTGCCAAATAAAAAATAAGCGAACCACACACATGTCAATTAAAAAGTCTAGACTAAATATACTTATCAAAATGATCTCAAACCACCACTTTTATTGACTTTTATCCATTTTTGACTAAAATATTTGAATGACGGGTCTGTAAATGAATTAGTAGCCCTTACTTTTGTGCTTCAAAATTTTCAACAACTACTTTGAATCTGATGAAATCGAGCATGACGAAATTATCTCACAATGTAATGTCCCGATGGCTATCGGGACAACCATGCTAGATTCCATCTGACTATTGAAAATCAAGAAATAAACAGATGAAATCGAGCATGACTCAAGCGTCACAAGGAGAGATAATTGTCAATCATGTGAGATTCCACATGGCCTTTGAAAAACTATTATAATCATATGAAATTAGCAGTAGTAGGAGCTACCGGCTTGGTAGGCTCAGAAATCCTAGAGGTGCTAGCAGAGCACAACTTCCCTTTTGACGAACTTCTATTAGTCGCCAGCGAGCGATCCGTTGGTAAACAGATTCACTACAAGGGTAAACCTTACACCGTCATTGGACTTGCTGAAGCTGTTTCTTTAAAGCCTGAAGTAGCTATATTTTCCGCAGGTGGAAGCACTTCTAAAGAGTGGGCTCCAAAATTCGCTGAAGAAGGTACCATCGTAATTGATAATTCTTCAGCTTGGAGGATGGATCCGACCAAAAAACTGATCGTCCCGGAAATCAACGCAAAAGAACTGACCAAAGATGATAAGATCATCGCGAATCCAAATTGCTCAACTATTCAAATGGTATTGGCTCTGGAGCCTTTGCGTGAGCGCTATGGCATAAAAAGAGTGGTAGTGTCCACTTATCAGTCAGTAACAGGTACCGGCAAGGCAGCGGTAGATCAGATGATGGCAGAGCGTGCTGGAGAAAAGGCTGAAATGGTCTATCCGCACAAAATTGACATGAACGTACTTCCTCACATCGATGTGTTCCAGGAAAATGGCTATACCAAGGAAGAAATGAAGATGATCAACGAAACTAAGAAGATCTTCAGCGACGACACGATCCAGGTAACTGCTACTACTGTGAGAATCCCAACTATGGGTGGACACTCAGAAGCGGTTAACGTGGAGTTCAAAGAAGATTTTGATTTGTCGGAAGTGCGTGAATTACTAGCGGCTACTCCTGGCGTGATCGTTCAGGATGATCCTGCTAACAACATCTACCCAATGCCAATCACTGCGCACAAAAAAGACGAGGTATTCGTAGGTCGATTGAGAAGAGATGAGTCTCAGGCGAATACGCTAAATATGTGGATTGTAGCAGACAACCTAAGAAAAGGCGCTGCAACCAATGCTGTTCAAATCGCTGAATACGCGCTCGCAAACGGTTTGATTTAATGGATTTGACCCAATATCATCGGGGCGACTTCCAACAATTTGTGCAGGATCATCTCTCGGAAGATCCTGCACTTTTGCTTTTTAGGTATCAGGGGAAAACGGATTTTGATCTAAAAGCCGCCGTGCAGCAGATTTCTGCGAGGCGAAAAGCAGCCAAGAAACTCCCTTCTTGGACCTCCAATCATCAATTGATTTTTCCAGCTTCCATATCCTTGGAGCAAAGCTCATCTGAGCAAGCCGCTGAGTTGAAGGCTAGAGACAGAAGTGGTCAACTCATGATAGACCTCACAGGCGGATTTGGCGTGGATAGTTATTTCCTCAGTAAAGGTTTCGAAAAAGCGATCTACTGTGAACAGCAAGAGGAATTGGCAGAAATTGCACAGCATAATTTAGAACTCTTGGCAGCCGAGAAATTCGACATTGTAAAAGGCGATGGATTGGAATTTTTAGCTAAGACAGAAAAACACTTTGACCTAGTCTATGTTGATCCTGCCCGTAGAGGAAAAGCCAACCAGAAGATGTACAAGCTTCAGGATTGCGAACCTGATATAGTCAGCGTCTGGGGAATGATGAAAAGCAAAGCCGACGCTATCCTGTTAAAAGTATCTCCAATGCTCGATATTTCTCAGGCACTCAGCGAGCTTCCTGAAATCCAGAAAGTGCAGGTAATCTCAGTAAAAAATGAAGTAAAGGAGCTACTTCTGCATTGGTACATAAATCTGGAAGGATCTCCTCTCATAATCGAAGCTATTGATTTAGGAGCCAAAGAACTCAGCTTTTCTTTTAAGCCTCGCGAAGAAGAGGATATTTATTCTGTAGTCGGAGAAGCAGAAAAGTATTTGATTGAGCCTTATTCAGGGATATTGAAAGCTGGGGCATTTAAGACGTTTGGAGTACGATTTGGCTTAAAAAAACTGGACCCAAATAGTCATTTGTATACTTCATCTGAAGTTCAAAGAGACCTTCCGGCTAGAGTATTCAAAGTAATTCAAGAAGTACAGCCCAAGAAAGCTGAAATCAAAAAGCTTTTTCCTTCAGGAAAGGTGAACGTGATCACTCGAAATTACGCCACAGGATCAGAAGCACTGAAGAAAAAACTAGGAGTAAAAGATGGTGGAGAAGACTTTTTGATTGGGACTAAAACTCAAAGTGGATTTAAGCTTTTCTTGTGTAGGCTGGCAAAATCATAACCAAAGGGCAGATTAATTAAAAAAATTAGAGGTGTGAGTTTCTATAATTTGATACTAGTTGGATTAAAAACCAGAATAGCAGAAATCACACTCCACCGAAAGTCCAGCTTCTGAATAAACAGGACTGCACTTGAAACTGTGAACTTTGCGAAACCTTCGCGCTCTTTGTGGTTAAAAAGAAAAAAGTGAAGGATTACTCCTTCACATCTTCGTAATCGACGTATTCTCCGCCTTTAATATCCTTATGAGTCTTTTCTTGCTGCTTTTTAGGAATGTAATCCACGATGATCTCATCCTTTGGCGTGGAAGCATGCCGATGAGCACGCTGCTCCTCCTTTGCAACTTCATTTACATGCCGAGCAAATTTTGCCAATTTGCTCCTAAGAAAATATCGGATTAGTTGGCCTAGCAGCCAACCAACACCGAGAACTATTATCAGAAATTTCCACACAATACTTTATCGTTTTATGAGTTGCCTATCTACTTAGATACAGATTTCTCTCTGCGTAGATTTTCAAGAAATAATCATCCATGAGATCATCGATAAAGTAAATCGATTCACCGGTAGATTTCATTTCAGGGCCCAATTCTTTATTTACTTTCGGGAATTTATGGAAAGAGAAAACTGGCTCCTTGATAGCATAACCTTTTTTGTAAGGCTTGAATTCAAAATCAGTCACTTTTTTCTCTCCTAACATCACCTTTACGGCATAGTTTACATAAGGTTCTCTGTACGCTTTGCAAATAAAAGGCACCGTACGAGAAGCTCTTGGGTTTGCCTCGATGATGTAAACCTTGTCATTTTTGATCGCAAACTGGATATTGATCAAGCCTACAGTTCTCAACGCAAGGGCTATTTTCTCTGTGAAAATTTCGATCTGACGAATCACCAAGTCTCCCAAGTTATATGGAGGAAGCACTGCGTAAGAATCACCAGAATGAATTCCCGCAGGCTCTATATGCTGCATAATGCCGATGATATAAACATTCTCTCCATCGCAGATCGCATCAGCCTCGGCTTCGATAGCTCCTTCCAAGAAGTGATCCAGCAAAATCTCATTATTCGGAATATCTCTCAAGACATCCACCACATGCTGTTCAAGCTCCTTCTCGTTGATCACGATTTTCATGCCTTGACCACCTAATACGTAACTAGGACGTACCAAAAGAGGAAAGCCAATCGTCTTACACAGCTCAAGCGCTTCATCAGTATTATGAATTGTTCCAAATTCAGGATAAGGAACATCCAGATCTTTCAAAAGTGAAGAGAATCTTCCTCTATCCTCAGCAAGATCCAGTGCTTCAAAACTAGTCCCAATGATCTTTATACCATATTTATCCAGCTTTTCGGCAAGTTTCAACGCTGTCTGACCTCCAAGCTGCACGATCACACCCACAGGCTGCTCGTGAAGGATAATCTCGTAAATATGCTCCCAGAATACCGGCTCGAAGTATAATTTATCCGCAATATCAAAGTCAGTAGAAACAGTCTCTGGATTACAGTTGATCATGATGGTCTCATAGCCGCATTCTTTGGCTGCCAACACCCCATGAACACATGAATAATCAAACTCAATACCTTGACCTACACGGTTTGGACCGGAGCCAAGAACCACAACTTTTTTACGATCTGATCTAACTGACTCATTTTCAGCCCCAAAAGAAGAGTAATAATAGGGCGTTTTCGCTTCAAATTCTGCCGCACAAGTATCTACCATTTTATACACTCGCTTGATTCCCATTTCCTTATAGCGCTTATCGAAAACTTCGCTCTCTAAGCAGTCTAGCAAGTGCGCGATTTGACGATCAGCATAGCCTTTACGCTTTGCCAAATCCATCATCGCCACAGGAATTGTATCAAGTTTGAATTTCTCTATTTCTTTTTCCAAGTGAATCAACTCCTCGATTTGCTTCAAGAACCACTTATCGATCTTGGTCAAATCCTGAATAGTACGGAAAGAGATCCCAAGTTTGAATGCGTCATAAATATGGAAAAGTCTATTCCAGCTAGGATGCGCCAGGGAATACAAAATTCCATCTTGGTTTCGCAATTCTTTACCATCTGCTCCAAGACCATTTCTCTTGATTTCAAGCGATTGGCAAGCTTTCTGAAGGGCTTCCTGGAAATTTCTACCGATCCCCATTACCTCACCTACCGACTTCATCGACAGACCAAGTCTTCTATCAGCCCCTTTGAATTTATCAAAGTTCCAACGAGGTATTTTCACAATCACATAATCTATGGAAGGCTCAAAAAATGCAGAAGTTGTTCCTGTAATTGAGTTCTTCAACTCATCCAGGTTATATCCAATAGCTAGCTTAGCCGCCACTTTAGCAATTGGATAACCAGTCGCTTTAGACGCCAATGCTGAAGAGCGAGAAACTCGTGGATTGATCTCGATACCGATGATTTCGGTGTTATCTGGGCTCACTGAGAACTGCACATTACAGCCACCGGCAAAATTCCCGATGCTATTCATCATCGTGATTGCATAGTTTCTCATGCGTTGATACGTAGTGTCCGGAAGCGTCATCGCTGGCGCTACCGTGATGGAATCACCCGTGTGCACACCCATGGGATCAAAGTTCTCTATAGTACAGATCACGATCATGTTGCCGATATTATCGCGCATCACTTCCAGCTCGTATTCTTTCCAGCCCGTGATACTCTGCTCGATCAATACTTCGTGAACTGGCGAGGCCTGTAGACCTGCAGAAAGTGCATTTTCGAATTCATCCGCTGTTTCCACAAATGCTCCACCAGCGCCACCTAAGGTATAAGAAGCTCTGATAATCAATGGGAACCCTATTTCTTGAGCGATTTCTTTTCCCTGTAGAAAAGAAGTAGCTGTGGCACCTTTACACACACCTACACCGATCTTTTCCATCAGCGCTTTGAATTTTTCGCGGTTCTCGGCAGTATCGATCGCATCGATATCTACACCGATCATATTCACCCCGTATTTTGCCCATACACCGCCTTTTTCGCAGTCAATAGCAAGATTCAAGGCAGTTTGTCCACCCATTGTAGGTAGAACTGAATCGATGTCTGGATGATCTTTGAGGATTTGTACGATGGATTTCTTTTCCAAAGGAAGCAAATACACATTGTCGGCTGTGACCGGATCAGTCATGATGGTCGCAGGATTCGAGTTGATCAGCGTCACCGTGATCCCTTCTTCACGAAGAGACCTGGATGCTTGAGAGCCTGCGTAATCAAATTCGCAAGCTTGACCGATGACGATGGGACCTGAACCAATGATGAGAACGTGCTTGATGCTGCTATCTTTAGGCATTAGAGGGGGAGGTTGAAGAGAAAGTTTTGCTTAAGTCCAAATTGGGGCAAAATTAAAAAAATATTCTGAAGGGGCACGGTAAAACGGTAAAGAAATCAAAAACTCCTTTTGAACTCTTAGCAATTTTCATTAGGAATTGTTTCGTTATTGGCAAATAATTGAATTGGATTTATTGGTAAACCAATAAATGGCGTTTATTATTGTCTAATCATTAAGATCAAAAGGGATTAAATTTGAAATTCCTATTTTTCGATAAATCCAAAAAAAGTAAAACAGCCTATAGATGAATAAAAGAATAATCACACTTGGCGAAATCATGCTGCGACTCTCCACACCCGGCCATGAGCGCTTCATCAACACACAATCTTACGAAGTAAATTACGGCGGTGCCGAAGCAAATGTGGCTGTTTCACTCGCCAATTGGGGATTATCCGTAGCCCATGTGACTTCATTTCCAGACCACGAAATCGGTAAATCCGCTGTGAATAGACTTAGATTTGCGGGAGTGGACACCTCTTTTATTCGGTATAACGAAGGAAGAATGGGCGTGTATTTTGTCGAAAACGGAGCAATGCAGCGCTCCTCAAAAATCATCTACGACCGCTTTGATTCTGCTTTTGCTCAGGTCAATGTGAAAGATTTTGATTGGGAAAAAATATTTGAAGGCGCGGACTGGTTTCACTGGACAGGAATTACTCCAGCCATTTCCCAATCCGCCGCAGATCTTTGCAACGCTGCAATAAAGGCTGCTTCTAAGCTTGGCGTGAAAATAAGTGCAGACATTAATTACCGTAGAAATCTATGGCAATACGGCAAAGATCCGATAGAAATCATGCCTGAGTTGATAGGCCCTTCACATTTGATTATTGCAGGGCTGACTGACTTCGAAAACTGTTTGGGCATCACTGAGACAGACTATCTGCAAGCTTGCGAAAAGGCAAAATCCATGTGTCCTTCTTTAAAATACGTATCGACAACACATCGAGAATCTATCAGTGCATCTGAAAATAACCTAAGCGGACTTCTTTGGAATGGACAATCTCTCCTCGAATCCAAAACCTACGAAATGACTCATATCGTGGACAGAATTGGAGGCGGAGATGCCTACATGGCTGGCCTGATTTATGGCTTACTCAGTTCTGAAGATCAGAATGCATTGGATTTTGCAATGGCTGCTTCGGTACTGAAGCACTCTATTCCAGGGGACGCAAATTTCGTCTCGGTAGATGAGGTGAATCAACTGGTGGAAGGGAAAAATGTAGGTAAACTTTTACGCTAAAAACAACTATGAAATCGAGCATGACTCAAGAGTCACACACTGAAATAATTATAAACACTGCGAGATTCCATATGACCACTGAAAAACAATTATAAACATATGAGATTTTCAAACAGTGAGATGCTAAAAGCCATGAGTGAGACAGGAATGATTCCTGTGTTCAACCATGTAGATATAGAAGTGGCAAAAGGCGTACTCGACGCTTCCTATAAAGCGGGAATTCGAGTTTTTGAATTCACCAACCGAGCTACGAACTCTCTTGAGGTTTTCAAAAAGCTATATACGTACGCCGGAAAATATCCTGATATGGTGATGGGTATAGGCACCATCTTCACCACTGAAGATGCAAATGCTTTCATCGAAGCAGGAGCAGATTTTATCGTTTCTCCGGCTTTGGTCCCAGAACTAGCCGTGCATTGCAATTCCAGGGAAGTTTTTTGGATTCCGGGATGCGCGACCATGTCTGAAATTTTTCAGGCAAAAAAGCTTGGTGCCACTTTGGTAAAAGCTTTCCCAGGAAACGTGGTGGGATCGGCATTTGTCGCTGCTGCCAAATCTGTTTACCCTGAGCTACACATCATGCCAACTGGCGGCGTGGAACCTACGGAAGAAAACTTGAAAGAATGGTTTGATGCAGGAGTATTCTGTGTGGGAATGGGTTCTCAGCTTTTCAAAAAGGACTGGATCAAAAATCAGCAATTCGATCTTTTGGAAAATAAAATAGGGAATACACTGAAGATTATCAAGACTTGTAAGTAGTCAATTTTTGTAAGTGGTAAGTTGTCATCAATCTTAAACGACTTACCACTTACAAACTTTACTTTTTTAGCGGAGAAATCAACTCATAGTACTGCTCCAATAATGACACGCCGAAATTCTGTGATTTCATTTCGCTAATCTTACGAAAGCCCATTTTTTCGTACAAACTAACAGCAGCGTCTAACCCCGAAGTAGTGTATAAATAAGCGGCTTCATAGTTAGAATCCCTATAAAACTCCAACCATTCGTTCATCAGTCTGCTTCCAATTCCCCGCCCACGAAATTCTTTTACTAGGATAAAATACCTCAGCTGAGCCCGATTGGTAGGCCTGTGCATAAGCAAGACAAAACCTACCATTCTGCCTTCACTTTCCACCACCCAAACTCTATCCTTTTTAGGATTGTATGCACGATAAAATTCAAGTAAACTTTCCATCACATACGCTTCAAAGCCAAGTCCAAAATCATGCTCTTCTGAATAAACATTTCCATGCAAAGCAGCCACCTGACCCAGGTCTCCAGGCTTAAGTGTATTTCTGATTAAAAATTCAGGAGGGCTTTGCATCCAATTAAAATAGCAAAAACTGATGAAACCTCCCTCCGTAGTGTGATAAAAAAATCGGTAATGAAGGACTGTGGAAAATGAGAAAATAGAACTTGTTGAAGAAAGTTTGAAATAAAATGTAAAGTTGTAAGCTGAACCTTAAAACTGAAATTAACTGAAATAAATGTTCATTGATATTTCCAAAAAGAGTTAAGGAATAAACAAGAACAACTACTGGAAAGTCAATCAGCTGCGCCCTCTGCGAAACCCTCCGCGTCCACTGCGGTTAAACCCAAAAAAAAGCCATCCAAAATTGGACGGCTATTCAATTATCCTTCAGTGAAGTTGAAGCTATCAACTTGCTCCTTGATCCAGTCGTAGTATTTTTCCTTCCGGAATTCTACCCAGTCCTTTTTGTATTTGGAGTCTTCGATCAAAAACTTGAACGCTGTATTTGCTTTAGGTTTGGTGAGCGAACTAACCAAATCATCAGCTAGATTTTTTTCTTTGACCCTCCGGTCAATAAAATCCTGCATCATCTGATGCTCTTGAGCAGGCTCCATCTGAGTAAACTCGGCGTAATTGTCCGGGCTTTCCTCGATCTCATCCAGAACATCTTCTTCAGCATCAGTCAGATCATAATTATAATAATCCTCGTCATCTGGCATCTGATGAATCCTTTTCTTGTCGATCTGATAGAAACAGATCATTCCTTTGAGTAGTTGGGTTGAGATAAGGTCTATCTCCTTTTCAGTAAGCGAAAGCATTGATGGTTTACAAAATTTTCAGAAAAATAGTGAAAGTCGAATTCTGATCAAATTCTAATATTAATTAAGCAATTGAAGCACCAATATAGTTGGATTTACTCATTTGAATCAAGAATTCTCGAAAGCATTTCAATATCAATTTCGTGTCCACCGGAAAAAGTCAGTTTTTTTACTGCCTTACCCAGATTTTTGATCAATTGATGCTGTATTTCAATGCTTTCCGGAGTGATAAATTCATCCTGATCTCCCAAAACTAAGGTAAACTTTGTCTTCGAGAATTTCTCCCTCGCATCTTCCAAAATCATATCCTGAGCAAAACCGCCTGCCCAAAGTACCAATAAATTCACTTCACCTATCCATCGACTTCCCCAACGTGTAGCAGTTGCCGCACCCTGAGAGAATCCCAACACATTGATTTTTGGTCTTTCCAGATACTGAGAAAGCAATTCTCCCATCAACAGATCAAGAAAGCGGTGGTTGTTTCGAATAGCTGTTTCTCGCTCATGCTTGGTCATCCAGTTCGCACCTACTCTCCCCGAAAAACCATCGAGATATCCGTAATTAGTTGCTTCAGGTGCTACAAAAAGTCGATCAGGAGAATCAAAACCCTGGAACTTTCTGAGGAAAAACTCCGCTAATTGCCCATAACCGTGCAATACCAGCCATATTTCTTTCTCTTGGAAAGTAGGCTCATGTGAGACGGAATACTGCGCTTGATACTGATAACTGATACTTTTCTTCAAAACCCTAGGCGTTCAGATCGTCAAACTTAAAAGGCAAAAGCGTCTGGATCCCAGGAAATCGAAGTACACTTCCATCAGGATTTTGGATCAAAATAGAAATTGGTCTATTAAATCTCATTTCCATTTCGTTGATCGTCTGCCGGCAAAGCCCACAAGGCGAAACTCCCGCCCAGTTCTCCTCACCCTTTCTTCTCGCCACAATCGCAATTTCCTTCACTGCAAGATCCGGAAAATTGGCTCCAGCATACCCAAGCACCAATCGCTCTGCACAAACTCCTACTGGGAAACTTACATTTTCCTGATTACTAGATTGCAATATTTCGCCGGATTCAAGCCGGACTGCCGCCCCTACATGAAAGTCTGAATAAGGCGCATAGGCGCTTTCAGACACTTTTCTTGCCCGCATCATCACCTGCTGCTCTTCTATCGTCAGTTCCTCCCAAGCCAGTTCTTCAAACTCAGCTTCTATTTTTATTTTCTTGCTCATCGTTCTCTAATTGGAGTTTTCCTAACGATTAAGGTAGGGAATTGTTCCTTTTAATATTCTCTCGCTAATTTTTTACCCTAAAATATATTCTCCATTTTAGTCAGAGCAACTCAAGATATCATGTATACAATTCTGATTTTAGGTGGCGGAAAATCTGCCATATTTCTGATCGATTTCCTGGCGGAAAGCTGCCAAACCAAAACTCGTAAATTAATCTTGGCAGATATCAATCTGGCCTCTGCTCAGCAAAAGCTTAAAAATCAGCCAAATACCCAAGCAAGGCAGCTAGACATTGAAAATATGGATGCCCGACAATCTCTCGTCATAGAAGCTGATGTAGTGATTTCTATGCTACCAGCTTTTATGCATCCCATAGTAGCAAAGGATTGTCTGGAATTTGGAAAGCACTTTTTTTCGGCCTCTTATGAATCCGAACAAATGCGGGAGATGAAATCAGAAATCGAAGCAAAAGGCTTGTTTTTCCTGAATGAATGCGGCTTGGACCCTGGAATCGATCATATGTCAGCCATGAAGATTATCAACTTTGCAAAGTCAAAAGGCGAAGAAATCATCTCTTTCAAATCCTATTGCGGTGGACTTCTCGCGCCCGAATCTGAGGATAATCCCTGGAAATACAAATTCACCTGGAATCCGAGAAATGTGGTGCTGGCTGGCCAGGGCACATCTCGCTACATAGAAAAAGGCGATTTGAAGTTTATCCCATACCATCAGCTTTTCAACCGACTCGAAACTATTCAATTCCCTGAATTGGGGGATTTTGATGGCTATCCCAATCGGGATTCGCTCAGCTATAGAAGCCTGTATGGATTAAGGAATATAGATACCATCCTCCGTGGTACTCTGAGAAGAGATGGCTTCTGCAAAGCTTGGAATGTATTCGTACAGCTGGGCATGTGCGATGATAGTTTTCAGATGAATTTGCCCGAAAACACCACGATGAGACAGTTAATGAACTCATTTTTGCCCTACAATCCAGCCCTTACTGTAGAAGAAAAACTTGGCAATCTGATCCCTGATTTTGATTTCCCTGCATGGGAGAAAATCCAGTGGTTGGGATTCTTTGGAGATGAGTTGCTGCCCCAGACAACGGGATCTCCGGCTGTCATTTTACAGTCAATTCTTGAGAAAAACTGGAAGCTTTACCCAGAAGATAAGGACATGATCGTGATGCAGCATCTCTTCCAAATCAAAACTGAAGAAGGTATCAAAGAAATCAGATCAAGTCTGGTATGTTTTGGCGAAGATGCCACCTACACTGCAATGGCAAAGACAGTCGGACTTCCATTGGCCATTGCAGTAGATTTATTTCTGGATGGAAAAATCCACCTAAAAGGCCTCCACATCCCTGTGCTTCCTGAAATTTACAATCCTATTTTAGATGAGTTGAGCAGGAGAGGGATTCGATTTAAAGAAGAAGAAAGAGCAATCTGAGTATCCGCAATGATGCCAGTAGCCATATTCTTTTTTGGTTTACAGGCTTGGAGACCGAATACGGGTGACCGAAGATACCTTTATCTTGCATGAATTTAGTTTACACTTTAAGTATTTATTGGTACAATTGCGGATATACAAAAAGAATGGCTTAGGCTTTAAAACCCAGCAAAAAACCGGAGACTAAACTACCGTAGCTTTCATGCGGTGATCCATCTTCATTCTTGATAAAAATGGCTGAGGTTTCAAACTCATTTTGGTTTTTGGAAAAAGCGCAGATCTCTCTTAGAATTTGTTTTCCAGGCTTGTCTTGTAGCGTAAATTTTGTTCCAAGAAATAATCCATACTTGTCAGCTTCTTTTTGAAAATCCAGCATTTGTCTTGGTGGAAGAATAATCCAGAACTGCCCATCTTCTTTTAAAAGCTGAACTACTTTTTCCAATAAATCCTGAAAGGAAAGCTCGTCCGTATGCAATGCCATGTTGCGCTGCGCATCGGATGATTTCAAATGATCGGGGAAATAAGGCGGATTGCTCACGATCAGATCAAACTTCTGCTGGGGTTCGAAGTCTTGAAACCTACCCTCCCAAAGCTGCATGCGATCCGAAAAGGTATTTGACCGAAAATTTTCAAATGCCTGAGAAGCAGCTTGCAAATCTATCTCAACCGCATGAATAGCTGCTTCAGGAAAGCGCTGGGCAAGCATCAAAGCAATCACTCCCGTGCCAGTCCCTACATCCAAGATTTCTTCTGGCGAAACTGCATGAGCCAAAGCTCCAAGCATCACAGCATCTGTACTGATTTTCATCGCACATTTATCCTGATTGACCCGAAACTGCTGAAACTGGAACCAGGAATTGGCCATTAAGTACGGGGCTTACTGAAGAAGCTCATATTGAACCTTGGCTTATCATCCATCACGTTTAGATCATCTTCAGATACCCGCTTCACACTCTCAATAGTATAGAATGCTTTCTCATCAACGCTTTTGACTTTGGCGATAAATTCAGTCAGACTGTCTCTTTTCATCACTGTGAAAAGCAGATTCACCTTTCCAAATCGTCCTTCTCCACCGACATTTGTAAACCGGAAATCTCGCACCTTCATATACTCGATCAATTCAGGAAGTGGCTGTGGCGTAATCACCCTGACCAGTACTCTACCCAAAGCCAATTTCTCCTCAAAGTACATTCCCACATAAGTACCTGTACCAAATCCGCCTGCATAAGCAACATAGGAAAGAGGATTGTCGATATTTTGAAAAATCTGTCCTATAGCCATCAACCAAATCAATGCTTCAAAAAAGCCTAAAACTGGCGCAATATTCCTTTTCCCATTCATCATAAACATGATTCTCAGGGTGTTGATAGACACGTCGCATACTCTCGCGCAGAAAATAAGCAAGGGCATAATCAGATAATCGAACAATTGTTCAGAGACGCCGAAGGATTGAAGGAATTCTTGCATGAAATTGGGATTCAGTTTGAAGCCGCAAAATTACACCCTATTCCATCAAGGACGAAATAATATTTGGAATTAGATTTTACGATCCCTGCCTGCCGACATACCGAAAAAGGTAAATGCCAAAGCAAAGAACAATAAGAAGAAAATCAGCACATTCCAATTGTCAAAAAGATCCAGCGACACCCCAAAAAGGAATGGCCCAAGTGCCGCCAAATAATACCCCGAAGACTGCACCATAGCCGAAAGCTTGGCGGTAGTCTGATCCTCAGCGGTACGCAAAGCAATCAGTGTATAAGCGATACTCAAACTCGACCCCATACAAAGTCCCACAATTCCCAGCGAAGCGTAAGTCACGAGCTCATTTTCTATAAACAATCCCAGATACCCCAACACATACCCTACTCCCACTGCCAATACAACTCCGCTTTGCTCCCTGAGTTTGATCAGGAAATTTGGAGCAAAATAGGATCCCAACAGAGAAACCACCTGCATCATAGAAGAGACAAAACCAGCCTGAGAAGGAGTCCATCCACGGGAAATCAGCATATCCGGCAGCCAAGTCACCATGGTGAAATACATCACTGACTGACATCCCATGAAAATGGTGATCTGCCAAGCCAGTTTAGATCTCCATACATTTTTGGCAGGATCCGTTACTTCCTGAATACTTGCCTTAGGCCGCTGTAATTGCGGAATCCATATGATCATCGCCAAAATCATAAATACAGCCCAGAACGCCAAAGATCCACGCCATCCAAAATCCCAATCTACAGCAATCGGCACACTCATCCCTACAGCAATCGCCGCAAAAAGCGACATCATCGTTGCCAAAAGTGCGGTCATCAACCCCAGCTTCTCAGGTAGCCTAACTTTGATCAGAGGAATCAACAGCACATTGGCGATCACTATACCGATCCCCGTCAGCGCTGTGCCAAAGAGCATCAACTCAATCCCTCCCAACACACGAAGAATCACGCCAGTGGTAAGAACGGCAACTCCCAAAAACACGGCTCTTCCCATCCCCAATCGCTTTCCTATGCCAGGAGCAAAAAGCGAGAACGTAGCGAATGTCAATAAAGGAAGCGTGGTGAGAAATCCCGCCAAGCCATTGGACAAACCCAAGTCCTCACGGATAAATGGAATCAGTGGCCCGACCGATGCAATCGAAGTGCGCAAATTGATCGAAACCAAAATAATCCCAGTGATAAGGAGTGATTGGGAGGAAATAGATTTATTCAAGACTGAGGTATAAATAATTGTGATTATCCGTAATCACGCCTGCTGCCTTATTTCCCTTGCTTACTTGGTGGAAAGACCGAAGACGGGTGACCAAAGCAGCCGTAATGCTAGTGTTTACCATATAAATAAGCGCTTTATGCTGGCACAATTGCGGATATAGAATATAAAAGTCAAAGAATTCTAAGAGTGAAATTAGCGACTAGTTAGGCGGGCAAAGCTAGGGAAATTTGATCTGGATTTTGCATGAGGTTTTCCTATGAAGGCTGAGACTGATATAAAATTGCGGTTAGCATTTCACCTATTTACATGTTCTAATACCGATCGTGCCGTTAGCACTCGCGATAGATTCGAATGGGATCGGTTACCCCGAATTTCGCTTCGCTGTATTCGGGGCTATTATTGGTTGTACCGTTGGCACAAGGCCTGCGTCACTGATAAATTACTGTGAATACTGGTTTTAGTCAATTAAGCTTGTTGGGTTTCAGTGCCCATTGGAACACTGATCAATTATTGAAATCCCTAGATCCTTGCCAACGGCAAGGCCTGTAAAAGCCCAGAATGCAATTCTGGGTTTATGATGAAAGTCGTAACCAAAGAGTGCCAAAGGCATGATCAGTATGGAAAAGAATATCCTCAAAAAATTGCGCCGCCGCGCCTCCCCGTACAGCTGTCGGGAGCAGGAGATTTAATATTCTACCCAAAACCGTTGCGTCGCTGCGCCGTTGCGAGAAATAAATCATCAGAATCCAAAACCTTCGCTGCGCCGCCGCGTCGCCGCGAGAAATACATGGTGAGAAATAATATATCAAATTTCCAGATCTCCTGAACCTCTTCTTCCGGCACTTGATAGGCGTATAAACGGGTAAAGACTTGAATGCATTTGTAAAGAGAAGTGTGGATTAGCTGTAAATAGTGGTAGCAACTCTCCAAGGGTTCTTGAGCATTGGAGAATTCAGTTATCAAAAAACACCTGAAAAGTTCGGTTTTTTATGTTTTTGGCTTTTCAAACGTAAAATTATGCAGTTTGAAATCAACTTTTTACAAAATGTTAATTAATTGAATTATAACGTGTTACAAATAGAATTATGCCTTGAACTAAAAATAAAATACCTGAATATCAGCTTATTAATTAAATCTTTTGAAGATTTTTAAACTAGAATTTGGTTTTATAAATAAGGCTAGGATATATTAGGTTTAAGTTCAATGCGCTGAAGACTTTTAAAACAATCAACAACTCTAAAACTTTTAAAAAACAATGAAAACAATTAAACTAGTGGCAGTTGTATGCTTAGCATACTTTGCCTCCGCATGTGAATTAGATCAAACGGAAATTATCCCAAATGATGATCTTACTCAAGCCTTAGAGAATGATAACCAAGGCGTACTTAGAATCGGTGAAAAGACCTATATCTTTAATGAAAATTCTAAGGGAACAATTACCAAATTTGCTGGAAACTCTAGAAAATATGAGTTTTTGTATGATACTGAATCGTTAAATATTAAGCCTGACTATCAGCGAGAAAATTATAGGCTTACAGAGGATAGCTTCATAATCGAAAACGAATTGACGGGTGAGTATTTAAAATTTGTAAACGTAGATGAATCAAAATCTGGTACTATATCATTTGATGTAGAACTGAGTAATGGGTTAAAACTTGAAAATCTTAATTTCGTAATTCCACCAAACGATTCATTAGGTTCAGCTAATTCTAGAACAGATGTAGCTTGTGTTTTATGTTATATTTATGTCTTTGAAAAAATATTAGATTCTATATTGGATCAATTGGGGGATAATTTTGATAGTAATTGTGCCTTGGCACTAAATAACTGTGCAAACTCTGGCGGAGTAGCGGAATTAAAATTATCAGATGGATGGTTTGGCTCTTCTTGTGAAGTATCATGTCAATTGCCTGAATAATCTATTAGATATATGAATAAAAAAAAGTGGTTACTAATCAGTGGAAGCGTATTGCTTTCACTGGTTCTTTTCTTTATTGTTTTTTTTCAGCTAACACCTCCGCTAACTGATATAGAGCAATCAAGTTTTAAGAGTTTTTATTTGAGTTCATTCATATTTCCCGTTTTGGTTGCTCCGCTAATTGAAGAGATTCGTTTTCGAGGGTTTCTGACAAAAAGCAAAATATTACAAGGTATTTTTCTTCTTCTTACCCCAATAAGCTTATTTGTAGCAGGTTGGGATACTATCATATTTATCTTAGTATTGGTTATATATTCTATTTATGCTTTGTATAAAGTATATAAATTTGATGCTCTACTAGATATTTTAATCATAGTTTCATCTCTATTTTTCAGCTTGCACCATTTACCTTTTAATGCTAATATCACTTGGTCTTGGATCCCATTTTTAGGAGTATCATTCTCATTAGGGTTACTTTTTAGTTGGGTTATTATTAATAAATCCATCATTTGGGCTTTTATACTACATGGCGGATGGAATCTTGTGGTTAGCTTGTTATTTTTAGGACACTTGCATTTTGGGATATCAGAAGAGCCTGGAGAGGTGATTTCAGATGAGTACCATCTCGAATGGAAAAGAATACCTTTCCTCAACTCAAACTCTGGTCAATACAAGCCAAATGGTAATGTATTAACTATTACCAATATGAATCTGCAAGATGTAATTGGCTACGCAGGGCCAGAGATATTAGATTCCATGTTAGTCACAGAACCATTTGTAAAGTATGATATCACATTCCAATCGGAAAATGAAGCGGAACTGAAAGCGAATTTCGTCAAGGCTTTGGAAATTGATTCATTGTTGATAAAGAAGGTGAAATAGCGATTTCCTCCCTATTCAGCGAATCTTTCTTCTCAACTTTCAAAGCCTACCCCCACACTAGGGTATTCCGCCAAAAAGGGTATTTTTATGCTTTCTAACAAGACCTGAAACGTCCTGAATTATCTGTATTTGATCCTCTGCGATATACTTTGCCACTCTGCGGTGGAAAAAATCAAATGTAAAATCCTTCAATCTTGATAGCTTCAAGTACAAACCCTTTGCGTCTCCAGTACAGCTGTCGGGAGCGGGAGACTTTCATTCAAAACATACGAGGCTCAAAAAAAATGGCAAAGGCTAAAACCGCCGCGTCGTTGCGAGAAATACATTGCGAGAAACAAATCATCAGAATCCAAAACCTTCGAGGAGACCCTTCGACTTCGCTCAGGGTGACCATTATTCGCTCAGGGGATACCTCAAAGATTACCTCCCTGCAACAACCCCAACTTCCTGTTAATCTCCGAGATCTCAATCCCCACTTGCTGCAGCGTCAGTGGCTCCTGCGGAAACTCATCACTCATATAATATTCAAACTTCCAGATCTCACGAATCTCTTCCGCTGGGACTTTATAAGGCGCATAAACTGGATTCAGCGAGCGTAGCAAAAAGTTTCTTTCCTCGGCCTGGAAGCTCAACATCTTAAAACTGATCCCTTCGCTTGCCGTCACCACCACGCAGGGAGTTTCTTTTGCAAGTCGCCATTCGGACAAGTACGAGCCAATCACATAAGCTCCATCCGCAATCGGCAGCATGCTATCTCCTTCGGTTTGAAACATACGGTACTTTTTGTCTTTTGGGAGATTGGGGAGATTGAAAACAGGAAGTGTGCTCAAATACTCTGGATCTCCAAAGCCACCTAGATAACCTGCTTTCGCCTTGATCGGCACCAGCTCGATGTTGTCCTCATTACTTGAACTCACCGTGGTGGCGAGAATCCGAACTTTCGATCCGCTAAGAAACACATCATTTCCAGCTTCCAGATCACGGATTTTCAGTTCGCTGATCTTCGACAGATCTACCCGAAGCAGCGTATCCACACTCATCCTGAAATAATCCGCACACAGCAGCAAATCCTCGATTGCCGGCGACTTGCTATGCCCATTTTCATGTGCATTTAGCTTGGCACGGGTCATGCCAAGATTTTCAGCTAGCATGTCCTGACTCAATTTGCGTCGCTTTCTGAGAAATTTCAGATTGCCCGCCCAGAAAAAGCTTTGACTTCCCATTTTTATTCGATACAATTAATGACAATAAAATGATACTAATAATATCAAATATAGCAAGTAATCTGAGAAATGGAAAGGCATATCGTGCATTTGGATTTGGACACGTTTTTTGTGTCCGTGGAGCGGTTGAAAAACAGTGCCCTCAATGGTAAACCCGTCATCATCGGTGGCAGCACCGACCGGGGCGTGGTGGCTTCGTGCAGTTACGAAGCACGGAAATTCGGCGTGCATTCTGCCATGCCGATGAAGCTGGCGCGCAGGCTTTGCCCTTCGGCTATGTATATCAAAGGCGATTACGACAGCTACAGTAAGAGTTCGCGTCTAGTCACCGAGGTGATTCAGGAGCAAGTTCCGCTGATGGAAAAAGCTTCGATAGATGAATTTTACATCGATATGACGGGAATGGATCGCTTTTTTGGTTGTGAAAAATTCACCAAAGAACTGCGGGAAAAGATAGTCCGAGAATCAGGATTACCGATTTCATGCGCTTTGGCAGTAAACAAACTCATCTCCAAAGTGGCCACTCATGATGCTAAACCCAATGGACAGACGACCATTCCTTTTGGTGGAGAAAAAGGTTACCTCGCACCACTTCCCATCCGAAGAATGCCGGGAGTAGGAGAAAAAACCTCCACACTGCTGGAGCGGATGGGCGTGGAAAACATCAAACTACTCAGTGAAATCCCTCCCCGAATGATGCAAAATCTATTGGGAAAATCGGGCATCGATCTTTCCCGAAAAGCCAATGGCATCGACGAATCACCGGTCATTCCCTACACCGAGCAAAAGAGTATCGGAACAGAAAACACCTTTGAATCAGACACGATAGACATGGCTTTTCTTAATAGTCAATTGGTGCGAATGACGGAGAAAGTAGGCTTTGAGCTTCGCCAAAAACACAAGCTCTGTGGTTGCATCACGGTGAAGCTTCGCTATGCTAATTTCGACACCGTCAGCCGTCAGTGCGTGATCTCCTACACCAGTTCGGACGAAGTGCTCCTTCAGCGAGCCAAGGAACTCTTTGCGAAGCTCTATGAAAAGAGAATGCTCGTGCGCCTTGTCGGAGTGAAAGTCAGTCATCTCGTGCAGGGAAACCAGCAAATCGATCTTTTTCAGGACACCGAAGAAGGCGTGAGTTTATACCAAGCCATCGATTGGATCAAAAATCGCTATGGCGAAAAAAGTCTAACCCGAGCTATCACCCTAACCTCCGCTTAAGATGTTTATCCATTGTAAATCCTGGTTCAGCTATCGCTACGGCACCTTCAGCACTGAGGCGATCGTGGATGCCGCGGCCGAGCGTGGGCTATCTTCCCTTGGCCTCTGCAATATCAACAGCACGGCGGACATGTGGGATTTTGTTGATTTCTGTAGGGAAAAGAAAATCAAACCGCTGGTGGGCGCTGAAATCCGAAATGAGGATATTTTCTGCTATACACTATTGGCAAAAAGTGATGCTGGACTATCGGAAATCAACCGATTTTTATCTGAGCACCTGCAGCAGGAATTAGCTTTTCCTGAACGTCCAACTTGTTTTTCAGAGGTTTTCATGGTCTATCCCGTTGGGAGTTTTGCTGCGCAAAATCTACAGAAAAATGAATTCATCGGCGTATTGGCAAGCCAACTGAACCGTGTCAAAAAGGAGGAAGTCGAAGCTTTTCCCAAGAAATGGATCATCCGACATCCGGTGACTTTTAAGGACAAAACCGCCTTCAACCTGCATCGCTTGCTTCGTGCCATCGGCAAAAACACGCTGATCAGTAAACTGGGGGAAAAAGACTTTGCCTCTCCAGACGAACTATTTGTCCCGGAAGCAGCACTGATGAGTGCCTTTCGGAATTTTCCCGGCATGATCAGCAACACACTTCAGCTGATCGATCAGTGCGAGCTGAAGACAGAACTTCATACCGATAAAAACAAAAAGCATTACAGCGCGAGCAAGGAAGACGACCGGATTTTGCTGGAAAAGCTCGCCATGGAAGGACTTCAGTATCGCTACGGAAACAATCCTGAAGCGAAAGCCCGTGTGATCAAAGAACTGAAGATCATCGACCAACTGAATTTCAACGCCTACTTTCTGATCGTCTGGGACGTGATCCGCTATGCCCAAAACCGTGGTTTTTACTACGTAGGTCGAGGCAGCGGAGCTAATTCCATCGTAGCCTATTGCCTGAAAATCACAGATGTGGATCCCATCAAACTCGATCTATACTTCGAGCGATTTCTGAATCCACACCGAACTTCCCCACCGGATTTTGACATGGACTTCTCCTGGAAAGATAGGGATGAGGTCATCGATTATATTTTCAAGCGCTACGGCAAAGACCACGTATCGCTACTCGGAATGTACAGCACGTTCCAGCGGAGAGCGGTAATCCGTGAACTGGGGAAGGTTTTTGGCCTGCCAAAAGAAGAAATCGACCAACTCGTGCGTGGCAAAGATCAGCCGATGAACGAGGACAAAATCCAGCGTACCATTCTGAAATACGGACAACTGCTGGAGAATTTTCCCAATCATCATTCCATCCATCCTGGTGGAATGTTGATTTCCGAAAAGCCTATCTACCAATACACTGTAAATGAAATGCCTCCGAAAGGCTTTTGCACCGCTCAAATCGATATGTTTTTGGCAGAGAAAATCGGCTTATTCAAACTCGACATCCTCAGTCAGCGCGGATTGGGGCATATTAAGGAAGCCATTGGACTGGTGAAGAAAAACCGGGGAATCGACATCGACATTCACCGAGTAGAGGAATTTATGTGCGATCCCAAAGTCGCGAGCCAGATTCGCAAAGCGGATACGATTGGCTGCTTTTACATCGAAAGTCCAGCCATGCGGCAGCTCCTCACCAAACTCAAATGTGACGATTACCTCCGTCTGGTTGCTGCCAGCTCTATCATTCGTCCCGGCGTGGCGCAATCAGGCATGATGAAGCAGTACATCGAGCGCTTTCACGATCCGAAAAAAGTCGTCTACCTCCACCCCAAAATGAAGGAACTGCTGGAGGAAACTTATGGCGTGATGGTCTATCAAGAGGATGTGATCAAGGTGGCGCATCACTTCGCCGGCCTGGATATGGGCGAAGCCGACATCTTGCGCCGAGCCATGTCCGGCAAGTATCGCTCGCATAATAAGTTCAATGAGATTCGGGAAAAATACTTTGCAAACTGCAAGAAACTTGGGCATGATGACACCGTCGCAGCGGAAGTTTGGAGGCAGATGGAATCCTTCGGTGGCTATTCCTTTTCCAAGGCCCACTCGGCATCCTTTGCCGTGGAAAGCTATCAGAGTCTTTACTTGAAGACCTATTTTCCCATGGAATTTATGGTGGCCGTGATCAACAATTTCGGTGGGTTTTACAGTACGGAGTTCTATTTCCACGAACTCAAGCGCACGGGAGCCCAGGTAAATCCGCCTTGCGTCAATCGCAGTGAATACCTCACCAACATCAGCGGAAAGCAGGTTTTCGTAGGACTCATCCATGTCCAGCAACTTGAATCAAAACTCTGCACGCTGATTCTCGAAGAACGAGAAAATAATGGCCCCTACCTCAGTTTGGAAGACTTCATCGAGCGCACGCATTCCGGACCGGAGCAGTTGAACATACTGATCAGCGTGGGAGCATTTTCATTTACGGGTTTGGGAAAAAAGAAACTGCTGTGGAAAGCCAACTTCGCCCAAAAACGGCTGACTGCTATTCCCGATTCTCCTGCGCTTTTCAAAGAACCGGCAATGGATTTCACGCTACCGGATTTCCCTGATTATCCACTGGAAGACGCGATTGACGAGATCAATGTGCTGGGCTTTGCGCTCACGGATATGTTTCGCCTCTGTGCGCATGATGGCAAAGGAACCATCTTCGCCGAGCAGCTTCCAGGCTTGCTGGGAAAAAATGTAGAGGTACTTGGACAACTGGTAGTGACCAAAGATGTGCGCACGATCAATCGGGAGCACATGGCCTTTGGGACTTTCCTAGACCCCAAAGGCGACTGGCTGGACACCATTCATTTTCCTCCTTCGCTAAAGCGATTTCCATTTCAAGGTAAGGGATTCTATAAGCTCCGCGGCAAAGTAGTCGTAGAATTTGGAGCCTTTGCCGTAGAGGTAAATGCGATGTGGAAAGTGGGGCTGAAGGGGAAGAAGGAGGTGGTTAAATATGATCACCAATTTATTTAATTCCCAATCTTTCCATGAAAATACTGTTTCTGAGTTTTGCTCTTTGTAATAATGTTGAATACTTAATGACCTCCGTATAAATTGATCCATTTTCTTTAGAATCAAATCCAGTGACTTTTTGCGATGGACTGTAGAGGTAATCAAAATTATATGAATGTTCAAAAGTAGTAACGCCTGCTTGAACATCTCTAGGCTCAATCCCTTCTCCAATTAGATACCCAAAAAATGTTTTAATCTCAAAATTATCATTAGTATAATTTCTTATTAAAGATGCATATGTGTTAATTTGAGTTAGATGGGAGGAAACATTAACATAAGGAGATTTAAACTCGATAATTATACATTTACTTTCTTCAGGAAACAACAGAACATCTGGTCTTTTAATTAATCTATTTTCACCAAGAGACTTTAGATATCGTGTTTCCTCCTCATCAAAACTATTTTTGAAAACTTTTTCTCCTCGAATTTCTAAATCTTTCAACTTGAATTCGGAATTACCTCTAAAATAAATAAAATCCTCGTTAATTATCCACAAGTCACTATCATATGAATTAGTGGACTTTTGATGAAATAGTAAATTATGAATTAGAGATTCATCCTTATTCCTGCTATCATCACCCTGAATCTTTAATTTCTTATCAAGTATTTTTTGAAAAAGCTCTAGCACCAATTTGCGCCGTGCTACATAATGACTTAGTGTCCTTTTATTTTGTTCAGGAATTACTTTAACTAATTTATTGATCTCAATTTCTAATTCCTCTTCATAATTAGGTGCAGAAGTATCTAAATCATCTAATCTATCAATTGATTTTTTAATATTAGCATCAATTTTAGCTTCCTTTTTGGCTTGAGCTTCATAATACTTTTCAAGAATACGTTTATCATCATCATTAAAGGAAATCTCTACTTCATTATCATCATCAATAAAAAACATCTCTTTCAACTCTTTCAAATCATTTTCATGTTTTTTCTTTATTACTTCAATTTCCGGATAAAGCTTCAATAATCCATCATTAACACTTTTTTCAATATCTTCAATAAAAATGGTTTCAGAATGGAAGGCATCAAAAGAATTGCTTCCTTGTTTTCTAGGTATATCCAATTCACCTCGAAGATTTGTATCCCTTTCATCTATGAAATTCCCAGAAACTAAAATTAAATACTTATTCCCATTTATGTTATCTGCCTTTGAAATTCCAGATAAATTAATTTTTGTACCCTCTACTACTTCTCCTTTTGAAATCAGTTTAAGATCATTGTTATCCAATAAATTTTTTGACACTTTAAATGAAGTGACCTCAAGCTCCTCCTTTTTTTCAAGGATTTCAATTTTAGAAGCATCATAACTGAGTTTACTATAGAAAACGTTTACTATTTCTTTTTTATCAAATTTAGGAATATCAGTTTCTGAAATTTCCTGAGAATCCTTTAAAATATTCCCTACATAAAATTTCAATTCTATTTTTGGTAGAAGCTTAGAGTTGAAACAAAAAAAATGTAAATATCTTTTAATTAGCTCATCTTTTAAGATGACGGCATTCAGGTTGTTATACACATTACTTTTCTCTAACAAATTAGAAAATGTTACTTTTGTGTATGGATGTTCTTCTGTTGAAATCTTATAGTGTTTAAGATTTACAATAGCGTTTTTATTTAAAAAATATTTATTTTTGGACAGAACAAACTCTCGTTCATAATAATTCTCGTCTTGACAAAAGACGCTTGTAATCGTTGTAGTATCAAAAAAATGAACATATTGGACTCTACCTGAACCAAGGTTTTTAAACCCTTTTGAACTATCTTTAAAAGTATTGAATCGAGAGAATTCAGCATCATTAAACCCAACCCCATTATCTCTTATCGTTAACGATTTGAATTCAAAAGATTGATCAGTTTTCTCTTCAGAAAAGATTGAGATAATGATTTTTCCCTTATCTCTCCCACCTTCATTAACTCCAATTTTTATAGCTTCTATCGAATTCGTAAAAGCTTCAAATATAGGCTGCAAACTGGTTCCTGATTTCTTTACGTCGTGTAGAATTCCTGCAAAAGACAAATCTCTAGCGGTAATAAATCCTGGTTCCTTCTGTACTAATGAATCTCGCATTGTTTATATCTTATAAAAAAGAACTTCACTAATATCTCAAATATCCTCAAATTTTTAATTTCAGCAATTGTCGAATATAGCTTAATGAATAAAATTCAGCCATTTTATGTCACGTTTTGTAGTTCAGGATCTCTATAATAGTTTGTTTTGACTTTTACACTTTTGGCAAAACTGAGTTACTCATCAATTATCACTAGAATCACTTCACCCTCTCCTTAATCCACTCCAACACCACCTCCATCGCTTTCGGTGAGAATGTCTGCTCAATCTCGGAATATTCGCTTGGGGCACCAGTTTTAGCTTCCTGAAATAAGTGATTCAGTCCAGGCAATTCCATCGTGGTCACATTTGTATTTCCGCCTTTTGCTAGGGCTGCTTTGATAGCTTCCAAGTTCTCTTTCGGTGGTACTTGCAGATCTTTTTCTCCATTGATCGCTAATACAGGGCAACTTACTTTTTCCAAGGCAGGTGCAGGGTCATATTTGACGAAATATTGCATCCAAGGGCTGGTCATTTGTCCCACTTGAGCGGTAACAAACTCTTCCTCACTCATACCTCCAGGAATATTTCCCGCAGGGATATTCCGGAATACCTGAGTCATGTAATTCCTGATTTCTCCCTTCATCTCTTCCTCTCCCTGCTCTTTTAGGATAATTTCAAATGCCTTTTTGCTGATCAACTCATTTTCTGCCAATTGATTGGGGCTCATGCCAGCTGCCTCTCCGATAAGTGCCTGCTGCGCTAGAAGTAGCTTGTCTCCTCGGATTCCTGTACCCGCGAGCAATACGATAAAGTCAATATCATCGGAATTCCCAGCTACCATTGGCGCGATAAGACCACCTTCGCTATGTCCGATAAGGCCGATTTTGCTTTTGTCTATCTCTGGTCTTGATTGCAAATACTGCACTGCCGAAGCTACATCCGTAGCAAAATCCACGGAGGTGGCTGCGCCGAAATCCCCTGTGGAAGCCGCGGTACCGCGATCATCAAAGCGCAATACTGCAATGCCATTTTTGGTCAGGTAATCCGACAAGACCAGAAAGGGTTTATGTCCCATCAATTCCTCGTCGCGATTCTGTGGCCCGCTTCCTGAAATCAGCACTACAGCTGGAAACACCCCTGTTTGCTCAGGTAAAGTCAGCGTACCGGCAAGCAGTATTTCCGCTTGTTTATTTTCAAAAATCACATCTTCCGAACGATACGGAAAAGGTTTTGTAGGTTCCTGAGGTCTTTTGGAGACAGCTTTTTCAATTTCCTCTCTCGACAGATTCATCGGGAAAGATTGGCCAGCTTGATTGAAAACCCCGATGATTATATTGTCATCGCCCAAAGTTCCTTCGTATTTAATATTCGCATTGGTGATCGCGATTTTCAACGTGCCATTTTCGAAGCTTGTTGAAGTCGCAGGAATCCCAAATGCACCCTGATCCGGACTGTCCATTGTAGCACTAAAGCCACTTTCAGTTTGCTTCACATTAAATACCAATCGAAGTTCAATACCCTGAACTTTCAGGGCACCGTTCCATTTGCCAGTAACATCTTGAGCAAAGCTGAAAATTGAGAGTAGAAAACTGAGAAATACTAAAGAAATGGTCTTCATAACAAGAATTAGTTTGCTGGTAGCTATTGGAATTCAAAGTGAAAAATAAGAAAATTTTAGGAGTCTTTGTTCCCCTCGTCTTCATCTCTCAAAGAAGAATACTGCTGGGAGGAGAATCTTTTGTTGCCGCAGAAATTCTAATTTCCTATTTTCCCGAATACAATTTTGACAAACCCATTCAACTCAAAATAATTGCTTACACTTTTCAGTTTCTTAGCCTTCACAGGCTTTGTAGCAATCTACTCTACGTGGATGCTGCGCAAACAAAACCTTCAAACCCAAGACGGTTATTTCTTAGGCGGTAGAAGTCTGACCGGCGTAGTCATCGCTGGATCGATGCTGCTCACCAATATTTCTACCGAGCATCTCGTAGGAATGAATGGCTCAGCCTATAAAAATGGAGCGATCATCATTGCTTGGGAAGTCACTTCGGCCATCGCGCTGGTGATCGGTGCATTGTATTTTATTCCAAAATACCTGCGAATGGGGCTTACTACCATCCCTGAGTTCTTAGAAAAGAGGTTTGATAAAATGACCCAGGCGCTTATTTCCATGCTGCTGATCATCTCTTTTGTAGTGACGCTTTTGCCAATTGTGCTATACACCGGGGCAATCAATATTGAGTCAATTTTTGGGATTTCTGAGACGCTCGGAATTTCTCAATCAGAAGGAATTTGGCTTACCGTAGTGGTAGTTGGCGTGATCGGAGCAGTGTATGCTATTTTTGGAGGGCTGAAAATGGTCGTTTACACAGATACGATCAATGGTTTTGGACTGCTTATCGCAGGACTACTCGTTCCTATTTTTGCACTTTGGGATATCGGAGATGGAAATATCATCACAGGCCTCACGAAAGTATTTAATAACGCTCCCGAAAAATTCAACGTAATCAGTAAAGAGCCATCCATCGGGCCAGGATCAAGAGATTCCATTTTACCTTTCGAGGTGCTTTTCACCGGCTTGATCATCAATCAACTTTATTTCTGGACCATGCACCAATCCATCGTGCAGCGAGCCTTGGGAGCAGTGAGCTTGAAGGAAGCACAAAAGGGTTTGTTGTTTACAGGGATTTTGAAAATATTAATCCCGCTGGTGATCGTGCTTCCGGGGATTATTGGTTTCTATTATTTCGGCGATACGCTGTTCGATTCGCAAGACAGCGTCTATCCAGAGCTGGTCAAGCGTGTGCTTCCAACTTGGATGACAGGATTTTTTGTAGCCGTGATTATGGGAGCGATTTTGAGCACATTCAATAGTGCACTAAACAGCGCTGCTACTATTTTCAGCTTGGATATTTTCAAAGTCTATTTCAACAAAACTGCTAAAGAAGGTCAGCTGGTAAAGGTGGGGAAATGGACGTCTGCGATTCTAGCTTTGGCAGCAATTCTAGTGGCTCCATTTGTGGCCAATGCTCCAGCCGGTCTTTATCAACTTCTGCAGCAGCTGAACGGGATCTTCTTTATTCCGATGGCAACAGTGATTATTGCCGGATTCTTTTTCCCAAAAGTATCTGCAGCAGGAGCCAAAGCCGGATTGGTCTTCGGTCTTGGATTCTACATTTTAATGGATTTGATCATCCAAGTCAACATCCATTTTGTCCACATCTGGGGAATAGAATTTATCCTCAATCTGATCGTGATGCATCTGGTGTCAGCTCAATACCCAGTTAAAACTCCTTTTGTGATGGTTGACTCCGGTAAGCTGAATATTATCCCCTGGAAATATGCCACTACACTTGGATGGATTTTGATTGCAATCACAGTAATTATTTATGTAATTTTAGGCTCAATCGCTTAATACTATGGAGACTACAGAAAAGGAATTCAGAAACTACAATCACGTCGATATAAAGGCTGCTGTGCGTGAGCATTACAAGAAAATGCGCATGTATCAGACTTATGACTATGTCCAACAGATGAAGTCTAAGTACCTTAAGTTTGACAAGCCTATGAACCTTTGGGATGCGATGGAAAAGCTCAATGCACTGATTGATGTGAGTGATCCCGATCTTGATTTGCCAAATGTGCAGCATTTGATTCAGTCTGCGGAGGCTTTGCGACATGATAATCGTCCTGACTGGATGCAGTTGGTAGGTTTGATTCACGATCTGGGAAAAGTGATGTATTTATTTGGAAGCGATGAAGACGGTACGAGTCAAGCGGAGCAATGGGGATTAGTCGGTGATGTTTTTGTGGTTGGTTCAAAATTGCCTGACACCTGCGTCTATCCTGAGTTTAATGAGTTGAACCCAGACATGAAAGACCCGCGCTACAATACAGAAATGGGGATTTATGAAAGCGGCTGCGGTTTGGACAACTTGCAGCTAGCCTGGGGACACGATGAGTATTTTTATCAGGTATTGAAAAACCATCCAACAAACACCATCCCTGAAGCTGGAATGGTGATGGTGCGCTATCATTCTTTTTATCCTTGGCACAATGGCGGAAGTTATTCACAGTTTGAAGGCCCAGTAGATGCACAATACAAGGAATGGATTCTAGATTTCAACCAGTATGACTTATACACCAAGTCTCCGAAAATCTATGATTTGGATGATATGAAAGCATATTATCTGCCGATTGCCGAAAAGTATCTGGGTAAAGAACCAATTAATTGGTAACGTTCATTCTTCAGACTTCTTCTTCATAGCTTCCACCAGCAGCTTGATCAGGTCAAGCTGTTCTTGCGTTTTTTCCTTGATTTGGCAGAACCTTCCTACTTGATTGCTTAGCCCTTCATGTACCCTTATGATTTCTGTTTGAACCAAAACTTCTGTTTGTTTAGGCACACTTTTAATTATCACACTATTTTCTTTGAAATAAATATGTGGCTGAAATGCTTTTACCCCTTTTTACATTGAACCTATAAATTTCCTACAATTTCTTCTGCACGCTTACTCTTAGAGCCTAAACAATTGATTTGGCTGGAAATAAATCAAAAATCTTTCTCTCGAAAAATGTAATTAAAAGTGGGCAGAGATTATAAAGGAAGCTAGAATACTAAAATCATACACCAGAATACTTCTTTATTTGATCGAGAAAGAACTAAAATAAAAATATACTATGGATTTCTACGATTTGTTGAATCCAAACTATTTCTGAATCTTAGGGCTTATATAGAGGAATGAACCCAAATATCCATATGTTAAACTTTACACAAAATGAAAATCAACGAATGATCGCGCAGATGATTCGTGATTTTGGAGCCAAAGAAATTACACCCTTCCGCAAGGACTGGGATGATAGATCCCACTTCCCACTAGAACTTTTCAAAAAACTCGGCGAACTCGGTCTGATGGGAGTTTTGATCCCTACCGAATTCGGAGGATCAGGATTCGGTTATATGGAATACGTGACGGCGATTGTGGAGCTTTCTAAGCTTGATCCCTCTGTTGGACTTTCTATGGCGGCTCACAACTCCCTTTGTTCTGGCCACATTATGGCTTTTGGCTCTGAGGAGCAAAAGAAAAAATACCTACCCAAACTTGCTACCTGCGAATGGCTTGGCGCTTGGGGATTAACAGAGCCAAATACAGGTTCGGATGCTGGAAATATGCGAACTGTAGCCAAGAAAGAAGGAGATAGCTGGATCATCAACGGAGCAAAAAATTTCATCACGCATGGCGTATCTGGCGATGTTGCAGTAGTAATTGCAAGAACTGGTGAAATCGGTGATTCGCATGGAATGACCGCTTTTATTGTAGAGCGCGGCACTCCAGGTTTTAAAGGAGGAAGAAAAGAAGACAAGCTGGGCATGCGTGCTTCGGAAACTGCCGAGATGCTTTTCGACGATTGCATTATTCCAGATAGTCAAGTGCTGGGAAAAGTCGGTGATGGCTTTATCCAATCCATGAAAATCCTGGATGGCGGCAGAATTTCTATCGCTGCATTGGGACAAGGCATAGCAGAAGGAGCTTTGGAAGCATCTATTCAATACTCCAAGGAGCGACATCAATTCAATAAGCCGATCAGCTCATTCCAGGGTATTTCTTTCAAACTGGCTGATATGGCTACTCAGGTGGAGGCTTCGAGTTTGTTGATTTTTAAAGCTGCGGATTTGAAAAACCGTGGGGAAAAAGTGACTTTGGCTGGAGCTCAAGCAAAATATTTTTCTTCTGAAGTAGCTGTTTCCGTGTCCAATGAAGCGGTGCAGATTTTCGGAGGGTATGGGTTTACAAAAGACTATCCAGTGGAAAAATTCTACCGTGATTCTAAGTTGTGCACTATTGGAGAAGGCACTTCAGAAATCCAGAAAATGGTGATTGCCAGAGAGATTTTAAAGTAGAATTCTGCCCGTTGAACATCTAAAAATTAAAGCCTGAGATCTGTAAAGATTTCAGGCTTTTTTGTACTCAACATAACGTTTGGTGATCGTAATCACCAAAAGACGTATTTTTAGTGATTCCGATCACCAAACTTACCAGAATAGAATTTTATATAAGGGTTTCGATTTTGAACTTGAAGCAAGCTTTTGATAGAGATTTTCTGGGTTTTGACTATTGTCCCAAAGCAAAAGAATTCTTATTCCTTGATCGTTCTCTTTGTAATAAATTGATACAGTTTTGTGAACAAATGCTTTCCTGAATTCTGTGTGAAATACTTTTTCTCCTGGTCTTGGATTTAAACTGATCAGACTAACTTTTTCATCCAATAAATTAAGAAAATCATTAATGATCGTTTCATTCCAAGCTTTTCCCAAAAATTCTACGCAATCATTCAACGATTGAATAGCTTCATCCGACTATATAACTGGAGCGGGGCTCATTTTCGATTTAGCAATTCTCTTACTGAAGTGTGAGGAGTCAAAGCTGTTGATTCACTGGATAACTTAAGAATCTTCAACAAGCCCTGATCCTCTTTCGAAAGCGTCTTTGATTTCAATTCATTAATGCTCTGCAGTAGCTCTTCATCCTCCAACTCCGTGATTCATTGAATCAATTCAATTTTCTTCTGCTCGATATTCATGTCGATAATTCTTAAAATGCCCTTTCTAATTTACTGATTTTCCAGTCAAACGTAAAACTCCAATTCCACGACTCAAAGTTCCTTATGATCCTGCCACCAAGAACAGGCCCGCCGCTAAAGCCGCACCAACGCATGGACCTAAAATCGGAACCCAAGCATAGCTCCAATCCGAGCTTCCTTTGTCCTTAATTGGCAGAATAGAATGCATCAGCCTTGGGCCGAAATCCCGGGCTGGGTTGATGGCATAGCCTGTGGTTCCTCCCAATGACAGCCCAATTACCCATACCAAAAAAGCCACTGGAATCGCTCCTAAAGAACCCATACCAATAGGTGTATTGCTGGTATCTCCGATTTCGACTCCATCGTTGTACAAAATCACTAAGATTAATACAAATGTCCCTACCACTTCCGAGAAGAAGTTCAAAGGTAAATTTCGAATGGCTGGTGATGTCCCAAATGGACCTGCTTTTGTGCCAGCATCATCTGAAGCATCATAGTGATCTTTATAAACTAACCAGGCTATGCCTACACCGATCATAGCACCCAGCACCTGAGCAATGATGTAACCAGGCGCCAACGCCCATTCGAATTGTCCTGTCAATGCCAAGCCAACAGTCACCGCAGGATTCAGATGCGCTCCACTATACGGGCCAGCGACCACTACACCTACAAAAACTGCCAAAGCCCAAGCTGTACTGATTTCCATTATACCTCCACCATTTCCTTTGGTTTTTGGTAATAGCATATTGGCGACAACTCCAGAGCCCAACAATAACAATAGGCCTGTTCCAATTAATTCTGCAAGGTATGCATTCATAGTTCTACCCAGTTTTTAGAGCGTTCTACCGCTTTATGCCAAAAATGTATCAATTTCTCCTGTTCAGACTTTTCCATTTGTGGGACAAAGCTTTTGTCCGCATTCCATAGCGAGTTAATTTCTTCCTGATCCTTCCAAAATCCAACTGCCAGACCCGCTAGAAATGCCGCACCAATTGCAGTAGTTTCAATAATCTCCGGTCGCTTGATTTCGCAATCCAATAGATCTGCCTGAAACTGCATCAAGAAGCTGTTAGCTGTTGCTCCACCATCCACTCGAAGCTCTTTTGTGGTCTTGCTGCTGTCTTTTTCCATCGCTTTTAGGACGTCGTACACTTGGTAAGCTATAGCTTCCAAAGCTGCTCTGGCCATGTGCGCTTTAGTTGTTCCACGAGTGATTCCAAAAAAAGCACCACGGGCATCTTGATCCCAATGTGGAGCGCCCAAGCCAGAAAGTGCCGGCACAAAATATACTCCGTCATTATTCTCTAAGCTTTCGGCTAAGTGCTCACTTTCTCGGGCATGGTCAAAAAGCTCTAATCCATCTCTCAGCCATTGAATCGCAGCTCCACCGATAAAGACGGAGCCTTCCAATGCATAATTGATTTCATCTCCAATCTTCCAGGCTATAGTAGTGAGCAGTTTATTTTCGGATCGCACTGCCTCTTTGCCCGTATTCATGACTAAAAAGCAACCCGTGCCATACGTAGTTTTCGCCATTCCAGGCTTGGTACATAGCTGCCCAAAAAGTGCTGCCTGCTGATCTCCCGCGATGCCAGCAATTGGGATTTTTACTCTCAAAACGTCCCCTGCCGTCTCACAATATACCTCACTGCATGACTTAACTTCTGGTAATAGCGATGTAGGAATCTCAAACAAATCCAACAATTCCTGATCCCATTCCAGCGAGTGAATATTGAAAAGCATGGTACGACTAGCATTCGTGACATCCGTGATGTGGGTCTTACCAGAAGTAAGGTTCCAAATCAACCAAGAATCCACCGTCCCAAATGCAAGCTCTCCAGCTTCAGCTCTTTTTCTTGCGCCATCTACATTATCGAGAATCCATTTGATCTTGGTGGCAGAAAAGTAAGCGTCTATGATCAGACCTGTCTTAGAAACTACCATTTCTGCATGCCCCTTTTCTTTCAGTTCATTGCAGTAGCCGGCAGTTCGGCGATCTTGCCAGACAATGGCATTGTAGATGGCCTTGCCTGTGTTTCTGTCCCATACGATCGTAGTTTCCCGCTGATTCGTGATGCCTATAGCCGCAACCTGATCAGCTTTGATTTTTTTATTGACTAGCGATTCGATCATCACAGAAGACTGTGAAGTCCAGATTTCTTCAGGATCATGCTCTACCCAGCCTGCCTTGGGGAAATGTTGCTTAAAATCCTTCTGGGCGATGGAAACTATCTTGCCCTTTTTATCAAAAAGAATAGCTCTAGAACTGGTCGTACCTTGATCTAGAGCCATGATGTACTGCTTATTTTGGTTCATTTTGGGTTATTTTTAATCAAATATTTCGAAGCTATTTTGTTGAAGTCAGCCAATTCCGATGCTATCCATACTTCATCTTTTCCCATTTCCTGAGCCATCAACTTAGCTACTTTTGGCGCAGTGTCAATGGCCGCTTGGGCATCTAGAAAAAGCATCCGGATTCTCCTCGCCAGCGTATCTTCTACTTTCATCGCCATCTCCTCTCTTACCGCCCAGATTACTTCGGCTTCTATATTGGGAAAGTCCGGATGCAACTTAGCCTCCCAGGCTTTGTTCTCCTTTGTTAAATCTTGGATAGGTTTGGCATCAAAACCATAAATCCCCCAATGTCCCTCAGGGATACGGGAAGTAGAACCATGGATTTTCATATCCAGTGATTTACTTTCCTTCAGCTTTTCACCGGTGACTTTGGAGAAATATTCTACCGTATCTTCTCCCATTTTTCGGAAGGTAGTCCACTTGCCTCCAGTTAAAGTAACTAGGCCGCTTTCTGACAAAATCACCTTATGGGAGCGAGAAATTTCTTTGGTTTTAGTGCTTCCTTCTTTGGGTCTGGCTAGAGGCCTCAGACCTGCGTAAACGGATCTCACATCCGCTCTTGTGGGCTTTTTAGCCAAATACCCGGAGGCAGTCTCCAATACAAAATCTATCTCCTTCTGAAGTGCTTCTGGTTCTAATTTTGGTTTTTCACGAAGTGTATCAGTTGTGCCTACTACCAGCTTACCGTGCCACGGAACTGCAAAAAGCACTCTTCCATCTCTGGTTTTTGGGATCATCAATGCGTCATTCCCACCCAAAAAGTCAAGATCCAATACCAAATGAATTCCCTGACTCGGCTGAATCATTCTTGCAGCCTCCGGATTATCCATTTGCAGGATTTTATCTGCAAATACCCCTGTGGCATTCACCACCATTTTGGCATTCACTTCATATTTTTTGCTGGAGAGCTTATCCGAAACCTGCAATCCTGTGATTTTACCGGATTCGTTTTTCACCAAATTATTCACACTCACATAATTCAATACGCAGGTGCCGGCTTCATCTGCTGACTGAGCGATATTCAGCGCAAGTCTAGCATCGTCAAACTGTCCGTCATGATAGACGACGCCACCGTAGAGTCCTTGAGATTTCAGACCCGGCATTCGTTTGAGGGTTTCTTCTTTTGAGATAAATTCAGACTTACCCAGGCTCAATCGACCAGCCATCCAATCGTAAAGTTTCAGTCCAACGCTATACATCAATCGATCTTTCCAGGTGTAAATGGGGATAATAAAAGGCTGATCATGCGCGAGATGCGGAGCATTTTGCAGTAATTTCCCCCTCTCTTTAAGCGCCTCGAATACTAACCCCACGTCTCCTTGTGCAAGATATCTCACGCCTCCATGGAGAAGTTTGGTGCTGCGACTGGATGTGCCTTTGGCAAAATCAGCTTTTTCAAAAAGGACAACTGAAAGGCCTCTGGATATCGCATCTAAAGCTACTCCGAGGCCTGATGATCCACCGCCAATGACGGCGATATCCCATATTTTAGTTGTGTCTTGTAATTGATTAAGGTTTTCTTGACGATTCATAGTGATTAAAATACATTTTTAAGGTAGGGAAAAAATTGGGAAAGAGTAAAATGAATCGGCTGAGAATCTATTATCCAGTTAGAAATTAATAATCCTTATACGTTTTTCTCACCACAGAGGAAGTACCCTCCTTCTCTAAAGTAACCACATAGATGTAATTGTATTCTGAATCCTCGAGATCCCCATATTTCTCTCCATCCCCCACAAAATAATTGGCAACCTGCCCCACTGTGTTGCTATGGCCGACGATCAAGATATTTCCTTCCAAATCTCGAAGCAGCTCCACAAGTGCATCATGATTTTTGGGATCGTAAGTTTCGATTTCCACACCAGCTTCATTTGCGGTGGAAGTTGCGGTCAACCGGGTTCTCTTATAGACAGTGCTAAAAATATGGGTAATCTCTTTATCAGCTAAGATTTGCGCCAGCTTCTGTGCTCTGACATTTCCCGCGACAGAAAGTTCAGGATCATCACCTGTCAGTTGCTTTTCGGCATGACGGACGATGTAGATGGTTTTCGGTTTTTGCTCGCTTGAGCATGCTGCAAACAATGATGCAATCAAAAAGAGTATGATGTATTTCATGTTCAAAAGTTAACCAATTCTATAAATGATTTAAACGATTGTCTGCAAGGAAGCCGGTAGATATATTTTTTACATCAATAGACCGAAGACGGGTGACCCGCACCGTCGGGCAGACCGGACTGGCGAATTCGCTAGTTCCGATAGCTCGGAATGACCAAATCCTATGATACTTTATATTTCCTACATGCAGAAAAGCAGATGTGCAGAAATTCCTTTACATGAAAGTTTGAAGCTGACACACTACTCACAAAAATTCTGCGCCTTCTCTGCGTAACTCTCTGTGATCTTAGCGGTTAAAAACCCCATAAAAAAACCTTCGAGATTAATGAAATCCCAAAGGTTAAATTCTTTACCCGCTAAACGAATTATCCAAATGCTGGTCCTTTGTCTTTATGCTTTCGAATTCAAGGAATTGCTCCCAGAATTCCTCCTCTGGTACAGCGGCTCTTAAGTATAGCTTTTCCTTTTTGATCGGATGTACAAATATCAAATTGAAAGCATGCAGGTTGATGCTTGCGTCTGGATTTGGTTTTGCGAAACCGTACTTGATATCCCCACGGATCGGGCAACCCATAGATGCCAATTGCACACGAATCTGATGCGGACGACCCGAAACTGGACGCACTTCAATCAGCCAATGGTCGTTCATAAAGCCTAGCGTCTTATAATTCAACTCAGCCTTCTGTGAACCTGGTACTTCCTTATCATGAGCAGTCACTACATTTTTCTGCTCATCCTTTACCAAATAATGTGTCAATTTGCCAGTTTCTTCTCTTGGCTTTCTTTTCACCAAAGCCCAATAAACTTTATGAATCTCTCGCTTGCGGAAAAGCTCCATCATACGCTCCAGTCCTTTGGATGTACGGGCAAAAGCAACCAATCCACTTACCGGGCGATCCAGTCTGTGAATCGGGTGTAAAAATACAGCGCCAGGTTTATCGTACTTCTTGGCAATGTACTCTTTGAGGTAATCGGTCAAGGTCTTGTCCCCAGTCTTATCTCCCTGCACCAATATGCCTGCAGCTTTATTTACTATCAACAGGTGGTTGTCCTCATAGACAACTGTGAATGGCTTCTTTTTCATAATCAGTGGCAAAGGTAAGAATTTCGGAGGAGTTGAATAATTGATTTTTCAAGAGCTTCGCAAAAGACGTGAACTATAATTCTATCAGTCACTAGAGGAAGTATCCGATTCTGATGATAAACCAATTATAAAGGTAATAGCTAAACCTGATAGGTTTTGGTTAAGACAACTATCGTAAACTATCAGATTCTATATTGATGGCTATCAACATTTCTTCCTACCACCCATCCCTTCACCAGCTCCAAACCAAACTGTGTCAAGTATGCTTCTGGGTGGTATTGGATGCCTAGAATCGGGAGATCTCGGTGTACGATTCCCATTACCTCTCCAGATTCCGTCTCCAAAATCACTTCGAGTTCCTCTGGCAAATCTTCTAATTGCAAAGAATGATATCGAGTTACCTGAAAATTATTAGGTAATGATGCCGTCAATGCATGTGGACTTACCTTTCTTACTGTATGCACTTTTCCGTGAGTAGGCACCACATTCTTTTTCAGCTTTGCTCCAAAAAATTCACCGATAGCCTGATGTCCCAGACAAACTCCCAGCACAGGAACTTTATCATGATAGTATGCCAAAATCTCCATTAAATTCCCTGCTTGAGAGGGTATTCCTGGCCCAGGGGATAAGACCAACCCATCAAATTTCAGCTTCTTGATTTCCTCCAGCGAGACAACATTGCGAAGCACCAATAACTCTTCGCCCGTCTGTCTCAGCAAATCAGCCAGCATGTGACTGAAAGAATCAAAATTATCAATCAGTAGTAGCATCTTTGATTTTCTCCACTACCTCATCCAACTTCTGCAGGCTTTCTTCCATACTGGGTAATATTGGCTCTACCACAGCTACAATTCCCGGAGCTATAGGCTCAATGAAATAAAGCATGTCAGAGTCAGCCGTCCATTTTTTAGGTATTTCCAATTTGAATAAACTGGAGAGCCAGAAAAATAGACTGATGAAGAATGCGGCTTTCACTACTCCAAAAATTGCTCCCACCGTAGCATCCAATGGCCCTAAGAGTACCATGTCCATAAGCTGTTTCAGGATCCACCCCACAGTTCTGATTATAATCATGGTAAGAATAAAAATAACTATAAAGCCAAAAATCGGGAATCCCAGATTGAATTCTGTGATATTTTCGGCCAGCCAGTCATTCATTGGCGACATAAAATAAATTCCTAAAATTACTGCAATCACAAAACCAAAAAGGCCAAGAACCCCAAGAAGAAATCCTTTTCGAAATCCTTCAAAGGCTCCTAGGCCCAAAATGACCACTATGATAATATCTATTATGCTCAACTTAGCTGCTCAGTATAGCTTTCACTTTCTCAGATATCACTTTCCCATCAGCCTTGCCAGCTAATTGCTTGCTAGCGACTCCCATTACTTTACCCATGTCTTTTGGGCTGGAAGCTCCAGTCTGAGCGATAATTTCTTTGATAGCAGCCGTGATTTCCTCATCAGTCATTGCTTTTGGAAGGAACTCCTGCAGCACTTGCAGCTCCGCCATTTCCACTTCATATAAATCCGGTCGAGATTGCTGCTCATAAATATCAGCAGAATCCTTTCGCTGCTTAGCCGCTTTGGTCAAAAGTTTCAATTCATCTTCTTCGGTGATCTCAGCTTTCGCACCGCTTTTAGTTTCTTCCAATAGAATCAGCGATTTGATAGATCTCAAAGCCCCCAAACGGATTTTGTCTCTGGCTATCATTGCTGATTTAATTTCACTTTCTACTTTCTGCTTTAAACTCATTAGTCCTAAGTTTGTGTTACACTTCTAAAATTCAAACAAAAATACCTTTTTAGACTCGGATATGACCAAGCTAAGCGTAAATATTAACAAGATCGCCACCCTTCGCAATGCCCGCGGAGCTGACAATCCAAATGTAGTGAAAGTCGCACTGGATGCAGAACGGTTTGGATCACAGGGGATTACAGTACATCCACGTCCAGATGAACGTCACATTCGCTATCAGGATGTAATGGATCTGGCGAAAGTAGTCACGACCGAATTCAACATTGAGGGTTATCCAGACCGCAGGTTTATGGAGATGGTCCGCTTGGTGAAACCTGCCCAAGCAACCCTCGTTCCTGATCCACCGACTGCGATTACTTCAAATAATGGCTGGGATACTATTTCAAATCAAGGTATGTTGAAAGATATTGTAGCTGAACTTCATGAGTCTGGTGTGCGCGTTTCGATTTTCATCAATCCAGAGATCAAATACTTTGAGCCAGCAAAACTCACGGGCACTGATCGTGTGGAGCTTTACACCGAACCCTATGCTTCCAATTATCACATAGACCGGGATGCGGCCGTCAAGCCTTATGTAGAAGTTGCAGAAATTGCAAGAGAACTTGGTCTAGGTTTGAATGCTGGACACGATCTAGACTTACACAATTTGGCATTTCTGAAGCAAAGCATTCCCTACTTGGATGAGGTTTCCATCGGTCATGCATTAGTTTGTGATGCGCTATATTATGGCTTGGAAAACACAATTCAGATGTATAGAAGGAAGCTGGAGCTGTAAGACGGGAGACGGAAGAAAATAAAATAGTAAGAGAACAGAAATGAAGGTAAGAGGTCTAAAGGGTCTCGTAAATCCCAAATCGTAACTCGTAATTCAAAATGAAATTAAACTTCAAAAAACTAGGGGCTGGAAAGCCATTAATCATACTTCACGGGCTTTTTGGATCGGCTGACAATTGGTTTAGCATCTCAAAAGAGCTTAAGGACAGCTTTACGCTTTACTTAGTTGATCTTCGAAATCACGGAGATTCTCCTCAGTCCGACGAGTGGAATTACGAGGTCATGGTGGAAGATCTGAAAGAGTTGATGGATGACGAAGGATTGGAAAAAGCTTTCCTCATGGGACATTCCATGGGTGGGAAAACTGCGATGAATTTCGCATTGAAATATCCTGAGAGAGTAGAAAAACTTATCGTAGCCGATATTGCGCCTCGCTATTATGCCGTGCATCACCAGAGTATTTTGGATGGACTGGAGTCACTGGATCTCAACGAAATTCAATCCAGAAAAGAAGCCGATGAAGAGTTGGCTAAGTACATTCCAGAGATCGGAGTTCGTCAGTTTCTGCTAAAAAGTTTAGGTAGAGATGCAGACGGGTTTAGGTGGAAAATCAATCTCCCTGTTATTACTAAAAATATCAATGAAGTCGGCAAGGCTTTGCCTGATGGTAAAAGTTTCTCTGGGCCCACTCTTTTCATGGCTGGATCAAATTCCAGTTACATACAGCAATCCGATTTGGACGATATTGCTTCGTTTTTCCCAAACCATGAAGTGGAATTCATCGCAGATGCTGGCCACTGGCTACATGCTGAGCAACCAGATGCGGTCGTGGAGGAAATTAGAAGGTTTCTTCGCTAATTCTCGTAATATTTCAAAACACTGAAATCAAATTCTATGACCAATTCCTTTGACTATATCATCGCCGGGTCGGGTTTGGCAGGCCTGAGTCTTCTTCATCGATTGGTCCAAGACGATCAATTTGACACTAAAAAGATTCTAGTGATCGATGGGGAACAAAAGACCAAGAATGATCGGACTTGGTGTTTTTGGGAAAAAGGAGAAGGCATCTTTGAGCCGGTGGTTCATCACAGCTGGAGTACACTTAGCTTTTTTACTCCTGAGTTTACAAAAACTTTTCTGATGAAATCCTATCGCTACAAGATGATCTTGGGCGATGATTTTTATCGCTATGTCCTGAATGGAGCTACCAAAAGCAAAAACCTAACCTTCCATACTGGCAACATTCAAAGCATCTATACTGAGGGAAAACGCGGAGTGGTACAGACCGACTCAGGTACTTTTGATGCAGAATACGTGTTCAACTCTACCAATCTTTTCAATCCTGACATTACCACTGACAATACCTTGCTTCAGCATTTTCTAGGTTGGAAAATTAAGGTGAAGAAGCCGGCCTTCAACCCAAAAGAAGCCACCTTGATGGACTTCACTTTGGATCAAAAGCACGGCACTACATTTATGTATATGCTTCCCACCACTCCGCAGGAGGCGCTGGTAGAATACACTCTTTTCAGTGAAAAGGTATTGGAGCGGGAGGAATACGAAGCTGCACTCAATAAGTATATTCGGGAAGATTTGGGGATCATGGAATACGAAATCACCCATGAGGAATTTGGGATCATTCCCATGTCTTTGGCTCGTTTTGAGCGGAGTATCGGAGCGGAAAAGCGAATCATCAATCTGGGCACAGCCGGAGGATTTACCAAAGCGAGCACTGGATACACGTTTTATTTTGTCCAAAAGCATTTGGACAATCTCCTAGCCAGCCTCAAGCAAGGGAAATCTCCTGCTCTCACGAAGACTTTTCAGGATCGAAAGTATGATTGGTATGATCGCACTTTGCTTGATGTCTTACTAAATAAAAAAATAGGCGGTCGGGAGATTTTTGCACAATTATTCAAAAATCTCCCTCCTGAGTCTGTCCTCGCCTTTCTGGCAAATGAAAGTACCGCTTGGGAAGAATTCAGGATCAGACACAATGTGCCGCTGACTGCATTTATCGGTTCGGGGATGAAGCAGCTGTATTAATATCTGTATACAGAGCCCCTAATTAGAAGTTTAGGGTTTCTGCGGATAAGTCAAAGTTTTTGACCATTAACTTTTAACTTTGACCTTCATTTTCATTACTTAAAAATGCCCAAAGGAAAACTCTTCCTCATTCCGAATATACTGGCGGAAAATACGCAAGACGCCGTCATTTCGCCTCAGGTGAAAGAAGTAATCACGAACACCAAAGTGTATCTGGTAGAAAATATGCGCACTGCCCGTCGCTACATCAGTAGCCTAAAACTCGGTGTAAATCTAGATCATGTCCACATGGAAATTCTGGACAAAGGCACTTCGCCCGAATTCATCAACCGACTCATGCAACCACTGATCAATGGCGCGGATATAGGAATTATCTCGGAAGCGGGATGTCCCGGCATCGCTGATCCAGGCGCATTGGCAGTGGAGCATGCGCATAAAAAAGGCATTCAAGTCGTGCCTCTTTCGGGGCCAAGTTCCATGTTTATGGCATTGATGGGATCTGGATTCTCAGGACAGTCATTCGCTTTTCACGGCTATTTGCCCATTGACAAAAAAGAAAAAACTGCTGCTATTAAGAAGCTTGAGGCAGAGTCACTTCGCGAAAAAAGAGCACAGATTTTCATGGAAACTCCTTTCCGAAACAATCAATTGCTGGAGGATTTACTGCGAGTACTTTCTCCCCAGACCAAACTTTGCATCGCAAAAAATATTACTGGTTCAGACGAAATGATCCTAACCAAAACAGCACAAGAATGGAAAGATATTCCTCTTGATCTGCATAAAATCCCTACTGTATTCGTACTTCAAAGCTTTTAAATCCATGTTTACAATCGACGCCCACCTTGATCTGAGTATGAATGCGCTGGAATGGAATCGTGATCTTACACTTTCCGTTGCAGAGATTAATGCCAGAGAAAAAGGACTAACTGATAAGCCAGACCGAGGCAATGCGGTGGTTTCTCTACAAGCACTTCGGGAAGGAAATGTAGGTTTGGTCGTCGCTACGCAAATTGCCCGTTTTGTCGCGCCGGGCAATTCACTTCCAGGCTGGAATTCTCCAGAGCAAGCTTGGGCGCAAACCCAAGGTCAGCTAGCTTGGTATCAGGCTATAGTGCAAAAGAGCGAAATGGCTCAAATCAGTAACCTTTCTGAATTGGATGCACATCTTACACTTTGGGAAAATGGAGAGGACAATTCCAGTAAACCTGTGGGTTTCATTCTTTCTCTCGAAGGTGCAGATTCTATTGTGACTGTAGATTATTTAGAAAAAGCCTATGAAAATGGACTTAGAGCACTTGGTCCCGCACATTACGGTCCTGGACGATATGCTCATGGAACTGATGCTTCTGCTCCTCTTAATGCTCAAGGGAAAGCACTACTTCGCAAAATGGATGAATTGGGAATTATTCTGGATGCAACCCATTTATGCGATTTGGCTTTTTGGGAAGCGCTGGAGATTTACAGTGGCCCAGTTTGGGCAAGTCACACTAATTGCCGTGCATTAGTAGATCACAACCGCCAGTTTTCGGATGAGATGATCAAAGCATTGATCGATCGCGGGGCGGTAATAGGTGGAGCAATGGACGCCTGGATGCTAAGTCCAGGATGGCAAAGAGGAAAATCAACTCCACGAGAAAGAAATGTGACGCTAAACACCGTGATAGATCACATGGAGCATATTTGCCAGATTGCCGGCAATGCTAATCACATAGGAATCGGATCGGATTTGGATGGTGCATTCGGCACTGAGCAATGCCCGGCTGATCTTAACACCATTGCCGATCTGAATACTATTCCAGAGTTACTCCGAAAAAGAGGCTTCACAGAAAAAGACATCACCAAAGTAATGCATAGCAACTGGCTGAAATTTCTCAGAAAAGCTTGGTCTTAAATTTTTACGATATCATCTTTCAAGCCCTTGACTATCTCAGTTCAGGGCTTTTTTATGATTTCACTTAACGCAAAGTCGCCGAGATCACAGAGAAAATCGCAAAGATTAAATTAGGTTTTTTAGCAAATCGGGAATTTGGTTCTTGATTTCCAGACAACCTTTTAGCGCATTTCTGCGGCAAAAAAACTTTTCGTCCATTGCGACTTTGCGGTGAAAAGTTTCATTACTATTTTTCCATTTACTGATACTCGTTAGCTATTTCGGATTTTTTTGAAATTATATTTTCTGTATGTACGCTGTTATGCCAGTAAGCGAATTCTCTTTGGTCAATGGTTTGGAAAACCGATGACCGAAGACCGGAGTGAACCAGAATTCAATGTGTCTTTGGATTATCGATCCTATAAATTTTCTACTGGCAAGATTCCGTATAATCACATTATATTTTTATTATTTCCCAGAATAAAACACTCCATTCATACTGAAGCAGGAAAGTATGTTTTCCAATTTTCCCTATCTTAAAAATCCTTAGTACATGCCGATAGCTATCGGGACTGTTTTTCATTCCTAATACTTTTAACCCAACCCAAAATGAAACCTATAGTACAAATCTCTTTAGATCTGACTGACATCGATGAAGCCCTGGAAACAGCCGCCTTGGCAATGCGCGCTGGAGTAGATTGGCTGGAAGCTGGCACTCCGCTTATTCTCGCAGAGGGACTTCACGGAGTTCGAAAACTCAGAGAAGCCTTCCCGGGAATTCCCATCGTAGCCGATCTCAAAACCATGGATGGTGGCTACCTTGAAGCAGAAATGATGGCAAAAGCCGGCGCAACGCATGTCGTAGTGATGGCAAGAGCTCATGCCGAAACCATTAAATGCGTGGTGCAGGCAGGAAAAGATTATGGTGTAAAAGTCATGGGGGACAATCTGGGTTGTCCAGATATGGTCGAGGGTGCGAGATTTTTAGAGGATTTAGGATGCGACTTTGTGATCCATCATATCGGTTACGATGAGCGAAGAGGAATTGCAGCGGCAGGCCATCGAATGCCAAGTCCGCTTGATCAGCTTCGAGAAGTGGTGAATGCCGTGAAAGTGCCCGTTCAAGCTGTGGGCGGACTTACCCTGGAACAAGCTATCCAATGTCCGCAATTCGGAGCACCTCTCGTAGTACTCGGAGCACCACTGACTATTGACGCAGATGCCTTCAAAACTGCCGACGGCGACCTTGAAGCCTCTTTGAGGAAGATTTGCGCAGCCATCCATTCTCAAACAGTCATCAAACCTTAAATCCAAACCTTCATGTCAATTACAGGTAAATCAGCAGCAGTAGTTAATTTTTCAGAAGCCAAAGGCTCCGTAGAAATCCGAGAAATCTCCATTCCGGAAATCGGAGAAGAGGACATTCTATTAGAGGTAGAAAATGTAGGTGTTTGTGGAAGTGATCTTCACCAATGGACTTCAGATCATAGTTGGCCTGTAAATTATCCTGTCGTTTTGGGTCACGAGTTTGGAGGAAGAATCGCTGTGGTTGGAGATCGAGTGACTGGTTGGAAAGTGGGCGATCGGGTGGTGAGCGAAACCGCTGCGGTCATCAATCCTCAAAACCCCATGAGCAAAGTTGGCTTGTACAATCTTGATCCCACCAGAAAAGGCTTCGGCTACGGAGTAAATGGCGCCATGACGAGATTCGTGAGAGTTCCTGCCAGATGCTTGCATCGCGTGCCTGATGGACTTTCTTTTGAGGAGGCCTGTCTCACCGAGCCCTGCTCAGTTGCCTACAACGCCGTTGCAGTCAACTCTCACATCAAACCTGGCGATCGTGTCATTGTAATTGGCCCAGGAACAATCGGGATTTTATGTGCAGCAGTAGCGAAAATTTGTGGCGGAGATGTGGCAATTCTAGGTTTGGAAAAAGACCGAGGAAGAATGGAGATCGCGAAAAGTTATGGAGTTACTCCTATCGTCAACGATGCTTCGGAATGGGCTAGAAAAACAGATGGCTTGGGAGCTGACTTAATTATCGATGCAGCAGGAATTAGTGATACGCTAAAAATCGCCATGGACCTCGTACGTCCAAATGGACAGATCACCAAAGTAGGCTGGGGTCCAACTCCATGTAACTTTTCTCTAGATTCATTGGTCCAAAAAAATGTAAGACTTCAGGGAAGTTTCAGTCACAACTGGCCGATTTGGGAAAAAGTCATAGGCTTGCTTTCCAGTGGAACTTTAGATGTGAAACCCATCATCGGAGGCGTTTGGCCTATTACCGAGTGGCGTGAGGCTTTTGAGAAAATGCACAGTGGGGAAGTCGTGAAAAGTGTACTAAAACCTGTTTGACATGCGGCTTTTAGACAAAATCATTATCGTCACAGGCAGTACGATGGGGATCGGCAAATCCATTGCTAAAAAAGCAGTATCGGAAGGTGCAAAAGTGATCATACATGGCTTGGAAGAAGAATTGGGAACTCAGGTTGTTTCTGAAATCGGTGAAGAAAATGCAAGGCTTCATATAGAAGACATCTCCAATGAGGGAGCAGCACAGCGATTAGTGGACTTAGCGATCAAACAATGGGGGCGTCTGGATGCAATTGTGAACAATGCCGCGCTGGTAGTTCCCTCGAATATTTCAACAACCGACAAAGCATTTCTGAATCGAGTTCTTGAAGTAAATACTATTGCTCCATTTCAGCTTATTCAGGCCGCACTTCCTTTTTTGACTGAAAGTCGTGGAGCAGTCTTGAATATTGGTTCGGTAAATGCGTGGAGCGGAGAACCTAATTTATTGGCTTACAGTATTTCCAAAGGAGCTCTAATGACTATGACACGAAATCTGGGTGACACCTTAATAAGAGAAAATGGCGTACGCGTCAATCAGATCAATCCGGGCTGGGTGCTCACTGAGAAGGAAATCGAGCGAAAGAGAGCGCATGGTTTGGCGGACTCTTGGTACGAAGATTTGCCTGCACTTTATGCTCCTGCGGGGAGAATTCTTTGGCCTGAGGAAATCGCAGCAGCTGCCATTTATTGGCTTTCGGACGAAAGCGGCCCGATTAGCGGTCAGGTTATGGATTTGGAGCAATATCCGATGATAGGCAGAAATGCTCCCAAAGACACGAGTACAATTGCGAACAAGTAAGGGACAATAATTATTCTAAATGATGCAAGGGGACTTATTTCTTACGCTTTGCCGGACGGAAGACGGAAGACAGAAGTGTCTAAATTATAGCGTTCAGCTTTGTTATAAGATTTAGATCTATATAGAATTTAAGAAGTATTTCTCACTCAATTTTAAAATACAAATGCCAAAAATAGCCGCCTTCCCCAAAGCATTTATGCAAGCCCTTTGCAAGGATGGAAGTATGAAAATTTCCGAATGGATAGAACTTGCATCCGGATTGGAGATTGATGGATTGGAGTGGTACGCCGGGTTTCTGGAAATGGAAAAAGAGTCCAACTGGCGAACATACCGAAGAATGGTCGAGGACAAAGGCATGGTCATTCCTATGATGTGCTGTTCGCCTGATTTCACGCATCCAGATAAGGCTTTTCGGGAAAAAGAAATTCAAAAGCAGCGCCGATGGATAGAGATGACGGACGAACTTGGCGGGAAATATTGTCGGGTTCTTTCTGGCCAATATCGTCCAGAACTCTCCGTCGATGAAGGGATTAAATTTGCCTCAGAGTCCATTCAAGCCTGTTTGCCTTATGCCAAATCCCTAGGAATTACCTTGATTTTGGAGAATCATTACAAAGATGATTTTTGGGAATATCCAGAATTTGCGCAGAAAAGAGAACTTTTCACCAAGCTTGTCAATAGCATAAAGCACCCTAATTTCGGAGTGAACTACGATCCAAGCAATGCTTTTTTGGCAGGTGAAGACCCTTTGGATTTATTGTATGAAGTGTCTGAGCGTGTAGTCACGATGCATGCCAGTGACCGGTTTTTGAAGTATGGTACCATTGATGATTTGAGAAAAGAGGAGGGTGGTGCCAAAGGCTATGCAGCGCGACTTAGCCATGGTGAAGTGGGAAAAGGAATGAATGACTACGATGCGATTTTCACCGAACTCAAGCGGGTAGGATTTGACAATTGGATCAGCATAGAAGATGGAGTCGATGGCATGGATCAGTTGGCGCGATCTGTGGCATTTTTGAAAAAGAAAATCTCTCAATATTGGCGTTAGTGATTTACGATTTCAGATATACGGTTTACGACATTGCGAACAACCTTTGAGGTTTACAAAACCTCGAAGGTTTTAGACACCATTTCATTCAACCCTCTCAATCCAAAGCACATTGCAAACCTATACCTACTCCTCCATCCCCGCTCAATGCTTTCTAGGTGAAAGTCCTTATTGGAGCGTAGAGCGCCAGAGTTTTTTCTGGGTGGACATCGAAAACGGAAAGTTATTTGAGCATCAACTGGATTCCGGAAAAACGACGATTAAATCCTTTCCCCATCGGCTGACCTTGGTTTTAGGGGGGGAGGGGGGTGAATTGATTTTGGCACTGGATCGAAAAATTGCTTCGTTTGATCTAAGCACAGAAAAGTTAGCATGGCTGACGGAAGTGGAATCAGATCTTCCGCTCAACCGGTTCAACGATGGAAAGTGCGATGCAAAAGGAAGACTTTGGATCGGAACGCTGAGCACAAAATTCACCAAAGGATCGGGATCTCTGTACAGAGTTGGCAAAGATCTTAAGCCGGAGAAGCAGCTTGATCAGTTGACGATTTCGAACGGGATGGCCTGGACAGCCGACAATCAGACTTTTTACTTTATAGACACGCCGACAAGGCAGATCAAGGCTTATCACTTCGAGTTAGAAACTGGGGAAATCGAATTTAATCGAGTTGCTGTTGAAATCTCGGAGGAATTGGGATTTCCAGATGGCATGTGCATCGATCAGGAAGGAATGCTTTGGGTGGCGCACTATGGAGGTTCGGGAGTTTATCGCTGGAATCCGACCACCGGAGAACTGATTGAAAAGATCGAATTGCCTGTTCCCCATGTCACTTCCTGTGCCTTTGGAGGATCGAATATGGATACACTTTTGATTACCACAGCTCAGGAAAATCTAAGCAAAGACCAACTGAAAGAATATCCGTTGAGTGGAGATGTGTTTTTGGTGAAGACCGAGACAAGAGGGGAAGAAGCGAATCGGTTTGTGTATTGAAACTGAATAGTTCACAAACTTGATAGCTTACTCTGACAGTATTCTGTAAAGTTCAAGGTTAAGGTAATACGCATTACCAGAGATCATTCTTTTCTCCAAGATTCCCATATCACATAGTCTATCGAGGTATTTTCTGGCTGTATTTTCAGCATAGAATCCCCTTCCTGTCAGGTGTTTTACACGGGTAAATGGCTGTGTAAAAATGGCATTTAGTATCAATTCTGGGCGACTAAATCCTCCACCCTTCTCAATTGCATCTAGAATAGCATCTTTTGCAGCGATGATATCATTGATTTTATCATAAGTAAGATTTGCAGTAACCTCTACCGTCTTCAGCATGTAAAGCAACCAGTCTTTCCAATTTCCTCTTTGGGTGATACCAGACAAACCTGCATAATAATCCTCCTTACTTTCCACAATATACCGGCTCATAAAAAGTATAGGATAATCTAACACTCCTTTTTGTGTCAGGTAATGGATATTGAATATCCTGCCGGTTCGTCCGTTTCCATCCCTGAATGGGTGAATGGCTTCAAATTGGAAGTGTCCAATAGCCATTTTCAGCAATGGATCAAGGGGAAATTGTAGGTCATCATTTAAAAAATCAATCAGGTTCTGCATTTTGGCCTCCACCACGCCTTGACCGCGGGGGGGAGTATAGTGTGCTTTTCCAGCATTTAGCCCACTACCTCCCTGCTTGATGTAGATCTGGGCGATGGGTGACCTGATTCCGTCATTGAATTGACCTACAATTCGGTAAACTTTTTAAAAATGTCCAATGTCGATTGCATTCCCATTTTGGAGATATTCATGCCCTTCCCATAATGCTTCTCTATAGTTCAGAATTTCCTTCTCTGGCGATCGAATCGAGTCTAGCTGGTTTTCCTCACTATAAGCTTTGTATAATTCATCATCCGTTGTGAAAATATTCTCAATAGCACTCGATGCCTTTGCTTCTTGTAAACTGATGGAATTAATAAGCATCCCTTGATTCGGAATAGCTATACTTCTTCCCTGCAAGCGTCCCAAAGCTGCTTTTGCATTTCCAAGCTGCTCATATATTTCCACCGTTTGGTAGAATATTGGTTCAATTGGCAATTCAGGCAACTTATTCCAAGGAAGCGTTTGATCTGGGTTGAGTAGATAGCTCATATCTTCAAATCTACTAAAAAGCAAGTACTAGCCTTAAAATATTGCCATTTTAAGGCTAGCTAAAAAAATGACCTTAAAAATAAAGGCTTTCCTGTGACTCACATTAAAAACCCCTGATTTTAAGGTTAACTTGATTTATGACCTCAAAAACTGGTAACTAATGTCGAGCCAACCCCAATATCTAATATGATTATCGGCTTATTTGCCAGGATGCGGAATCAACTAAGATGTAATTGATGGATTCTCAGCACACCTTCGGGATGGTCATTGGGCGTTTTGTGTTTTCCGTCTTCCATCTCAAAACCGAAAAAACACGGCACCCGCTGTACTTGGGGACATATACAATATCTAATCATTTTCAACAAACCCATTACGTAAATGCTTCGGATTTTATTCGCTTTTCTATTCGCAATGATCCTGCCTTCGCAACTTCTCTGGGCACAGGAAATCAAGGTAAACACCTTGGTAGATGAATCAATTTTCCCGATTCAAGATCAGCATGCCCATGGTAGCAGTATTCTTTATCTCCCAAATGGAGATTTGCTTGCCGTTTGGTTTCAGGGTTCTGGCGAAAGAAAAGCCGATGATGTCAGGATCATGGGAGCCCGAAAAATCCAAGGCCAACCAAATTGGACCAAACCCTTCTTGATGGCTGACACCCCAGGAATTCCCGATTGCAATCCTGTTCTTTTCCTCAATCAAAATAATGAGCTTTTTTTGGTTTGGATAGCAGTTTTGGCTAATCAATGGGAGCAGTCCATCCTTCGGGTCCGCAGAAGCACAGATTTCCTCCAAGAGGCTGCTCCTCGATGGACTTGGCAGGACAATATCCTACTAAAACCGGGGGAAGAATTTGTCAAAGAAGTCGAGAAAAGATTCGCTGAATTAGCCGATTCGGGTTTAGGTTGGGCAGAGTATGCGCCACCCTATGAGCGCATGATTCTTGAAGCATCCCGAGACTCCAAAAAGCGGAGCATTGGTTGGATGACCAGAATCAAGCCATTGATCAGTGCCGAAAAAATCATCCTTCCTCTATATTCAGACGGCTTCAATTTCTCGATAATGGCAATATCCGAAGACCAGGGCGAGACCTGGAAACCTAGCCTTCCACTGGTGGGAAAGGGACCTATCCAACCAGCTTTGATCCAAAAATCCAATGGAGACATTGTCGCCATGTTGAGAGATTCGGGAGATTCACCGACTCAGATCCAAAAGAGTGTGTCCAAAGACCAAGGGCAAAGCTGGACTTTGGCAGAAAAAACAGAATTTCCCAATACCGCCAGTGTAGAGATCCTGAGACTGGAAGATGGACGCTGGTGGATGGTAGGCAATGATCTGCATAACGGCCGAAATCAACTCGCACTTTGGAGCTCAGAAAATGAAGGAGAAAGCTGGTCCAGCTCTCTTTACCTCGAATTTGAATCCGATAAAACAGCCCAGTTTTCCTACCCTGCGATGATTCAAGATCCAAATGGACTTGTTCATATTACTTACTCCAAACATCTCCCAGTCGGAAAGACCATCCAATATAGAGTATTGGATCCTCGGAAAATTCAATGAGCCATGAGACCGAAACACCTTACAAACTCTACCGATAGGGTCGGCGATAGTTGGTTTTTAACTTATTTGATGAGAAGAGATTTCGAAGTACCCCACCTCTTTATAATGTTCAGCTATAAGCACTTTTGGCAGCAGATGAATTCTCCTCTCAAAAAACTTTTCCCTCTACCCCAAATTTCAAACGATTTCCATAAATAAATGGCTTTTCCAGCGTTTTAAAGCCCTTTGAAAGCTAGTTAAACTTTGTACTTTGGAGTTGTGTAAGTATTGAAAGATAAATTCACGTTGATTTTTCTGCTTTTACTTTCGATAAACCCAAGCTCCCAAAATGGCCAAATCACCCCTCTCCTTTTCCCAAATCATCAACATGAATGTTGGTTTTTTTGGAATTCAATACAGCTTTGGCTTGCAGCAAAGCGCCGTCAACCCGATCTATGACATGCTCGGAGCGGCACCGGATCAGATTCCTATTTTGAATCTTGCAGGGCCGATGACGGGCTTGTTGATTCAGCCGATCATCGGAGCGCTGAGCGATAGCACCTGGAGTGAGCGTTTTGGGAGAAGAAAACCCTACTTTTTTATCGGAGCTCTTTTCTGTAGCATTTGCCTGTTCTTATATCCCTTTTCCAGTTCGCTTTGGATGGCAGCTGGATTACTTTGGGTCTTGGATGCGGCCAACAATACCGCAATGGAGCCTTACCGAGCGCTGATTGCTGATGTTTTGCCTGAAGAGCAATATCCTAAAGGATTTTTGACACAGAGTTTCTTCACAGGTTTGGGCATTACGCTAGCCAATCTCTCCTTATTCGTCTTTCAAAAATATATCCCCGGAATCTCCGGCTCACTTCCCTATTGGGTGTATGCTTCCTTCTTTTTAGGTACGGTCTGTTCGATCGGTTCGGTGCTTTGGAGTATTTCCAAAACTCCCGAATACCCGCCTTCACCAGCTGAAATGGCGGCTTTGAAAGAACGAAATAAAGGAATGCCGCATCCTGCAATTCAGTTTTTCCTCTCAATACTGACCACATTGGTTGCTTATTTAGTTCTTTTTCTATTGTTGATTCCTTCGATTTTTGATCGGAAAATCATCCGAAAAACCATCCACTGGGCGGAAAATAACCCCACCACGAAAGTACTCTTTGCCCAAAACCTGGAGATTATCGAAGCCATCACGGTGATGCCCAATGTCATGTGGAAGCTTTCACTTGTTTATCTTTTTCAGTGGTACGCACTGTTTTGTTATTGGCAGAATGCCGCAAAAAGCATAGCACAATCAGTATATAACACCAGTCCTTTAGAGAATAAGGCACTTTATGAAGAAGCCGTTGGCTGGACGGGTTTGGTCAATGGCTGGTACAATATCGTCACCTTCCTCTCAGCCTTCTACCTGGCTCGAATGGCCACAAGGTTTGGACCTAAAAAAGTACACTTTGTCTGTCTGATTATGGCTGGAGTGGCACTTTTGGTTTTCCCTTTTATAGAAAATAAATATCTCTTGTTTGCTCCGATGACCGGTTTTGGGATTGCCTGGGCAAGCATGATGGGTGTTCCGTATTTACTTGTAGTCAATGAAATTCCGAAAGAACGCTATGGCGTTTACATGGGGGTGATCAATATGATGATCGTGATTCCAATGATCTTCCAAACGTTGAGTTTTGGCTATATCTCCAAAACCTTTCTCAATAACGATCCCGGATTGGCCATTGCCTTTGCAGGAGTTTTACTGCTTTTGGCAGCATTGGCTACACTCCGAATCAAAGAAACTTACGGTGAGGCCTCTGCCGTCCCAGCATCGGGAGGAGGACATTAAACCAAATTAAATAGTTGACTATTAATTCTTTGAACACCACTATACGCAACCAAATTTTGAATCAACAAATCCACCACTTTATCACCTCCGAACTTCCCAAAACTGGTTTTGAACCAAACGGGAAGGATAAGCAGCTGAATTTTCGATTAGTGGAAGGGCTGGAGCGCTTGATTCCACTTTATCAAAACATTTACCACACGCATCCAAAAGCGGATCAAACTTTTGAAAAATTGATCCAGACCTTGGTTGATTTTGCACAAAAGCGAGCTCCCGAACTACAGCAAAGAGACAATTCAAAAAAACCACAATGGTTTCTCAGCAATGAACTGGCCGGGATGAGTCTATACGTGGATCGATTTTGCGGAAATCTAAAAAACCTCTCCGCTAAGCTGGACTATTTTGAAGACCTGGGTATCAATTTCCTACATCTAATGCCGCTTTTTGAGAGCCCCTCGGGAGAAAGTGACGGCGGCTATGCAGTATCCAATTTTCGAAAAATAGATCCAAAGTTTGGCAGTTTGGAAGATCTGATCGCTTTGCGAAAAGCCATGCAAAAAAAGGAGATGTATCTGATGCTGGATATTGTCTTGAATCATACTTCCCATCGCCATGAGTGGGCCGAAAAGGCCAAAGCCGGCGATCCCGAGTTTCAGGATTATTTCTACATGTATGACAACCGCTGGATTCCAAATGAATATGATGCTGCAATGCCTGAGATTTTTCCGGAAAGCTCCCCGGGAAATTTCACCTATGTGCCTGAATGTGACAAATGGGTAATGTCCGTATTTCACAATTACCAATGGGATTTGAATTTCATGAATCCGGCGGTATTTGTAGCGATGGTAGAAAATGTGCTTTTCTATGCCAATCTCGGTGTGGATCTGCTTCGGATCGATGCTCCGGCTTTTATCTGGAAACAAACAGGTACCTCTTCCCAAAATTTGCCGCAGGCGCATGAACTCCTCCGACTGATCAAACAATGTGTCGCCATAGCTAGCCCTGGCATGGCACTATTGGGTGAAGCGATCGTAGCTCCAAAAGAGATCATGAAGTATTTTGGGACGGGAGATTATTCTGCCAAAGAGTGTGATTTTGCATATAATGCAACCCAAATGGCGCTGCAATGGGATATGCTTGCCACCGGCGATACCCGTGTGATGCTGGCTGCTCAGCACGATCTGATGCAGAAACCATTCGGTACATCTTGGATTACGTACACGCGATGCCATGATGATATTGGCTTGGGCTACGAAGATTCGAAAATCGCCCAAGTAGGAAAGGATCCATTTCTCCATCGCCAATTTTTAAAGGATTATTATACTGGTTCCTATCCGGGAAGTCCTGCGAAAGGCGCCTTGTTTTCTTCAAATCCTAAAACTGGAGATGCCAGAATTTCAGGTTCTTTGGCTTCGCTCTGCGGTTTGGAAAAAGGATTGGAAAATTGCAGTCAAGAGGAAATAGATCGATCGATTCAGAAGATACTTATGATGCAGGCGCATTCATTTTTCTTGGGTGGGGTTCCGATGATTTTCTACGGCGACGAAATCGGCTACACCAACGATTACAGCTATTTGGATGATCCAGGAAAAAGCTATGACAATCGCTGGATGCATAGACCTGTGATCGACTGGGTCAAGAATAACCGTTCCAAAGAACTTGGTACAATAGAACAAAAGATATACGACGGAACGAAAAAATTGTTAACTATTCGAAAAAGCCTTCCGGTGCTTAGCGACTTGAAAAATCTGACTTGGCTATCGCCTCACAATATTCATGTGGCGGGTTTTCTGCGAGCTTTCGGGGATAAGAAAGTCTATGGCGTTTTCAATTTCGGAGCAGAGACTGCCTTTTTGACTTGGTATGCTTTCAAGGGGCATGGAAAAACTCCTGAAAAACTCAAAGATCACTGGACAGGGAGTGAGATGCAGGTTGGCATGGACAATGAGTTTCTGATCATTTCCCCATACGGTTTCCATCTGCTGGAAGTCATCAATGACTAGCGAGAAATCAGCCTAGTCGCTGAGTGGATTCTCGAACGACTAGGCTGGTTTTGGTCTCAAAGATTTGATCTTTCCCAACCTCATTATTTTTAATTGCCTCCACCAGTAATTCCACCGCCTTTTCACCCATTTGATAAGCATGTTGATTGACAGAACTGAGGCCGGGTGAGACAAAATTTGCCATATCCCAATTGCTAAAACCTATCACGCCTACTTCTTTGGGAATAGAGATTTTGGCTTGTTTCAAATACTTCATTGCACCCATCGCTACCAGATCGGTAATACAAAATATTGCATCAGGTTGATTTGAAGAGGTCATCAATTGCTTCGCAAAGTCAAAACCTTCTGCTTCGGAGATTTCCTGACAATGTACCACCCAAGCACTGGAACCTTCCATCTCATGATCACCGAGTGCTATGCTATAACCCCGAAGCCGTTCTTGAGAATTTTTGACATGCTGTAATCCATTGATATGGGCGATTTTGCGATAGCCCTGTTCAATCAGGTGCTGGACAGCAGAATAAGCACCCTGAAAATCATCTACTATTACTTTTGGGGAAGAAAGTTGATCACTTACTTTATCAAACTGCACCACTGGACGGCCTTCATCCAGAAATTCTTGGAGATGATCCGTATTCCCTGTTTCATTGGAGATGGAAATCAAGAGTCCATCCACACTGCTGGATAGCATGGTGCGGCAAGCCATAATTTCGTTTTTAACCAGTTCATCGGTTTGACTGACCAGGATACTGTAGTGATGCTTTTTTGCTTCCTTGATCGCTCCTGAGATCACCGATGAGAAAAAGTAATGAACCAACTCCGGCACCACCATGCCGATTGTCATGGTCTTATTTTTCCGAAAATTAACCGCCATCGTGTTGGGCACATAATTGTGCTTTTCTGCAAATTCCTTGACCATTTTAACTGTCTCATCAGAGATTCCGGCATAGGAATTTAAGGCTCTGGAAGCCGTGGAGACAGAAATGCCAAGTTCCTTGGCAATATCCTTCAAGGTTATTCTTTTTCGATCAGGCATGAAAAGTGGTCAATTGGGTTTGATAATGTATCGAAAATTTTGGTGTTATTTAGAAAAATGAATTTTGGAAAGGAGCTCTCAAAAAGAGATTTTGGAGGAAATGATTTTTCAAAATGATTATGGCTCATCAAAAAAATAGTAGCCCCGCTAGGAATCGAACCTAGATCTAGCGTTTAGGAAACGCTTGTTCTATCCATTGAACTACGGGGCCATTTTGAACTAACCTTCCTTTTGAAGGTCAAAGTTACAGCTAGCGTTTAGGAAATGCTGTTCCTCTTTTGACTTTCCGTATATTTCCATTGAACCCTGCCTATAGACGAAGGCAGATTTAGGACAATATTGAAAATCCGGAAGTCTGTTATGGTTATAAATGATTGATTCAGCTCCCTTTTGACGAATCTATCGCAAGATAACCTAAAACCCCTATTTTAGGCAAATATTCTTTAGCCAACTTATGGCTTTACAAGTAATTACACTATCTTTGCACTCCAAAATTAGGATGGACGGGTTCCATTCACTCACTAAATACATTCAAATTTATGTCAGTAAAAATCAGATTAGCACGAAGAGGTAGAAGAAAAATGGCTATCTACGACGTGGTTGTAGCTGATGCAAGAGCTCCACGTGATGGACGCTTCATCGAAAAGATCGGATCTTACAATCCAAACACAAATCCTGCTTCTATCAACATCAACAATGAGCGCGCTCTTAAATGGTTGTTGAACGGAGCTCAGCCAACAGACACCGTGAAAGCTATGCTTTCTTACAGAGGCGTTATGCTGAAAAAACACCTTCAGATTGGTGTATTGAAAGGTGCAATCACGCAAGAAGTAGCAGATGCTAAATTCGAAGCATGGTTGAACGAGAAAGACACGAAGATTGCTGGTAAAACAGAAGGTATCTCTGCAGCTAAAGCTGATGTACGTAAGAAAGCAATGGATGCTGAAACGGCTAAGAACCAAGCTAGACTTGACGCAATCAAAGCAAGAGAAGACGAACAAAAAGCTCTTCTAGCTGCTGCTGAAGCTGCAAACAACCCTGCTCCTGCTCCTGTAGTAGAAGAAGCAGTTGCTGAAGAGGCTCCTGTAGAAGAAAAAGCACCTGTTGCTGAAGAGACTCCTACTACTGAAGAAGCACCTGCGGTAGAGGAAACTCCTGCTGCTGAAGCTGAAGAAGCACCTGCGGTAGAGGAAACTCCTGCTGCTAAAGCTGAAGAAGCACCTGCGGTAGAGGAAACTCCTGCTGCTGAAGCTGAGGCTCCTGCAGCTGAAGCTGAGGTTCCTGTAGCTGAAGAAGCACCGGAAGCTAAAACTCCTACTGAAGAGAAAGCTCCTGAAGCTAAAACTCCTACAGAAGAAAAAGCTCCTGAAGCTGGCGAAGACGAAGCAAAAGCTTAATATAAATCCCCATGAATAAAGACCAAAGCTTTCAGTTAGGCTACGTGTCTAAAGTTCATGGACTTCGTGGAGAAGTAATGATCATGCTGGATGTCGATTATCCTGAGGATTATCAGACGTTAGAGCACATATTCCTAGAGCAAAAATCCCGGCTTGTGCCGTTTTTCCTGGAGCACTTTGTACTCCAACCCGGAAATAAAGCATTGGCAAAATTCGAGGATTTAAACTCACTGGATCAGGTAGAAGATTTGGTTGGATTGGGAGTATATCTTCCATTGACAGCCCTACCTGAACTGAAAGAAGATCAGTATTTCTTCCATGACTTGATCGGCTTCGAAGTCCATGACGAGACTAAGGGACTGATCGGACCTATTCAGATCGTATATGATCTGGAGACACAGAATCTCCTCGGAGTAACCTACCAGGAAAAAGAAGTGCTGATACCAATTCAGGACGGAATTATCCAAAAGGTGGACAAGGCAGCTAAAAAAGTTTACTGCCGATTACCCGAAGGTTTACTTGAAATTTATCTGGAAGATTAACCCATGCACATTGATATTATCACTGTAGTGCCGGGATTATTGGAAGGGCCTTTTGCACATTCCATTCTGAAAAGAGCGGAGGACAAAGGACTTGCCAGTATTCGGGTGATCAATCTACGGGATTATTCAACTAGCAAGCAAAAGCAAGTCGATGACTACGCTTTTGGAGGGGGAGCCGGGATGGTAATGTCCATTGAACCAATCGCTCGATGCATAGAAGCACTTCAGAAGGAGCGCACGTACGATGAGATCATCTACATGACACCTGATGGAGCTAGGTTCGACCAACCTATGGCAAATGCACTTTCGCTCAGTCAAAACCTGTTGATCCTTTGTGGTCATTATAAGGGAGTGGATGAGAGAGTAAGAGAGCGATTCATCACCAAAGAAATCAGTATTGGTGATTATGTACTTTCTGGGGGAGAATTGGCAGCGGCTGTAGTGGCTGATGCGCTGATTCGCCTGATCCCGGGAGTATTGAATGATGAGACCTCAGCTTTGACAGACTCTTTCCAGGATGGACTGCTGGCACCGCCGGTGTACACTCGCCCCGCTGATTATGATGGGATGAAAGTGCCGGAAATACTGCTATCAGGACATGAAGCCAAGATAAACGAATGGAGATTTGAAGCATCGGTTCGCCGAACCCAAGAGAGAAGACCTGACTTGCTAAGCAATAAGGAAACTGGGATAAGCGATACAGAATCGTATAAGAAGTAATTAAATAAGCCACGCGTTGGCAAACAGCGAAAGCATAAAAACATAAAGCTATGAGCGATCTAATGAAAATAGTAGAAGCGGAATACAGCGAAGCAAGAGCTAAATTCCCTTCATTCAAAGCTGGCGATACCATCAACGTACACGTACGTATCAAAGAAGGTACCAAGGAGCGTATCCAGCAGTTCCAAGGAACTGTGATCCAGCGTAGAAACCCTAACTCTAACGGTGAGACTTTCACTGTAAGAAAAATATCTAATGGTATCGGCGTAGAAAGAATCTTCCCTATCATCTCTCCTGCTATCGAGCAAATCGATCTATTGAGACAAGGTAAAGTAAGAAGAGCTCGTCTATTCTACCTAAGAGGACGTCAGGGTAAAGCTGCACGTATCAAGGAAAAAATCAGAGTGAGAAAGTAAGATTTCACACGATTGAAATCAAAAAGGAACTCAGCAATGGGTTCCTTTTTTGGTTTTAACGCGTAAAATAATTTTGGGCTTTTTAAAAAATTTTTAGAGATTTTTAACGTTAAGTAATTGGTTGATATACGATTAAAACTCAACTTTATTTAAAATTCTTTGGCTATGAACTCTACTTTTTCCTTGGATCCAAGTTTCGGTATCGCAAAAGCATTCATCAGAATAGGAATGGTTTTCTGCGCAGTGATGGTGGCCATACTTGGCTACATAGTTTATTTAGCCAATCTGGGAATGATGACAGATTGGGATCTCGCCGTAAAATCATCTTTGGGAAATTTTTTTCCAGAAGCCAATTCCATCTTTTGGCATATGGCCTTTTTCTGCATTCCCGCCTTGGGGTTTTTGATCTCTTTTTTCTTGCTAGGCTGGCTGGGCAAAAAAATCCAACAAGAAAGTCAAGCAAAATAAGGTTTAGCTTAGCTAACTCTCATTCCTATTCAATGAAAACCATTTTAAAAACTGTGGTTACAGAGGTTCGGCGAACTTAGCAACCTAGGTTTACCCGTAGAGAGCAAATATTTAGCATTTATCTCCTCAAAATAATTGGGGCGGACGCCTAAATCACAGACTGTGTCCCCTGTGAAAAAATCTCAGTGGACTCAGCGGTTAACGCTTTGACAAAAAAAAGAGGGCCGAAGCCCTCTGATCTATTTTAATCCATTCCTCTGAACTCCACATCAAATATCAATATGGAATTAGGTGGAATTGCAGCTCTATTTGGATCATCTCGATAACCATACGTTGATGGGATGAGTAATTGAGCTTTGGAACCTGATCTTAATCTCCTAAACGCTATATCCCATCCCTGAATCACAGTACCGGAACCTAACAAAAAACTCAAAAGATCATATTCTCTATTTTCATCATAGATATCATTCTCTATCGCCACATTTTCAATATTCGTATCGAATAAAGATCCATCGCTCATCAACGAACCTATGTACCTTGTATAGATTACATTCCCGCTAATCGGTCGTGAGCCAGTTCCTTCCTCCTGTACGATGATTACCACTCCACTAGGATCGTGGATACGATACAAGCTATCAATCTCCGCAGTTTCCAGGTAATCTACAATTAAAAGACTGTCCTTTGCCAGATTTCCTTCCACATCATAGACAGGTCCTCTATCAAATGGATTATTTGCTTCGCAGCTGCTGAATACAACTGCCAAAACCAGAAAAAAGAAAATGCTCGCTTTTTGTAAAATCATATTATCGTCTTGGTCCAGGAGTAGCGCTTATTATTTCTAACTCAAATAAAATCGGTGCGTTCGAGGGGATGGGTACTATTCCATTAGTCCCTTGCTTTCCATAGGCATAAAGAGACGGGATGAATACCGTAGCTTTATCGCCCACTTCCATTTTCAAGGCTCCAATTTCAAATCCAGGTATCAATTGTCCATAACCTATAATAAAGACAAGTGGCTGATAATTTCTATTGGAGGCATAAATCCCTTCGCTTTTAGCTACATCTTCAATGGAAGTATCGAATACCTTATTGTTAAGTAGTTTCCCTACATAATTCACCTTTAATGTGTCTCCGAGACTTACTGTATCCTTACTTCCAGATAGCTCTTGCCAAATGACCGTAACTCCGTAATTGGAATCGTAAACTTTTTTAACATTTACAATAGAAGTGGTATCAAGGTACCCTTGAATTTCAGCTAGGTCTTGATTGTAGATGACATCATCGGTTGCCTCGTCATCAATACAGGACACGAAAGCGAAACTCCCTGCGATCAGGCTTAAAATGGCAAATATTCTAAATTTCATTGTAGTTGGTTTAATATTATTAACTAGCTATAACTGCTATACGAATATTACTGTACATCCGCTACATCCACATCAAACACAAGTACTGAATTTGCCGGAATCATTGCTCCAGCACCATTTTCTCCGTATCCAAGAGGTGAAGGGATAATAAACTTACCCTTAGCTCCTTTTTTTAATAGTAGCAATCCTTCATCCCATCCCGGAATGACTTGACCCATTCCTACAGTCACTGGAAGTGGAGCGTAAGGCCTCCCTTCAATAAACGCGTTGTTTTCCTTAGCTAATGCCTCGATAGACGTGTCAAATAAAGTTCCGTCAAGTAAATATCCTGCATAATCTACAGTCATAGTAGTACCAGGAGCAACTGGTTCGCCTGTTCCTTCTTCCTCGATCACATAGTAAAGACCACTCTCAGTTTTTTTGGCATCAAGACCTTTTTCCGTGATGTACTCTTGGATTATTTTGTCTTCTTCTACCAATCTTTCTGCAGCTCTCTCTGTTTTTTTCACATCTTCAGCAGCCATCACTTTCTCGAAGTAAGCCTGAATCGCTTCTTCATTCATGATTTCAAAAGCTCCCAATCTTACCTTAACCACATCCTCTTCCTTCAGGAATGGAGGGAAATTTTCGCCAAAAATAGTTTTAGCATTGGACTCAAATGCGATGCTGTCCCCTTTGCGCAAGCCAAGGAAGATCTCATCCATACCGTTAGAGACCGGCAAAGAATCATTAACCTGTAGATATCCTGGGAAAGGGTTATCTGCAGTGGAATAAATCACTGAATCAGATGCAGTAGTAATCTGAAGATTGTAAAGCAAAAACTCACCGTTTGGAGCTTTTTCATTCCCTTCTTTTACATAGGTATATTCGATACCATCTTTTTCTGTGACTTTAGTTTTTTTACAGGAAGTCAAGGTGCTTGCTCCCACCACGAGAGCAAGGATTGCCAAAAGGCTTTTTGAATTTTTCATCTGATTATAATTGTTTTTCAATGGTCATATGGAATCTCGCATACATTATAATCATCCCAGTGTGAGACTTTTGAGTCATGCTCGATTTCATAAAGGATAAGTGATTTTTCAAAGTAATAGGAAGGGATATCAAGTTTATCAATCTGCAGTAACAGGAAGAACACGGAATAATTCATCCTGATGCTCTTCTACCAAAGATTCGAATCGTTCTACAGTATCCTTAAGACTCAAAGTGGATTTACCTCCGGAGGCATTTTTATGTCCACCTCCATCGAAATATTCCGCTGCAAACTTATTGACAGCTACGTCACTGGAAGATCTGAAAGAAATTTTGACACCGTCTTCGCGTTCCGAAAATAAGGCTGCCAGTTTTATCCCGTCCAAAGATAATGCATAATTGACCAAACCTTCTGTATCGCCAGTACGGCTTTGATATTTTTTAAGATCTTTTTTGCTGATCGCAAAATATGCCATATGGAGGTCTTCGTGTACTACCAGACGGCGACTGATTGCAAAACCGATAAATTTTAATCTATTAACCGAATTGGAATCATAGATCCAATTGGAGATTTGGGAGCTGTCAGCACCCAGATCCAATAGTTCCGCTACCACCAGATGGACATTCTTGGTCGTGTTGGGATGTCTAAAGCCTCCTGTATCTGTCATGATACCAGCATAAAGGCATTCAGCAATGTCTTTATCCAGAAGTGATTCGTCGCCCAGCTGCACGATCAGTTCATAGACCAACTCACAGGTAGCAGCTGCTTCCGTGCTCCATATCCGGAAATCAGCAAAATCTTCAGGATCTTGGTGATGATCAATATTGACGGTATATGCGTCCGACTGTCGGATCATTTCGCCTAATTCATTTACCCTTTTTAAGACAGAGAAATCCAAACAAAATATCACATCCGCTTCATTCAACTTTCTGGTGGCTAATTCTGTATGCGTAGGATTACTGAAATCCAGTACAGAATCGTTGCCTTTCATCCAATTGAGAAATGAAGGATAATCCGTTGGTGTCACCACTGTCACCTCATGTCCTTTTTTGAGCAGGTAGTTAGCCATTCCCAATGAAGAACCCAATGCATCGGCATCGGGTTTGACGTGAGTGGTGATGAATATTTTTTTGGGTGAGGCTACCTCTCTCTTAAACGAGGCTAAAGCTTCCATTTTATACATTTAGCTGCTTTTTGGCTCTTGTAGTTCGCAAAGGTCAGGAAATTTTTGATAATTCCCAATTCTACTAGTAAGCTGACAATGAAGTGAGTAGCGGAAAAATACAAAAGTTTTTGTGAAGAATGCTGCGAAAAGGTCTATTTTTGCGCCCGATCTAAACCAAAGAAATACGAATAACATGGCAACTAACAGAACATTCACTATGATCAAACCTGATGCTTTTGCAGAAGGAAACTCAGGAGCAATTTTGAAAATGATCGAAGAAGCAGGCTTCAAAATCGTAGCCATGAAAGCTACTCAATTGACCAAGGAAATCGCTGGTAAATTCTACGAAGTTCACTCAGGGAGACCTTTTTACGCTGATCTATGTGCCTATATGTCGTCTGGCCCTATCATCGCAGCGATCTTGGAGAAAGAAAATGCAGTAGAAGATTTCAGAAAATTGATCGGTGCTACCAACCCTGCTGATGCAGCAGATGGAACTATCCGTAAGATTTTCGCTAAGTCTATCGAAGCAAATGCTGTACACGGTTCTGACTCAGACGAAAACGCAGCTATCGAAGGATCATTCTACTTTTCTCAGACCGAAAGAGTAGGTTAATTCCAACTGAAAATAAAAGTGAAAGCACCTCATTTTGGGGTGCTTTTTTTGATTAAAGTCAATAGTCTTTATCCACAGGGAGAACAGAGAATTTCGAATGGGGAGCAAAAAGTCAGCATATTCATTTTTGCTAAATGAAAGGTGGCAGAGGTCAACTCGGATTATTTTTCCGCGGGGAACGCGAAGTTTTTCGCCGAGTTCACTATTATTTTATAAGCGCTGAAAGCCTTAAATACCTTAGCCCAGCAGGCTAGGGATGGGTATATTATCAAATTGACCTGTTTTTAAGCTCTGAAAGAGCGAAATACTACTATCATTCCCCACCATTTCAGAGACCAACTAAACTATCTCTATCTAGTTGTTTTTTACGTAGTTGAGAAATTTTTTTTATATTTCTCAAAATAAGTAATTCATCCATTTGCGGTGTGTAAGTAGCTTCAAATATCAATTGAAGGCTATTATTTCAAAATGTAACCTGAACAAAATACTTGTATCGTCTAGATAATTCTACGTGTATTTATTTTTAATTACGTATATATACTTATATTTGAGTTTTAAAATACGTAGACATGGAAAAAGTTATTGTCATAGGAAATGGAATGGTCGGGTATAAGTTTTGCGAAAAGCTAGCTGCCCATCCACTTCGCGGTCAGTTTGAGATAGTAGTCTTCGGAGAAGAATCCCGACCTGCTTACGACCGTGTCCACTTAAGTGAATACTTCTCTATAGATGATGCAGATAAGCTGCTGTTAGCTCCTCGCGACTGGTACGCAGAGAATAATATAATGCTTCGCACCGGAGAGATGATCACCTCGATCGAGCCGGAGACTAAGCGCGTGTTCACGCATAAGCATGATTATTTCGAATATGACTACCTAGTTTTAGCAACAGGCTCTTCATGCTTTGTACCGAATATCAAAGGCGTGGACAAGCCGGGTGTATTTATTTACAGAACAATCGAAGATCTCGATGCTATTAAGGATTACGCAACAAAAATCAAGCATGAAGGTAAATTCAATGCTTCCGTTCTAGGTGGCGGATTGCTTGGTTTGGAAGCAGCAAATGCTGCCAAAGAACTTGGACTACAGACTGACGTAATAGAATTCGCCCCGCGACTTATGCCACGTCAACTGGACAAAGCTGCGAGTGACATGCTTCAAAGCAAGATAGAGAAGCTTGGGATGAAAATTCATTTGGGCAAAAACTCCAAAGAAATCATAGGAGCAGCCGGTATCGAAAAAATCGACTTTACAGACGAATCCTCTCTCCAAACCGACATGCTGATCATTTCCGCAGGTATTCGCCCTAGAGACGAATTGGCATTGAAGTGTGGCTTGAAAACTGGCGAACGTGGCGGAGTCTATGTAAATAATAAAATGGAAACTTCCGATCCAGCGATTTACGCTATTGGAGAAGTAGCCCTATATAATAACGGCATCTACGGACTAGTCGCTCCAGGATATGAGATGGCAGGCGTAGCTGTGGAGCAAATCACCGGCGGTGAAAAGCTCATGAGCCCATCCATCGATATGTCCACCCAACTTAAATTGGTGGGCACAGAAGTAGCTTCTTTTGGTGATCCCTTCATCGAAAATGATGAGATCACTGCGATTGTTTATGAGAACAAGCAGCGTGGTGTTTACAAAAGAATCAACATTGCAAAGGACGGCTCAAAGTTGCTTGGCGGAATCATGGTCGGTGATTCCTCTGATTACAACACACTTTTTCAGCTTTACATCAATGCGATGAAGCTTCCTGAGAATCCAGAAGATTTGATCCTGGGTTCTAGGGGAGGCGAAAGTAAAAGCGCCTTGGGCTCTGTTCTGGATTTGCCTGATACAGCTCAGATTTGCTCTTGTGAGGCAGTAAGTAAAGGAACGATCTGCGATTCCATCACAAGTGGCGCCTGTTGCACTTTTTCAGATGTAGTGAAGCAAACAAAAGCTTCTAGCTCCTGTGGTGGATGTAAGCCAATGGTGACCGATTTGGTAACTGCTACGCTAAAGTCCATGGGGCAGGAATTGAAGGAAACGATTTGTGAACACTTCGAGTATAGCCGTCAGGAAATGTATGATTTGGTGAAGCTCCACAGTATTTTGGATTTTGACGAGGCACTTGATCGTCATGGCAAAGGCCATGGCTGTGAGATGTGCAAGCCTGTGTTGGCATCGATTTTCGCCAGTATTTACATGGAAACTGCCAACCGTCAGGCTCCTATTCAGGATTCGAACGATAGATTCCTTGCCAATATTCAGAGAAACGGTACCTACTCAGTGGTGCCAAGAGTGCCTGGAGGAGAGATTACACCCGATAAATTGATGGTATTGGGACAAGTCGCTAAGAAATACGATCTCTACACCAAAATCACCGGTGGTCAGCGGATAGATCTTTTCGGAGCTCAGCTTCATGAGTTGCCAATGATCTGGAAAGAATTGATTGACGCTGGCTTCGAAAGTGGTCACGCCTACGGCAAATCACTTAGAACTGTAAAAAGCTGCGTGGGATCGACTTGGTGTCGGTATGGCTTGCACGATAGCGTGAGTTTTGCCATCAGAATCGAAGACCGTTACAAAGGACTTCGCTCTCCTCACAAACTAAAAGGCGGAGTATCTGGCTGTATCCGCGAATGTGCCGAAGCCAGAGGAAAGGACTTTGGAGTCATCGCTGTGGAAGGCGGCTGGAACCTCTTTGTATGCGGAAATGGAGGAGCTACTCCGAAGCATGCGATTCTTTTGGCAGAAAAACTCGACGATGAAACCTGCATCAAGTACCTCGATAGATTCTTGGTGTATTACATCAGAACTGCAGCTCCTTTGCAACGCACAGCGCCATGGCTGGAAAAACTAGAAGGTGGAATTGACTACCTGAAAAAAGTAGTGGTGGAAGACAGTCTCGGAATAGGTGAAGAGCTGGAAGCTGAGATGCAAGAGCTGGTAAGCCACTACGCATGTGAGTGGAAAGAAGCCATCGAAGATCCTCAGATGATGAAGAGATTTAAGCCATTTGTCAATTCTGATGAGACTGACGACAGCTTGGTTTTTGTGCCGATGAGAGATCAAAAAATGCCTAGACCTTGGTAATCCAATACGAATAAGATCATGGAAGAATTATTAAAAAACTATCAAACCGTAGCAGATCAAAACGCTATCAATTGGATCAAAGTAGGTCAGACAGGTGACTTTCCGGAGAACGCTGGAGCTTGTGTGAAATACAATGCCAAGCAAATTGCAGTTTACTATTTTACCAGAACCAATTCCTGGTATGCCTGTCAGAACCTTTGCCCACATAAGATGGAAATGGTGCTATCCCGTGGCATGACGGGCGATTCTCAGGGTATCCCAAAAGTGGCCTGTCCGCTTCACAAGAAGACCTTTTCGCTGGAAGACGGTAGCAATTTGAACGGAGAGGAATATAGTATTGCGACCTATCCGGTCAGGATTCAGGAGGGAAATGTATATATTGGATTCGCAGATTAATACACTTTTACACATGAACAAATTCCAGAAAGCACTCTCATTGATCGATCAGGTCAATGCGGAAGATCCCATCAAAGAAGAAGTAGCGGGAAAAGAGATTGCAAAAGAACTGTTGTATTCCATCAGGATGACCGAAAAACTTGATCAGTTTGATCCTGAATCTTCCGAAGCTATGCAACTCGCCGTCAGGGCTCAGCATATCGGAAGATGGAAGATCCCAAGATCAGATTATCCAATGGACAGAGTGGGATACCTCAAGTGGAGAGAAGAATTAAAAAAGATGCATGCCGACATGGCTGCGGAAATTCTCCTAGAGGCAGGCTACGATGAAGAGACCATTGACAAGACAAAATTTCTGATCAGAAAGAAGCAACTGAAAACAGATCCTGATACACAAACCATGGAAGATGTCATTTGTCTGGTTTTCATGGAATATTATTTCGAAGAATTTGCTGCCAAGCATGAGTCTGCCAAAATCATTGATATCCTTCAAAAAACTTGGGCAAAAATGTCTGAAAAAGGACATAGGGCCGCATTAAAACTTCCTCTTTCACCGTCAAGTCTTCAATTAGTCAAAGAAGCTATCACCTAATCAAATGACCGGTACACCGCGATCGCTGGATCAAGATACTTTCAATCGTCTCCGCCGCCTTTATATTATTGCTCTGGGGGCAATTGCCATCTCCTTGATCGCAAGTCAGATTCTCATCAGAAAATACCTGAAAGATCAGGAAAACGACAGCCGCTTAGTAAATGTGGCTGGTCGGCAGCGTATGCTGAGTCAAAAGCTGAACAAGGAAGTTCTCTTACTTTCTCACACTCAATCTCCGGAAGCTACCCAAGCACTTTCAGATACTATTCAAAACACGCTGAATCGTTGGGAAACGGCACACCAGACATTACAGTTGGGAGATGAATCACAGGGTTTCCATGTGGAAAATAGCCCTGAAGTCACGAAAATGTTTGAGCAGATCAATCCGGAATTCGAGGAAGTGGCTGATGCTGCAAGGAATTTCCTTTTTCTCAAATCCAGTAATTCTGAAGATTCCACGGCCATCGCTTCCCAATTAAGGATTATAGAAAGCAATGCAAATAGCTTTTTGATCAAAATGGACGAGATAGTGAATCAATATGATCACGAAGCCAAGGAGAAGGTCTCAAGCTTGCAGCGATTGGAATTGCTCATTACGCTTTTCACCTTATTGGTCTTAGTCGGTGAGTTTTTGATCATCTTTTGGCCTTCGGCAAAAGCTATGAAAGCAAGCATTCAGGAACTGATGGATGCTGAGAAAAAGGCGATCCAAATGGCCAAGAATGCAGATATTCTCAGTCAGTCAAAAGAAAAGTCAGTCCGGGAATTACAGGCACTCAGTAAAGCGATGGATCAGATTCTGCTTTTCGCCAGGATCACACCCGAAGGATACATCACTCATATTGGAGAGCGCTTCAGCAGACTTTATAAAGCTCAAAAATTCAACATCAATGCTAAGATCTCCGACCTGCTTTCACCTCTGGAAAATGAGCAGCTCACGATAGATCGCATTATTACTGAAAACAAAAAAGCCGGCTGGGAAGGTGAGTTTAAGACCACTTCTCAGACAGGTGAACATATATGGCTGGATGTGTCCATGATTCCATATCATTCGTCTGAGGACAAGTCCGAATTGATATTGATTTGCCTGGACATCACAAAGCGGAAGGAGTTCATGCATCAAGTGGAGCAGCTGACGAAGGAGAGTTTTGAGGAGAAAATGCATCAACAAAAGGTGATTTCAAGACAAATCATCGAGAACCAAGAGAATGAGCAAAACCGCATAGCTAAGGATATTCACGATGGCATCGGACAGATGCTCACTGGACTTAAGTACCTGCTGGAAAGTGTAGATACTACTGACCCTGAGAAAGCCGAAGTAAAAATCATCAAACTCAAAGAACTCACTTCGAATATCATCAAAGGCGTGCGAACAGCTACTTTTAATCTTACTCCTCCAGAATTAAAGGATTATGGTATTGTGCCTGCTCTGACAGAACTGACACAGGAGCTTTCCAAACTTACAGGGAAAGACATTGTTCTTTTCAATAAATCTGAGTTCTCCCAGCGACTGGATTCTTTGGTAGAAATCAACCTCTACAGGATCACGCAAGAAGCAATCAACAACGCGATCAAATATGCAGAATCCTCGCATATCATCGTCACCGTCTCACATAGTCAGAATATACTGAGCATCATAGTAGACGATAATGGCAAAGGCTTTGACAAATCAAAACTGAAAGCTAAGCCAGACGAGGAAGGCGGAATGGGACTCACCTTTATGCGAGAGCGAGTGAAATACATCAATGGAAGATTGTTCATCAATTCCTCGCCTAATGAAGGCACTAAAGTCACGCTCAACATTCCTTTGACGTAGATTTCCTAGATTTTTATACGTAAATTCTGTACTTTACTACGTATTTACTTAAGCGCACATGAACCCAATCAAGATAGTTTTAGCTGATGACCACGAACTGGTACGTGACGGAATCAAGTCCTTACTCGAAAGTGAAAAAGAGTTTCAAGTAGTCGATGAAGCCTCTGATGGTGTGGAAGCGCTAGAAGTAATAGGTCTTCAAAATCCAGATTTGCTGATTGTGGATATTCGTATGCCCAAAATGAATGGACTGGAAGTAGTGAAAGAGATGACCAAATCATTTCCACATATCAAGAAACTTGTCCTTTCCATGCATGATTCGGAAGAGTATGTAGTGGAGGCGATACAGGCTGGAGCTGATGGGTATTTGCTTAAAGGATCTTCTAAAAGTGAGTTCATAAAGGCTCTACATACGATTTCCAGCGGCGGAAAATTTTTCGCAGGAGACATCTCCGCTTATATCATCAATAATTTTGTCAACGGAAAGGCTAAAGCATCTTCCAAATCGGATACGATTTCTGAAGAGTTGGCAAATCTGACCAACAGAGAAAAACAGATTCTCGAACTCATTCTAGAAGGAAAAGGAAATAATGAAATCGCTGATGCACTGGAAATCAGTAAGAGAACAGCGGAAGTACATCGGTTTAATTTGATGAAAAAGATGAACGTCAAGAATCTGGTGGAGCTGACCACAAAATCCCGAGACTTAAACTTGATCTAAGAAAAACACTAAGTCTTAATAAGTAGTCAAAAATCCAATTAGATCGATTCTAAGTGGATTTTTTATTTTTTACTTGAAAAATTACGTATTCGGTATTTTAATTACGTATTTATACTTACTTTTAGCGAAGATAAAAATAAGTATTATGGAACCACTACTTACACACAAAGCTACACGTTTAAATCTTTTAGATTTTAAAACCATCCCGATTCGCACGTTCTGGATCACTTCAATTGCATTTTTCATCTGCTTTTTCGCATGGTTCGGCATTGTTCCGTTCATGCCAGATGTAGTCAAGGATCTTGGACTTACTCCTGCACAAAAGTGGAATGCAACAGTTCTTGCAGTAGCAGGAACAGTTTTCGCCAGATTACTTATCGGCAAACTATGTGATAAGTATGGACCTAGACTTTGCTATACTTGGCTTTTGATTTTGGGATCCATTCCGGTAATTCTTAGCGGATTGGTACAGACGCCAATGCAGTTTTACATTTGCCGATTGTTGACAGGGTTTATCGGAGCATCATTTGTCATCACGCAGGTACACACTTCGCTGATGTTTGCTTCCAACGTAGTCGGAACGGCCAATGCAACTTCAGCAGGCTGGGGAAATCTAGGTGGCGGAGCAAATAGATTGGGGATGCCGATCATTGCTGCGATAGTCATAGGAGTAGGGGTAGCTGAGGCTGATGCCTGGAGATATTCTATGATCATCGCGGGTATTGCCTGCTTTAGCATGGGTTTGGTGTATTATTTCTTTACAAAAGACACTCCAGAAGGCAACTTTAAAGAACTAGAAGCTAGAGGAATAAAAGCCCCTTCCACTAAGAAGGACAAAGTTGGCTTTATGGAAGCGGTGAAAGACTACCGTGTCTGGTTGCTATTCATAGTGTACGCAGCATGTTTTGGAATCGAATTGACGGTCTATGGCACCATGGATGATTACCTTCAAAATACTTTCCAACTTGAACGAATCACAGCTGGAAATATCGTGCTTTCCTTTGCACTGATGAATATTTTCGCCCGAACGCTTGGTGGATACTTTGGTGACAAATTCGGGAAATCAAGAGGACTAAGAGGCCGTGTTTGGTTTTTGGCTGCGATCTTAATTGCTGAAGGATTGATGCTAAGTCTGTTCTCACTCGCTACGAGTTTGATGCTTGGCTTCGGATTACTTGTAGCATTTAGCTTGACAGTACAAATGGCTGAGGGGGCGACATTCTCAGTTGTTCCATTTGTTAATAGAAAAGCAATCGGATCTATTTCAGGGATAGTTGGTGCAGGGGGAAATTTCGGAGCTTTCTTGGCTGCGCTTTTCTTAAGTTCCAAATCAGCTGTAGCCGAAAAAACGGCGCTGATCGCAAGCGAGGCACTGGGAACCGAAGCAGCCGCGGCAGCTCAATCAGCGGCCGCGGCATCTGCAGTATCGGCTGGCTATCTGGTGATTGGAGGATTAATAGTCATGTCTGGAATGGTTGCGCTAGCGATACGATTCAGTACCGAAGATGAGAAAGTAGCAGAGGTAGAGTTAAGCAAGCTACAGCCTGAATTAGTGCGAATAGATAATTAACTTGGAGCATTAGTCCCAAAATAGCTCTTCTGCAATTCACCATTTGTGCTGTAGATGAGCTATTTTGTTATTAGCCTATATGTCTATCAGCAATTATACCAGTAAAAGATTAAAGTGTAAACTAAATTCAGGCAAGATCATGACTTCTTCGTTCATCGGTCTTCCAGCCACTATAGCAATGAAAATAAGGCACTGGCATCATTACGAATATTCATATTAAAACTATGTGATTATACGGAATCTTGCCAGTAGAAAATTTATAGGATCGAAAATCCATAGGCACATTGAATTCTGGTTTACTCCGATCTTCGGTCATCGGTCTTCCAACCCGTTGACCAAAGAGAATTCGCTTACTGGCAGAAAAGCGTACATACATATAAAACTATTTCCAATCGTAATTACTGAGTAGTGATCCCAGATAAAAAAGTCAAAACCACCTGTTCCTACTGCGGCGTCGGCTGCGGAATAGTCGCTGAGGTGGACGCTCAAAACAAAGTACAAGTCGAAGGCGATCAAGATCACCCTGTGAACCAAGGAATGCTCTGCTCCAAGGGCATGAACCTCCACTACGTAGTAAATGACACTTCCGATAGAATACTCTACCCGGAAATGCGCTGGAGTAGATCTCATCCCCGGGAGCGGGTCAGTTGGGAAGATGCGTTGGACAGAGCTGCGGGAGTTTTCAAGTCTTTGATCCAGAAATATGGGCCGAATAGTGTAGGCTTTTACATCTCAGGACAATGCCTCACGGAAGAATATTACATCGCAAATAAGCTTACAAAAGGCTTTTTGGGCACAAATAATATCGATACGAACAGTCGCTTGTGCATGAGTTCGGCTGTGGTGGCTTACAAAAAAACCTTTGGAGAAGATTCTGTTCCCATCTCCTACGAAGATATAGAGCTGGCAGATGCTTTTTTGATCGCTGGCGCAAATCCGGCCTGGTGTCACCCGATACTCTTTCGCAGACTTGAAAACCACAAGGAGAAAAATCCGAATGTGAAGATAATCGTAGTCGATCCGCGCAAAACGGATTCAGCTACTTTCGCAGACATTCACCTGCAAATCATTCCTGGTACCGATATTATTTTATACAATGCCATTGGCAAAAGGATCATTGATATCGGGCTGGCGGACAAAGAATTCATAGAAAAGCATACCGAAAACTATCAGAAGTACCGCAAGCAAGTGATGGCTACTTCGCTAAAAGAAGCGGCTAGTCTTTGTGGAATTTCATTGGATGACATTAAGAAAGTAGCCGAAATCATCGGGGAATCTAAAGGATTCATCAGCATGTGGGCGATGGGTTTGAACCAAAGCGCAATCGGTACGGATAAGAACTTTTCCCTGCTGAATCTTTCTCTGGTAACCGGGAGAATCGGAAAACCTGGAAATGGTCCTTTCTCACTTACCGGCCAGCCAAATGCAATGGGTGGACGGGAAGTTGGTGGCATGGCGAATCTTTTAGCGGTTCACAAAGACCTGAATAATCCAGTTCATCGGCAGGAAGTAGCTAATTTCTGGGGAGTAAATGAGATTTCTCCAGAACCTGGCTACTCAGCTACTGAGATGTTTGATGCCTTGGAAAGTGGGGAAATGAAGGCGGTTTGGATCATTTGCACCAATCCTATGGTGAGTTTGCCGAATTCCAACAAAATCGAAAAGGCAATGAAAAATGCCAAATTCGTGATCGTTCAGGACATTTCACACAAAGCAGACACGTTGGAATACGCAGATCTTGTTCTTCCTGCAGCTGGTTGGCTGGAGAAGGAAGGAACGATGACGAATTCTGAACGTCGCATTTCTTACCTGAACAAAGGAATCAATCCTCCTGGCGAGGCTAGGCCCGATGTGGAGATTTTGTGCGATTTTGCTCGAAGAATGGGCTTCAGAGGCTTCAATTATAACAATACCGAAGAAATCTACGAGGAATATTGTGCCATGACGAAGGGGACGAACATCGATATATCCTACCTGAATTACGATCGTTTGAAGAATGAAGGAACCTTCCAGTGGCCAGTTCCAGAGTACAGACATACAGGAACTCCACGACTTTTTGCAGATAATAAATTCTACACACCGACTCAAAAAGCGGTGTTCAATATTCCCGCTCAGATCACCAATACTTCCGAGAAAACGAGCAAGGAATATCCGCTGATACTCACTACAGGACGCGTGAGAGATCAGTGGCATACCATGACAAAGACGGGGAAAGTCTCTCGTCTACGCACCCACTACCCTAGTCCTCTATTGGAAATCAACCCGATCGATGCGTATCTGGACAAGGTAAAAGATGGGGATGTGGTGGAAGTAAAAAGTAAAAATGGCGTGGTCCGAGTGAAAGCCAAACTCTCCAAAGACATACGTGAAGGAGTGGTATTTCTACCTATGCACTGGGGCAAGCAATTACAAAGTGACCTCAATCGTGCGAATAACCTGACAAAGACCGTAGTCGATCCGCAATCCAAGGAACCGGATTTCAAATACACCACTGTTTCAGTTTCCAAATACAAGAAAGAAACAGAGAAAATCGTGGTCGTGGGTGCTGGAGCTGCAGCTTTCCGCTTTATTCAAAACTACCGTGAGCACAACGAATCAGATCAAATCCATGTGTTTTCCTATGAGCCACATCCATTTTACAATCGGGTACTTTTGCCTGAGTATGTAACTGAGGAGCTGACTTGGGAGCAGCTGCAGAAGATCAAAGAACATGAGCTTAAAAAATTAAAAATATCGCTTCATACAGGGCTTTCCATAGAAAAAATTGATCCTGAAAAGCAGGTTGTGATTGATAACAATGGACAGGAATATCCTTTCGATAAGTTGATTTTGGCCACTGGTAGCCGGGCTTTTATCCCAAAAGATGCACAATTGGATCTTCCTGGACGCTTCACTATGCGAAGTAAAATCGATGCGGATCGATTTAAAGACTACCTGGATTCTACCAACTTACCTGCTGAAAATCAGCATGTGGTGATCATAGGTGGAGGCTTGCTTGGTCTTGAACTTGCCGCGGCTTTGCAGCACAATCGAGTGAAAGTCACTATCGTACAGCGAGCTTCCCGATTGATGGAACGGCAACTGGATGACGTTTCCAGCAAGCTACTTTCTCTCGATGTGCAAGAGCGAGGAATACATGTTTATTTCGATAATGAGGTCAGTACTGTTTTCGATGATGAAGAACACAAATCACTTTGCATCACGCTAAAGAGCGGAAAAATTATTTATGCCAACGCGGTAGTTTATGCGATTGGCACACAGCCAAACATTAAAATCGCGCGAGATAATGGAATTTTTTGCGGACGTGGAATCAAGGTAAATCAGCATTTACAGACTAATTATCCTAACATTTTTGCCATCGGCGAGATCGCGGAATTCCAAAATCAACTCTTCGGCATCACCTCAGCAGCTGAGGAGCAAGCCATTATTTTGGCAAACTATATCGCTGGCGATGTGAGTAGTATTTACAGCGGATCAGTGTTGATGAATATTCTGAAATTCAAGGATCTGGAGCTTTGCAGTATTGGCGATATCCTGATCCCGGAAAATGACGATTCCTACGAGGAAATTATTTTCACAGACATGAGCCGCCGCTATTACAAAAAATGCATCGTCAAAGATGATTTGCTTATCGGAGCAGTTTTGATGGGGGATAAAAATGAATTTGCTGAGTTCAAATCCCTGATCGAAAACAAAATTGAACTTTCTGAAAAGCGAAAATCCCTGCTTATGGGCTCTTCGGATACTCGCCCAGTTATTGGCAAATTAGTATGTAGCTGTAGTCGTGTGGGCGAGGGAAATATCAAAGAAGCAATAGCGGATGGATGCTCAGATTTCACTGCACTCTGCCAGCAAACAGGCGCTGGACTAGGCTGCGGAAGTTGTAAAACAGAGGTTAGAGAAATACTTCACGAATCAAAAGTACTGGCATGAAATCGAGCATTACTCTAACGGTCCTACATAGGGATGATTGTCTATTAAGCGAGTTTCTCCCGAATCAAATTCGTGACAGGCTATCTGACCATTGAAAAATCAAAAGTAAACAGATGAAATCAAGAATGACACAAATGTCAATGGCAGGGATGATTATCCTACAGGCGAGATTCTGCCGGCAGGCAGGTGTGGCCAATAAAAATCAATTATAACACATGAAACAGACCTATTCCAGAGTAGTCGTGAAAGGCGGAGTGCTTTCGCCAGCTGAATTGAAGCAGATTTTGGAACTGGCAGAAAGTGCCGGTTTGGATACTATCTCCCTGGGATCCCGCCAGGATATTCTTTTCATCAAGGACGACGGTGCTTTGGAAATCGACGCTCAGGACAAGTTCCAGTTGGTATCTCCAGAAGAACTGGGAGCAGAAAATATCGTCTCCTCTTACGTTTCTTCAGATATTTTCCCGAATACACCTTGGCTCACTGGGGATCGGTATTTATATATTCTGGAGCAGTTTAGAGTTTCGCCAAATCTGAAAATCAACATTACCGATCCGAAGCAACGCTTGGTTCCCCTTTTCACCGGGCATCTGAATTTCATTGCCTCTCAACACGAAGATTACTGGTATCTCTACGTACGCTTGCCTCAGTGGGAAGATACTACGATGTATCCAGCTCTTATTTATAGTTGGGACATGGCAAAAGTTGCTTCTGCCATCGAGGACATCCTTCAGGAAGAGCCTGAGACTGTGGAATTCCTTTTTGAGCTGGTGAATGACGCAGTTGACTCTAATAACCGTACAGTGGACAATCCATTGGAAGTACCTTTTTACCCTTTCCCCTACTATGAGGGAATCAATCGCGTAGGCGATGATCGCTATTGGTTGGGACTTTATTGGAGAAATAATAAGTACTATACCGAGTTTCTGAAAGTACTTTGTGATCTCTGTGCAGATAGCAAAATCGGTAAAATCTCTATCACTCCCTGGAAATCCATCATCATCAAGGGAATCCCGGAAAACACAAAAATTGAGTGGGAAAGACTACTGGGTCGGTACGGAATCAATGTCCGTCATTCCATGCTGGAGCTGAATTGGCACCTTCCTGTCAACAACAAATCTGCGCTCAAGCTAAAGGAATATCTTGTTGACAACTTCGACAAACGAGACATCAGTACGTATGGGCTGACTTTTGGAATCACTGATTACACCAGAAAAGCATACTATTTCACCTCTATTATAGTGGAGAAAAATCAGCCTCCGGCAGGTTTGGAAGGCATCAAAATTCGGAATACGTACAATCTGCTTTACGCGAAAAACTTTGACCCGAATTCACAACAATACATCGTGTATGTGCAGGAGGTGGACAAAGCTGAATTGCCAGGACTCTTGATAGAGTTAAGTAAGATGTACTTCGAGCAAATGGGGAAGAAACCTGAAGCATCCAAAAAACAGATGGTCCTAAAAGAAACCGTGTTGACTGAAGTATTCCAATGCCCCGATTGCCTCACGGTGTATGATCCAACCTATGGTGATCAGGTTCAGGATATCCTGGCAAATACTCCTTTTGAAGAGTTGCCGGATGATTATTGCTGTTCACTTTGCGAAGCTCCAAGAAGTAAATTCATCAGAAAAACACGTGCTGTAGCACTATAATAAAGACTCAAAAATTAGCATTAAACCTGATTTATATCATCATTAAAGTGCCTGATCCAATGTCTTTTACCTATAAATTTGGTCATTAAAACAGTTAACTTTTCTTAGCTATGAAAAAGTCTCTACTATTCATTTTTATCTCAATCGTCACAATGATAATTGCTGATGCTCAGGAATTTACGCTAGATGCAGATATCCGTCCGCGATTTGAATATAGACACGGATTTGGAGGCCTTTTTCCTGAGGATGCCAAAGCAGGCGCTTTCGTCACCCAGAGATCCAGACTTAATATGGGCTTCAAAGACGACAAACTAAGCCTATACTTCAGCATGCAGGACGTGAGCACTTGGGGCGATGAACAAACGCTTTCCATAGCAGATAATAACAATTCATTTTCACTCTTTCAGGCTTGGGTAAGATTTGCTTTCACTGAGAACTGGGCTCTAAAACTGGGACGCCAGACCATTTCCTACGACGATCAGCGGATTTTGGGAGAAGTAGACTGGACCATGCAAGGCAGATTTCATGATGCCGCGATGATTCAATATTCCAAGGATAACTTCAAGTTGGACTTGGCTTTTGCATACAATCAGGAGAACCAAAATTTTCTGGGCACTGACAATACGATTACGGGTGGATTTTCTTACAAAACCATGCAAATGGCACATTTGACGAAGGCTTGGGACAAAGGCTCCTTCAGCTTTTTGTTCATGAACAATGGCTTTCAGAAATACACCAATACTCCAGTACCACAAACTGACGGCTTATATTACCGTCAAACTACCGGCGCATACTTCACCTTTCCACTTTCAGCCTTGACTATTACCGGTTCGGCCTATTTGCAATCTGGAATGGCAAATGCCTCCACAGATCTTAGTGCTTTCCAGTACATGGTGGAAGCAAAATATAAGACTGGAATAGTGACCCTGATCGCTGGCTTTGAGTCTTTGAGCGGAACGGATCAAGTCGGAGAGGAAAAGAACAAATCTTTCTTCCCGCTTTATGGTACAAATCATAAATTCAACGGATTAATGGATTATTTCTATGTAGGAAATTATGCTAACAATGTAGGCTTGAACGATGTCTATGGGAAGATTTCAGTAGCAACCGGAGAAAAATCCACGCTTGGATTAAGTACACATTTTTTCTTGGCAAATGCAGAAATGTCTAATGGTCTAGGACAAAACCTGGGCACAGAACTAGATTTAGTCTATGGAAAATCACTTGGAAAATATGTGAACCTAGCCGCTGGGTATTCTCAGATGTTTGCTACCGAAAGCATGAGTGCAGTGAAAGGCGGAACGACGGCAGAAAACACAAACAACTGGGGCTGGGTACAGCTGATTGTTAACCCGAGATTGCTGACTCATAGGTTTAAGGAGGATTGAGATAAAGGATTTAGGCTCGTGGAAATTTGAGCCTAAATTTTTTATACCTAGTCTTCTATCCGCGGCGGTCAAGGACGGTTTCGCAGAGGACACATAGAAATAAAAGCCGAGTATCTCAATACTGTATTAGAAGAAGTTGAAAATGAGGATGTATTAGCTACGATCGGACACGTACTTAAAACAATAGATGAAGGTGAGCTAGACTAGAAATAGAAAGCTTTTATGAGATGGAGTTAGACCACAATGTGCTACTATTATGAAAGTTTTAAAACTCCTTATCTATAACCTTTCATCACAACAAAGACTAGTATATGGAAAGTCTCTTTGGCGTATTTAAATTCCTATTTCTTCTAATTACTGCTGGAGTAGGAATTTTTACATTTTTGTATATACAGCAAATTATAGCTGAGGAAAAAAATAATTACACTGACTTTAAAGGTTTCATTATTACAAATCTTGACTTTTTCGATTCTATCAATAAAGAGATTGATCCAAAAAGAAAGCGATTCTTTAAAAGAATTGCTTCAATTCAGATCATAGCAATAGTGTGTTCTATTGGAATCGCATTAACTTTTTTATATGACATTCGATCAAATCCTTGCCAAACATATCAGGAGTACCTTCTCTCAGAGTTCCAAGGGGAAATAGTAGGAAAATATATGGATAAGCCTAATCATAATTTGGGAACTCTTACTATCGAATTCGAAGGAAAGACCAAAAATGATAACGTGTTGTCACTGAATAATATAGGTTTATATGATGCTGCTCAAATTGGAGACCTCCTAATAAAATTATCGGGAGATTCAATCGTCTATTTGAATCATTCCGATAAGAGAATTGATCAGTTTAAGATCAATAAAAGTCACTACTGTCTAGATAAAGATGATTAGAATTACTCTTCATTTCATTTGCCATCGAATTTTACAAACGAACGCGTATTGGAGAGCAAATGAGAGTGAAGCATTACTGATCGTCAATCCTAGAATGTTGACTTATATCTTTAAGAAGAATTAATTTCTCGTCTAAAACTCCCGCTTCGCCCCATCCAAGAACTAAATGAAAGCCTGAATATCGGTGTCGTAACCTTTGGGCTGAGCGAGGAGATTTCCGTTATGATCTAAGATCACATAGTATGGCTGTGCATTATTTTCAGATTCGAGGGATACGAATATGTATTTTATAGTAAATAAATTTTAACCTTTTGCGCTTGTAAAACGTTACCTGAATAGGTAACTTTAATAATGGATGAAAAGTATCTCAGGAATATTTACGTATTCGAAAATGAATTCTGGGACTTTTATAACAAGCAATCCAAGAAAGTTCAGGCTAAAATAGATTGGGTAATTGACCTTGTTCGGACACTCCCAATAATTCCAGAAAAGTTCTTTAAACATTTAGAAGGGACTGAAGGACTTTTCGAAATTAGAGTCAAAGTAGGAAGTGACATTTACAGGATCTTTTGCTTTTTCGACAATGGAAAATAGTAATCCTGTTAAACGGATTTCAAAAAAAATCGCAGAAAACTTCAAAAGGTGAAATTGAAAAAGCTGAACGATTGAAATATAAATATTATGAAGAACGAAAAAACTAAACTGACTTCTTGGAACGACCATATCAATGATAAGTATGGTGTAAATGGTACAGAATCCAGAGAAAAGTATGAACAGTCATTTGAGTCATTCAAAATTGGGGTATTGATACAAGAAGCTCGAAAGCGTAAAAATCTGACTCAAGAAGAACTGGCTCTTAGAGCCGGGACTACTAAAAATTATATTTCGAGAATTGAAAACGATGCAAGCGACATCAGGCTTTCTACTCTGATGAGAATAATCCGCGAAGGACTGGGAGGACATTTAACCCTTAATCTAGAAGTGTAGCCAAGCTAGCACTTAGTTTATCCCTTTTAATTTCTCGTCTCAAACTCCCGCTTCGCCCCATCCAAGAACTCGATAAATGCCTGAACATCGGTATCGTAACCTTTAGGCTGAGCGAGGAGATTTCCGTTATGATCTAAGATCACATAGTATGGCTGTGCATTATTTTTAAATCGAGTGATCTGTAAATCTGCATTTTGCTTTCCCAGTGTTTTTTTGACTTTCTCGTCGTATTCTGATGTGTACCATTCACTCTCTGGCAGCTCCAATCGCTCATCGATATACAGGGCCACCATCACGAAATCTTCCTTCAGTCTTTTTAGCACTTGTGGATCCACCCACACATTCTCTTCCATCTTTCGGCAATTCACACAGCCATGTCCAGTGAAGTCAATCAGTAAGGGTTTATTCGCTTTTTTGGCAGCTCTCATTGCTTGTTCATAGTCGAAATACCCCTGAATTCCATGAGGAATCTCTAATGGAATATCTGCGTATTTCACAGGTTCACCAAGAATATTTTCCCCAGCTTCTGTCATGCTTAGTCCACCAGTCATTTTGAATTGCTGAGTGGACATAGGAGGCAAATAGCCACTTAAGTATTTGAGTGGAGCGCCAAATAATCCTGGAATCATATAGAGCACAAACATGAATGTGAATAGCGCCAAAAGTAATCTCGGTACGCCAATGTGATCCATAGGCGAATCATGAGGAAGTCGAATTTTCCCCAAGAGATATAGTCCCAACCCACTGAAAATTACGATCCAGATGATCAGGAAAATATCACGATCTAAGATTCCCCAATGGTAAACTAGATCGGCGATGGAAAGGAATTTGAAGGCCAAAGCAAGTTCGAGGAATCCCAAAACTACTTTCACAGAGTTCAGCCAACCACCGGACTTTGGCAGTCGATTCATCCATTCTGGGAAAATAGCAAACAGGGTAAAGGGGATAGCGAAGGCAAGCGAAAAAGCAAACATTCCCAAGATCGGCTTGATCAATTCTCCACCAGCTGAGGATATCAAAATAGATCCTACTATAGGTCCAGTGCATGAAAAAGACACCAAAACCAAGGTAAAAGCCATAAAGAAGATTCCTGTCAAGCCACCTTTTTCAGCCTTCTCGTCCACTTTATTTACCAAGCCAGATGGCAACGTAATCTCGAACATTCCAAGAAAAGCTAATGCGAAGAAGATAAATATCCCAAAGAAAAAGAGATTTGGAAGCCAGTGCGTTGCCAGCCAATTTGCAAACTCTGGGCCTTGGATAGCTGCGACAGCCGTGCCTGCAATCGTGTAAATAGCAATGATCGAAAAGCCATAAATGATCGCATTTCTAACTCCTGTAGATTTGCTTTTAGCTCGCCCAGTGAAGAAACTCACAGTCATGGGAATCATCGGAAAAACACATGGGGTGAGTAAAGCTGCTAGTCCAGCCAGGAATGCCAAAATCATAAAACCCCAAAGGGATTCATTCTCATGAATTGGGAGAATCTCTATAGAAGAAGTTGTTTTGGCAGATGAAACTTCATTAAACGGATTGTCATCATTCCGAGCCGAGTCACGAGGCGCGGCAATCTCTTCATCTGTAACGGATTGCGTCGTCGTCGTTCCTACTACCGATAAAGGATCTCCTTCAGTGTTTGCGCTTGCTGCGCTATTTTCAGAAACAACAGTTGAGGTATTTTCATTCGCTGAAAAAGTTAGCTCAAAGTCCTCCTCATAATTGATGCATTGACCTGTCAAGTCAGAGCACATCTGATATTCTATGGATCCAGTTATTTTGCCACTGGTGGCTTTTGGTATAAATGTCTGTTCAAACCTTCCCTTTTTGATAAAGTATTTAACGTCTCCTTCCCAGATATCCTCGTACTTTTTTTTGGAATCAATAGCAGTGAAATCCCCTTTTAATTCGAAATCGGCTGGTTTATCTAGAAGTAAGGTTGCCACAATTGGCCCTAGATCCGGATCAAAATCTGTCGCATAAATATACCATCCACCAGGAATTTCGGCTTCGAAGATAAGTTTCGCTTCTTCTCCTACCGTGATGTTTTCTTTTTCTATGGAAATCTTCCATTTAGGCGGAGCTATGATCTGTGCCTGAGCATAGAAACTGAAGAAAAGCAGTGCCAGCAAGACTAGGCTTACTGATTTTCCGAGTGATATATTCATGAAGGGTTGATTGATTGGCAATTTTGGTTTACTAGCTTTTTCGCAATTTTAAAAGGCAAAAGCATCATGGGATTGTTAAACTATACACAAGTTACGTGCAACGGTCATCCGTCTTCGGTCTTCCGTCCTGATCAGCAAGGAGAATGAGGTAAGAGAATTGTTGAGTTATTCGATATGGTTTTAAATCAAGCATTATTTTTCGGTGAGCTTTCTAAACTGACGGAAGAAAGCAGCAATGGTTTCTATTCCTATGAAGTAATTCTTAACGCCGTAATGCTCATTCGGTGAATGCAACGCATCCGTATCCAATCCAAAACCGAATAAAATCGGATCTGAACCTAATTCTTTTTGGAACAACGCAACGATAGGAATAGATCCACCTTCGCGTGTTGGAATTGGTCTTTTGCCAAAAGTCTCCTCCATTGCAGCTTCTGCGGCTTTATAACCAACAGAAGAATCAGAAACTACAGCTGGTGCGCCTCCGTGATGTGAACGAACTTTCACTTTCACTGATTGTGGGGCGATAGACTTGAAGTAATTTTCAAACAATACAGAGATTTCATGCCAATCCTGATCTGGAACAAGTCTCATGGAGATTTTCGCATGTGCTTTGGAAGGCAAAACGGTTTTCGCTCCTTCGCCTATATATCCACCCCAAATGCCATTCACATCTAACGTAGGACGAATCCCTACACGTTCGATGGTAGTATAGCCTTTTTCCCCATGAACTTCTTCGATATCCAGTTTATCCTGGTATTCATTGAGATCAAACGGAGCTTCGTTCAATCGCTCTCTTTGCGCAGCTGAAAGCTCCTGCACTTTGTCGTAAAATCCTGGAATAGTGATGTGATCATTCTCATCTTTCATGGATGCTATCATGTCACAAAGCACATTGATCGGGTTGGCAACAGCTCCACCGTAAGTACCTGAGTGAAGATCGCGATTCGACCCCGTCACTTCCACTTCCATGTAAGCCATGCCGCGAAGGCCAACCGTGATGGAAGGATCGTTCATAGAAATCATGTGCGTATCAGAAATCAGGATGACGTCTGCTTTTAGCTTCTCTTTATTTTCTATGACGAATTTTTCCAAATTGTCAGAACCGACTTCCTCTTCTCCTTCGATCATGAACTTGACATTGCAAGGCATATCTCCTGACGCCATCATTGCTTCAAAAGCCTTCACATACATGTAAAATTGGCCTTTGTCATCAGCAGATCCACGAGCGAAAATTGCTCCCTCGGGATGAATTTTTGTCTTTTTGATCACTGGCTCAAAAGGAGGAGAATCCCAAAGCTCATAAGGGTCGGCAGGTTGCACATCGTAATGTCCATACACCAAAACTGTTTGCAAGGCAGGATCAATTATCTTCTCTCCATAAACAATCGGATAGCCTTTAGTTTGGCAGATTTCTACCACGTCAGCTCCAGCTTTTTCCAAACTTTCTTTCACAAAATTGGCTGCCGCAAAGACATCATCTTTAAATTTCGGGTCTGCACTTACTGAGGGAATGCGTAGCAAATCCAGCAATTCATTGAGAAAGCGATCTTTATTGTCACGGATAAAATCATTAACAGCCATATATCTGGGGATTATTTGGTAAGGGTTCAAAATTATCCTTTTCAGCCTGAAATGCCTATTTTGGAGAGGCTTTATTCTTTGCCACGAAGAGAGAGAAGTCTCAAAGAACCTACTAGACCTATGCGGTTCCTATTTTAGCATAAGTTTAAAAAAGCGTCAATGTTCAATTTGCAAATTCTATGTTCAAGAGATCAAGTGACTACGGAATGTGAAAGCGATCGTGGATTCAATTAAGCTACCGACCAGTTCTCCCGATGCGACCAGCCATATCAGATCCTAATATGCGTGCGATATGTTATGAGGAAATTCAACGCTCAAGTTCTAAAATTAACCAGCTGCGTCCTTTGCCTCTTCTTTCAAATGTTAGCGGTTAAAAAGATATGAAAGACGCAATTTTAGAAAAGGGATTTTATGAGCATTTAACTGAATATTATTTTAATCTTATCCATAGCAGGTTATTTTGCAGTATAATTAAAACCAAATCTGTATGTACGCTTTTCTGCCAGTAAGCGAATTCTCTTGGGTCAATGGGGGTTGGAGGACCGATGACTGAAGTAAACCAGAATTCAAGGTGTCTTTGAATTTTTGATCCTATAAATTTTCTACTGGCAAGATTCCGTATAATCACAAAACCAAATATCAGCTATGCTTAGAAGTATCTTTTTGTTCTTTTCATTTTTTGTCACTTTCATTTCTTTTGCGCAAACACCATTTAATCCAGAGACGGAATCTGATTTTGTAAAAGCAACTTATTCTAAAGGCAATTTGATAAGCATCTTGGGACAGGATTTAATTTATCCTGAAAATGCTGCTGCTAATGGTACACAAGGTGATGTAATATTTATGCTCAAGATCGATGAGTCAGGCAAATTGACCTCGATAGAAGCAAAAGAGAGGGTTTCGGATGATCTCGCTAAGCAAGCTAGGGAAACCATAGAAAAATTGACAGGTGCTTGGAATCCAAGTAAAGTTCACGGCAAGCCAGTTGACCGGGAGTATTTACTTGTCTTCAGTTACAAGATTTTTTATAACGCATTGCCTTTGGATTATCACGCGATGGCCAAAAAATTTGAAGACAAGGGGAAGCTAGAGAAAGCAGTGAGAACTTACGATGACGCAATTAAGAACTACCCTTTCGAGCCTGTTTACTTTACCATGAGAGCAAAATTCAAAAAAGAATTAGGCGATGAAGACGGCGCAAAAGCGGATGAACTGATGGCTGAAAAAATGAACATGGAAGTATTGGCAATAGTGGAAATTGCTCAGTCGCAAAGTGTTCGATAATTTAAAATATTACAGACCGACTTTATTCGCCAGTCTGTAATCTCATTTTTTTAAGAAACTGACTTCACATTTACCTCTATATTTCCACGGGTAGCCTTAGAGTAAGGACAAACTTCGTGCGCTGCATCTACGAGTTTTTGAGCTTCTTCTAATGAAGCAGCATGAGGTATTTTCACAAAAATATCCACTGCTAGTCCGAAGCTGCCTGGACCATAATTACCCAGATGAACTTTAGCGGTGATCTCGGAATCCCGTAAGCTCGTCTTGCCAGCCACAGCACCGAGGGCGCCTCCGAAACAAGCAGCATAGCCTGCCGCAAAAAATTGTTCAGGGTTAGTTTTCCCTCCTTCTCCTCCTATTTCTTTTGGCATGGCTACTTCAAAATCTAACAGTCCATCATCAGTTTTCACATGGCCTTTTCTTCCCCCAGTATTTATCGCCACCGCGGTATAATCAATATTCAGCTTTTCCATTTTAGTTAGAGTTTTTAAGTTTTTCGATACTTTCTAACATGTTTAGAAGTGAATAGTTTATTTCAGGCAAGTTTAATCCTGTGGCGTGAATCATTTCTCGTTCAAAGGCTTCAATGCTTCTAAGACTTTTGATTGAAGTGATTTACCAGGATATGTTAATTCCACGTGGACAGTTCTTTCGTCAGCTTCTCCTATTTGTCTTTCACATCATTCATTGCCTCCAATTTTTCAATAAGGGAATCAATGTACCTGAGTCTAAAATAAGTCTCTTCCCTATTTCAGTCACTTTTAGCCCATCTTCTTCCCACAGAACTGAGAGAGCAAGGAATTGTGGGTAAGTCAAATTAAGCTTATCTAAAAAGGTAGGAATGAGCTGAAAAAGCAATCTGGAGCTGGAATAAAGTGAGAGTGAAAGCTGATGAATTGGCAACATAAGGGGGTGAATAAAGACTCTATACAATTAGCTGTATGATCTAAAAATGCTAGCGTCTCATTTTAAAAATATCTACCAATCATTGGGTGATCAACGATTTCTCTTTTCAACTCATACGCATCAATGGTACCAGGTACACGGTAAGCTATTTTTCCTCCTGGTTCTATCAGTAGTGTAATAGGTAGGCTTCCATCCCATTCCTTTCCGACTACGTCTATCACTTTGTACTTGTCATCAATGTCCATAATATAATTGGGAACTGCGGAGGCTTTGCCCTTAAGGTATTTAAGCGCTTTGTCTGATTGCTCTGGGCTATCCATGCTTACAGAGACAAACTGAAAATCTCGCTCCCCGTACATGCGTTGCATTGTGACAAATTCTGGATACTCAATAATGCATGGCCCACACCAAGTGGCCCAGAAATTAACCAAGAGCAATTCGTCTGTGTCGTTCTTTAAAAGATCGGCCAAACCATCTAGTGATAGTTTTTCGATTGTCACCTCTTTTTCTTTCCAGGCTCTATTTGTTTTGATAGTGTATTCATTCTTCCAAGCCCACTTCATCGAGCATCCGAAAGCTGGGGTTTGTGCTTCTGCTACTGGAAGACTTTTGCCTTCCAAAGTCATTTCAATCGCTTTTCGCAAATCTTCCGCATTGGCAGTTCCAGGTTTTTCGGAGGCATCTATTCTTCCAGAGTAGCTTAGTTTTCTTTCTTTGTCAAAAACAAAAACATGTGGCGTGGCAGTGGGACCATAAGCCAATGAGAATTCATGCGTATCTCCGTCATAGAGGTAAGGGAAATTGTAGGACTTGTCCCTAGCCCGAACTTTCATTTCTTCAAACGTGTCACTAAGATCAGTATAGCCGAGCTCCTCTGGAAGAATACCGATAGGACTATTACTGGAGATAGCTACAAATGCTACTTTTTTTCCTTTGTAGTCATCCACGACGTCAATGAATCTATCCTCATACGCTTGTGCGGTGGGACAGTGATTGCAGGTGAAGTTGATGACAAGTACGTCCGCATCCGAGTAGTCCTCCAGCTCGTGAAATTCATCATCAATGCCAGGCAGATTGAAGGGAGGAGCAGGATCCCCAATTTCTAATTTCCCTACTGCTTTTGCCTCCACTACAATTGGATTTGCAACAAATACTGCATCTGGGGATGCTTCTTCAGTGGTTTCCGCATTTTCCTTGGGAGTACTTGTACACTGAGTAAGCAAGAAAGCTGCACCCAAGAGAGCCTCGAATAAAAAGACAAATTTCAATTTAGAGTTCATAGGTTTTCTGGGTTACGGGTAGTGTCAGGTAATCTAGGTTTTCAATGTATAGCCATTTTGGTATGCATAATGAAGCTTAGAATTGGCTTCCCAGTCATTCTCAAATACTTGAGCTATAGGATCCCATTTCAATGGCCTTCCCACTTCATGAGCGATGTTTCCAATTGTGCAAATTGAGCAAGTACTATGGCCGATTTCAACAGGGACAATCGGATCTTTTCGTTTTACAACAGAATCAATAAAATCCACATGATGCGCTCCAAATGCAAGTTCTTCATTTGAGAATTTTCGCTCGCAAGCTTGCACGTCCGTGTCATATTGGCCTCTGGAGACTTTTATCCAGCCTTTTTCCCCGATGAATTTCACCCCTTGCCTTCCTTCATCAAAAGGAGTAATAATCATTTCTATACCATTGGCATATTTATAAGTCAATGGCGTAGAGTCAGTTCCTGGAATTACTTCCACTGGACCATTTCTATCCATCCCAAGTCCCCATTGGGCGATATCAATCATGTGCGCTCCCCAGTCAGTCATCAGCCCGCCGCCAGTTTCTTTGTACCATCTCCATGCGCCCCAAACTTTCTCATCTTGCTCAGGATTCAGGCTAATCGGCGGATCCAACTCCTCGTTGTAATGGATCTCCGGCAGGGATCCCACCCAAGTCTCCCAGTCCAATCCAGCCGGAACTTCCTGAGATGGTAAATCATAAGGCTTGGGATGAGGAGGAGTTCCTACATTTACTAACACTTGTTTAATCTCTCCCAGCATTCCTTTTTGAACCATACGTGCAGCATGCTGGAAGTTTGCACCAGAACGCTGCATACTTCCTACGGCCAGCACTGTGCCATTCGAGCGAACTGCTCTGACTAATTCTTGCCCCTCATGGATGGTGAACGTCAGGGGTTTTTCCAGATAAATGTCCTTCCCAGCATGGCAAGCATCGATAGCCATCATTGCATGCCAGTGATCCGGAGTAGCTATCACTACTGCATCCACTTCAGGATTAGCCAATAACTGCTTATAGTCAGCATAAACTTTTAGAGCTGGCGCCTCTCTTTTTTCATCGGTATAGTGCTTGGCTACTCGCTCTTTAAATCTATCCAATTTGATTTCATAGACATCTGCTCCAGCTACTACATCTACGATTGGGTTTTTCATCATGGTGCTAAGCAAGCCCATCGCCTGCCGTCCAACTCCGATGAAACCAAGGCGAATTTTGGAGGTATCTGCTACAATGGCATTTTTGCCAAAGCTTAAGCTAGGAATAGCGCCAAGGCCAACTGTGGTAAGAATGGAAGCGCTTAGAAACTTCCTTCGGGAAAAATATGATTTGCTCATGAGATAAGGTATTGAGGTAATTAAAGGGTTATATTATTTTGGTGAAATAAAGTACTGATTTTTTGATGCTTGGAAAAATATACTCAAATCTATTTGACTGAAGGTATATTCACTCGAAGATTGGCGAGGGAAACTCTTTTTTAAAATTTATACTTTTAGATCAGAGAATCCTATTTTATGACAATCCAACAACTCGAATATCTTATTGCCGTCGATAAACACAGACATTTCGGTCATGCAGCAGAAAGCTGTTTTGTTACCCAGCCCACACTTAGTGCTCAGCTCAGCAAGTTGGAGCGAGACTTGGGTGTGATTCTTTTTGATCGAAGTAAAATGCCTGTGATTCCTACTGAAATGGGTGTGCAAATAATCGAGCAGGCCAAAAAGGTGGTTTCAGAAAGCAAGGGGATTTTTGAATTGATAGCACATCTCAAAGGAGATATTTCTGGAGTGATCAAATTGGGAATCATTCCTACGCTGGCTCCTTATTTACTTCATCTTTTTATCCGAAAATTCCTGGAGAATTATCCTCACGTAAAGCTGCAAGTACAGGAAATGGTGACTGAAGAAGTAGTGAAAAAGCTGAAAAATGATGAGTTGGATTTGGGCATAGTCGTGACCCCTTTGCTCGAACCAGGTATCCTGGAGAAGCCAATGTTTTATGAGAAGTTTTATGCCTATCTATCGAAAGACCATCCTTTGCTCAAAGAAGATGTTTTCCATCCTGAGAAAGTGCCCAAGGAGGACTTCTGGGTACTTCAGCAAGGTCATTGTTTCCGAGATCAAGTAATCAATCTATGCGATCAAAGTTTAAGCGGTCCGAAGAATTTTCATTACGAAAGTGGCTCCCTGGAAGGTCTGAAAAATATGGTAAATCGATACAAAGGCGTAACTCTTTTGCCTGAACTGGCAACATTGGAGCTGTCAGATGAAGAAAAACGCAGGTTAAGACCATTCGGTGGCGTTGCTCCTACACGGGAAGTAAGCATCATTTTAAACCGTAGTTTCCTAAAACAAAAACTCGTGGAACTCTTATTCAAGGAAATCACAGATTCCATCCCTCAGGAAATGACCTCCAAGGCTCATGGAAAAGTGGTGCGATTTAAATAAGATTATTGCTTGGTAAGAATGTAATGATCTGCCAGATCTCCTGTGATCATATTTCCACTCATATCGAGTTGCCAAATGCGATTTTCACCTACTTTATAGTGTGTCGGGCCTTGAGGTACTTTTCCTAATGTGATAATAGAGCCGGCTTCATCCCAAGTAAACGATCCAGTATTTTCTTGCTCCAAAGCATCGTTTCTACCCAAATAATTGGTGACTAATATATAGGTGCGGTTAATGTTGAGCGTCAGCCTGATTTCAATTCCTTCACAATTCGCGCAAGGTACAGTGCCTTTGTAGGTTCCGTTCCAATCCAGGGAGGTAGCTGAATTATCTGCTTTATAGAGTCTTTTTTCCTCTATAGTGATTTCTTTTTGAGTCTCACCTTTTTCTTGTTCTTGTGAATTGGAGCAGGAAGTAGCAAGTGCTAGAGAAGCAAAAAGACCGAATGCGATCAGGTTTTTGTTCATGTGTGATTAATTTCTGATTTCCCAAAAATCATCAAGAATCAGACCGATTGCGATACTTCATTTATTTTTTAGCTCTTTTAAAAAAATCAGAAACCATAATTCAATAGATATAAAAAAAGAGAACCGAAGTTCTCTCTATGTTAATCTTGTAGTCTTATTCACTCAAAGTGATTTAGGTCCCATCGCAGCATAACCCACTATAACTATTTCAGTCAACATTTTATCTTTTAGAAATTTGGCTTTAACCAAATCCATTTCAGCAAGTAATTGCTTTCCTTTTGCTTCCAGAATCTCTGCTCTATAACTGTATAGTTGTGGAGAAAATGGGCTTTCTTCCAATGCTTTATCTACAGTTTCTAACGGAGTAATTGGGTTCGAATTCACACCTGTAGATGTAAAAGGATTTGGAGGGAATTGTTTGCCCTTGGATAATTTGAAATCAAAGCTCATGAGATATTCCTGATTGTATGTTTTGTCTTCTAAAAATGAAGGATTCCAATTTTCCTTCAGTATGCTCAAAGTTCTATCTATTTCATCTTCAAAGCCCGAATCTCCGGAAAGAAACTCATAATCAGCCATGTATCCTTTTTGATCAATTTTTATCGAAATAACTACCATACCTTGAGTGTCTGATTGTCGCAATTCAGCAGGGTATTTTAAGTTTTTGGAAAGTAACATATTCATCTCCTGCCTAGCGCCAGAGGTCTGAGCAAAAGCACCGCTGATGCTGAAAACAAAAATAAGTACGAGTAACGACGATAACTTTTTCATAGAGCTTTTGGGTTAAAGGGTTAAAGAATTTAATCTACTGATTATGAACGAACTAAGCAAGGCGGAAGTTTCAAAAATTTAGTTTTCGCTTAGTTTCTTACAATTAAAATCACTTAAAAACTCCAAAATGCCAGAGATTTCCAGCGGGATCATGAAGGAAGAATTCATTTCCCCAGTCATTATGCCGAATGGAACTCAATTTCGTTCCAGGAAATTTATCGGGCAAGCCCAAGACTTTGATAGCTTCCCAATAGGATTCTAGATTCTCTTCGATTTCCAAAAAGATCATTGAATTTTCGCACCAAGATTTCAAATAATAATCTTGTAAATAGAAGGCAATGTTTTCAGAAACTCTGACTACAGACATTTTTTCTGCTACTGGATGTACTTCAAAGCCTAAGACTTCATAGAAGCGGATGCTTTCCGCATAATCTTTAGCACCTATAAAAGTTCTGATGGATTTAGCTGGATGTATCATACACCGAATTGAGTAAGATGGTGATCAATATGCTTATAAAATAGATTATTCCATTCCTGAGTAGTCATCGTTCCAAATGAAAGTGACTCTTTTCCATCAAAATAAGAAGGTCCGTATTCTTGGGTCTTTTTCAGGTATGCAATTAATTGTTTTTTTTCCTGTTCAAAATCTCGATTATCCGCTATGATAAAGGCTGGTGCAGTCCTTGAGTTTTTTGGGTAAAGCTTTTCATTTACTACACCATTTTTGACGAAGGTTTTTAAAAGAAACCGCATCAAACCGTTAGGTTTTGCATGTTTGTCTGTGTAAGCCATTTCATAGGCGACTGCACAATGTGCCAGCATCTGATCCACTGACATTTTCCCCCAATTGGGAGTTGTTTTCTCAGTAAGGGAATTAACCCGATCGATTAATTCTTGAGTGACTTTTTGGTCAAAAATATTTTTCATGGAATAGCATAAAAAGGATGAATAGGGAAGATAAGGAAATGAACGCAAAAATGAATTTTGGAAGGTTACTAATTTATTATGAGCCCCAAATGCATTCATATGATTGATTAAGACTTTTAATTCAAGTTCATTAAATAATTTGGTTTATATTATAAACCTATTTACATTTATCCCGATATGAAAATTAAAAACGTACAATTATGGAAAAAGCACTAACAAGTAATGAGTCTCTAGCGATCATCACTGATATGATAGCTAAAGCAAAAAAAGAAGCTGCAGGCGATGGGAGTTTCTATTTGCTACTTTGGGGATGGGTGATTTCGGTTTGTAATTTTGGGTTTTACGCACTTGAGAAAGCCAATTATGAGCACCCTTATTACATCTGGATCTTAGTATTGCCTGCTTCCTTCTTCAGTTTTTACTGGAGCTATAAAAAGAGAAGTAAAGCAAAGTTCAAAACTCATCTCGATCAGGTACTTAGTCAAATTTGGTTAGGGGTATTTATCGGAATCCTAATAATCCTTGGATTCATGCCTGTCCTGGGATTTAATCATAATCCGGTGATTTTGATATTGGCAGCTGTTGGGATGTATGCCACAGGGAGTTTGATTAGAGTTTCTATAGTAAAGTTTGGTGCTTTGGTTTTGGCAATTGCTGCAATCATAGCCTTTCTTCTCCCAGTGTCCGATCAATATTTAGTTGCAGGCATTGCCATGGTTTTGGGATATCTTGTGCCAGGTTATTATTTGAAAAACACCTACCGTGAGCGAATTTAAGCCCTTAGATCCCCTTTTACATTCACAGTTGCGCTTGGCAGTCATGTCTTTACTGATCAGTGTGGAGTCAGCTGAATTCACTTTTCTGAAAGAGAAAACCGAATCTACAGCAGGAAATTTGAGCGTGCAGTTGGATAAGCTAGATAAGGCGGGGTACATCAAGATTACCAAATCCTTCAGGGGAAAACGCCCGCTAACTACCTGTGAAATAACCCAAACGGGCCTCCAGGCATTTGAGAGCTATGTGGAAAATCTTAAGAATTACATCAAATAAAAAAATTTGAAACATTAGTTTATAGTATAAACCTATTTATAGAAATTATGAAAAAATTAATCTTCCTCATTATTACGCTAGCTTCAACGCTAAGCATGACGAATGGTCAAAGTAGTGAAACTGATAGCACCGCTCAAGCAGAGGTAAAAAAATTAGCCTTTATGGTCGGTGAATGGAAAGGAACTGGATGGATGATGGGTCAGGATCAAGTGAAGCGGTCATTTGATCAAACTGAAAAAGTCAAGTTTAAATTAGACTCCACTGCCATTTTAATAGAAGGAGAGGGCAAATCAGGTGGAAAAGTAATCCACGATGCGTTGGCAATCCTTACCTCTCAAGGAGAAAGTGATCAATATGATTTTCAGTCTTTTCTACCATCAGGTCAAAAAGGCACTTTCAAATCCGAATTAATAGAGGGAGTTTATTACTGGTATCCAACAGATTTTATTCGCTACATCATTCGCATCAATGAGCAAGGGCAATGGTTTGAAATCGGAGAAATTAATAAAGGTGGAAATTGGTATCAGTTCTTTGAAATGACGCTGGATAGGAAAAAGGGGGGAAATCGCCTTTTATGGAAAAAAGATAGTTACATCCTCATCGATTGAAAATTCCTTATATGTGTATCCGTATATCTACAAGTAATCTCTTGGAATCGATGTACGAAATTTAAATTTAGGGATCTACGTTTCTCAAGGGCGACTATGGGAGATTTTCATTTCCTGAAACCGGACTCTATTCTGGTACGTGCATTCAGGCGGATACACATATAATACAAATACTTGTTGTGACCATCTACAACTTCTAACTAGTTTGTTTTCAGTTATTCTGAGTCGAGGAAGATTATAAAAAATATCTTTGCTGTATGATATTCCAAATAATTGGCTGGTTAGGCGCATTTCTCTTCATTTTCTCATATTTCCTCCTCGCCAGAGGCATTTGGAAACAGGAGCAGCCAAGGTATCACGTATTCAACTTACTGGGAGCTATTTGCCTAGTCATCAATGCGCTCCATTTTTCAGATCCAGCAAATGTAGCAGTCAATGGCGTTTGGGCTGGAATCGCGATTATGGCACTTTACAAGTGCTGGACTTCGTATTTTCGAAGTAAGTCATAAACCTGACTTTTATAGGCTTCTATCTTCCGATCATAGATTTCCTCATCGTCTATCATTGACAGGTAATAATAAGCTCCCTCTACTACCACAAAAATTTGCTCGGCAAGTAACTCAGTATCTTTTCCTTCTAGTTTTTCATCACGGTCTAGAATATCCTTTAATGATTCGCGGAGTTTATCATGGAGCAATCGATATTCTCTTTTGATCCGATCATTTCTGAAAATCAGACTATAGCAGCTGTAAAATACACCATCATCAAAAAGTAGATTCCAATCTCTTGAAAAAAGGCTGTCCACAAATGTTTGTGGATCCGCATAGTTTTTGGTTTCCAGCTCTTTAATTACAGGCTCATAGATCCGTAAGTACTGATCTAAAATGTGTAAAATCAAATTAGAGATCAAAATTTCTCGGGTTGGAAAGTAATGCATCACCAGACTTGGAGGCATCCCAAGATGCTTGCCGATCTTAGCTATCGATGTGTTTTCCAGTCCGTTCTGTACTGAGAGTTCATAAAATCCCTCGATAATTTTCTTTTTTCTTTCATTTGAGATTCTGTTAGTCATATTATCAAAGTATTAAAAGAACATTAAATGAATTGATGAGGATGTAAAATTCGTTGGAAACATCAAAACCAATATATAATATTGAATGAACGTTCAATTTATGATTTTAAAACTATTTGCAAAAATTATCCTTATAAAGTTGGGTAGAGAATTTAGGGAATGAATAAACTCCAAGCTCCTTCAAGATTTCTATGATAAAAGAAAGCACTAAAAACATAAAAATGAAAAGAAGAAAATTTTTGTCCAATAGTGCAGGTTTGGTTGTGGGGGCTAGCACGCCTTTAGTTGCATATTCAGCCGCTGATAACAGCCATTCCAAATCCCCTGTTCTCACAATAGCACACATCACAGATGTGCATATTCGACCTGAAAAAGGGATCCCAGCAAGAGCTATTAACTGGCTCAAAATCACACAAAGACATAAGCCTGATTTCTATCTAAATGGTGGGGATAGTATTCATGATGCTTCCTATGATGAAGTAACACGCCAGCGAACATTGGAACAGTGGGAAGTCTGGGATCAATTTCGATCGGAGCTTCAGAATGCCAACGTTTACAGCTGTATCGGAAACCACGACCCCTGGTGGGACGCGCCTTCCAAAGAAGACGAAATGTACGGCAAACCCTATGTGGTAAAGCGGTTGCAGATACCTTACTCTTACTACAGTTTTGATCAAAAAGGCTGGCATTTTATAATTTTAGATGGAAATCATGAAGGAATTAGCCTTGGTGAAGATCAGATGAAATGGTTAGAAAATGACCTAGCAAGTTTAGCTTCAAATACTCCGACACTAATCATGTCACATTTCCCGATTACGTCTATAACCAACGACTTGGTGGGTGGACAGCATAGTGATCATAGAGAGTTGAAAAGTCTTTTCTATAAACATAAAGAGAAAGTACGTGTCTGTCTCAGCGGCCACCAACACCTTTTGGACCGGACTTGGTATAACGGCGTTCATTATTTCTGCAACGGCGCTTTGAGTGGTTTTTGGTGGGGAGATGGAGATGAGCATTCCGCAGGCAAACAATATTATTTAGAAACTCCTCCAGGCTTTGCAATCCTTAAGCTCTATGCCGACGGCGCTGTAGAAAATGAATATTTCCCAATGACCTAATAGTAGTATTCCCTTTATCTCTTTTTTAAGCCACTGTTTCTGATGCTTTTTTATTTATCCACCAATAGCTCTCCTGCGAAGTGAATAAATCATCAAATAAGCTTAATGAAAACTTGTTCTATAATTCTTACTATGAAAATATATTTTTTCAATATTTAAAGAATTTCAAGGCTCACATGGAGTTCAATTTTCATAAACACCAACCTTGTTATTCTATCTTTTCGAAATTGTGAAGCTTTGCATTTCATTGTTATTCAATCATTAAATTAAGACTATTTGAAATATAATTCCTTTGATTATACGATATCAATATTTAATATTGAATGAACGTTCAATAAAATTTTATTCATTCAAATTCAGTTTAAGGAAAATTTTGGTGAAATAGACCTTAGTTAAATCAATCGTATATGGAAGATTATGTACAACATCCTTCCTTTTGGAAGAGGAAAATCAAAGGGATCAGCACAATGATCTTGATGATGTTTTTGATCAATTTCTATTCATTAGCCCAAGGGCAGGTGACTGGAAAAGTGACCGACAGGTCTGGTCTAGGCATGCCTGGAGTTTCTGTTTTGATCAAGGGAACTCAAACAGGATCAATTACTGACCTTGATGGATCCTATTCCATCGTAATTCAATCAGAAGATGCCGTTTTGGTATTCTCCTTTATCGGTTTCGAGTCAATCGAAAAGCCAATTACCGGATTGAGCGTCATTGATGTGGAGATGAAAGAATCAGACACCCTTCTAGAACAGGTAGTAGTAGTCGGTTATGGAACTCAGAAGAAAGTAAACGTAACGGGTGCTGTGGACCAATTGGCTGGTGAAGATATCGCCAACCGACCTATTGCCAATGTGGTTCAAGGTCTTCAGGGTATGAGTCCGGGACTAAACATTACCTACCAAGGTGGTAAACCAGGCACTGTTCCTACTATCAATATTCGTGGTTTTACTTCAATTAATGGTGGTGGGCCATTGATCGTGATCGATGGAATCCCAGGAAATGAAAGTGATTTATTGAGACTGAGTCCATCAGATATTGATTCATACTCGGTGCTAAGAGATGCAGCATCTGCGGCCATCTATGGAGCTAGGGCCGCTTTTGGAGTGATTTTGATTACTACAAAAAATGGTACTGAAGGAAAACAGAAGATTTCATACAATAGCTATTTTGCATGGGGCAAGCCTTCCGTACTTCCAGAAGCGGTAACTGATCCATACATCTACTCCAGAGTTTTGGAGACGTCTACCAACAATACGCCTTGGGATTATGTGAACTATTCAGATGAGCATTATCAATGGGCGAAAGAACGTTCAAATGACCCATCAATCGAGGACACCAGACTTGACCCTACCAATCCTAATCTATGGGATTACATGGGAAGTAATAACTGGAACGACTACTTTTTCAATTCATCCAGTTTTTCTACAAACCAAAGCCTTTCTATAAGTGGTAACAGCGGTGGAAAAATGCCAATTGGATATTATGTGTCGGGAGATTATACCAAAGAAAATGGCCTTAATAAACTGGCACCGGATTATTGGGATCGCTATTCGTTGAGAGCAAAAATAGATTTGAAGCCATTGGAATGGCTTTCGGTAGATAACAACTTGAACATCTACCAGACTGAGCGGGCTGATCCTACCAATGATATTACTGATATCTATTTCTTACAACCAACGGATGTGGCCAAAAACCCTGATGGAAGCTGGGCAAATACCAGTGCAGGTAGAGCGGCAGCACAATTAGTAGATGGTGGCAGAAATCAAGAAGATTTGATAGGCTTTCAGGATATCATTCAGGCAACAGCGTCCTTTCTGGATGGTGATTTGAATTTCACCGGTCGGGGCAGCTTCAAAAGAGAGCAATGGAAATATCACTGGGATCAGAGAAAATACAACATTGGTTTTGGCCCTGAAGACATTAGGACTGAAGGTGGCGCAGGTTCTGTGATAGAAAGAAATGGTACTTTGACCAATACCATTTTTGATCTTTTTGGAAAATATTCTAAGACTTTGGGCGAACATAGATTTGACCTCTTAGCTGGATACAACCAAGAGAACTACGAGTATTCTACCATTCAGGCAGAAAGAAGAGTATTGATTTCCTCTTCTCTTCCTTACATCGGATTGACTACAGGAGATGCGTTTGTCACTCCTTCTTATAGTACGTATGCTTTGCGCAGTGGATTTGGAAGAATAAATTACTCATTCAAAAATCGATATATTCTTGAAGTGAACGGGAGATACGATGGCTCTTCAAGATTCCCGAGTGATAACCGCTGGGGCTTCTTCCCATCTATATCTGGTTCTTGGCTGGTAATGGACGAGGGATTTTTCTCCGGCTTGACGAATGTCGTCTCTACCTTTAAGCTGAGAGCTTCATATGGTAGCCTTGGCAATCAAAACGTATCTAATTTTGGATACATCCAGTCTTTGCCTACCGGGCTTTCTAACTACTTAATCGGTGGAAACAGACAGACGGTGATCACTTCATCGCCATCATTGGCTGTAGATCCCACTAATTATACTTGGGAAAAGGTAATTACCAACAACATTGGACTTGATTTTGGTATGTTAGGTGATCGAGTATCTGGTACGTTTGATTATTTCATCAGAGATACCAAAGGGATGCTTACGGACCCTGTGGAGCTACCAGCAGTACTGGGCACAAGTCCTCCAAAGCAAAATGCGGCTGATCTCAGAACCAAGGGTTTTGAACTTTCTTTGGGATACAGAGACCAATTTGGAAATGCTTCCAATCCTGTAAAGTTTACTATAAAAGCAATCCTATCTGATTCCAGATCATATATCACCAGCTTCCAAAACGAAAATCAACTCTTCTCAAATTACAGAGTCGGCCAAGAAATTGGAGAAATCTGGGGTTTGGTAAATAATGGGATTATGGAAAATGAAACTGAAATCGAACAGCTAGACCAATCAGCTATTGTCCCGTGGGGAGCTATTGCTGTAGTGCCAGGCTGGCCAAAATATAAGGATCTGAACGGAGATGGTAAAATAGAACAAGGGCAAACTGCAGTTGATCCAAAAGACTTGACTTTGATCGGAAACATATCTGCTAGATATCGCTATGGGTTCAATGTAAATATGGATTTCAGTGGCTTTGACCTTTCCATTTTCCTACAAGGAGTAGGCAAAAGAGATTATTACCCAAGACATTATCTCTATTGGGGGCCATATCAGCAGCCTTATGCAAATATCTATCCTTGGAACCTGGATTTCTACCGAGGACAACCAGACAGTGAAGCGTTGATGGCGCAGCATTCTCAGTCTTACATCGATGCTGGCTTAGCAGAGCAAAATTTAGATTCAGAATTCCCGGTGCTTCAAGCATGGCTTGCAGACAACAACTATGGCTCAGGCTTAGATATTTCTCAAACCAAATACCTTCAAAATGCAGCGTATTTGAGAGTAAAGAATATCACATTGGGTTATAGTTTCCCTACTGCAGTGCTTGAAAAATTGAATGTCAGCAGGATCAGATTTTATGTGTCAGGTGAGAATATTTTTGAATTTTCTCCAATCAAGGACTTTATAGATCCTGAGGCTATCAATGATGGCTATGGATGGGCTTACCCATTCCAGAGAAAATTCTCTTTCGGAGTTAATATCGATTTGTAATTAAGAAATGAATAAGATCATGAAAAAATATATCGTCCTACTAAGTGCAGTGTTGGCTATAACTTCCTGCAACGATGATTTTCTAGATAGGTATCCGCAGACTGCTGTGGCACCTGAAGAGTTTTTTAAGTCTGAAGAAGATCTTGAGCTCTATGTAAACGGACTGCTGACCATGCCTGGAACGGGCAGCTACCAAGCTGATCAAAGCAGCGATAATATGGCAACAACAGGGGCTATAGAAATCAAAAATATCATGACTGGGTCACCAAGCTCTCAAACACTAACTGGTGGCTGGAACTGGGGAACGTTGAGAAACATCAATTATTTCCTAGACAATTTTGAGAAAGCGGTCGCCTCAGAAGAAGCTATATCCCACTACGTTGGTTTGGCCAGATATTATAGAGCGGTGTTTTACTTCGGAATGGTGAAGAGATATTCAGATGTACCATGGTATGAAACAACCCTTGGCCCAAGTGATGAAGAGCTATATAAAGGTCGCGATTCCCGTGAAATGGTGGTGGCAAAAATGATTGAAGACTTGGAGTACGCCACAGCAAATGTAAGAGACGCTGTGCCAACTGGAACTCCTAATGTATGGGCAGTAAAAGCTTTTTATTCCAGAGTTGCTCTTTATGAAGGAACTTATCGCAAATATCATCCAGAACTCGGATTGGAGGCATCTTCTACTGAACTTCTGCAAAAAGCCAGAGATATCTCAAAGGAGATCATGAATTCAGGATTATACAGAATTTATTCGACTGGAAATCCAAGTGCAGATTATGCCGCCCTGTTTGGAAGTGATAATCTCATGGGGAATCCTGAAGTGATACTCGCAAATCCTTACGATGTGAACAAGGATCGAAATGGAGACATCAACTATACGGTCTTTGGTGACTATGAGCAATCTCCTTCCCGAGATTTGGTAATGAGCTATTTGATGAGTGATGGCTCTAGGTTTTCCGAAATTACTGCCTTTGAAACGCTGGAATTTGTTGAAGAATTTCAAAACAGAGATCCTCGTTTGATGCAGACGATCGCATACCCTGGATGGGTGCGCCAGCCAAATACCACGGCCTATATACAGGCTCTGAACAAAAACTTTACTGGCTATCATCAACTGAAAGGGTATCAGAATACCATTGATAATGTGGTCGCAGGAAGTAAGGATTTTCCCGCATATCGCTATGCGGAGGTTCTTTTGACATTTGCCGAATCCAAAGTAGAGTTGAATGAGGTGACTCAGGGAGATCTGGATATATCCATCAACCTCTTGAGAAAAAGAGCCGGAATTCCGGATCTTAGTTTGACTGATGCAAATTCAGATCCTGATCCATTTCTGAGAAATAAATATCCAAATCTTTCCGGATCAAACTTTGGTGTTTTACTAGAAATTCGAAGAGAGAGAAGGGTGGAGCTTGCAATGGAAGGCTATAGGTATGACGACTTGATGAGGTGGCATGCCGGAAAGTTAATGGCGCGTATTCCGCAGGGAATGTATTTCTCTGGTCTGGGTAAATATGATTTGACGGGTGATGGTGTAGAAGATGTGATCTTGGTAAGCAAGAACACCACCATTCCGGTAGGAGATGAAAAAGTAAAAAACAGCCTTGGAGTCACCTTGATCTATTACAAAGCAGGAACTATCGATGAGAATGTAGATGTGTTCTTAGAAAATGGGGAAAACGGTGGAATGATGGTAACAGAATCAAAAACTAGGACTTTTGAGGAACCAAAATACTATTATCGTCCAGTGCCTATTCAGCAAGTGACTCTTAATCCTAACTTGGAGCAGATTTTCGGCTGGAATTAACACTGAATTGTGAACTGGCAAAGTGGCTTGACTCCTTGGGTCAGGCCACTTCCATATAAGAAGAACTAAGGATCAAAAATTAAAAGAAGAATGAAAAGAATACTGATGGCTGCTGCCATGGCTTTGCTTGTATCTCACGGATATGCTCAAAATAATGCGAAAAAAGTGCTTTTCGTGATTCTAGATGGAATCCCCGCAGATGTATTGGACACGGTAGCTACGCCAAACATTGACAAAATAATTACTGAAGGTGGCTTTGCAGTAGCAAGTATGGGAGGCGAAGTGGGCGGCTATTCTGAAACTCCAACAATCTCAGCTGTAGGCTACAACTCACTTCTCACGGGAGTTTGGGCAAACAAGCACAATGTCTGGGACAATGATATTGAATCCCCAAACTATAATTATTGGACGATTTTCCGAATATTGAAAGAAGCAGATCCAACCAAGAAAACAGCAATTTTCTCCACTTGGCTGGACAATAGAACCAAACTGGTCGGGGCAAATTTACCAGAGACGGGAGACTTTACTTTTGACTACTATTTTGACGGAATGGAACTGGATAGCTTGAATTTTCCGCACGGAGAGGATAGGATTTATATTCATAACGTAGATGAAGCTGTGTCCAAAGAAGCAGCCCGTTATATCTCAAAAGTAGGCCCGGATCTATCTTGGATGTATCTGGAATATTCCGATGACATGGGACATAGCTATGGTAACAGCCCTGAAATGATAGATGGAGTGCAAAAAGCAGACGTGCAAATAGGAAGAGTTTGGGATGCAATTCAATACCGGGTAAAGAATTATAAAGAAGATTGGTTGATCATAATCACGACCGATCATGGGCGTGAAGATGATGGATTTGGACATGGCGGGCAATCAGACCGGGAGAGAAAGATTTGGATCGTAACAAATGCTGAAGAGACAAACACACACTTCGAGCAGGTACCTGAAATGGTAGATATACTTCCTTCTATGGCATATCACTTAGGGTTAAACATTCCAAAAAAGATTGCAATGGAATTGGACGGAACACCATTCATCGGACCTGTTCATGCTAGCAATCTTTCCGCTGAGTTGAAAAATGGAGAGATCTCTATGACTTGGAAAGTGCTTTCCCAAGATCAAACAGGAAGAGTTTGGGTGTCTACAACCAACGATTTCCAAACCGGAGGCTTGGACAACTACTGGCTAGTCGGTGAAGTAAATTTAGCAGATGAAAAAAAGACATTTTCACTTAAAGGCACACAATCCGAGGTATTCAAAGTAGTACTAGAAACTCCTTCAGGCTATCTAAATTATTGGATTTTGAAATAGTCATATTTTCTGTTTATGCTTATCTAAAAAGGGTTAAACCAGCTTCCCAAGCTGGTTTAACCCTTTTTTCAAAGTTAGAGCAAGTCTAATCCAAAATCACTTTTTCCTTCTTGGGATATTTGACTTCATATTGGAGTTTGAGCTCTTGCTGAGCACCAGGCTGTAGCGTGATTGTCCAAGTAACTTTTCCAGTTTGTGGATCTAATTTTCCTCCAGAAAGTGTCAAAGCTTCTACTGTAATATCAGAATTCACAGAAATAGGAATCTGATCTTCTACATTGATAGTCACTGCTTGGGACTTATTATTTTTCACCGTGATTTTATACTCACGGCTTTCAGTGATATTTGATCCAATTGCACGCTTTTTGGAAAACTCATCATTTTTCTCCCGCTGAATCACTATGCTTCTATCCCTACCCATGGAAACCTCCAAGGTATCTTGCAAAGAAGATCCGTTTAAAATGGATCTGCCCACAAATCCATCTTCAAAGTACAAATTGCTTTCTCCTTCCAGCAAGCTGTATTGACTCCAATCGGAAATTTCGGCAATCAAGAAAGCATCATTATCCAGCTTTGGAACAACAGAGTACCTGTAGGAAGCTTCCACCTGAAAATTTTTCAGGTCCACTAAGGTTTTCTCCCCATTTGATTTGATTGAATATGGCTCAGCAACTTCGATTTCTACGGTAGTTTGATTTTCTACTACGGAAGTTTGAAGTAAAGGAGCAGGGGCACCATCCAAGGTACTTATACCCCTAAGTCGGACAGTGGCTCCTGCCATTGATTTCTTTTGCTCAGCTCCATATCCCATAACTACAATTTCTTCCAATGCTTGGGTGTCTTCCTGTAGAGAAATATTCACTCTGGATGAATTAATAGCAATTTGTCTGGGCTGATAGCCAATGAAGGAAGCACTCAATTGGCTAGCTCCTGAAGGCAAAGTCAGCGAGTAATTCCCTTCCATATCGGACACGGTTCCAATAGTGGTGCCACTTACCAAGATGTTTGCTCCTGGAAGAGGGCTTCCGTCGGAAGCACTGGTAATTCGTCCAGCTACAGATCCGAAAGTTTGAGCCCTTGGATTGAAAGTGGTCAATCGCGCAAAATTCAATTCCCACTTTTCTAGATCAGGAATTTGGCCACCTTGATTGGGATTGCCATTGGAAAATCGAAGTTTGACGTCCTTCCAGTCCACTCCGGTATTTTGATAAACTTCTGCCTTGTACGTCAGAGAAAGCGGAGAACTTACGTTTTTCACACGCACGTCGTATTTTGGATACCAACCTGCATTGGCCACGAGGTAGTTAATTTCAAAATCGGCAGTACCCCCACGATCCGATTTTACCCTTATCCTAATTTCCGACGTTGATTCATTAAAAGACGCTTGCATCGCTGTAATTTGATTGCTCAGCTTGTTCATTTCATCATCTTCTTGCTGGATATTCGCTTGGATTTTCAATTCCTCTGTCTTGATTTTCATCAGTTCCGCATCGTAAAAATCCATCGCCTGCTTCAGCTCCGTCAAGCTCGATCCATTCTGTGTTCCGCCAATATTTTTATTAGCATTCAGTAAACTGGTCTTTTCCTTCAGGACTTCCAGTCGGGCAAATTCTTTACCTTGGTTTCTCTGAATAGCCAAAATAGAATCCTGAAGCGCTTGCACTTTCTCTCCAGTCTTTTGCTCAGAGAGGTAATCTAACCGCTTATTTACTGCCTGAATGGTAAAATCTCCCATCCCTTTCACTTGAATACTTTTTTCATCCAAATAGGGAGAAAGTCCCTTGATCAAAATAAATGACTCCCCAGCTGGGATCTTTCCACTGGAAGTTTCGAAAATTTGTGCTCCAGATAGGAAGACTGTTACTTCTTGAATTTCAGACTTGAATGTGGATTCTTTTATTTCTTGAGAGAAACTGAAAAATGACACCAAAAATAAAGTGAGTAAGAGAGAGAATTTTTTCATGTAGTGAAGGTTGAACTATTAAAGAAGTAAAAATTTAACGGGTAATGAAATTACATGATCTTAAAGAATCTGAATTTTAGAATGGAATCTATCTGAATCTAGATTTTATGCGGAAGAGTGTAAACTGGTTTATTAACTTTGCCAGCTTAAATATCAACTGACTTTCCCTTTTTCTGCATGACAGTTACTCAAAGTATTATTATTGCCATCATAGAAGGCCTGACTGAATTTTTGCCTGTTTCCTCCACTGGACATATGATTTTGGCATCTGCAGCGATGAATATTCACGACGACGAATTTGTGAAGACCTTCGAAATCTTCATACAGCTCGGGGCTATACTAGCCATTGCACTCATGTATATCAAGCGCTTTCTTCAGGGCATCAATATTTACCTCAAGTTATTTGCAGCATTTGTCCCTACTGCTATAATAGGTTTGCTAGCCTATGATTATATCAAGGAATATTTATTTAATCCCATAGTCGTTTCAGTTTCGCTGATCATTGGTGGTGTAATTTTGATATTCGTTGACAAAAAAGTGGTGAATACTGAAACCAAAGTGGCTGAAGTGGAAGACATTTCGTACAAAAATGCCTTTTTCATCGGTTTGTTTCAGTGCTTATCCATGGTACCTGGAACTTCTAGAGCTGCTGCCACGATCATTGGGGGGGTATTCAATGGTTTGGACAAAAAGCAGGCGACAGAATTTTCCTTTCTATTAGCCGTCCCTACCATGATGGCGGCTTCTGGCTACGACTTGTTGAAAACTGATTTAGTTTTTACCAATCACCAATTATCTCTCCTCGGAATTGGCTCTATGGTGGCTTTCATCACTGCTTGGTTTGCGGTAAAAGTGTTCTTAAAATTCGTTTCGAAAAATGGCTTTACAGCTTTTGGTTACTATAGAATCGTAATAGGGATTCTATTCTTAATCTTTATGTGGGGAACTGACCTAGGCTAATTGTAAAATAGATTTTACAATAAATAGCACTTACTGTAAAATAGATTTAACAAAATCAATACTTTTGTGTAAAATCTATTTTACAATGGAAAAACTGCACCTCAATTCTCAAAAGAAAATACAGGGTATATCTTTAGACTTCCAGAGGTTCCTTCTAGAAAAAATAGACTGGAATGAACGCCTTATCGCGATCAGCGGGGCTCGGGGGGCTGGCAAAACGAGCCTATTGCTTCAGCATGGCAAAAAGCACCTTCCTGAAAATGGGTCAATCTTGTTTGTTTCCCTGGATGATCTTTATTTTTCAGATCATTCTATCTTGGAATTGGCCGAGGATTTTCAGCTTACGGGGGGAAAAGTATTGTTACTGGACGAAATTCATAAGTATCCGAATTGGTCTCGGGAGTTAAAACTAATTTACGATGACTTCCCCCAGCTCAAAGTAGTATTCACATCGTCTTCCGTATTAGAAATTTACAAGGGAGAATCAGACCTTAGTCGGCGCGCCGTGAGTTATCTTTTACCAGAACTTTCGCTAAGAGAGTTTATAGAATTAGAATTAGGGATTCAATTCCCAAGCTTTTCTCTAAGAGAAATAATAGAAAATCACGTCTCACTAAGCACGCAGGTATTAGAAAAAATCCAACCGATACCAATTTATCAGCAATATGTGAAATGGGGAGCTTATCCTTTTTTTAAGGAAGGCAAAGATCATTATTTAGATAAACTTCAAAAGACAGTTCAGATTACAATTGAAGTAGATTTGAATGCGGTGGAAAATATGGATTATGAAATGCAATTTAAGCTCAAAAAATTAATCCGCATTGTAGCTACTTCGGTTCCTTTTACTCCGAATGTCAGTGAACTAAGTCAAAAAACAGGTATTTCGAGACCAAGTTTGCTTAGAGCATTGGATCTACTGGATAGAGCCCGAATTCTTCAAAGTCTTCATAAGCCAAATACAGGCATTGGAGCACTTACTAAACCTGAGAAACTTTACCTCTGCAACTCAAATTTACTCCAAGCTCTCGGGGAGGAGAATGCAAATGTTGGTACGATTCGAGAGACTTTCTTTGCAAATCAGCTTCGAAGCGTTGCTCAAGTTAATCTTGCTGCAAAAGGCGATTTTTTAATTAATAAAAAATGGACTTTTGAAATTGGAGGCAAAAGCAAAACCTCTTCTCAGATCAGGGATGTTGAAGACTCCTATTTGGTCAAAGATGATATAGAGTATGGCGTAGGTTGTACTATCCCGCTTTGGCTGTTTGGCTTCTTATATTGACAAAAAGCCCAATTAAGTTGATTAATCGGGCTTATTTATGAGTAAGCAGTCTGTCCTGAATGCTTTCCTTCTCGGAATTCCTCCACCATTTTTTTGTTAAATGCCGGCAGGTCTTTTGGACTTCGGGATGTTACTAAGCCGCTATCCACGACGACTTCTTCGTCTACCCAATGTGCTCCTGAATTTTCCAGATCTTTCCTTATTGATGGAAAGGAAGTCAAGGTACGACCATTGGTGACTCCAGCTTCTATGAGTATTTGCGGCCCATGGCAGATGGCTGCTACAGGCTTATGATCTTTGAAAAAGCTCTTGACAAAATCTATAGAAGCAAGATCCCTTCTCAATAAATCCGGATTTATCACACCGCCAGGAAGAAGTAAAGAATCAAAGTCAGTTGCGCTCACTTGATCCACTCGAGCATCTACTTTGATCGGATCACTCTAGTTCCCATTCTTCCCGCCTTTGATATGATCATTCTCTGGGGATATAATAAATACTTCTGCTCCCTCTTTTTCTAGGGCACGCTTAGGTTCTACAAGTTCTGATTCCTCAAATCCATTCGTAGCAAGTATAGCTACTCTTACATCTTTCAATAAACTCATAATACTAGTGGTTAAGTTGGTAATTACTTCCTTTAGACGAAAGTAGCTCTAGTTCAGTGGCATGCATAAATTGACCAACTCTGTTCCAAAAAATGAATCCTTCCTAATTGGAAATTAAGTAGGATTCAAGATTTTTATTTTCTGTATTAATTCCACAAGCTGAGAATTCTACCCTCATAATCGGGAAGAATCAAATATTTTAATGCCGAAAGCTATTTGAAGTCCAAGTAGCTTTTGCTTAGCCATTTTTCTTCCAAACTGATTTTTGCCCAGTCTCCTTTTATTTTCGAAATAAAAATCTCCTCTGATTTCATCATGTTATCCACCACAGGAAATTCAGAGCCTGGCCCGCTTCTCACGCGAAGCACATTGGCATTTACAGTGGCTCTTTGCACATCTGCGGTATATTTCCCATACACCCAGTGCGACTGACTATTTGAGATTTTAAGCCAACCATTAGACTCCTCATAGATTCTCAATATCGCACCCAATTGGGCAGCGTCTCTATCCGAGGCTTTGGAAGCTGATGCACTAGGTGAGCTGCGAATACTAAGAGAATTGGCAGTCACTGCGACATACTTTTCAATTCCAACTGGTAAGTGTGGAATGGGTGTGCTCTGAAGTTGCTGCTCTACTAGCGGAAGGAAATTAGTCATGCAATCCTCCACTTTATTTCCACCAAAGAAATTAGTGCCTGGACAAGATTTATTTCCTCCCATACCATTGTTTCTTTTCCCTGTACTTAGCTCAAACCAGTGATGATAAATGATACTGAAGGTATTCACCGGTAATCTGAATTTATCACAAAGTGCAGCTGTCATTTGGATAATGGCTAGCCGATGCTCGTTAGTCATATTATCACCATCTTTATCGAAATTGCCCAGATGCTCTATGCATATAGAATCTCTATTTGCACCAAAAATACAGGAAGGGGTAGATTCCAGAGATCTCCCCGTTACAATAGTACCGTCTGGAAAGCTGGTGAAATGCTGACCTATATCGCTCCAACCATTGTTTCTGACATGGTGATTTTTCATGGCCAATTGTCGCTCGAAATGATTGCTACCATTGAAATGTGTGAAATTAGGACTCCAAGTGTGATGTTGCTGCACTGTGAGAATGGTGCGCGCAACACGCTGAGACTGGATCCAAGAAACAAATTCAGCTATGTTCATTTTTAAAAAACCATTTTTGCTTTCCATAAGAATCAATTTTAAAAGTTAAAAATTCAAGTTGGTATCAATATAAGGTGATTTGCTAATCATTGAAAATGAACGGATTATAATTTAAACTTAAAGTGATTAGTAGGATTTCAAAAATTGTTTTTGATCTTCTTTTATCCTGAGTAACTAATCAATACTTTGTAGAATATCTTACTAAAAATAGCTTTTCCTATTTAACTCACTATGAAAGAATTTCTTTTAATTGCTTTTTCAATGGTAGGATTATCTCAAAACCTACACGCTCAAAATGAGTATATGGCCACTATTCTGGAATTCCAACATGAATTGAATGAGGAATATAAGAATCCTGATGAATCTCCGCTTTCTGCTAAGGAACGGAAGGCATTCGAAGAGCACCATTTCTTCTCTATTGATGAGAAATATCATGTCTTGGCCAAATTTGAAAAGCTACCTCTCCAACGCCTTTTTCAAATGAAAACCACCGCCAACTCCATCAAGGATTATGATGTGTATGGAGTTGCGACGTTTTCTTTGGATGGAAAAGAATACCAGCTGAACATCTACCAAAGTCATCAGCTAAGAACTCAAGAGAAATATAAAGACCATCTTTTCCTGCCTTTTACAGATCAGACCAATGGAACCGAAACCTACGGTGGTGGAAGATATATAGATTTGAAAATTCCAGCAGGTAACACAATAGAATTGGATTTCAATAAGGCTTATAATCCTTATTGTGCCTATTCGACTGGCTATGCATGTCCTATTCCGCCGAAGGAAAATAATCTAAAGGCGGAGATTAAAGCGGGTGTGATGAAAAATAAATAGTCGCCATCCAACTGTAACGAACATAGGGAGATTGACCAAGAAGGAATTACTTCAGAAAAAATACAAGAATTGTTTTGATAAAGTTACTTCCAAATTCTTTGAACTATATACAGCAAATACGCCAATTAGAAAATTACTTAAACATGCCGTCAGATGAAGTGCGATAACTTAATAAAATGGGCATAAGGTTCACTTATGCCCACATTGCCTTCATGCTACTACCACCTAGGATGTTCTTTCATGTAATTATCCAAAGAGAATTTACCAGAGCCGAAAATCAGAAATACGATTAACAAGATCAGAACGAGTAGGGATAGTTCGAACTCCAAATTATTTGAAACAGAAAGAAATCCTGATTCGATATTGACGAAGAATACGGCGACCAAAAGAATCGGAATTTGGAAGAGGATAGCAAATCTGGTCACTAATCCTACTGCAATTAAAAATCCTCCTACCAAGTGAGCAAAAGCCACATAATGTGCTAAGCCAAGGTTGAAGAACTGAAGATCCTTATTTTTCATCAGGTTCATTAAGTCGCTGGTATTGGAAATAAAGAGTACGCCTTTGTAAAGAATAAATAGTCCTAATACAACGCGGAGAAAGTCTATCCACTGGGGATGATGCCTATCCGCCCAAGATTCAATTTTCGCAATGGTTTCCATGTCATTTGGGTTTTAGTACACTAGTAAGTTACAAAAATTCAACAGTACTACACTGATATATAGATCGTTAAAAAATTATCGCTGCATACTTACAGAATTTGAATCCAGGTATTGCTGCGTGGATTTTTCAGGAAATTGTTTTAACCAAACTAGTCCCATATGGGTATAAAAAAGCCCCATCAAAATCAATTGATGGGGCTTTATAAAAGTTGCTTATTTTTTAATTCCCTTTTTCTCCGATAGAGATCATTGCACATCTGAAACCAATGTGATTGGTAGCAGAATCCTGATGCATAAATCTTCTGGTACCAGGAGCAAGCCAATAGGCTACGTCTCTCCAAGACCCCCCCTTGTAAACTCTGAATTCGTCAGTTAACATCGAAGTGAAATACGTATCTTCTTCGTCACCTACACCAGTATTTCTCACTGGATTGAGGTCATCAAAGTCTTGGTAAGATAATGGACGATAAATATCCTGAACCCATTCGTTCATGTTCCCAGCCATGTGATACAATCCAAAATCATTTGGTGCCATGTCATATACATTGGTCGGAATGATCTCTCCGTCATTTGATTGTCCACCTGCGATTCCTGCGTAATCTCCTCTTCCTCTTTTGAAGTTGGCAAGGAAATCCCCTTGCTGACCTTTTCTTTTCACATTGTAAGGGCTACGAAGACCTCTACCATCCCATGGATAGATTCGGCCATTTTCCTGATTTTCGTCAAGGTATTGTGTACCAATCATGGCTTTGGCAGCGTACTCCCATTCAGCTTCTGTAGGTAATCTATAGTCTGCAAGTGCTACCCCTCTTTCTATAAGTTGATTTTTGTTGAAGGAGGAATCTATACCTCTATCTTCTCTTATGATTTCGAGCACATAATCAGTTCTCCACTTTGAATAAGCATTGGCTTGAACCCAGGAAACACCCGCTACAGGATAAAAGTTGAACCCTGGAAACCTAAAGTAATATGACTGATACATGTCATTAAAACTCATCTCTCCACCAGCCCACACATTGTCTTTAGGCTCAAGTTTGAGAAGTGAATCTGCACTTACTTTTTTACCCATGTTGAATAGGTACTCTCGATAGTCATTATTAGTAACTTCCGTTTCGTCCAAATAGAAGTTAGAAAGTGTCACTGTTCTTTCTTGATTATCTCGGAATGCCATCACATCCTCTTCTTGAGAACCTAGCACGGCTCTACCTCCTTGAATAAATTTCAAGTTTGGTCCTGGAATTTGCTCGGCATTTTTGGCTACAAAAAATTGAGTAGAATCGTTTTCATCAAAACTGAATTCTGCTCCGGTCGTAGCACTTTTTTTGCCAGGTTTGTTGGCAGTTCTTCTGCCATAGCCAGGAGTTTTATTACAAGAGGTTAAAATAGAGCTTCCAACTATCGCTAAAGCTACTACCCACATTCCCCATGATTTGTTACTCAGACGCATATATCTAATTGTTTTAGGTCTTTTTCAGTGTGCTAATATAATTGCATTGTCAAGCACTTCCAATGATTTGAGATGACGTCCTTTTATTCCTTTTGGCAAAAAACAGCCAAAAACACAGAAAATCAGCAAAATCGATAGGCAAATCTGCAATTTTTATGCCATTAAATTATTTCAAAATCATGCATCATTCATCTCTTTGAGCTTAATCTGAGCTTTGAAAATGGTTGAAACATTCGATAATGTAAGAATCAAACGATTCTTGTACTCCTTTATTTTGCAAAGTTTACTATTCATCTGCGCAAATCGCATAATTTTCTGGAAAATATCTGAAGAATAATAATCGTCGCGAGTAGATGGTAATAAATGACACTTCATCATTCCACCTTTCAACACAAGCTTTTCAATACCAAGCTTTTCAGCTTTCCATCTCAAGCGCACCGTTTCCATCAAATCTGTAACCGAAGGTGGGAATGGACCGAACCTATCCAGCAGCATGGTAGAGAATTTAGCCAACTCTTCTTCATTTTTGATTGCATCTAGTTTGGAATACAGCCCAAGTCTTTCGCTGATATTTCCTACGTACTCTTCTGGAATTAGCAATTCCAGATCAGTCTCAATCGTACAGTCCTGAACCAGCACCTTGACCTTCTCGGACAACTCCGTTTCAAATAACGCTGCAAACTCATTTTCCTTCAATTCCTGAACTGCTTCATCAAGAATTTTGTGATACATCTCAAATCCCAAATCAGTGATAAAACCACTTTGCTCAGCCCCTAACAAATTCCCCGCTCCCCGAATATCCAAATCTTTCATCGCCACCTTGAAGCCATCTCCCAAATCTGAGAATTCCTCCAGCGTTTGCATTCTTTTTCTAGCTTCCGCTGTCAAGCCGGACATCGGCTGAGTGAGCAAGTAGCAAAATGCCTTCTTATTACTTCGTCCTACTCTGCCACGCATCTGATGCAAATCACTCATCCCAAACATATGTGCACGATTGATGATAATCGTATTGGCATTTGGAATATCGAGCCCGGATTCAATAATATTGGTAGAAACCAACACATCGTATTCATGATGGATAAAATCCACCATTACTTTTTCCAGCTTTTTCCCTTCCATTTGGCCGTGAGCACCGACTACTCTTGCATCAGGCACCAGCTTCATGATCAGATTGGCAATAGAATCTATTTCTCCCACGCGATTGTGCACGAAGAAAACCTGTCCACCTCTTCTTAATTCATAAGAAATCGCATCGCGAATCACTTCCTCTTGAAATGTCTGAACTTCAGTAGTGACCGGTTGCCTGTTTGGTGGCGGCGTAGCGATCACGGACAAATCTCTTGCTCCCATTAGGGAAAAGTGCAAGGTCCTTGGAATCGGCGTAGCGGTCAAGGTCAACACATCCACGTTTACACGAAGATTTTTCAGTTGATCTTTTACTTTCACCCCAAACTTCTGCTCTTCATCAATCACCAAAAGGCCCAAATCCTTGAAGACAATATCCTTATTGACAATCTTGTGCGTACCTACGAGGATATCGATCTCTCCGGTTTTCACCTGAGCTATGATTTCCTTGATTTCTTTTGCACTACGAAAGCGATTGATGTATTCAACCTTCACCGGGAAATTCTCCAGACGCTCACTGAAAGTCTGAAAATGCTGCATAGCTAGAATCGTGGTAGGCACTAAAATAGCAACCTGCTTACGATCATTTACCGCTTTGAATGCTGCTCGGATCGCAACTTCTGTTTTACCAAATCCCACATCTCCACAAACCAATCGATCCATAGGATAGGACTTCTCCATATCGGTTTTGACATCTTGGGTGGCAATAGCCTGGTCGGGGGTATCCTCATAGATGAAGGAAGATTCCAGCTCGATCTGTAGCACAGAATCTGGATTGAAAGCAAATCCCGAAGCTGATCTTCTCTTCGCATAAAGCGCGATCAAATCCTTCGCAATATCCTTGACTTGCTTTTTGGCTCTGGATTTCTTGTTGTCCCACTCAGGAGAACCAAGCTTGGACATGGAAGGGACGGCACCTTCTTGTCCAGAAAATTTGGAGATTTTATGCAATGAGTGAATGTTCACATAAAGCAAATCATCATCTCTAAACACCAGTCTTACGGCTTCTTGCATTTTGCCGGCCACATCCACTTTTTCCAAACCTGCAAAGCGCCCTACTCCATAATCCACGTGAACTATGTAATCACCAGGATGCAAAGCTTTCAGTTCTTTAATAGTAAGGGCTTTGGATTTACTGGCTTTGTTGCGGGTCTTATAGCGATGAAAACGCTCAAAAAGCTGATGATCTGTGAAAAATGCGATTTTTGACTGCTTATCATCAAATCCTTCCCGCAGCCCAAGAAGCATGCTTTGCACTTGTAAGGTCGGATCCAATTCTCTGAAAATCCCTAGCAATCGATCTAGTTGCTTGGCATTTTCGGCTGTAAGAATATTGACAAATCCTTTCTTTTCATTCTCCGAAAGCTGGGCAACTAGTAGGTCAAAATTCTTATTGAACGAAGCCTGTGGCTGAGATTCCCAAGAGAATTTTTTAGCATTATGCAGATAAAACTGCTTACCAAATTCTACCCGTGAGAAATTGGCTGAAAGCTTAGAAAAGTCAGATCCTTTATCAAATAGATCCCCAGGGCCGAGTACTATTTTAGTATTGTTTGTTTTGTTGATGATCTGATCAAAGGCTAAGGAAGCTTTGTGAAAGCATTCGTCCATTACATCCAAAGTCAGCTGGTAATCCTTGATCCACACAATCGTCTGCTCAGGCAAAAACCCTAAGAATGACTGCCGTACTTCTTGAAGAAGCTTGGTCTGCACGTTTGGAATCAATGCTATTTGATCTACGCTGGCTATTGAAAGTTGCGTCTCTGGATCAAAAGTCCGTATGCTTTCTATCTCTTTTCCAAAAAGCTCCAGTCGATATGGATTCTCATTAGAAAATGAAAACACATCCAAAATACCTCCTCGGATGGCAAATTGCCCCGGTTCATACACAAAATCCGTCCGCTCAAAATCGTAACTAGCCAGAATTTCAGACACAAACTCCATATCCACTTGTTCGCCTACTCTAGCCGAAAATGTGTTTTCGAGGAGGGAGCGTTTGTTGATCACCCGCTCGTAGATAGCCTCTGGGTAGGTGATGATAATCCGTGATTTGCCTTTCTCTTCCAGCACAAGATTGAGAATCTCAGAGCGCATCAGAACATTGGCATTGTCTATTTCCTCGTATTGATATGCACGCTTAAAACTGGAAGGGAAGATCATGTGCGCTTCGCTATTCAGCAGATTCTGAAGATCAGAATTGAGATAAGCGGCCTCCTCTTTGTCTTGAGCTATTATAAGGTGAAATCCTCCTTTTGTCTGAAAAAGAGCAGAAAACAAAACCATATCCAGGCTTCCGGATAAGCCTTTTATCTGATGTGTAAGCTTTTCGCCACTTGAAATCTCATGCGCGATAGTTTGAAAAATAGGGTCTGATTGGTAAATGGAAAGAAAATCCTGACGATCCAAAAGCTTATGGTTTTAATAGTAGGTTGGTACGGTAAAGTTAGCGCTTTATGAATTCCAAATTTTGATTTCAAGCTGCTTTTACCAGGTAATAAACATCTGGAGGTGATAAGAGTTCAGAATCAGAGGCAGGTCCTATAGGAATGACTTTCTCTTGTGTGTCAAATCAGTTTTCTGCAAGGCTAGCCGGGAAAAAGAATTAGTATAAAAGTAGGAGATGTGTTGAAAAACAGGGATTAGAGGATTATTAATGAATCTATTTCTACCCTTCTAACTTTTTACCTGTGTATGCTAGTGGAATCCGTTCCCTTCCACTACAATTCCTTATCTTTGCCACCCGACCATAAAATCAAAATAAGCCCTCAACTTTATTAAATAGGGTATTGACTTAGAAATCCATGAGTAGAGAAGTTCGCGTAAGATTCGCCCCATCACCCACGGGGCCTTTACATATAGGCGGTGTACGTACTGCACTTTACAATTACCTTTTCGCCCGAAAAATGGGCGGGAAATTCCTTTTGAGAATCGAAGACACGGATCAGGCTCGTTTTGTACCCGGAACTGAAGATTACATTAAAGAATCTCTGGCTTGGCTAGGTATTTCTCCTGACGAAAGTCCTTGGAATCCTGGTGACTGTGGGCCATATCGACAGTCTGAGCGCAAGTCAAGCTATATGCAATATGCCCTTGATCTGGTGGAAGCTGGACATGCTTACTATGCTTTTGACACTTCTGAAGAACTAGAAGCGATGCGTGAGCGATTGACTGCCGCGCGGGTAGTCCAACCACAATACAACAGTATCAGCCGAACTCAGATGAATAACTCGCTGACACTTTCCAAAGAAGAAGTGAAGGCAAGACTAGAATCCGGAGATCCATATGTGATCCGCGTAAAAATACCACTCAAAGAAGATGTACGCCTGAATGACATGATCCGCGGTTGGGTAATGGTTCACTCCTCCACGCTGGATGATAAAGTGTTGATGAAATCTGATGGCATGCCAACGTATCATTTGGCAAATATCGTCGATGATCATTTGATGAATATTACTCACGTGATCCGTGGTGAGGAATGGCTTCCTTCTGCACCGCTGCACGTGTTGCTTTACAAATTCTTTGGCTGGGAGGATACCATGCCTGAGTTTGCACATTTGCCACTTTTGCTTAAGCCTGACGGAAACGGTAAACTTTCCAAACGTGACGGTGATAAGCTAGGATTCCCTGTTTTCCCTATAAACTGGGAAAATAAAGAGAATGGTGAAACTGCTGCTGGCTTTCGTGAGCAAGGTTATTTCTCAGATGCATTTTTGAATTTCTTGGCGTTCCTAGGTTGGAATCCTGGAGATGAGCGAGAAATCTTCACTTTGGAGGAATTGGTTGAAGCATTCTCTGTGGAGAGAATCGGGAAGTCTGGAACCAAGTTTGATATTGCGAAAGCAAAGTGGTACAACGAGCAATATTTGAAAGCAAAATCTAATAAAGACCTTGCTCACTATGTGATCGCTGAGGCTTCAGCAGAAGGAATTACTATCCTACAAGACACTGCAGAAGCAATTGTCGCATTGAATAAGGAGCGCGTTACTTTTCCCGCTGAACTATGGCAAGGAAGTAAATTCGTGGTAATAACCCCAACAGAATTTGATCAGGATATTGCAGGCAAAAGATGGAATGCAGATGCGGTCACAGTTCTTACGGCTTATGCTGAGTCACTGGAGGGATATACTGGCGCATACGATGCAGAAAAGGCAAAAGCTATGCTGGGCGAAACCTCTGAAGCAAAAGAAATCAAACTGGGAAAAGTGATGCAAGCAGTACGACTTGCAATAACTGGAGTTGGCATTGGTCCTGATTTGATGGAGATTTTTGCTATTTTAGGGACTGAAGAAGTGGCCAAGCGTATCAGATTTGCGTTAGCAACTTTAGAAGTAATCGGCTAAAAACACATGAGTATGACTAAGAAGAAAAAGAAAAACGAAGACCCGAAGGTTCATGAAGATTTGAACGGCTTCAAAATGAACATAAATTCCTTTGGCGAAATCTCCTCTTCCTTTTCGATTGATAAAATCAACGAGTTTCTCAATAAGAATGTAGAAGACAAAAAACTAAAGGATAGAGACGATTTGAAACCTGATGAAAAGAAAAAGAAATCCTAACGTCAGTTATTTCTGAATGACTAATTGAAGAGCTCCCAGGTGGAGCTTTTTTTCTGACATTCTTTATACCAGTATGTTAACGGAGGTTTGCACGGTGGTATTTGCTATGCGAGATTTGTGATCTAGAACTCTATCCAAGCATGCCTCATCAGCAAACTTGGCATCTCCAAACCATAGTCCTGCCTAGTAAGGTTTCTCAGAACTTCTAGAAATCAATAAATAATACCTGACAAAATCGATAATTTATTAATTTTGGACATGAATAGAGTTTTGCTCACGAGCATTTTCATTTTAGCATCTTTTGCAGCATTGGCGCAGACCAGTGTCGGAATCCGTGGTGGCTATACTACTTCTACCTATTCTTACCGTCCTTCTCCAAGTAGTAGAGCAACTTCAGTAGATGGAATCGGAGCACCTACTTTTGCCTTGGTTTTTGAGCACTTCAATGCCAAAAATGCAGGAATTGAAGTCAACTTACAGTTCCTCAGAATTGGTTTTTCACAGATCGAATTAGAATCCGATCCCATCAGAACTAATGAAACTCAGTTTGACTACCTAAAAGTCCCGATTTTATCCAGCTTTTTCCTAGGAAGGTCAGGTAGATTTCAGATCAAAATGGGCCCACATCTAGGGTTTATGCTTCAAGCCAAAGACCTCACTAGAGAGTACGCTGATGCGACTCCTTTAGAAATTCCTACCTATGGAGGTCCAAGTGACACACTAAAAAAAATCATGTACGGACTCACTGCTGGAGCTGGAATATCTAAACTTTTTGGTAAAAGCACCTTGACCGGTGAAGTCCGCTTTGCCTATGATTTCACCAATCCAGAGAGCCAAGATCGTATTTTCGACATGAGCTCCACTAATTTAGAGTTTACTTTAGCGTACCTCTTTAGAATCAAAGATGCCAAAATTGAAAAATTGGAAGATTGAAAAATTCCCTGGTTCAATTTTCCAATTATAAAATCTTAAAATTTTTTAATCAACTCTGTCATATATTGGATTCATTCCCCGACTAACCTATGTAAATGAATCGCAGCCAGCTTGATCATATCTTAAAAGCACACCACAGGGATGCGTACCTCTGGGCTCGGCAATGTTGCTCTTTTGAGGATGAGATGGCAAAGGATGTGCTTCAGCAGGCGTATTTGAAGATTTTGGAAGGACAGGCAAAGCTAAAGGATGCATCCAAGGCAAAAACCTGGCTATTTTCCATCATCAGATATACTGCGATAGATGAGCTTAGAAAGGCTGGTAAAGTCGTCTCTCTTTCCGATTCCTATGATCCGGTAGAGATCCAAGAGGAAATAGACTCGACAGATTATGAGGAAATAATCAAGCACTTACCAGAGATGCAGCGGGAAGTGATTTTGATGGTTTTTTATCATCAGATGACCATCGCCCAAAGCGCCGAAATCCTCCAAATCGGCCTAGGAACTGCGAGAACTCATTACGATCGCGGGAAAAAGAAACTCAAAGAATTAATAACTAAAGTTCAAATCCAGGAAGGATATGGAAAATAACGAACAATTGGAACGCTTTTTTGACCAGATGAAAAAGCAGGACGAGCACTTAGAAATCCCTGCTTTTCCAGAAGTTCAAACACGGAAATTCAGCTTTTGGATTCCGGCAGGATTAGCTGCATCCATGAGCCTTGCCTTTCTATTCATCCAAGAACCGGCTCCGGTAGAAAGTGAACCCCCAGAAGTGGTGATCATTACGCTACAGGCAGACGAGAACCAAAATCAACATTTCACCATTGAAGAGACTACATTTCTAGATACCTGGGAATCTCCTACTTCTTCATTATTGTCGGAATATTAAACACATTGAAAATGAATAAAGTAATCTTACTGTACCTATTGCTAGTTGCTGGCTTCGCAAATGCACAGGATCTCTTTCAGAAAAATCTCTACTCTGCTGACCGGGTTATGGAGATGCGTAAAGAGCTAGAGCTGACGGACGCTCAAGCCACTAAGATCAAAAAGATCCATAGCGAAAACGCAGGGAAATTCAGTACCATGAAATGGGATCTGGACGATGCTACTTTAAAGCTTAAGGATATTTTGGATGAGTACAAAATCGATGAGTTAGCTGTACAAAAGCAAATGGATAAGGTGCTAGCCTTGGAAAACTCGCTGAAGAAGCAACAACTCAGCACGATGGTTTCTATCAAAAATGAACTGAGCTTTGAGCAGCAGGAGATTTTGCAAGGTAAAAGGGTGCAAACAGTCAATGGAGTAAATATTACTGGATATGGTACCAGTTCCTTTAGCTCAGCCAATGATTTAGGGCATCCTCAGAACTTCAGAGTCGGCAAACCACTTAGTGGATTAGCAGCAACATCTTCAAGCCCAAAAATATTGGTGCAGTCCTTAGGTTCTAATCAAGAAAATGCACCTCTCTATATCTTAGACACAAAGGATGGAATGAAAGAGTTCACTGACTTCAGTAAAATTAATCCTGATGACATCGAGAGCATCAATGTACTGAAAGATAAACCCGCTGTGGAAAAATTTGGAGAGAAAGGTAAAAATGGTGTAATCATCATTAAGCTAAAGGATCCTAAAAAGTAATTTAATGGTTTTGTATATGAAAAAAGGAGTCTGGTTTTCGGACTCCTTTTTTGCTTTTATATCTTGGTAAGCAATCTTGCTGAATGGTGAATTCTTGTCATAAAAAACACTCCTTACCCAGCACTCTAAACAATTCTATAATTACCTCCAAACAACTCGCGTATGGACTCATCCGCTAATTCTGGAACTATTCTACCCAACAAAGGTTGATTTTGGAGTTGCTCTGACTTTTTAATGATTTTTGAAATTTGCGTTCTAGCATACTTTTCAGAGTCCCTTGCTATATACTCATAGACTTGTTTTCAATCCTCCAGAGCAAGTTACGTCCAAACCAGCTTTACCATTTTTGAGAAATGTCCTTAAAAGATTCATGAGAATTAACCTTCCCTTCTTTAATCTGATCTAGACCTTCCTCAACTTTCTCAATAAAAATAAGTCGCTCAATTAATTCCTCAATATCAAACTCACAAGGCATCTCATTTAGTACTTGAATTGCTTTGTCCTTTTTCATAAAACCCTATTTTTAAGCTTATTTACTCTAGATATTAAACTTTGAGCAAGCTTGAAAGTTCCTCAATCCAAAAACCTCCAGCTCGCTTTGTGATCCTTTTTCAATGGATTACCAGTGACTTTGGCCCGTAAGATTTCTACCGGCATTGCATTTTGGCTCATGACCAGGTCATGGTATTCTTTCTCAGTCATCTTACCAGAATTGACCACTTCATCTCTCAAGGCATAAAACTCTAACGCACCGATCATGTAGGCAATCTGGTATAATGGGCCATAACTACCCTCAAATGATCTCCGAACTTCTGCTTCTGCATTGGCGCGCTCATGGCCTACTTTATCCACCAATAGTTCGACACATTCCTGTGGAGTCATATTTTCAAGATGATAATTCAGTGAGAAAATAATCCGTGCACAGCGGTGCATCCTCCAGAAAAGCATTCCAACTTTATCCTTGGCATCTCTCGGGAAGTCTTTGTCCCACAGGATAAACTCCCAATATAACGCCCATCCTTCTGTCCAAAACGGAGTTCCAAACATTCGCCGATGAGTCATATTCCGCTGATTCATAAACTGCTGCAGATGATGACCTGGAATCAGTTCGTGCTGCACTGTCGCTCTGGAAAAATGCGGGTTGTTCCCACGCATACTCATCATCTTATCTTCATGGCTCATTTCGGATGTTGGGTAAGCAATCTGTATGGACTCGCCACCAAGAAAGAATGGGCTTATCCGCTGACGCTCGGCAGAGATCATGATCGTTCTCCAAGTTTCTTTTGCCAAAGGCGGAACCGTGATCAGGTCGTTTGATTCCACATAGTCAGTCGCTTCTTCTGCCAAGCGGATTACTTCAGCTGGCCATTCACCCGCTGGAAAATAGGCTTCCTTCACCATTTCCAGTGCAGCCTTCCAATCGTCACCAAAACCCAGTTCATTCGATGCTTTGAGCATTTCTTTCTCACACCAAGCAAACTGCTTTTCTGCTTCTGCGATCAATTCCTCTGGACTGTAAGCGATCATCTCAAAAGCCAATTGCTTTTCCAATGCATCTCTTCCTATCGGTCTTCCAATAATGCCACTTCCATCGTCTTTCACAGAATTGGTATAGTACTCACGAAGCGCTTTGGCATAGACTTTCATACTCTCGTCAAGCTTTTTCCAAGGCTCTGGCATCCACCAAGTGAACATTGGGTCAAAGTCGTAATAATAGCCATATGCTTCTCCAGTCGCTTGACTCATCGCTTCTACCGCACTTGCTGCTAGATCGGCTTTCTGCCAACTGTTGTATTTGGGCGTAGCAGACAAATTCTTCAATTGAGCATCTATTTGTTTTGCTACATCATTCCAAGTAGCTGCGAGTATTTGAGGTTCTGGCTTTTTGGCTCTGCGCCTTCCCTGATAAAACTCCTCCAACGGCTTAGAAAAAGCCAAAACTCCCGACACTCCATCAAATGATTTCTTTTCGATGGCCAGTTCAGCAAGTTCTTTTTCCAGGTAATTCCTGAATAAAACATAATCTATTTTCCCGTCCTCAGAGAGGGAATTGTAATTTACCTTACCCAGATTAGTAAGATACTCCTGATTGAACTTCTGAATTCTGGAAAAATATTCATCTGAAAGGGAGTTGGAATACAGTCTCCTCAAAGCTCCATAATCGGCCTGATAGGCCTGAATAGTTTGAGCTAATTCTGTCGAAAAGCCCAAAGTGGCGATAAAACAGAAAATCAGGAGTAAATAGATTTTTTTCATAAGGCTCAGGAAAAGTGAAACCTTAAATTAAATCTTTTGCTCCTAAATCCTCAAAATCGTAACCTGATAGTAGCGCATCAATGCAATTCTTTGATCAGCGGTAAAATTTATTTTTAAGGAAAACGCGCAAATAATTTGTGGTCAATTACTTATCTTGACTGCGATCCGACATCAATACTTTTCTAGAATTGAACCAGACAGCAATTTTTAAGAGGATTAGACTAAAGATTTACTATTTAATTTTTACCCGTTGTTCTTTCTTCTGACGGCAATTTTTTGGCCTGAGAATGAGCAATACCACAACAACCCCTTTCATTATGGAATTAAAGATTAACAATCTGTCAAAGACCTACCCAAACGGCGTAAGGGCTTTAAATGATGTATCGCTGAACGTACCTCAGGGAATGTTCGGCTTGCTTGGGCCAAACGGAGCAGGCAAATCCACCCTCATGCGGACTATCGCTACACTGCAGGACGCGGACAGCGGAAGTATTATGCTCGATGAGATCAATGTATTGGAAGATAAACAAGCTGTGAGAGAAAGGCTTGGCTATTTGCCTCAGGACTTTGGATTATATCCTCGAATCAATGCCGAAGTAATGCTCGATCACATTGCTCAGATGAAAGGAATAGGCAAGAAATCAGAGCGAAAGGACTTGGTAGAAAGCCTGCTGCAAAAAGTGAATCTCTTCAAAGACCGCAAAAAAGGATTGGGTACTTTTTCAGGAGGAATGCGCCAGCGATTTGGAATCGCTCAGGCTTTGGTAGGCAGCCCTTCACTAATAATCGTGGATGAACCCACTGCCGGACTTGACCCTTCGGAAAGAAACAGATTTTACAATCTACTTTCAGAAATCGGAGAAAACACCATCGTAATTCTATCCACTCATATCGTAGAGGATGTAAATACACTTTGCTCCAACATGGCAATCATCTGCCAGGGAGAAGTGCTCATGCAAGGCCAGCCTAAAGAAGGAATAGCCAAAGTACAGGGGAAAATCTTCAAAAAAGCCATCAATAAAGATGAACTCGACAGCTACAGAAATGAATATCAAGTGATCTCCACCAAACTGATTGAAGGTCGTCTTAGCCTAAGAATAGAAAGTGATACTGATCCTGCGAATGGTTTTGAGGCAGTTCCAGCGGATCTGGAAGATGTCTATTTCAGTAATATTTCCAAAAAAGTAGATCCTATTACCATCTAAGCTTTCAGATATGTTTTTAGACATCTTCATTTTTGAGCTGAGATACCGGTTTAGTCGACCGGCTACTTATATCTACTTTGGACTATTGCTGGTCGTAGCCACGCTGCTGATCGGGTTCGGAAATACTCCTGCTTCCGAAAAAGTTTATCATAATGCCCCTATCGTTATAGCCAATCTCCAGCTTTTGATTTCTCTTTTTGGAATCTTGATAGCCTCTGCTGTGATGGGAGTTCCGCTTTATCGGGATCTGGAGCACAAAACGGGTACCTTTCTCTTCAGTTATCCTATTTCCAAATTCGCCTATTTCATGGGTAGGTTTTGGGGGTCATTTGTCACACTTCTATTTATCTCCTTGGGGAGCTTAATTGGGATATTTCTTGGAAGTTTACTAGGCCCCCTCTTTGGCACTGATGCTTTGCGGTATGGGCCAAATGAACTGATGAACTACCTTCAGCCTTGGCTGACGCTGACGCTACCAAACTTATGGTTTGCAGCAACTTTATTCTTTGCGTTGATTGTTTTCACCCGTAATATCAAATCGATTTACTCCGGCGGAATCGTAGTTTTCATCGCTTATTTGCTGGCAAATTTCCTTGCAAGTGATATCGAAAACAAAGACCTAGTCCAGCTCTTGGATCCATTTGGGCTGAATACTTTCAATTATCAAACGAGGTATTTGACACCTTTTGAGCAGAACAATTTTATTCTTCCCTTGACAGGAAATCTCCTGCTTAACAGATTGCTCTGGTCAGGAATCGGCTTGGTTTTTTTCATAGCTGCTTACTTCCGATTTAGCTTTAGCTATTTCTTCAAAACTGTCCAGAAAAAAACTAAAAAGGAGGTAGAGAAGGCTTTTGTTCCAAATCTATCCCAGGTGATTTCCAAAGCCAGTTTTGCAGGAAACTATCAGTGGAAAAGCTTCCTAACACTCACAAAAATTGAAATTCAGAATATAACGAAAGATGTCTATTTCAGGTCAATTTTACTGGGTGGAATGGTCTTTTTGATCTTGGATTTTTGGATAGGAAACACGCTTTATAGTGTACCGAATTTCCCATCCACTTCCTTCCTGATGGAATACAAGACCTTTGATTACAATCTCTTCGTCTTCATCATCATTGTCTTTTTCACAGGAGAAACACTCCATAGAGACAAGGCTTCTGGATATTCGGTTATTAATGACACTTTCCCGGTAAAAGACGGTGCGGTCATCGCTTCCAAGTTTTCCGGGATGGCATTTGTCTGCCTGCTATTGACAACACTTCCGATTATTGTTGGCATCATCATACAGACGCTGAAGGGCTATTTCAATTATGACCTCGGGGTTTACTTGGTGGATAGCTACCTCATCTCCCTCCCAGATTACCTGCAAATGGTCATGCTGGTATTTGCAGTGCATCTATTAGTAAACAATAAATTCGCCGGACATGCGGCAGCGATTGGCGTTTGGGTTTCGATTATCATCCTGCGGGATTTTGCAGGATACGATTTCAACCTCTTCTTTTTCTCCTATAAGCCAGGCTATCGCTGGAGCGACATGAATGGCTTGGGACATTTCGGGGAACCTCTTTTCTGGTTCAATCTATACTGGACAGCATTCGGAATCTTCCTGATCTTATTCTTCAGCATTTTCTTCAGCAGAGGAATGGACAATTCCTTGAAAAGTAGAATAAATACTGCAAAGAATAAACTTGGTAAAAAAACAGCGCTGGTTTCTTATGCATTTCTTCTAATAGCTATTTTATCCGGAGCATACATTTATAATTCCACGGTATATGTAAATAGCTATAGAACCAGCGATGAAGGCGAATTGAGACAAGTAGCTTATGAAAAGCAACTGAAGCATTATGAGTTTATACCGCAGCCTAAAATCACTAAGGTGAACTTAAAGGCTGACCTTTATCCCTTGGAGCGAGATGCCTATTTCGAAGCAAAGGTGGAGCTAGTGAATAAAACTGACCTGCCGATAGATTCTGTGCATTTCAATAGTGGAAGCCTGACCTCATTTGAGGTTTTATACAATGATGCTGAGTTGCCTTATAGATTCCCGTTGGTTTATGAGCCAAGTAAATTTCAAATCTTTGGCAAAAAAGAACAAAAGGAATGGTACAAGATCACTGCACTTCCTAAAACTATGATGCCTGGTGACACGCTTGAGCTAGTCATCAAAAGCAAAGTAATCAATGATGAGTTCCCAAATTCAGGCTTTGGAAGAGAGTTGGTTTATAATGGTTCTTTCATCGCAGGAGGCATGCCTGATATTGGTTATTCTTCTGAAAATGAGTTGGACAGCGACGAAAAACGAAGAGAATATGAGTTGACTGAGAAACCGGAAGATCTTCCACCTCATGATGATCCTTATGGAACAAACACCCTGCTTTTCTCCGATGAAGCCGATTTGATTCAGTTTGAAGCCACAGTAAGTACCATCCCAAGCCAGATCGCTATTGCGCCGGGGTACTTGCAAAAAGAGTGGGAAGAAGAAGGACGTCGTTATTTCCATTACATTCAAGACACGCCAATTCAATCATTTTTCTCAGTGCTATCTGCTGAATTCGAGGTTCTCAGGGATAAAACAAATTTGCCTAGTGGACAAGAAATTGATATAGAGATCTATTATCAAAAAGGTCACGAGTACAATCTGGATCGGTTTGTAAAGTCCTACAAAGATGGATTAACTTATTTCTCGGAAACCTATGGCCCGTTCCAATTCCGTCAAATGAGGATTTTGGAATTTCCGAGGTATGCTGGTTTTGCACAGTCATTTCCAAATACAGTGCCTTTTAGCGAGGACTTTGGTTGGGTAGCAGATTTCTCCGATCCTAATAGCTTTGACTATGTGTATTATGTGACTGCTCACGAACTTGCACATCAATGGTGGGGACATCAGATTACTCCAAATTATACTCGTGGATCAAATTTGATCTCAGAGGCGTTGGCCGAATATTCTGCATTGGTACTTACTGAAAGAAAATATGGTAAAGAGAATATGAGGCGCTTCCTGAAAGATGAACTAGACGGTTATCTGCGTGGAAGATCCAGCGAGAGCAAAAAGGAAAATGTCTTTATCAACACAAATCGATCCTACCAATGGTATCAAAAGGGGAGTTTGATTTTATACGGTTTGAGGGATTTGATCGGAGAAGAAGCGATAGATAGCGCTTTATATAATTTCAATGCTGAATTTGGCTTGAAGCTTACACCTCCATTCCCTGGAAGCGCTGATCTATATAGACATCTGAATGCACACACGCCAGACAGCCTAAAGTATTATCTAGATGATACTTGGAACAAAATCACACTCTATGATAATAAAGCCGAAGAAGTGACGGCAACAAAAATTTCCGATGGAGAATATGATGTAACTATCAAATTGAGGTCTCAAAAACTCTATGCTGACTCTGCAGGAAAAGAATCTGATGCGTCATATGAGGGTGATTATATCGACGTAGGTATCTTCGCAGCAGATGACAAGGACGAGAATGGAAAAGACCGAGTTAATCCTCTTTTTGTCCAGAAATACAAACTCAAGCCTGGTGAGACCACCCTTACTATCAGGGTGAAAGGAGAACCTGCTAAAGCTGGAATTGATCCTTACAATAAATTGATAGATCGAATTCCTGACGATAATTCGACTAGTGTGGAAGTCGAATAAACCCAAAAGCTCCTCGGAGCTTTTGTTTTGAATCTTGTATTGTTGAACTTTGAAATAACATGAGCGACAAACCCAAACCATATTTCATAAAAGAATCTTTTGGGACGTGGACTTCGAAAATCTTGACTACGACAAGAAAGCCAAATTCGTCATCGAACGTGTTTTTGAGCGGGGCGATGTACCGGATATCCGTAATTGTAGGAGGTACTATGGAGATGAAAAAGTATCAGAAGTATTGCTGAATGCGAAATTTCTACCTGAAATAAGAATGTATCTCGCTGCCGCCGTGATCGACAGACCTTTAGAAGATTTCAGATGCTACAAACTCAGACAGTCAAACCCAGGACTTTTTCCTTACTGAAATCCCTAATGAAAATCCCGGAGCTGGAAAGTTTCGGATTGGTAGGTGGAACAGCACATTCCTTAAAGTTTGGCCATAGAATTTCTGTGGATTTGGATCTTTTTTCCAACTCTGACTTCTTAAACTTAGATATCGAAAAGGCACTAAATAGAGAGTTTGGTTCTTCTTTCATCATGGAGGAGGTTCCAAAGGACTTCGGAATTTTTTGTTACCTGGAAGATGTGAAAGTTGATATCGTTCGTCATCCTCATCCTTTGATTGGAGCCAAAGAGACTATTGACGACATCCGGTTTTTCTCTAATCAGGACATTATGGCCATGAAACTCAGGCAGTTTTAGGCCGTGCGAAAAAAAAGGATTTTTGGGACATCGCCGAGCTTCTGAAACATTACGCTGTCAGAGATTTTATCAACGCCCACAAGAAAAAATACAGCACTCAGAACCTTTTGATCTCAGTACCTCAGGTAATGACCTACTTTTCTGATGCTGACGAGGATGAAAATCCAGTAAGTTTGAAAGGGCAAACCTGGGCTAAAATTCAAAAAATCATTCAAAGCGAGGTTTCGGAATTTCTTTCAAAAAAAGGTCACCTGCACAATTGCAGGTGACCTTTTTTAATTTACGAAACTGCCTATTTTCTCTTTCGCAACAGAGCAACCAGTATTAAAACAAATATTGCTCCACCTACTATCCATGCCCATGGCTGTTGATACCATTCCTCTTTCCCGATATTAACATCGATATCCAATCCGCCATCTTGCGCAAATGCCGCGGCTGAAAAGAACATAGTCAATAGAAATGAAAATAAACTCAGCGAGTACTTTTTCAATTGATTTTTCATGGGTTGTTAGTTTTTATTTGAATCTAATATTATAAGTCGCAGCCACACCGATAGTCTGAATATCAGCTGCAGGGTCTGAAGTAAATACCTGATTATAGAAAGCAAATATATTCCAGTCGTAATTGTGATAACCTACTTGAGGTCTGATATAAAAACCTCCATCACTCAATATATCCCCTGTCAAAAAGGTGTATCCGACATCAGTACCCACGAAGAACCCTGATGGCTCAGGATAATATCTCAGCATCAATCCTAGTGGAATTGCACCGAAGTCTTGAGTACCTGCGACGTCCGAATTCTTAAAATATTTGGTATAACCTGAGACCGCACCAAGCCCAAAATTATCTGTTCTCATAAATTGACCAGCTACTTCGAACCCAAAAGCGAATGAAGAATAGTCACCTATATCTCCTACAGGAACTCCCAGGTTAAGACCTAGTTTCAGCCAAGAATTGTCATCGTTGATATCTTCAATCTCGCGTGTTGTCTGTGCGAAAGCGGCAAAAACGGCCATCATTAAAGTCACTGATAAGATTATTTTTTTCATAGTTAGTTTGTTTTCGACTTTATAGCCAAAGCAGATGCCACGAGCGGTTGCAACTAAATTGAAAATCTATTAATCTCTAGTATAAAGGCTTTTAACAGATCTTCACATCTATAAATAAAGAGAGAAAAGCAGAAAACAAAAAAGTATCCCCTCCCGATATTGGGGAATTTTGTTCTCATGCAAGCCATTCCTGCGCTTTTCATTATTCCAGTTTACGCCAGTCTTTGGGTGTCATTTCTGTAAGACTTTTGAAAGTTTTATTGAAATGCGATAAGGTTTGAAAACCCACTTTATACGAAATCTCCGAGATACTCTTATCAGTCTCCAGAAGTAGCTTCTTGGCTTCTGTAATTCTCAACTGCTGGACATATTGAGTAAAAGTCCTTCTCGTCCTGAGCTTAAAAAATCTGCAAAATGCCTCTTTGCTCATATATGCCTGCTCGGCCACTTCCTCTAAGCTGATCTGTCTAGTGCTATTGTCCAATATAAATCTCATCACCTGATCCATTCGCCGACCATCCCTTTCAGTCATCGATCGCATTACTGGAATCTGATTTAGTGCAACCAAATCATCAGAATTAAAGTCCAAAAGCGATAAAATATGAATGCAATGGCTAAGCCTTGTAAGGCCTGAATAATCTCCAAATCGATAAACCACCTTCGCTATTTCATCCTTAGTATCTCCGATGATTTTAAAAGATCCTGTAATTTTTTCATTCAGATGAGTGAGTTCAAAAAAATCTTCTACCTCCGCAAAAGCTTTACTCACTGCCTTAAAATCAAAAAAAATGGTGTTTCCTCCAATCTTGAGGTCGCTTTCCTCCTGGAAATAATCAGCATCACTGCGAAAAACATGCGGGATGCTCTCAGCCAATAAATACATATCTCCTTGCTCAAACCTCCCAACATAATCGCCAACTAGAAGTTGACCCCTACCTTCTACAATGAGGGTTAATTGGGCTTGAGGGTGCAGATGAAGGTTGTTGTAGAAATGCTTTCCCCTATCTTCCTGATACTGAATAAACGTATTTTCAGACTTGGGAATCTGAAAGGAAATCACTTTACTCATAAGTTAAAATAGGCTTAGATTATATAATATTTTCAATTTTAAAGAATTATTAGTCAATATTGAGTCATTATTTATTAAATGAAAACTTTCCTTCGCCAAATCCATCAACTAATTTTGAGAGAAAAAACACTATGAACTGGAAAGGTGTATTCCCCGCTGTGACGACTAAATTCCATGCTGACGGAAGTTTAGATATGGCTCTATTTTTCAAAAACATTGACTTCCAAATGGCATCCGGTGTTCACGGGATTATCCTTGGTGGTACGCTTGGCGAAAGCTCCGTACTTTCTCAGGAAGAGAAAATCACTCTTACCCGTGAAACTGTTAACTATATTGACGGCAAAGTCCCAGTAATCTTGAATATCGCTGAAGGAGCTACTCAAGACGCGCTATTTTGGGCAGCAAAAGCCAAAGAACTTGGCGCTGCTGGACTGATGATCCTTCCTCCCATGCGATATGCGGCTGATGCAAGAGAAGTTGTAGCCTACTTCAAAGCGGTAGCGAATAGCACTGATCTTCCGATCATGATCTATAATAATCCAATTGACTATAAAACCTTGGTGACGATCGAAATGTTTGCCGAATTGGAAGAATGTGAAAACATTCAAGCTATCAAAGAATCCACTCGTGACATCTCCAATGTGACCCGCATGAGAAATAGATTCGGCTATCGTTTCAAATTGCTTTGCGGAGTAGATACACTAGCGATGGAAGAATTGGTAATGGGAGCAGATGGCTGGGTTGCTGGTTTGGTTTGTGCCTTTCCGAAGGAAACCGTAACTATTTTCAAGTTAATCAACGAAGGCAAAAACGAAGAAGCCAGAGAAATCTATCGTTGGTTCCTGCCTCTTTTAGAACTTGACATTCACCCTAAGTTGGTTCAATATATCAAGCTGGCAGAGCAACATTGCGGTATTGGAAGTGAGCACGTGAGAGCTCCAAGACTTACATTGATCGGAGAAGAAAGAGCAAGAGTAGAGAAAATCATTACCGATGGTTTGGCTAATAGACCTAAATTGTAGATTATAGTGTTTAGAAGTGGGACTGAAGAACCAAGAAGCAAAGCATGTTAATTCTTCAGTTTTATTCTACTCATTTTGGTCAGAATTCTTACTAATCTTTTAACATTCAAATTTTACAAGCTTATGAATCTCGATACAATATTTTCAGCCGCTCAAGAAGCATTTCTATCTTATAAAAATCTCTCAGGGAGTAAGAAAGCTGATTTTTTGGAGAAAATCGCAGAAATCCTAGAAGGAAACAGAGGTGCAATTGTGCTAATGGCAGTAAAAGAATCGAATCTTCCAGAAGGTAGAATTAATGGGGAATTAGGGCGTACAACTGGCCAGATTAAGCTTTTCGCAAATCAACTTAGAGAAGGAAGTTGGGTGGAAGCGACTATCGATCCCGCCGATCCCAAAAGATCTCCAATGCCAAAAGCAGACATTCGTAGAATGCTTATTCCAATCGGGCCCGTGGTGGTTTTTGGCGCAAGTAATTTCCCGTTGGCATTTTCTACAGCAGGCGGAGACACCATCTCAGCTTTAGCAGCCGGATGTCCGGTGATCTACAAAGGACACCCAGCGCATCCAGACACTTCAAAATTTGTAGGTGAATGCATTTCTCAGGCAGTCAAAAAATCTGGTTTGCAGGAAGGAGTCTTCACCCACGTGGAAGGCGGAGTGAAAATGGGACAGGATCTCGTGAAGCATCCTTTAGCAAAAGCAGTTGCCTTTACTGGTTCATTTGGAGCAGGAAAATCTCTCTTTAACATTGCAAGTGATCGTGACGAACCAATCCCAGTCTATGCTGAAATGGGCTCTGTAAATCCGATTTTCACCTTTCCTCAGCGTTTAGGCAATGAATTAATTCCAATGGCGCAAAGCTTTGTAGGTTCACTCACGCTAGGAGCTGGACAATTTTGTACTAATCCTGGGTTGATTTTCGTGCCAAAAGAATTGGCAGGTCGATTTAAAAATGCCGTATCTGAATCTTTGCAAGAAGCAGCAGGATCGCCTATGCTTCACGAGGGAATTGCTGATTCTTACTACTCAGCGCTGGACAATCTAAAGACAAGACCTGAGCTGAATTGGGTAAAAGTACCCGACGCAAAGCACCTGATCAATGTAAGCCCGGCTTTAGCTGAAATCAAAGCCGCTGACTGGATCGCAGATAATCTTTTCCAGCAGGAAGTATTTGGTTCATTTGCCTTGATGGTGGTCTACGAAAATGAAGCAGAGTTAAAAGGAGTTGCCAAAAAGCTTCACGGGCAGCTTACAATTACCCTTTGGGCAGACACTTCTGAACTGAAAGCCAACACTGAGTTGATCAATTTATTGGAAGAGAAATGTGGACGATTGCTATTCGGTGGAGTTCCTACCGGAGTAGAAGTAGGCTATGCGATGCAGCATGGCGGACCTTTCCCTTCCACGACTAGTTCAAATAGCACCTCCGTTGGAGCTCACGCGATTAAGCGTTTTGCCAGACCTATTGCACTCCAAGATATGCCAGCCGATTTGCTTCCTGATGCATTGAAAAACGCAAATCCACTGGGAATCACAAGACAGATCAATGGCAAGTTTACAGTGGAGAAAATCTAAGTATTTACGAGGTTGGATTTGGGACTTACGAGATCTTGAGGGACTTCAATCTTAGATTTAATAAGTAAACGTGAAGGATTTAAAACACTATACCACATTTAAGTTTGAGTTTTTAACCCCCAATTTTACAATCTCTCCAAATTACAATCTTGTATTAATTCATGTCAACAAGACACACTTTCTCCTGCATCGACGCCCATACTTGTGGCAATCCCGTGCGATTGGTTTCAGGCGGAGTTCCCTTTTTGAAAGGTGAAAACATATTGGAAAAACGCCAGTATTTTCTTGAAAACTACGATTGGATCAGGACTGGACTGATGTTCGAGCCAAGAGGTCACGACATGATGTCCGGCTCCATGCTTTTCCCTCCCCACAATCCAGAAAATGACGTGGCGGTACTCTTTATAGAGACTAGCGGCTGCCTGCCGATGTGTGGTCACGGAACTATCGGAACTGTGACGATCGCGATTGAGGAAGGTTTGATTTACCCTAGAATTCCAGGAAAGCTTAGACTAGAAACACCAGCTGGTTTGGTTCTCGTAGAATACAAGCAAGAAGGTCGAAAAGTAAAATCAGTCAAGCTGACGAATGTAAAAAGCTTTCTGGCAGCTGAAGGTATGGAAATAGTATCCGATGAACTCGGCAAACTCACCGTGGATGTTTCTTATGGCGGCAACTTCTACTGTATCATAGATCCGCAGGAAAACTTCCCAGGCTTAGAGCATTTCAAAGCTGAGCAACTGATCTCTATGGCTCGTTCGCTTCGCCAAAAGATGAATGAGAAATACGAGTTTGTTCACCCAGAGCAGCCGGCGATCAGAGGACTTTCTCATGTACTTTGGACAGGCAAAACGCTAGACGCGACGAGTACTGCAAGAAATGCCGTGTTCTACGGTGATAAAGCAATTGACCGCTCGCCTTGCGGCACTGGAACCTCAGCTAGACTTGCGCAGTGGTATGCAAAAGGACTTTTGAAGCTCGGCGAAGACTTTATTCACGAGAGCTTTATCGGATCAAAATTCATCGGTAGAATCGAAGAAGTAACAGAAATAGGCGGAAAGCCAGCTATCATTCCAAGCATTGAAGGTTGGGCACAAGTTTACGGATATAACACCATCATCCTGGACGATGACGACCCGTATGTACATGGATTCCAAGTTATATAAATTGTACAAAATACAAGGTTCCAAGTACAAAGCATCGTTAGCATTTGACATACTTGGTACTTTGTACATGATACTTAGTACTAGATAAATGAAAACAACCATCATCATAGGAGGCGGAATAATCGGCCTGTTTTCCGCGTATTTTCTACAAAAAGAAGGGATTGAAGTTGAGGTAATCGATCAGGGCGACATGCAAGTGAATTGCTCCACGGGCAATGCAGGCATGATCGTACCAAGCCACATTATCCCGCTGGCTGCACCTGGAATGATCAGTAAGGGGATTTCTTGGATGTTTTCTTCCAAAAGTCCTTTCTACATCCACCCACGACTGGATGCCAAACTTCTGAAGTGGTGCTATCAATTTTATAAAGCTGCCAATCCTGCCCATGTGGAGCGTAGTGTTCCCGTGTTGAAAAACCTCAGTTTGCTGAGCAAAGCGCTCTATCAGGAATTTCGGGACGAGCATCCGGATTCAGCTATTGGTATACAGGAAAAAGGGTTGATGATGATCTATCAGACTCAGGCAGTCGAGAAAGAGGAAATCGAATGTGCTCATCTTGCAAATGCGAATGGATTGCAAGCAGATATTCTGACACGAGAAGATATAAGGACTTTCGAACCAAATCTGGAAGTGAAAGCTCGTGGAGCCGTTAGATTTCCTGGAGATGCGCACTTGGATCCGGGGAAATTGTATGGATTTCTGAAAGAATATTTATCGGAAAAAGGAGTGAAATTCCATCCACATACGCAAGTGACGGGATTTGAAAAAAGCGGTAATGCAGTGAAAGCTGTGATCACTGACAAAGGAAAGATTGATGTCGAGAAAGTAATACTCGCTGGAGGTTCTTGGTCTGGAGAGTTGGCAGATTTGCTGGGGTTTAAGCTGCCAATGATGGGTGGAAAAGGTTATTCTTTTCTTCAGGAAAATAAGCCTGAAATCATGCAATCCTCTATCTTGACAGAAATGAAGGTAGCGGTAAGTCCTTATGGAGATCATATTCGATTTGGTGGAACCATGGAAATCGCCGGCACCAATCTAAATGTAAATCTTAACAGGGTAAAAGGAATCTTCGAATCCATCAATCGCTACTACCCAGAATTCGAAGCAAAATTCCCTGAAGAAAATAAAATCTGGAAAGGCTTAAGACCTTGCTCTCCAGACGGACTCCCATACATAGGTTTTGCTCCTGGCTACATTAATGTGATGGTGAACAGCGGCCATTCCATGATGGGCATTAGCTTAGCTCCAGCTTCCGGGAAAATCATCAGCGAGCTACACCAGCAGAAAGACACTACCTTGGAATTGAAAGGTTTTGAAGTGGATCGATACATGTAAGTCAATTGGAGTTTCAAGACCATCGAAGGTCTTTTACTTGATTCAAGTCTCCAGACCTAGACCCAACTCAATTCAATTTCCAGACTGAATTGCATCACTAATTGAAATTTTCGGACATATTTGGGAAATCAGTAAGCATGAAAGTTTTTTCTCAAAACTCTTCCTACATTTCCTTAAATTGCTCTTATGGATTCTGAAGAGAAAGATCTTGTGCAAGAGCCGTTTACAGAGTACGGCGTGTATTCCTATGCGGACTATTTGACTTGGGAGATCGATGAGATGGTCGAACTCATCAAGGGAAAAGTGTTTCGGTCTGCTGCTGCAGCGCCTGGAAGAAAGCATCAACAGATCGTATTACGTTTAGGAGCAGCACTTTTAAAGTGTCTTGAAAATAAACCATGCGAAGCTTTTATTGCTCCATTTGACGTAAGACTGCCCGTAAAGTCCAAAAAGAATGAAGATATTTTCACTGTAGTCCAGCCTGATGTCTGTGTTGTTTGTGATCGATCAAAATTGGATGATGCTGGTTGTATTGGTGCCCCTGATCTGATTGTAGAAGTACTTTCCAAATGGGGAATCAAAAAAGACCTAAAGAATAAATACGAAGTTTACGAGGAATCAGGAGTGAAAGAATATTGGGTGATTCACCCAGATGAGGAGACTTTCTTAATCTACACACTTACTCATGGGAAATACATTCCTTCTAAACTTTTTACACGTGGAGATTACATAAAATCAGAATGTATCAGTGGATTCGAAGTAGATCTGGAAAAGTTTTTTGAGGATTTAGATTGAAGTTGCTGTTATCGTGCGTCACCATACGATTGATCTTAATTAAACGACCTTATTTCTGAAGAAAGACATCACACAGTGAATGGAAGATTTTGAAGTGGATCGATACATTTAAGTCCATACGAGGTTTTAAGAATCTCGAAGGACTTTTACTTGGTTCAAGTTTCCAGACTTCTATTCAACTCAATTCAGTCTCCAAACTGCTTTACATCACTAATTAAAATTTTCGGACATACTTGGGAAATCAGTATGCATGAAATTTTTTTTCTCAAAACTCTTACACCATTTCCTTAAAGTGCTTTTATGGAATCTGATGAAAAAGATCTTGTGCAAGAGCCGTTTACAGAGTACGGGAGATATTCCTATGCGGACTATTTGACTTGGGAGATCGATGAGATGGTCGAACTCATCAAGGGAAAAGTGTTTCGGTCTGCTGCTGGAGCACCGAGAAAAAAGCATCAAGAAATAGTACTTCAACTAGGCTCGCTTCTTTTAAAATTTCTTGAAAAGAAAACTTGCAAAGTATTTATTGCTCCATTTGACGTAAGACTGCCCGTAAAGTCCAATAAGAATGAAGATATTTTCACCGTTGTCCAGCCTGATGTATGTGTAGTTTGTGACCGTTCCAAATTGGATGAAGCTGGATGTGTTGGAGCACCAGATTTAATAATCGAAGTGCTTTCGAAGGGAAACAACAAAAAAGAGCTCCAAAACAAATACGAGGTTTATGAGGAATCTGGAATTCAGGAATATTGGATTATTGCTCCATATACAGAGACGTTGATGATCAATAAGCTCATCAATGGAAAATACATTTCGTCCCGACTTTTTACTCGCGGAGATATTGTCAAATCTGAATGTATCGCAGGATTCGAAGTAAATCTGGAAGATTTCTTTGAGAAAATTGACTGACTTAAGTTTTACTGAATTGAAATTCAAAAGTGAAAGAGTGACTTATATCTTGCTTTTTGAGATCTGAATTTATTTTCCTGCACACTCTGCGAAATTCTCGGTCTTTTCTGAGGTAAAAAAAATCCTGCTTCTGGAGAAGCAGGATAACTAGATTTTTACAATGAATCAATTCATCAAGTTGAATAGACGGAATTGAACATCACATAATCGGTGGTCAGATCAGATCCCCAGCCTATTCCTTCTTCTTCTCCTGTATTCAGTTCCAGCTGAACACGGATATGGGACTCCCGAAGCAGCTTCTTCATATAAGACTTCTCAAAATTCACCGGATTGCCTTTGTCCAAAACCTGCACCAAATGATTTTGGTCACCTATAAAGAGGTTTACTTTTTTGTAATTGAAGGAAACACCTGCATTACCAGCTGCCGCGATAATTCTTCCCCAGTTGGGATCACGACCAAACATCGCTGTTTTCACCAAAGTAGAATCTGAAATCGCCCGAATAAATATCCTTGCTATAGCTTCAGTTCTTGCTTTGGTTACTCTGTATTCTATAAACTTAGAAGCCCCTTCTCCATCTGACACGATGAGTTTCGCCAAGTGAGTCAGGATTCCCAACAACTTCTCCAAGAATACCTCATAGCCGGGATCATCTTTGCTGCTCACTTTTCTATTCCCAGCTAATCCGTTTGCCATGACCGCTACCATATCGTTGGTAGAAGTATCGCCGTCGACAGTGATCATGTTGAAGGAGCGGTCGACACAGTAAGAAACTGCTTCTTTCAGTAACTTTTCATCGATATTGAAATCCGTTACCACAAAAGCCAACATGGTCGCCATATTCGGATGGATCATCCCAGATCCTTTAGCCACTCCGCCCATATTAATCTTTACACCGTCGTACTCAAAATCAATAAATCCTTCCTTTGCAAAAGTATCAGTAGTTAAAATCGCATTCGCCACAAATGACCCGGCTTTTAACTCTCCACTAAGCTTGGGAATATTGACTTTTAGTCCTTCCACTACATCTTCTGTAGGAAATTCTACTCCAATAATACCAGTAGAAGCCACGATCACATCTTCTTCAGAAATCCCCAACGCCTCTGCTGTAGCCCGAACCATTGCCTCTGCTCCCTCTCTTCCTTGATCGCCAGTACATGCATTGGCATTTCCTGCATTGCAGATGATCACCTGTGCTCTATTATTTGCGAGGTTCTTTTCTGTGATTTTGATAGGCTCGGCACGCACTTTATTTTGGGTCAAAGTCACTGCAGCTGCGGCGGGAACTTCTGAGTATATAATGGCCAGATCCCTTTTCATAGACTTCACTCCAGTGTGCGCACCCCAGCATTTTATGCCGCGTACGTTGGTAATATTTTTGATCATTTTTTCCTTAATTACGGTTTTAATGGCACTTGATTCAAACCTTCTGACTCTGCCAAACCAAACATTAAATTCATATTGTGAACAGCCTGACTAGCGGCGCCTTTAAGCAAGTTATCAATAACTGAGATAACTATCACACGCTCTGTTCTCGCATCCCAAACAGGGAATATATCGCAAAAGTGACTTCCCCGCACATCTTTGATGCCTGGAGCTTCATTTCTCAATCTGACAAAAGGCTTGTCTTTATAAAAATCCCGATAGATTTCAGTCAATTTCTCCTGGTTCATTTCGCCGTTGATTTTGGCGTAAGCCGTCACCAAAATACCTCGATCCACTGGCAGCAAATGCGGGGTAAATTGAATGGCTGTCTGATTTCCAGCCAAAGCACCTAATTGTTCCTCGATCTCAATGGTGTGTCTATGACCAGCGATTCCGTAGGCTTTGAAGTTCTCATTTACATTGGAAAAATGCGTGGTCACGCTCGCCTTGATTCCGGCTCCTGTAAGACCTGATTTAGCATCTATGATCAAAGATTTCTCCTCTACTAATTGCTTCGCAAAAAGCGGAGCCATGCTCAGAATCGAAGCAGTCGGAAAGCAACCAGGATTTGCAACGAGATCTGCTGACTTTATTTTATCTGCGAAAAGCTCTGGCAAGCCATAAACGGCGATGTCAAATCCTTCAGGATAGCTGTGCTTTTTGTTATACCATTCCTCATAGACCTCTTTGGTAGAAAGTCTAAAATCACCAGAAAGGTCAATAATCTTCGCTCCAGAATCTTTCCATTTGGCCACAAAATCCATGGAAACGCCATGTGGCAAAGCCAGGAAAATAACATCCAGCTTTTGCTTACTCACTTCGTCTGCACCCACCAATGGAATATCCAGCTTAGTAAAAAACTGCGGATGCAAGTCCGAAAAAGGCTTGCCCACGTGAGACTCCGAAGTGATCATTTCTATGGACACTCCTTCGTGATTGAGAAGTAATCTCGCCAACTCAGAACCTGTAAATCCAGATGCTCCGACTATGGCTACTTTTAATTTTTGATTGCTCATATTAGGCGCTAACCGTGGTTTCAGTTAAGATTTCATCCAGCTTTTCTAGGAAAATATTCAGTTCATCTCTGCTTATATTCAGTGCAGGAACTAACCTCAAAATATTTCCAGCAGTTGCATTTGCTACAATTCCTTCCTCTAACAAACGCATCACATAAGGCTTTGCTTCAGATTTCATTTTCACCCCAAGCATCAACCCCAAACCTCTGACAGATTCGAGTTCATCATGCTTTGCAATCAACTCATTCAATTTGCCTCTCAGCCAGTCGCTGGTTTCCGTGGCTCTTTTGCACAGTTGCTCCTCAAAGATCACTTCAATAGTTGCAATCGCTGAAGCTGCAACCAGTGGATTCCCACCGAATGTCGTCCCGTGATCTCCAAACTCAATTGCACTTGCTACTTTCTCATTACAAAGTACAGCTCCAACTGGCACTCCTCCACCTAGGCCTTTGGCTAAAGTCATTATATCTGGCTGCACTCCGAAATGATCTTTTGCAAACCATTTCCCAGTTCTGCCTATTCCACACTGGATTTCATCAAATATCAAAAGAACACCTTTCTCGTCACAAAGCTTTCTCAAGCCTTCCAAATAAGCTTTCTCAGCAGGGACAACTCCTCCTTCACCCTGGATTGGCTCTACGATCACGGCAGCAGTTACATCATCAATTGCTGCTTCTACGGCCGCAAGATCATTAAAAGGCACTTGAGCAAACCCAGTTGGGATGGGCCCAAATCCTTTCTGATATTTCTCTTGACCTGCAGCGATGGTAGCTAAAGTTCTTCCGTGAAATGAATTATGCATGGAGATAACTTTTCCACCTTTGCCATGCTTATGCCCATATCTTCGAGCAATTTTGATCGCTCCCTCGACAGATTCAGAACCACTATTCGTCAGAAAAACCCGATCTAAACCTGAGATTTTCACTAGTAATTCACTCAGCGCAACCTGCTGGGGACTCACAAAGAAATTAGATATATGCATCAACTGAGCTGCCTGCTCCTGAATCGCTTTTACGACTTTTGGATGGCAATGACCTACGTTGTTCACGGCTATTCCCGCCAGTAAATCAATGTATTCCTTGCCATCAGCATCCCAAAGCCTACTCCCTTTTCCTTTGATAAAAGCTAAAGGGAAGCGATTGAACGTGGGTAAGTAATTCTCTTTGTCTTTCGTATATAAATCTAGATTTGTCATAGTCTTTAAAGTGTTAGTGTAGTTCCAATTTCCTTATTTTCAATCACATAATTAGCGATTTGCTCTGGCTTGGTACCATTTAAAATAATTGCTTTTTTAACTCCCTCTTTCAAAGCTTGCACGCAGGATTGAATTTTTGGAATCATTCCACCTTGGATAGTTGTACCCAAATGGGCCTTTACAGCATCTTCATTCAGCTTACGAATGATGGATGCTGGATCTGGGTAGTTTAGAAAAAGTCCATCCACATCAGTCAGGACAATGAGTTGATCAGCCTTGACAGCCGAAGCGAGTTTGCCCGCAAAAGTATCCGCATTGATATTGTAAGAGGTTCCGTCAGTCCCATCAGCTACACATGCCACCACTGGCACATAGCCAGCTTCGCAAAGTAAATTGATCAGGCTATCGTCGATTTTGGTTATTTCTCCCACCAATCCTAAATCCACAATGCTTCCATCAGCTGATCTGTGCTGGTATTTTTTGGCCTGCACCATTCCGGCATCTTTACCAGAAAGACCGATGGCTTTTAATCTATTTTGATTGAGTTTGGAGACAAGGTCTGCGTTGACCTCTCCGATCAGAGCTTTTTGAATTTCTGCAAAAGCTATAGCTTCCGTTACCCTGAGACCATCCACAAATTCTGATTTGATGGCCGCTTTTTCTAGTGCTTTGTTGATAAATGGCCCACCGCCGTGCACCATGATGACTTCAAATCCCGCTTCCTGAAGTTTAAAAATCTGTACGGCAATTTCCTGCTGCAACTGGGGATTGATCATCGCATTCCCACCATATTTGATGAGAATTCTTTGCTTAGACATTTTGCTTTTTTTTATACCAAATTGATTTTTTCCGTCCGCAGTAGTTCCTTTTGAACTTTCAGAAACGGAAACAAATCAGAATTGAATTACCGCCGTTTAAAGTTGAATGCAGGGTTAAATGATTTAACCTGACATAGTTAAAACAACCTTCGTACCGAAAGATAATAGTTCGCGGATAAGAGCAAGGTTATTGGAATAGTGAAACTTGAAACTCTTAAAAGTCAAACCTGCTATAATTAAGGGTGACAGGGTGTCAGTTTTTAGACATAAAAATTTATAAATCGATCCCTAACATCCCCTCTATATTCTGTGGGGTAATGACCTCAAGAGTAGATTCTGGATATGCAACAGTAAAAGTTGATGGAAATCTGACTTTGGATTTTTCACTCCATTTACATTCTATAGCTGTCATTGACCCATCCGATTCCTCTATAAAATCAATTTCCTGCTGCGCTGTTGTTCTCCAGAAATAATGTTTAGCATCAGCACCTTTGTATGCTTGGTATTTCATCCGCTCCATCAGGAAATAGTTTTCCCATAACGCCCCAACATCCGTCCTTTTAATGACAGGGTTGAAATTGCCCAAAATCGCATTCCTAATACCGCAGTCATAGAAATAAATTTTCTTCCCTTTCTTGAGTTCTGTTCTTACATTTTTATTGTAAGCTGGAATTCTAACTATAACATAGGCTTTCTCGAGCAAGTCAATATATTTCTCAACGGTAATTTTATCCGCACCTACTATCTGCCCTAGTTCATGATAATTGACTTCACTGCCCAGCTGCAGCGCTAGTGCTTTAAGCAATTTTTCAAGCAAAATCGGCTTTTTGATTTGCTCCAGCATCAGGAGATCTTTATAGAGATAGCTCCCTGCAAGAAGTTTCAAGAGTTCCTTTTCTTCACCAGCGTGAGTCACAATTTCTGGATAATAGCCAAAAATCATTCGATGCTCGATCAGGCGTTTTTCAGTCAACAAACCATGATGCCTTATCATTTCTCCAAAGCTTAGAGGGAATAGAAAGAATTCGAACTTTCTCCCAGTCAAAGGCTCATTTGAAAGACTTGTCAAATCAAATGCAGAAGAACCTGTAGCGATTACCTGCACATCTTTTAGCTGATCTACCGCAATTTTCAGGGTTAGTCCTATCCCAGGAATTCTCTGAGCTTCGTCTATAAAAAGAATCTTGTGATCACCCAAAATACTTTTCAAGCGGGTAGCTGTAGTATCTGTCAGTTCTGACCTGACATCAGCCTCATCACCATTTAAATAAAGCCATGTAAGACCTGAATTTGCTAGGAGTTTCTCGCAAAGAGTACTTTTACCTACCTGCCTCGGCCCCAAAATCAAGATTACCTTATTTCTGAATAAACGATTTTGTATTGATTGCAGAATATTTCTATGTATTGAAGTCAGTGCCATAGGTTCGAAAAGCTAAATCACAAATTTAATATGATATTTGTGATTTGAATCACAAATAATAGCTATTTTTTGTGATTTGAATCACAAAAATTAAGGATAAGTTTTAGTTTGAATTAAGCTCCTACTTCAGGAGAAGCAGGAAAAAAAATCCTTATTTTGCTTTAAGCACCTTCACCATTTTTCCAAAACCCTTCTTTATCTCTTCCATCTGGCGATCTCTCGAAGTTTCATAGTCCTGTTTTGAAATAGAGGTCGCAATTTCAAACTGCTGAAAAATTTCGTCAAACTCAACTGACCGTCTGTTCTCACCAACTCCCCACGTTGCCAAGTAAGCTCCTAGCTTCTCCACTTTCAACCCTACATACGGAACGGCATAACTCATAGCTGTGATAGCACCGTGTAAGCTTGTACCCACGTAGCATTTTGCATTAGCGAGTAAATACATAATATCCCAGATATTATCAGCATCGAAGTACGCATGAGGGCTAGACATCAGCTGCCCAAGTTCCTGCAATGCCTCATGATCATCATGATCAAGGGCTTTGCCTATTGGACAAAGGCAAATCTCAGTCTTTCCCTTTTGATAAATCTCATCCAAACCACTAGCAATGACTTGCTCATGACCGCGCGTGGTTTTCTTGTTTATTTGTGCCAACACATAATTTCCTGCATTTTCAGCTACATAATCAGCAACTTCTTTGGTAACCCTAGTACGAAGAAAATCCAGCGGATAAAACTCTGACATCAAAATAGCAGAGTCAGGAAAAAGATCCGCTTTCACCCCATTTTCCAATAAATTATCAACAGTCAACTGATCCCGAACGGCAAAATAATCTGCACTCTGAAGCTTCACTTTAAGGAAATCGTATTTCTCAAAAACAGACTTCCCAAGTCCAGAACCTCCCAGTGAGTTCAAAATCACAGATTTCACCCCAGGAAAATCACTTTTATCAAACACAAAAGGAAGGGTTGTTTTGCCTTTCAGAATTTTCTTGGTCCAGGCATTTAAGTCAAGTAACTTATTTACTCTTACATGTCTTTTATTGATTCGTTGAAAAAGTGGATTCAATGCCGCATAAAGTGAATTCCAAGTCACTCCCAGCGCTTCCCCTCCCGCGATAATCACGTGCACAGGGTCAGATGGATCGCTACACGCTTTATAAAACTTCTGAAGTCCTTTGGTAGGAAGCCCTCCTACATTGGAAAGGTCACTGTTGATAAGGCCAAAATATTCAAATTGGAAATTCTCCCCGTAAGTACTCAGTTGCCTTTCGATCACCAATGGAAAAAGTAAATCCCCGTAATTGTATCGGTCAAAGGCACCAATAATTAAGACTTTAATCATATGTTTTTATTTATCAGATCTCTTTTTCTCTCCCATTTAATCCAGATTGCTGTCGAGAAAGGAGCTGGCCCAAACCCATCATTTAACCTAGTATGTGAAACCAATTTTGGGGACCTGCAATTGCATTTCCCTAGCTCTTGCAAAAAAGATACTTGATTTTAAATCAGAGTAAATTAAGCTCAGGAACTATTTTTGGTGAGTAGGAGGTAAATTCAGTACAAAATCATCCAAAGACTATTTTGAGCACAAAACCAGTAGCCGTTCATCGTATTTTTTCAGGTTCAGTCTGGGGGATTTTAGCCAAACTTCTGGACGCGGCAGCAAAGTTTGTCACCATTCCGCTTTTGGTAGGTTATTATGGCAAAGCTGACTATGGATTGATCGCCTTGGCCTTTTCCCTCAATGCCTACTTAAGGCTAATGGATCTCGGAATGAACGTAGGTTCTGTACGGTTTTTCTCTATGTGGGAAGCAAAAGCTGACTGGCAAAACATAGGAAGAGCTTCTAGATCCAGCATCATTTTCTACGGCACGATAGGCTTAGTCAATTCGCTTATTTTCATACTCATGGCTAATTATGGCCATTTTTTGTTTAACCTAAATTCGGATCAGATCCCGACTTATAGGCTCATGATGTTTATCTTATCAGCTAGCACAGTTCTGAACTGGTTGTCGAATGTCATCATCCAGCTACTCAGTGCCAAAGATGAACTCGGATATGTGAATCGTGTAACGGTAGTCAGTAGCGTTTTGAATTTTGTCGTAGCGATCGCAGCCATTCACTTCAAATGGTCTTTGCCGCTTTACTTTCTTTTCTACACGATTTCCACGCTTATTCCGATTCCCCTGAATATTTTACGACTTCGAGTTTTCCCTATTCCTTTAGGGCTATTGCTTACACCAAAATGGGATGGGAAAATTTTCAGAGAAATAATAGGGTACAGTTCTGCGATATTTCTGATGGGTCTTTTTCAGCTCACAGCAAATGAATTGCGGCCTATTTTGCTGGCAAAATTCGCTTCAGGCATCGATGTGTTGACAGATTACCGTGTGATTCAAACGATTGCCATGCTTATTATTTCATTTGGGACAATCTTTCTTCAAGTACTTTTGCCTTCAGCTTCCAAAGTCTATCAGGAGGGAAATCACCCCAAAATGGAGAAAATGGTTTTTGTGGCCACTCGCTACATTTCTATTTTTTTAAGTTTTATCGTTTTTCTGTTGGTGCTGAATTCGGAATCTATACTCCTCCTCTACATGGGGAAAGATTACCTCCATTTGGCTGTCTGGCTGAATATCTGGTTGCTCACAGTTTTGCTCAGTATGCACAATACCCCAGTTGCAAGTTTGGTGCTTTCTTCAGGCAAAACCCGCTTCCTGATTTATTCTTCGGCGACCGCCTGTATTCTTTCGCTGCCCATCACAGTTATTCTAGCACCTACGCTGAATGTCGGCGCAGCGGTGATCGGCTATCTTGCTTACATGCTGATTCAGATCGGTTTCTTCTATATTTATTATATTCCTAAAGTTCTCAAGCTTGATAGCAAGAAGATATTTCTTGGAGCTTTTTCACCATCTGTCCTAGGCGCGATGATTGCATTTGCCGTAGGTTATGGTGTAGGAAAATGGATAGAAATACCAGAAGGATTGCTCGGCATTAGTATTCGCTCAGCGATTTTCACTACGGTATTTGCCGCATTCCACTTTCTGTTTATCATCAAATCTGCCGATATAGACTTTCTGCGCACCAAACTTTTGAAAAGAAAAACATCCAATGAGCAAGAATAAATTTTCGATTTGCATTCCTGCTTACAAGAGCAAATACTTGCAAGAATGCATTGATAGCATCTTGTCTCAGACGGTTGCGCTCTTTGAATTAATCATATTGAATGATTGCTCGCCAGAGCCAGTTGAGGAGATAGTCTTGAAAAATTCTGATCCCAGAATCCGATATTTCAAGAACGAACAGAATGTCGGAGCTTATGATTTGGTGGACAATTGGAATAAATGTCTGGAACTGTCAACTGGGGAATATATCGTCATAATGGGTGATGATGACCGATTAGCACCAGATTATCTGGCCGAATTTGAAAATCTGTTTCAAAACTACCCAAACCTAAGTGTCTATCATTGCCGCAGCAAAATCATCGATGACGACGGAAATGATGTACTGCTCACCCCCGCTCTTCCTGCATTCGAACATGTCTATGATTCGATCTGGCATCGCTTGCGCCAATTGCGCTCAAATTACATCTCGGATTATGTGTACAACAGTTCCACTCTAAAAAGTCAAGGCGGTTTCTACAAACTTCCGCTGGCATGGGGTTCGGATGATATCACGGCCTTTATCGCTTCTGCGAAAAAGGGTATTGCTCATAGCAACAAACCTGTTTTCGAATACCGAAGTAATAGACTTTCGATCACCTCCACGGGAAATGACCTCCACAAAATGATGGCTGACGTGAGTTATTCGGATTGGCTGGCAGATTTTCTGAAAAACAATCCTCCTCATCCTTCTGATCAGATCATTTACAACCACTTGGTTAAAGAAAAAGAAGAGTATATGCAACAAAAGAAACTATACACGATGATGCTTTCCATGCGAAGTAGCCCTTTGGACAAAGCAAAAACCTGGATGAATACCCGAGAAAAATTCGGTTTATCCATCACGGACATCGGAGTAGCGCTAGCAAAAAGTATGAATTCAAAACGCTCTTAACGCTGATGGGTTCACCAATCAAAATCATCTTCAATCCCTGCGAAAACAAGGAAAATAAATACATCGCCATCCTGGTAAATGGTCTGGAAAAACACGGTTTTGAAGTAAACAGATTAGATGATTTTCTTTCTTCGACGAGCCATTACAAATCCATTCGCTTGCTTCATTTGAATTGGTTTGAGAATCTGGATGACAGCAGCGTCAAAAGCATGTGGACGAGCTATTTCAGAAAACTGATTGTGTTAGCAGCTATCAAGCTTGGTAATAAAAAATTGGTGTGGACGATGCACAACAGACTTTCTCACGAGAAAAAATCAGGAAAACTGAGTCGAGCTCTTACCAAAAAACTCGTTGCCCAAGCGGATGCCATTGTGATCCACTCAGCGATTTCAAAGAATATCTTGCGAAGCCAATTTCCCAATCTTAAAAGCAAAATTGTCCACATTCCGCATCCTGATTTTATTGATGTTTATGGACAGATGATTCCTGAACGTTCGGAGAAAAGACCGTCTAAACTGAAGCTTTTATTTATTGGAGCGATCAAACCCTATAAAAACATTGAATTGCTGATTCAGATCGCTGGCCGATTTTCTGAAGAGATCCACTTGACGATTGCTGGCAATCCAAATTCTGAAGCTTATCGAACCGAGTTAGAAAAATTAGCTCAAGGCGCAAATAACATTACACTTGAGTTGAAATTTATTCCTGACTCGGAATTGCCAACCTACATCCATCAATCAGACGTGCTCATTCTTCCTTATTCGCAGGAAAGCAGTCTAAATTCAGGAACTGTAATTCTGGGATTTTCTTACGGAAGAACTGTAATCTGCCCAAGAATTGGCACTATTGATGACCTAGATGGAGGGGAAGACGTATTTGACTATAGCTATGAAAACGAATCTGAACATCTAGCTGCGTTAGAAAAACAGATTCAATCAGCTATAAACCTCCACCTAGAGGATTCAAATTCATTAACTGAGAAAGGCCATAGAATGAGGGATTTAGTACTAGAGAAAAACAATAAACAAGTCGTGACTGATAAATTGATCGAGTTGTACCAAAGCTTTCTCGATTAAAACATCTCTTTTTCAGCTAAACCTGATACATGAAAATACTATACATCAACTCTCTTTATAGCCCACTGATCGAAGGTGGCGCGGAGATTTCCCTGAAACTAATCGTAGAAGGAATGAAATCTCTGGGTCATGAAGTCGCGGTGCTGAGTTTGATGCCTGAGAATGGGCTGAAAAAAGAGATGGTTGATGGAGTTACTGTTTATCGAGCAGGATTGCAAAACTCATATTGGCCATATTCGAAAGCCAAGAAAAACAAACTTTCCAGACTTTCCTGGCACTACCAAGATCAGTCAAACGAGTCGATGGCCAAGGTGGTCAATGACATCCTAACTACTGAAAAGCCCGACGTGGTTTCTTGTCACAATCTCGCCGGTTGGTCAGCGTCAGTCTGGAATCCAATTCATCAGGCAGGAATTCCCATTGTCCAGGTTTTGCATGATCTGTATTTGCTTTGCCCAAACAGCAACATGTTTAAAAACGAGCAAACCTGCGAAACGCAATGTTTCAGCTGCAAACTTTTGCGAAGCAATCATGCAGAAAAGTCCAAAAAAGTAAGCGCAGTAGTAGGAATCAGCAACAGTATCTTACAACGCTTTATCTCTTTCGGCTACTTCCAAATTGCCTCCAAAAACATCATATACAATACAAGAACAATTTCAGATCCTCCTGCCAAAGAGGCGCGAAAAGAGAAACAATCCATTCGATTTGGTTATTTGGGCACTCTTTCGAAAGTCAAAGGTTTGGATTGGCTGATCCGGCAATTCCAAAAACTGGATTTCGATGCGAGCTTAAGCATCGCAGGAAAAGGGGATAAAGTGTACGAAAATCAATTGAAGGAATTGGCGAAAGACTCAAACATTGAATTTGTCGGATATATTAACTCTACAGAATTTCTTGCAGAAATCGACGTGCTCGTAGTTCCTTCTCTCTGGGAGGAACCGCTGGGAATGGTGGCAATCGAGGCTTTGGCAAACCACGTTCCTGTGATCGCCAATAAAAGAGGCGGACTTCAGGAAACGGTAAAGGATGGAATCAACGGCTTGTATTGCTACGATAGCCAGCCGGATTCTTTAAGTGCTGCTATGCGCCTACTCTATGAAAACCCAGAACAGTATAACCAATTCAGCCAAGCGGCAAGAGCATCCGTAGCTTCGATTTTGGATGCTGATCGGATGATCGGAGAATATGAGTCAGTTTTGAAACAGGCTTTGGATAAGCCCAAATTTGAAACATCAGAATGAGTACTCCAGAAATCGTACTTACAAACCAAGCTGCTGCATTTGAAGGGAACGAATGGAAGGCTATTTCATTAGCAGAGTCTCTGTTTTTGATATCCCTGATATCTATGTTTCTTCCAGTGAAGGTTTATCCGGTATTTTTCATCATCACATCATACTTTTTCTACAGAGAAACTCCCCAACTTACTTTTCCGAAATGGTCAATAGCGCTGGCTGTTTTCAGCACATATGCCGTCCTGAGTTACCTAATCAATTTCCCGGGAGAACCATTAACCTTGACGAATATCATTAAGCTCCTCATCAATTTCTTATTTCTGTTTTTTGCAGTGAATTGGCTTGGTTCACGGGACAACGAATCGCTGACCACTAAGCTGGACGCTGTCTTGCTCACGGTTTTAATACTATCGCTCATCCAGTTGCTTATTTATCATCAAGCTTACGATTTCAAGCTGATCACAGGAAGTGATTCCTCTGGCCAAGCAAGTTCGCTCTACCGCGACTCGCTCTATTACTGGGGTTTGGATGACAAAAACATGTTTGGTGCCCGCATCGCATTGATGGGCTTTTCCTTCATCTGCATTCCAGTCGTTTTGAAAAATAAGCTCTCAATCTGGCGAATTACCTTTGTGTTTCTGATAGCATTTTTGAGTCTCTCACGCACTCCCATTATCGCCTTACTGATTGGAGTCTTTTTGCTTCTTTGGTTTTCATTAGACAAAAAATGGAAGATCGCCTTGCTAGTTTTGATCGCAATAGCACTTCCATTTGTCCTCCAAAAAGTAATCCGAGTAGATTCTTTGACTTCGTCCAATGATGGAATGGGGATTCGATTGGTTTACTGGACTGCATTCTTTGAGCATTTCGATGCTATTTCTCCCTGGGGAAATGGCTTCCTCAGCGCTCCTAATTTTCTGGCCAACCATGCAGAATTCTATCGCGGAGAACCTCACATTCATAATACTTTTTTATCTACTTATTTGGAAATGGGAATTGTAGGATTTTTATCGTTCTTGATATTTTTCGTTTGGTTTATCAGAGACTGCTGGCACAAAACTTCAAATGCTAAACTTTGGTTGGCACTTTTCCTCCCGATCATCGCCATTATGATGATACTTTATTCAGGATATGACAATGACTTGATCATGTATTTATGCCTGATCTATCTCATCGGATCATTGGGCGAAATCACCTTCAAAAAGGTAAAACTCAGTGTATGAAAACCCAAAAAAAAATATTGATAGATAATCGCTGGTCAGGAAATACGGGAATAGGAAGGCTTTACCAAGAAGTAATAAAGTATGCGCCATTTGAAGCTACCTGTGAATACGTGCAAAGTAAAATGGGCTTGGGGAGTTTGCTTACGCCTTTGATGCTGGGTGAGGAAATAAAGAAGTCAAATGCGGATGTTTTCTACAGTCCGTCCTTTATGCCACCTGCCTTTTCGAATACTCCGTTCATTTTCACCGTTCACGATTTAATGCACTTGTTCTATTATTCGAAACTGCATAAGATCTATTATGAGCAGGTGATTGCAAGGCTGGCGCTAAAAGCAAAGAAAATCATCACGGTGTCTCATTTCTCCAAAAGCCAACTAGTCGAAATTCTAGGAATACCAGATGAGCTTATCAAAGTGATTTATAATGGAGTGGACGTACATTTCTTAGAAAATGAGGAAGAATATGACAGTGTGCGACCTTATTTTCTTTATGTAGGAAATCGCAGAAAGAACAAGAATTTACCAGCCATGCTTTCTGCTTTTGCAAAAGCAAGAATCCCCAATGATTTCATGTTTTACCTTTCTGGAAATACTGACGCAGAACTTGAAGCGCTTATCGGCGGTTTGGGTATCCACAAAAGAGTTCGGTTTTTGGGTTTTATAGAAGAAGCAGATTTACCCAAACTATACAAAGGAGCCCAGGCTACGTTATTTGCCTCTCTGATGGAAGGATTCGGTTTACCAATCATAGAATCTATGGCATCAGGGACACCAGTTTTGACTTCAAACACCAGTTCACTACCCGAAATCGCCGGTGGCGCCGCACTTTGTGTGGATCCCACGGAAATCTCAGCTATTCAAGCGGGTATAGAAAAGCTAGTAAATGATGAAAATTTCTATGTGGAATCCATCGTAAAAGGACTTGAGCGAGCACGGGAATTTAGCTGGGAGAAAACGGCTGCAGAAACATGGGAGACCATACTGTCTTAAAACAATCATGAAAAGTTATTTCCACTTATTCTTTATTTTACTTTTTGCATTGCCTATATCAGGCATTTGTCAAACTGATTCTTTGAATGAAGGCAAGCGTCTGAATGTCCTTGACTTTGGCGTTTTGGCTGATTCCGAAAGCGACCAAACAGAAGCTATTCAGCAAGTGATCGACCAAGCTGCTGAAGGTGATACGGTGTTTTTCCCTGCAGGACAATATCAAATTCGCACCATTCTACTTAAATCGGATGTGAATATCCTTTCTGAAGGCACTATCAAACATCATTTTTCCGCTAAGGCTGGAGAATACTCAATTGAGAAACAGAATTCTCCAAACCCGTTGATTCTTGGACAAGGCGTGAAAAACGTCAATATTTCTCTGAAAGGAGAATCCAAAAACGAAGGGATTTATTTGTTGAAAAGCCATCAAATCCGAATTTATAATACTGAGTTAACTGGGGATTCCACAAAGTTTCGGGCTTACCCTGGTATAATGACTTTTGAGTCAAGCGGAATTGAAATAGCAAATACCAAAATCCATCATTTTGGTAAGCCTAGAACAGAAACCGACAGCTACCAGCCGGGAACAGGAATCCGAATTCTATCCAGTAATACTGTGTCTATCCATGATTCTGAAATTTATAAGAATGGAGAAAATGGTGTTTTCATCTATGGAAGCAGAAAAGTAGAAGTCATCAATAATGTAATCCGTCATAATGGAATGTCCGCGATTCAGGTGGCTTTTGGCGAATCCGGAAAGGAAAGCGACTACAATTTCTCTCTTAATATTCTGGAGGAAAATGCTTCCGACGCGATTGACATAAACAACCGATCCAAAGAAAAAGCAAAAGATATCGCATGTCTGATCACTGAGAATATCACCTGCGGAAATGGATTTGTGAATGAGGAATCCACTCCTGACGGCTCAGGCATAGTGACACTTATCAACGTTTCGAATGTCATTATCTATAAAAATGAAGCGTACAGAAACAATCGGCCGGCTATCTATGTAGAAAGCTGTGGCTTGATTTTGGCAAAACAAAACTGGGCGGACAATCAGGTGGAAGTTACGCTTGACCTAGAGGAATTGCTACTTGATCAAAATCGTTTTAGTAGCATCAATCTGATCGCAAATACTAAAGCAAAGAAAATTCATCTTCGAGATAATGAGTTGGGTTCGCTTTCGCTGCCTAATGGAATACAGGTGGATGAATTCAAAATTGAAAACAATAGTTTTTCAAACGCATCTTTCAACTTCAACTTAAAAGGACATATGCATTTGTTGGGAAATAAAATCATTAACACCTCGACAAACCCGGCAATTCTGATCGTAAAAGCTGACGATGCACTTATCGAAAATAATGAAATTCTCAGTCAAAATTCATCAGCCATAGTCCTTAGAAACACCGCAAAAAACATCCATATTATCGGAAATCAGATCAAATCTTATAATACAGCTATTTTTGATGACAACTCTAAAGAGCTGGTGGTCAAGAATAATACTATTACATCCATCGCTGGAGGGAAGGAAAATCAAGCTTTTAGAAGCCATTATCCAAATCAGCTTACTTTAGAAGGAAATGAATACAGGGGAATTGAAAATACCGAAACTGTGCTCCTCGTAGGAAAAGGTAAAGCGAAAGTGGGAAACGAAATACTGATTTCTGGAACAGTAAATTATGGTGGTGTAGAAATCTCCCAAATATATTTTTAAGCTATGCTAGTCAATCTTTTTATCCCAACGCTGAATGCAGGCAAAATCTGGAAAGAAGTACTAGATGGCTTGGCTAAGCAAAACTATCCCATTTCTAGATTGGTCATTATAGATTCTGGCTCCACTGATGGTACACTGGATTTGATCAATGAAGAAACTTGCGATTTGATCCAGATTGATAAAAAAGATTTTGATCATGGTGGCACAAGACAAATGGCAACAGAGACATTTCCAGATGCAGATGTATTTGTATTTCTGACTCAAGATGCGATCCTTGCCGAGCCTGATGCTATAGCAGTAATGGTGCAGGCTTTGGAAGAAAACCCTAAACTAGGAATGGTTTATGGCAGACAGCTTCCCCATAAAAACGCAAAGGTTTTGGAGACCCACGCGAGACTTTTCAACTATCCCGCTGTGTCCAAAGTCAAGAGTATGGAAGATGCTGATCGCTACGGAATTAGGACAATTTCCTGCTCCAATTCTTTCGCAGCTTACAGAAAAACAGCATTTTTAGCTGTCCATGGCTTCCCATCTGGCTCTATTTTAGGCGAAGACGTATTAATTGCTGGCAAGATGTTGTTGGATGGATGGAAAATGGCGTACCTTTCGCACTCCAAAATACACCACTCACATGATTATTCTGCCATTGAAGAATTCAAAAGGTATTTTGATATCGGAGTATTCCACGTCAACAACCAATGGATCTTCGAGAAATTTGGCAGAGCAGAAAGTGAGGGCCTCAAATACCTCAAATCAGAACTCAATTATACTTTTAAGCACAACCCCTTATTAATCCCAAAATGCCTGTTCGCAACAGGGGCTAAATTGGTAGGCTACAAACTGGGGCTTCACTATTTCTCACTCCCAGTTAGACTACGAAAGTCATTTTCTATGACAAAGGCTTACTGGAGCCGCACCTGATATTTTCTATTAGGTAGAAACACACTCGATGTGTGTATAGCTTCCACATAATTAATGTTAATAATTTCACTAAAAGGCTCCTATTTTCTCAAATAGGCATGTTTTTGCTTGGCACCCCTATTGAATACTACTAAGTACCACACTATTTGATTAAAAAGACTAAACCAATGATACGTAATTCATCACACCAACAAGAGATTGTTTTTAAAGGCTACCAATCGGGTCGTATAATCCCTGATCTTTTGTCTTTAACCAACATATCTAGAAGCTCTGTTTCACAATCAGTGAATGAGGGTATAGAGGTAACTACAAGATTTGTAAAAAGATCATTCGACATCCTGTTTTCTTCTCTAGCAATCCTAGCTGGCTTGCCAGTATTCCTTACATTAATGTTGATCACAAAGCTGACGTCTAAAGGACCTGTATTTTACAAGCAGGAAAGAATCGGTAGAAACGGACAGCCTTTCTATATTCTTAAGTATAGAAGTATGATCGTAGATTCTGAAGTGAATGGTCCACAGTTGACTACAGACAATGATCCTAGAGTTACCAAATGGGGTAATTTCATGAGAAAAACTCACTTGGATGAGATTCCTCAATTCTTCAATGTTCTTGTAGGAGATATGTCTGTAGTAGGTCCTAGACCAGAGCGAGCTCACTTTATTAAGCAGATTGTGGCTAGGCAACCAAAATATGCACAATTGCTTACACTTCGTCCTGGAATTACTTCCATCGGACAGGTAGATTTTGGCTACGCCGAGACTGTGGAGGAAATGTGTCAGCGAGTGCTTTTAGATTTGAAATATCTAAGTAGCGTGAATTTACTCACTGATTTGAATATTATTGGACAAACTGTAATGACTATGATTAATAAGAAAGGAAAATAAACCTTTCATTCTACAGCTATCATTGAGATAAAAGCGTCAGGCATTTTGCCTGACGTTTTTTTTGCCACCACACTATTTCGCAGGTCATGTAAAAACACCTCTACTTTGAATCTGGATATTTTACTTTAGAACTAATCAACTCTGAAAAAATCATGAAAAAAGCATTGTTGGAAGATATTGGACTTTTAATTCTAAGAGTGGGAGCCGGAGCTATGATTCTCACGCATGGCTTTCCAAAACTAATGCGATTTTTCGTTGATGAGCCTATCAAATTTATGGATTTCATGGGGCTTGGCTCCGTTATCTCCTTATCACTTGCAGTATTCGCTGAGTTCGTGTGCGCTATATTAATTATGATTGGCTTCAAAACCCGCCTGGCCACCATTCCATTAGTGATCACCATGCTCACAGCTGCTTTAGTCGTTCATGCTGCAGATCCTTTTGGCAGAAAGGAGTTGCCTCTACTTTATTTCCTCGTGTTTTTGAGTATTCTGATTTTTGGAGCAGGTAAGTTCTCTATTGATGGATTTAGCAATCAAAAATCCATGTACTACAAAAGGTAAATCCAATCCCTAGTTTGGAGGTGCAAAAGCTACGTAAGCATCGCCGCTTTTGGTTCCTTTCCCACCTCCACAGGCAATTACAAGAAACTGCCTGCCGCCCATTTCATAGACTGCTGGAGTCGCATGACCTGAGGCTGGTAGTTTGGCTTCCCAGAGAATTTCTCCTGTGTCCTTATCGAAAGCTCGGATCTTTTCATCCTTGGTCGCCGCAATAAAGAGAACTCCACCAGCTGTTACGACTGGCCCTCCGTAGTTTTCCGTACCCGTCGGAGCAAAACCCTGAGCACTTAGTGAATCGATTTCACCCAGAGGAACTTGCCATTTTTTCTTACCTGTATTCATATCAATAGCTGTCAAAAGTCCCCAAGGGGGATTAGAGCCATAAAGACCTTCTTTAGTCACTAGCTTTTTATAGCCATCCATATAGTAGCGAGGAAATAGCTGCGATGGAGCACCCACCATCTCTTGCTTATCGCCTTCCGCCGGAGCTTTGTCTAGCAAATACTCCAATAATACTTTTCGGTTTTCTATAGAAATATGATTGAATGCAGGCATTGCTCCTCTTCCTTTGCGAAGCAAAAGATCAAGTGAATCATAAGTATATTTCTCCTCCACACCTAGCAGACTAGGTATTGTTGGTGGATTGCCTTTACGATCCAAACCATGACAATTACCGCAATAATTCGTGTAAACTGATTTGCCCACATTCTCAAAATCGGCATTTGGAGTCATCCCGATTATCCAGGGAATTTGATTGGCATTGACGTAGAAAGTCTGAGTAGTCGGATCAAAAGAAGCTCCGCCCCATTCTCCGCCACCATCCATTCCAGGGAAAAGAACAATCGGTTTTTCAGGATGAGGAGGAGCCCAAGTGTCACCATAAATTGCTCCTTCCAATTGACTTCTGATATCAGCTTCCCAATCCGAACGAAGATTTAGAATACTATTCTCATCAAACACCATATTCATAAATGGCTCAGGAAAAGTCGGGATAGGTTGCGTCGGTGAGCTATGTTCACCAGGCATGAGTGATTGAGTGACGGATGTTTCGATGATAGGCCAGACAGGCTCGCCAGTTTTCCGATCAAAGACGTAAATCATCCCTTGTTTGGAAATCTGTGCAACTGCATCAATCCATTTCCCATCTTTTTGGATTCGGATTAGATTGGGATTTGCGGGCAAATCCCGATCCCATATATCATGATGAACAGCCTGAAAGTGCCAAATTCGCTCTCCAGTTTGGGCATCTAGTGCTATCAAAGAATTAGCGTACAAATTATCCCCTTTGCGATAACCGCCCCAGAAATCATAAGTGGCAGAACCTGTAGGCACAAAGACAATTCCGCGTGCTTGATCTACGGTCATCCCGGCCCAGTTATTTGCGCCACCGATCTGCTTGATATTGTCCGCATCCCAAGTTTCATAGCCTGCTTCTCCTTCCTGTGGTATGGTGTGAAAAATCCATTCTCTCTTTCCCGTTCGGATATTATAAGCACGAATATGTCCAGGTGCAGCATCCAATCCTTCGGAAAGTCGCATCCCAATAATCAGCAAATCTCCATAGACCACTCCTGGAGCATTCGCCACAATCAGAAAATCCTCCCGCTCAGTATCCAAGCCTTTCCTAAGGTCAACTTTTCCCTGATCTCCAAAACTGGGAATTGGATCGCCAGTCTTGGCATCAAGGGCCATCAGCCAATTTCCAGCTCCAAAAAGAATTCGCTTATCGTCACCATCTTCCCAATAGCTCACTCCGCGATTTGTCCCAGCCCAAGAATTCTCTCCGCCTAACACTTCAAAAGGATCAAATCTCCAAACTTCCTCCCCAGTCGCTGCATTTAAAGCAAAGATATTCAAAGAAGGTGTGGAACCGTAAAGCAACCCATTCACTACAATGGGCTGACACTGGATTTGTGAGCGCTCAGTGGCATCGCCAGTATTGTATGTCCAGGCCACTTCGAGTTGTGAGACATTCTCTTTGGTGATTTGTGACAATGATGAATAACGCGAAGCGTCCTCAGGTCCGCCATAGTGAGACCAATCGGTGTAGTCGATTTCAGGGGTTTTTGATTGGCAGGCAGAAAAGAGAAAAACTAAGCCATAGGCAACGATGAGAAAAGCTTTCATGAAATAGGTCGAGTTGGGTTTGAAATCAAAATATCGGGAAATATTTCTGGATTAGATTAAGCACGTGACATCAAGGGTTTCAAAATGGGCATGAAAGAATAGTCAAATCCAATTTTTTCAGGGGTAACTTTCTATAGGAAAGACTGGTAGTAGCAAAAAATGTATTTGTGTTTGCTCGTTCCATAGGAACGAATGGTGCCATTCTCGAACCGTATGAATTTTATGAACAGCACACTCAGGAATCATTTCCAAAACTTGGCTTTCTGACGTACCTATTGTGAATGTTTTCACAAGATGATTTGCTCTTTTCAAAAGGGAAACAAGCCGCAGCACAAATAAACCATTGGTTTTCTGCCTAATCTTGATCAAATTAATAGGTGAATAAAACCTCAAAAACCATGAAAGCAACTATACTTTTTTTCGTAGCACTATTTTTCTTCGGCTGTGTAGACGCCCAAAGTCTGGATGGAGCGTGGAAACTAACGCATCAAAATGGACAAGAATTGAAGGACATGGAATACATCAAAATCTACCAGGATAATTATTTCGCCTTTGGTGCTAAACGAATCTCTGATAATCATTTTGTCAGTGCAGGCGGTGGCCCTTTTTCATATAACGACGGGGAGTACATAGAGACGATGGATTTTTTGACGCTAGATCCTTCACAGGTGGGTACTTCCAACAACTACACCTTAGACTGGGTAAATGAAAAGATGGTGATCTCCGCCGAAATCAATGGCAAAATGCTCGTGGAAATCTGGGAGAAGGTTTCGGATGAGAAAGATGCTCTCACCGGAAACTGGGTGATCACTGGCAGAAAAAGAGATGATGAAATTTCTCGATCAACACCCGGAGCAAGGAGGACTGTGAAAATCCTAAGTGGCGGAAGATTCCAGTGGATTGCTTTTAACTCAGAAACAAAAGAATTCTCTGGAACTGGAGGAGGAACTTACACTGCTAAAGATGGGAAATATATTGAGAATATCACCTTCTTCTCCCGTGATGATAGCCGGGTAGGAGCTAGCTTAGATTTCAACTATGAAGTGATCGACGGGGAATGGCATCACAGTGGACTTAGCTCCAAGGGAGATCCTATTTATGAGATTTGGACGAATTATAGTGACGGATATTTAAAAAACCTATAGACTCTAAATAATTTGTATTTTATAGCATAAAATACGTTTTGTGTCACGAAACCTAACTGTTTATTAGGTGAATTCTTGCTCTTTTGACTTTTAAACTAAACATTGTTATTATCATATTTATAACCACTAAATAATTTATTATGAAAAAAGTATTTGCAGTGACATCCATTTTTGCAGCGACATTTTTCCTTATGCCACATGCAGAAACATTTGCAGGAGAAGAAGTATGGCAAATTGAAAGAATCCAGTGCGATGGGGGAGGGGAAGTCTATCGATGTAGATTCGATGGTTCTTCCGGTTGTGATTTTGGTGGTCAAAAACATTGTGACGAAGTAAGTTCAATTAATTAACAAAACAAAAATGGCATTCATTCATGAATGCCATTTTATATATCCCATGATGAGATACTTAATTTGGATTAGCATTTTTACATTATTTGGATGCCATAAAAAAAATGCAGACAATAATGCTTCTAAAAAAATAAACATATCATTGAGAGAATCTCGCGAAGGGTTATTATCAGATGTATTTGATTCAATTCAATATACACTTCTAGATGATGATGATTCAATTCCACTTGTACAACCTTATAAGATAATTTACTCAGGAAATAATATTTACGTAGAAGATAATTTCACAAGTAATGTGCATATATTTAGGAAAGACGGAAACATTAGCAAAGTAATTGAGGCAAAAGGGAAGGGGCCAGGTGAATATTTTCAGCTTGATTTTTTTCAAATAAAAACCGATACCATATTCATTTTAGACAGAAGCCTAAGGAAAATACTATCTTTTAATATCCACGGAGACTTTATATCAGAAGAAAAAATAGCAAATAATGCCTCCGGATTTTTCAAATACAAAGACAGAATTCTTTTTTTCATGAACAATAACATAGACAAAACGCCTTATAATTTTATTTTAAAAGAAAAAGAAAATGTATTAGCGGCATATTCCCCTTTTAATCCTGAATTTCTGGAATTCCATTTCGGAATGAAAAATGGATTTACTGAAAGTAACGACGGAATGATCTTTCACACTTTACCTTTAAGTTCCAGCGTATATTTTTTTAACACTGACCTATCTCTCAATAAAATCGTCAATTTTGACTTAGGGGAAACTGCTGTAGACGAGATATTCATATCAGAACATGGATCTATTAACTCAGATTCTTACATGAATGATCTTAATGAAAAAAGAATGGTTCAAGATATTTCATCTTTTTTCAAGCTTGGCAATTACTATTTTCTATCTTTCTATCAGTACGGAAAAGGAATTCATTATATAATCTTAAATAAGGATTTAAAATTAATTTCTCAAAATATAACGTTTGAAAACGATATAGACGGAATGAAGATAAGAAATATACCTTGGACATTTGATGACAATAAAATTGTCATCAAAATGAATTCAATAGATTTCTATTATGACTATTTAGAAAAATTTTCAGACAAAGATCTATCCGTAAGAGATGGTAGCTTACATGATTTTTTTGAGAAAACTAAAACTAAGCTTCAAGACGATCAGACAGTTTTAGTTTCTATGACTTTAAGAAATGACTTAGGTAATAATAAATAATCGTTATTTTTGGTTAGACCTTTTAAGAAGCCATTACCGTTTGAAGGTGTAGGCTCATCAGCAGGTAATTTGTAGTTTTTAGGATAGGCTTGGCTATAATGTTTGGAAGTTCATCCAATTGCTTTTCAGCCTTTGAGATAAAAGAACCTCATACTTACTCATTTCAAATCTCTCTTTTTCAAATAATCCGAAATAGATATTCGCTATCAGCTAGTTTGGACTCGTCATAAAGTCTGATATCTTCTAGTTCATCCAATTTTTCCAGAATTTTTTCATACTCATCAATCGGCACAATGACAGCAATTTTATTTCCTTGAGGATCAGTGACAAATCGATGTTTTTGATAAAATGCTCCCATGATGAAATTTAAACAAAAAGATAAACAATTACACATTCTAACTTCCCCGAAAATAAAAAAGGAGCCTTTTGAGCTCCTTTCTATTTCTTATGCTTCTTCTACAGCATATAATTCTTTCAATTTCCCAACGGTATAATCGACTTCTTCTATCGTATTAAATCGGCTGAAGGAAAATCTAACTGCGTCTCTTTCGGGTGTGTGATTGATCGCTCGCAGCACATGTGAACCCACTGTGGCTCCAGAACTGCAAGCAGATCCTCCGGATGCCGAAACCCCTTCCAAATCAAGGTTGAAAAGCAACATTCCGCTGTTTGCCTCCGATGGAGGTAAGCTCACACTCAAAACAGTGTAAAGACTCTTAGCCATATCAGCCGAAAGTCCATTGAACTCTACACCTGGAATCTCCTGAGTTAGCCTTTGAATAAAATGCTTTTTGATAGATTCTATGTGAAGTTGATGCTCAGCCATTTCTTCGTAGGCGATTTCCAAAGCTTTTACAATTCCAATAATCCCGATCACATTTTCAGTTCCCCCACGCATATTTCTCTCCTGAGCGCCACCATGAATCAATGGATGGATTTTCTTATCCTTTTTCACATAAAGAAATCCAGAACCCTTTGGCCCATGGAATTTATGTCCGCCAGCTACCATCGCGTCCAAAGGCAATAACTTTAAGTCATGCACATAATGCCCCACTGTTTGGACAGTATCCGAATGAAAAAATGCACCGTATTCTTTTGCAAGCGTGCCAATGCGATTCAAATCATTCAAGTTCCCAATCTCATTGTTCGCATGCATCAGGGACACCAAGCTTTTTGGATTTGCTTTAAGCAACTCTTCTAGCTGATTCATATCCAACTCACCTGTATCATTCACACCGAGGATGCTAAGCTTGATGTGGCCCTTTTTCTCGCACATTTCTAAGGTATGCAAAACTGCGTGATGCTCTAGCGGAGAAGTGATCGCATGGGTAATTCCATGGCTTTCTATTCCGCATACAATCGCTGTATTATCAGCCTCAGTTCCACCTGATGTGAAAAAAATCTCTGCTGGTGTAGCATTTAGCAATTCAGCGACCTTTTTCCTAGATCTCTCTATAGCTGTCCTTACTTCCCTACCAAAACTATGGACAGAAGAAGGATTGCCATAATGATTTCTCATAAACGGGAGCATGGCATCGATCACTCGATCATCCATAGCAGTGGTGGCCGCGTTGTCTAAATAAACTTTCATTGCACTCGTTTTGGGTTGTAGATTCTATATGAAGCCCAGATCAAATCATGGAAGCATTCACCACTTCTTTGATATCGGCAATTAGCTTTTTGGCTAAATGCTCAGCTGTAGCTTCTGATTCAGATTCAGAGTAAATACGAATAATTGGTTCCGTATTTGACTTTCTCAAATGTACCCATTCCTTTTCAAATTCGATTTTGACACCGTCTATATCGTTGATTGGATGGCTTTTATACTTGTTTTTGATCTCACTCAAAATATTATCGACGTCAATCTCAGGAGTGAGTTCGATTTTATTTTTTGAGATATGATAGTTGGGATAAGTTGCTCTAAGTCGAGAAATAGTTTTACCAAAATTAGCCAAGTGAGTCAAAAACAATCCGATTCCCACCAAGGCATCACGTCCGTAATGCGAAGTTGGGTAGATGATACCACCGTTTCCTTCACCACCAATCACTGCATCCACAGCTTTCATCTGATTGACTACATTCACTTCTCCTACCGCCGAGGCATTGTAAACGCCACCCCTTTTTTCTGTCACATCACGAAGTGCACGCGTAGAACTGAGGTTAGAAACTGTATTGCCAGGAGTCTTTGAAAGCACATAATCTGCTACAGCCACCAAGGTATATTCTTCGCCGAAGGCTGATCCGTCTTCATTGATAAAGGCCAATCTATCCACATCAGGATCGACCACAATGCCTAGATCGTAGCTTCCACGCTGCAGCTTCTGGCATATATCTCTCAAATTCTCAGGAAGTGGCTCTGGATTATGTGGAAAGTTGCCGTCCGGTGTACAGTACATCTCTTCGATTTCTGTCACTCCAAGTGCTCTCAATAGCATAGGGACTGCTATTCCACCAGTGGAATTAACAGCGTCCACGACTACTTTGAAGTTTCTGGCTTTGATAGCTTCTACATCAACCAGCTCCAAATCCAACACATGCTGAATATGGCGCTCGATATAATCATTGATTTGAGAATAGCTACCAAGCTTTTTCACTTCTGCGAAAGAAAAATCCTCCTTTTCAGCTTTCTCTAAAATAGCCTTTCCCTCAGCATCCGAAATGAATTCTCCTTGGTCATTTAAAAGCTTCAGTGCATTCCACTGCACAGGGTTGTGACTAGCAGTGAGAATGATTCCTCCTCCGGCCTTTTCCAAAGGAACAGCAAATTCCACTGTAGGAGTAGTGCTTAAGCCGAGATCGATTACATTGATTCCCAGGCCTTGAAGTGTAGCGGAAACCAATCCAGAAACCATTTCGCCAGAAAGACGGGCATCTCTACCAATGATTACTTTAGGATTGTTAGTTTTCTCCAGTACCCAAGCTCCATAAGCAGAAGCAAATTTGACAATATCAATGGGTGTAAGGCCATCGCCGGCTTTTCCACCGATAGTTCCTCTGATGCCAGAGATTGATTTAATTAGTGACACGTACGGTAATTTGATTAGGTTAAAAACTGATAAATCCTGCCAAATGACAGGATTACTTTTACTTGAATTTAGCTAGAACTTTGTCCACTTCATTGTCAGGATTGCCACAGCTGCTGTCAGCATCTACAGTTTTCCCACAATAACCACAGGTTCCGCCATCTTTATTCAGGTAAGGATTTTGGGAGGCACATGTACCCTTGAATTCGCCGTTTTTAAGGAATAATAGCCTTACCGACATCAAAATGAAGAATATAGCAACGAAACCAAGGGTTAGAAATACGGTTGTCATAACGAATAAATTTGCGCAAATTTAAGGCTTTGTTTCGAAAACGTTCCTAATTCCAGCATAGTTTCCTCACCCATGATAAATTTGAGTACCCGAGCCGAGAAATTGGCAGCTTTTGACAGATTACTTACTATCATGGATGAACTCAGGGAGCAATGCCCTTGGGACAAAAATCAAACGACAGCAAGTCTCAGACATTTGACCATAGAGGAAACTTTTGAGCTTTCGGACGCTATACTCGAAGGAGATCCCGATGAGATCAAAAAAGAATTGGGAGATATTCTCCTTCACATCGTGTTTTACGCAAGAATCGGATCTGAAGAAGGCAACTTCGACATGAAAACGATGATTGATGCACTTTGTGAAAAACTAATCCGCCGTCATCCACACATCTACGGAGACGTCAAGGCTGAGGACGAAGAAGCAGTGAAGCAGAATTGGGAAAAAATAAAACTTACTGAGAAAGGAAATAAATCTGTCCTTGGCGGAGTTCCAAAATCACTTCCTGCATTAATCAAAGCAATGCGAATCCAAGAAAAAGCCCGTGGAGTAGGTTTTGATTGGGAAGAAAAAAGTCAAGTATGGGAGAAAGTCGAGGAGGAAATGCAGGAGTTCAAGGCCGAATTCAATGTGGCGGATGAAAAAGAAATCGATCAGGAAAAAGCAAGTGGTGAATTTGGCGATTTGTTGTTTTCTTTGATCAATTACGCACGATTTATTGATATCAATCCAGAGGAAGCGTTGGAGCGAACCAATAAAAAATTCATCAAGCGATTTCAATACCTGGAAACTGCCGCTAAGGAGTCTGGAAAAACGCTAAGCGAGATGACTTTGGCAGAAATGGATGTGTATTGGAATGAAGCGAAGAGGAAGTGAGCAGTTGGCAGTTGGCAGTTGGCAGTTGGCAGTTGGCAGTTGGCAGTTGGCAGTTGGCAGTTGGCAGTTGGCAGTTAACAAAAACTTAAATAGAACTCTTAGGGTTCTTTAATTATCTCTCTAAAAATCTAAAAAATGGCGAATCAAATAATATTCACTAAAGAGGCTCCAGCACCGATTGGGCCTTATTCTCAGGCAGTTTTAGCAGGAAATACGCTATATGTCTCTGGTCAAATAGCCTTGGATGCTGAGACCGGCGAATTGATCAATGAGAATATCACGGAGGAAACTCATGCGGTAATGAAAAATCTAGAAGCCGTTCTTAGAGCTGTAGATTTTACCTTTAACGATATTGTCAAATGCAGCATTTTCATCAAAAGCATGGACGAGTTTAGCACAATCAATGAGGCCTATGGACAGTACTTCAAATCAAACCCACCAGCTCGGGAAACAGTAGAAGTAAGTAAGCTTCCCAAAAATGTAAATGTAGAAATCTCCTGTATTGCTTTTAAATAACGAATTTTGAACCTATTGCCCCACGATAGTGAAACCTTAGTCAGCGCTCTTTCCAAAGAAGAAGTGTTAGGACATTTGAATCGTGTGACGCGGGAGGTCAACTATTTAGACCAAAGAACCCAAGCCAAAGGACATATTATTTTCAATGGCATAGTTGGTAAATCTGACTTTAGAATTTCTAAAGTCCTGAATAGAGCCGATACATTCCTCCCATTGATTATGGGCAAAGTCGAAGCCACTGCGCGGGGAAGCATTATATTCATCAATTACAGTTTGTTCCCAGGAGCACTGTTTTTTTTAGCTTTTTGGTCAATCGTTTTGCTTGCATTTACAGCACTTTATACATTCCTAATCCCTAATTATTGGTATGCTGCCATATGTTTAATTCTAGCCTTGGTCAATTATGTAGTGGCCATGTATTTCTTCAACAGGCAAGTGAAGTCTTCGCGCAAAGTTTTTCACCAGTTGATCAATTTTCAATTGAAGGATTAAGCCTTCTATTTCTAGGGAACAATGGCATTTGGTTTTAATTTAGCCTACGAAAAGATTCAATAAATCATACAATTATGAGCATCCGCATAGAAAAAGACACCATGGGACCTGTTGAGGTGCCTGCTGACAAATACTGGGGGGCACAGACCCAAAGATCCATTAATAACTTCAAGATCGGCGGCGAGAAAAACCGCATGCCAATCGAAATCACCCATGCATTCGCTATTTTGAAGAAAGCCGCAGCGCAAACTAATGCTGAGCTAGGCGTTTTGGATCAGGACAAAGCAGATATCATTGGAAAAGTATGTGATGAGATTTTGGAAGGAAGGCTCGATGATCAGTTCCCGCTGGTGGTATGGCAAACTGGATCGGGCACTCAATCGAACATGAACTCAAATGAGGTAATCGCCTATCGAGCACATGTGCTTTTGGGAGGTTCTTTGGAAGATTCCAAAAAGAAAATCCACCCAAATGACGATGTAAATAAGTCTCAGTCATCTAATGACACCTATCCTACGGCTATGCACATCGCTGCCTATAAAATGGTGATGGAGACCACAATCCCAGGCGTAGAAAAACTCAGAGATACCTTGACCCAAAAAGTGGAAGCATTCGAGGACGTGGTGAAAATCGGACGTACACACTTTATGGACGCGACTCCGCTTACGCTTGGACAAGAGTTTAGTGGATATGTAGCTCAGCTTAATCATGGTTTAAAAGCCTTGAGAAACACCTTATCGCATCTCTCCGAATTAGCTTTGGGAGGAACTGCCGTAGGAACTGGCCTGAATACTCCAAAGGGATATTCTGAGCTAGTGGCTAAGAAGATTGCTGAGCTATCTGGTCAGCCATTTGTGACTGCTGAAAACAAATTTGAAGCACTTGCAGCTCATGATGCTATGATAGAAACGCATGGAGCGCTAAAGCAATTGGCAGTTTCCTTAATGAAAATTGCCAATGACGTGAGGATGCTTTCTTCTGGGCCAAGATCTGGAATTGGTGAGATTTTGATTCCTGAAAACGAGCCAGGTTCATCCATCATGCCAGGCAAGGTCAACCCAACGCAAGTAGAAGCCATAACTATGGTAGCTGCTCAAGTAATGGGAAATGACGTTGCTATCTCTATCGGTGGTTCAAATGGACATTTCGAATTGAACGTCTTCAAACCAATGATCGCAGCTAATTTCCTACAATCTGCCCGTTTGATCGGAGATGCATGCGTATCATTCAATGATAATTGTGCAATAGGAATCGAACCAAATACGCCGATGATTCAGAGACATTTGGAGAATTCCTTAATGCTGGTAACAGCATTGAATCCACATATAGGCTATGAAAATGCTGCGGCTATTGCCAAGAAAGCACATAAGGAAGGAACTAACCTGAGAGAAGCTGCGATCGCGCTTAACTTGCTTACTTCTGAGCAATTTACCGACTGGGTAAAACCTGAAGAAATGACCGGTAGCTTGAAGTAATGTTCACTCTGGTATAAAACCAAAAATGGCTGCTTCTGATTAAGAGGCTGCCATTTTTATTATAATCAAATAGGTAAACTGTATCATCAGAAATAGCAAAATTAGTTATGACTCTTGCTCCTCCTGACTTACCTTTTCCTTTTGAAGCAATTGACAATCTGATTTTATAGCAGTTCTCAAATAGGGGAGTTCCTTCAGTAAGGAGTATTTCAAGTCTTTCTATCAGCTTAATTCAGATCTGAGAGAATGATATTTCTTAAGAAAATTTTCAAGCTCTTTCTCAAATTAAGGCACAGATTTGACTAGATAGGTCAAAGTTCATCAATTCAATCCCGAGCATCTTTTGCTTTCAATTTGCCTGCTTTTAATTCGAGCATTTCCTTGTAGCCCATTCTCATCTTATATATGATTAGCGAATCGCTTCAAACCAAAAAATGGCTCCGATAGATAAAGGAGCCATTTTATTTATACTTCTATTTTTTATTAATTCGGAGTCAGCGGATTTGACTTTCGTATCAATCCATCTGGCAATTCGCCCTCAGTACTTGCTACGATGGTACAAACTGTGGCGTCACCCGTGACATTTACTACGGTTCGGAACATGTCCAATATCCTATCTGGAGCGATAATCAACGCGATACCCGCAGCAGGGACACCAATCGATTCCAAGACGATAATCAGCATAATCAACCCGGCACCTGGAACACCAGCTGATCCAATGGAAGCTAGTGTTGCTGTCAAGACAATCATCAGTTGCTGTGTCAAGCTCAACTCCATACCTAAAGCCTGAGCGATAAACACCGCTGCTACGCCTTGGTAAAGACTTGTCCCATCCATATTAACAGTAGCGCCTAAAGGCAATACAAAACTCGAAATTTCTTCAGAAACACCTAATTCTTCCTCCACTTGCTTCATCGTCACTGGAAGCGTAGCAGAACTCGAACTAGTTGAGAATGCTAGCAATTGAGCTGGTCGTATTGCTTTGAAAAAATCCTTGTATTTGACTTTTGTGAAAGCCATCAAGATCAATGGGTAAACGACCAATATCATGGTAAAGAGCCCGCCCAAAACCACCAAACTGTATTTCAACAAAGCCATCAAAAGCTGAACAGCAGAATCTGGATTATCTCCTGCAATCTCAACAATCAAGGATGCCATCAGAGCAAAAACCCCGATAGGTGCTATCATCATGATGTAATTAACGATCTGAATAATGACCTCATTCAGCCCGTCGAAAAACGCGATCACTGGCGCAGCCTTACTTTTTTGCACTTGCAAAAGGGCAATACCTATAAGAATAGCGAAGAAAACCACTTGCAGCATAGCTGCATTATCCGTAGTGGCTCTAAATACATTGTCAGGAACAATATCCACCAATGGTTGTAGCGGGCTTTGCTTTTGTAATTCTGCTGCCTGTCCAACTCGGGAGCCAGCATCACCTTCGTACAGGCTCATCAAACTCTCACGCGTTTCGGGAGGTAAACTTTTGCCTGGCTGGAATACATTCACAAGCACCAAGCCTATCGTCACTGCCAAAACAGTTGTAACCAAATAGGTACCAATAGTTTTTCCACCAATCCTGCTCAATTTGGAAACATCTCCCAAATTTGAAACCCCAACAATCAAAGATGCCAGTACCAAAGGCACGGCAATCATTTTAAGAGCATTTATAAAAATCGTACCGAATGGTTTGATATAATCTAAGGTGAAGGAATTGGGAATGGAAGTCTTAATGACTACTAAGCCAAAAATCAACCCCAGAACAAGTCCGATGATAATTTGGGTATGTAAGGGTATCTTTTTAAACATATATATCTGGGTTAGAAGTCCTGCAGTTTATTGCTTTTTGACAACAAAATATAATCAGCTATGACCAAGGCCGCCATGGCTTCCACGATCGGGACAGCTCTAGGCACCACGCATGGATCGTGACGACCTTTTCCTGAAACCACGACAGTTTCGCCAGCTTCATTCACTGAATCCTGATCTGTCATTATGGTAGCGACTGGTTTGAAGGCGACATTGAAATAAATATCTTCTCCGTTGGATATTCCGCCTTGAATTCCTCCGGAATGGTTGGTAAGCGTTCGAACTTTCTCACCTACTTGAACAAATGTATCATTATGGGCAGAACCACGCATTTTCACACCTTCGAAACCACTTCCGTACTCAAAACCTTTCACTGCATTGATGCTTAGCATGGCTTTACCAAGCTCGGCATGTAATCTATCAAATACAGGTTCTCCTATTCCTACAGGAGTATTTTTGATCACACAGCTGACTACCCCACCAATTGTATCCCGATCTTTTCTAACCGAATCTATCAATTCTATCATTTCCTCAGCAATTGCTGGATCAGGACATCTCACAATGTTCTCTTCAGCCATAGCAAGATCTAATTCAGTATAACTTTTACCCAACTTCAAATCACCTACCTGAGACACATAGGCTTGAATGCTGATTCCTTTTGTTTCTAAAAGCTGTTTTGCGATAGCTCCAGCCACTACCCGAGCGGCTGTTTCTCTTGCAGAACTTCTGCCTCCTCCGCGATAATCTCTTAGTCCGTATTTTTCGAAATAGGTGAAATCAGCATGTGATGGGCGAAATTTGTCTGAGATATGAGAGTAATCTTTACTTTTTTGATCAGAATTATTGATCACAATCCCGATCGGGGTGCCGGTGGTTACTCCTTCGAAAACCCCTGATTTGATCTCAAATTCATCTTCTTCCTTGCGCTGTGTGGTAATTTTGGACTGCCCTGGCTTCCTTCGCTGCATCTCTGCAATAAGTTTAGCCTCATCTATTTTCAGTCCTGCTGGGCATCCTTCGATGATTACCCCTAGAGCCAATCCATGTGATTCACCATAGGTGGTGATCTTGAATAGCTTTCCAAATGAATTGCCCATTATCTCTTTCTAATTATCAATACGGCCAGCATTGCCACTGCGATGAGTAGCAAAACGTTGATTGCGACCGTAAAATAGTATTTATATTTCTCGTTTAAAAACCGATTGTCTTCAGTAGAAATACGATCGTATAACCCGCCTAAACGCTGACTGGAAATCGCCTGATTCACCTTACTTTCACCGGCCACAGTAATTTTCGCCTGTGGTCTCAAGGTATCATATACAGCACGCTCCGGGTCAAAATAAACCCATTCAAAATTCTTCCCAAGATCTACCACACCTGCCTCATTGATAGTGATATAATAATTGAACTCCTTGATTCCCGACACCCTGCCGTAGCCACGATTGATCTGCTGTCGGACGTTGGGATCATAGGTGTTCAAATTGGCAACAGGAAGTCTTTTGGGGGCTGAGACCGCATTTATATTACCTACGCCGCTTATGCCGAAGTTGTAGTCAAAACCCTGACCTGTTTCTACTTCAATAGTTGTGATGTTTTCTCTAATCTGAAACTGCCCCACACTCACCTCATTTTTCAAAGGATGTGGAGGAAGCGGCTTGACCTTTATCGTTTTTGGATTGGAATAAAAGGTCTTGAAATCCTCCTGTCTATTAGCTCCAAAGAACGTTGGGTTTTTGGCAATTTTATATTTGATCATCTCCCACGGGATTCTTGGGATGACTATTTCACCTTCGGAAAAAGGGAAAAATGTAGCCTCATACACCTTGAATTTTGTCCATCTTTTGCCATTAATGGTAACTTGCTCGGGATCAATATTGCTAATGTTGAAGTTTTCTTCCCATGCATTTGTAGGCTTTATTTTCTTCAAAATATCATCTAACTGCCTGCCTGGCTCATGAAAATTAAAGGGAGCCTGATTCGATTCAGACATGTAAAAAGCCAAACTCAAATTGAATCCTTCACCCTGATAAATCTCTTCTTTATCCACAGATACGGAGAAAAAAGCATCATCTTCCATCTCTACATATTCTGGATCTTCCACAGCTGATCGCCCAAAGAAATCTGCAAAAGGATCAGAAGCTGAACCACTTCCACTAGTGGTACTAGCCGCGTCTCCCACAGTGATCTTTTTTCCGCTCGAAGAATAGGCTTGTCCGTTAATCGTAAGCTCAAAAGATGGCAAAGTAAACTCTCCTTTTCTGCTCGGCTTATAATATTGTATGATGCTATTGGAACTGCTCATCTGACCATTGATAAGATTCATCGAGGACGATTGAGAGATTCCTTGTTTCTGAAAACTTGGGATCTCTGGAAATTGATCATAGGATTTGATTTTTTCGTTGCTGAGCGTTACCTTAATGGTGAAAGTTTCATTCAAACCGATCTCAGCAGGACCAAGCTCAATTTGAACATCCTGAGCTATGGCCAATCCTGAAAATAGGAAGAGGCCACATACGAAAATGAATCGGGCAAGCGTTTTAATCATGGTTGCGAAAATAGGGAATTTTCTACTCTTTGATTTCTAAAATAACGCAACATATAGAGAAATGCCTCCGTATTAAAACTTAAAATCAGTTAAAACCCTAAACTCTTTAGACTATGATAGAATATGTGAAGACTATCTTACAAAAGGTCAGCTTTTCAAATTATTTGTTTGAACGTGAGCTGAGAAAAGGACTAAGGCTAATTTCACCCACAGAAATTCAGGAATTCAAAGACTGGTGTTACCTGATGTTTGGTAAAATTCACAAGGTCATTCTCAATAGATATTTCGAGCCAGCACAAGCATTTTAAAACAAAAGCCCCGACCAAAATTGGAACGGGGCTTTTTTAATTCATGGTAGCTGTTTACCTATAATTAATCTTTTGTCGCAAAATCAGGATAGGCACGCATACTATGCTCATTGATATCTAAACCTTCCGTTTCTTCTGCTTCATCTACTCGGATTCCGACAGTCTTTTTCATGACAAAGAATATCACTCCGGCAAAAACAACGCAAAATGCTCCAACTGAAGCAATCCCAATCAGCTGAGAGACCAACTGGCTTACACCAGCCAAATCACCGAAGATGCCAACCGCCAAAGTACCCCAAATACCACCAACAAGGTGAACTGAAATCGCCCCTACTGGATCATCCACTTTGATTTTATCGAAGAAAACGACTGCAAATACGATCAAGCCACCACCTATCAAACCAATGATGATCGAAGAATTAACTCCCATCTGATCAGCTCCAGCAGTGATTCCTACTAGGCCAGCCAGAATTCCGTTCAATACCATGGTAATATCGTATGTTTTAAACATCAAATAGGAAACAATCAATGCTCCGAAAGCACCAGCAGCGGCAGCCATCGAAGTAGTCACAAAAACTTTGGAGACCAATCCCGGATCGGCACTCAGTACTGATCCACCGTTGAATCCAAACCATCCAAACCACAATAAGAAGACCCCAAGAGTAGCTAACGGAATACTATGCCCCGGAATCGCAGTCATTCCTCTCGACGTATATTTTCCGATTCTAGGCCCTAAAAGTGCAGCACCTATCAAAGCCCCCCATCCACCTACAGAGTGAACAATAGTAGATCCTGCGAAGTCATAAAATGGCGTTTCCAGTGTGTTTAGGAATCCACCACCCCATTTCCACATTCCTACAATAGGGTAACAAATACCAACATATAGAAACGAGAAAAAGATAAACGGCCCGAGCTTCACTCGCTCAGCCACGGCTCCGGACACAATAGTCGCTGCTGTAGCCGCAAACATTGCCTGAAATATAAAATCTGTAAAGTAGGTATAACCTGCATTGTAATTACTTGTATCCCAACCTTCCGGGAGTGTAAGTCCAAACCCTGCGAATCCAAAGAATGAACCTGCATATTCTGCTCCAGGGTACATTAAATTGAATCCAACAAAGGCATAAGTCAAAAGGCCAATTGCAGGGATAATCGTGTTTTTAAACAAGATATTAATAGTGTTTTTGGAGCGTGTAAGCCCAGCTTCCAAGCTGGCAAAGCCCAGGTGCATGATGAAGACCATGGTAGTGGCGATCATCATCCATAAATTATTGACAGTAAATAAGTCTTGCATTTGATAAAATAGGTTCGGTGAGTAAATGAATAAGATTAAAGTGCTTGCTCTCCTTTATCGCTGTTTCTAATGCGATAAGCGTCCAGCACGTCGTAAACGAAGATTTTTCCGTCACCAACCTGACCTGTTTTCCCTTCGGCCAGAATGCAGTTGATCACTGGCTCAACTAATTCTTCGACTGTAATTATTTCAATCTTAGTTCTAGGAATGTATGCAGGCTCATAGGGCACACCACGGTACATTTCAAGCCTGGCATGCTCCAGGCCCATTCCCTTTACTTCATAAAAAGTGAGGAATTTCACTCCAAGCCCTGCCACACAGCTGTGGATCTGGTCAAAGCGGGAAGTCCTAATAATCGCTTCAATTTTTTTCATTTTTTCAATGGGTCTAATGGTTTTTTGAGATAATGGCATAAAACTAAACAGAAAATTAAATTAAATTCATATTGAGGATAATTTTTTACCGTACATACTCACATTTTATTGCCTAAAAATGAATAGTAGGTTTAGAAAGTACCCTAGTGGGATAAAAACTTTCTACTAAAACTCAAATTATGACTTATTTAAAACCCAATCACATTTTATAAATCAAGGAGAATCTCTTGCCTCCTTGACATAAAAACTTAATTTTGCCAACGTTTTAAGAACCTATATATGAACCAGAAACCAACCTTACTTATACTTGCAGCAGGAATGGGAAGCCGATATGGCGGCAATAAGCAAATCGATGGATTTGGCCCAAACGGGGAGACCATTCTTGAATACTCTATTTTTGATGCCATCAGGGCTGGATTTGGCAAAGTCGTTTTTATCGTGCGGGAAGAAATTCTCGACTTAGCCAAAGAAATCTTCCTCCCAAAATTTGAAGGCAAAATCGAAGTTGATTTTGTTATCCAATCGCTGGACAGCTTTGTGCCTGCAGAATTGAAGCAGGCAGATCGAAAGAAGCCATTCGGTACTGCACATGCTGTGCTTTGTGCAAAGGATGTGATCAAAGAGCCCTTCGCAGTGATCAATGCAGATGATTTCTATGGAAAAGAAGCATTTGATGCGATCGGAAAATTTCTAACTACTGAGGTGAAGCCTGACCTTCATGCGATGGTAGGCTATGCGATCAAGAATGTACTTTCTGAAAATGGCACCGTAAGCCGCGGCGTATGCGAAACCAATGAAAAGGGTCATCTGATCGGAATGATTGAAAGAACTTCTATCGCCCGTGAGGATGGGAAAATCCTAAGTAAAGCCGAAGGTGAAGTTTTGGAAATAGCAGAAAACACACCAGTAAGCATGAACTTCTGGGGCTTTCATCCGGATGTATTTGCTGATATAGAGAAAATGTGGAATACTTTTCTTCCGGCAAACCTCGACAATCTTAAGTCTGAATTCTTCATCCCAACTGTCGCTAATAATCTTATTCAAGCCAATGAAGCGGCATTTGATATCTTGGAAGGTGGAAAAGTTTGGTTTGGTGTCACCTACACCGAGGACAAACCCGTGGTGATAACTTCACTGAAAAAACTGCATGAGGCTGGAGAATATCCAGCAGATCTATGGAAATAAGATAAAGGAGCTTCGGCTCCTTTTTTTATGTCTTGGTATTTATAAGGGCTTTTTTTTAGACTATAAAAAAATTTAGTACACATGATACCAATTTGGTAACCATTATTCTATCTTTGGTGTTATGAGAGTCATTGCTGTGAAAACGCTTAAAAACTGGAGCGAATCGTACCCAAAAGCTAGACAGTCCTTGCTTTCATGGTATGAAGAAGTGAGTTCAGCAGATTGGCAGAGTCCAAATATCCTGAAATCTCAATTCAGAAATGTTTCTATATTCTCAAATAAACGAGTGATCTTCAATATTCACGGTAATAGTTTTCGATTAATCGTTGACATTGAATACCGGCTAAAAATCGTCTTTATCGTGTGGTTTGGAACACATAAGGAATACGATAAAATCGATGCTAAAATAATCAGCTATGTTAAAACCAATAAAAACTAACGAAGCATACGAAATGGCGCTTGATCGTGCGTACGACTTGATACAACAAGAGTTGGAGCTTGGATCAGAGGCTTCCGATGAATTGGAGGTGCTTTCTTTATTGATCAAAGAATATGAAAATGAAAATTTTTCTATTCCAAAACCACACCCAATAGAGGCTATCAAATTTCGCTTGGAACAATCGGGGATTTCTGAGTCAGAACTTACTAAAATCCTAGGGGCTAGATCTAGAAAATCAGAGATTTTATCTGGGAAAAGAAAATTGAGTCTTTCCATGATCAGAAAATTAAACGAGAAATTAAAAATCCCGGCTTCTGTTTTGATTCAGGAGTATTGAAGAGTATTGCTTATCAAGTGGTGATTGATACACTCAAAAATTGCATGATACTGGAGATCATCAAGCTGATCTATGGAAATAAAGAAAGGGGCTTCGTCTCCTTTTTTTATGGCTCAATTAGAGGTAAAGTCTTTGATTAAGTTGAATTCTGAACCATTCTTAACTACTAGCGAAACTCTAGGGAATTCATCCAAACATTTCAAAGGTTGCTCACTATCTTCAATTATTTGAATCGGACTAAATTCTCTAAACTCCAGTTCAATCTTCTTTTTTGAAATTGGATTTATAAGATAAATGATATATTTCTGACTTGCCTCATTTACTAAGCTGTCAGTAAAAAACTTCGCATTAGACAAACAACTATGACAACTTAACTCATCATAAATAAGAATAAATCCTTCATGATCTTCAATTTCTTCGCATTCATTAGAACAACTACTATTTACTAAAATCAAAAACATCAAATACAATATGCGATTCATCAGTTAGTATTTTTTCATAATTTAAAACATTCAACCCCTTAGAACTTACAAACATGTTTGATAGTACGTACTTCCCATACTCAAAATCAACTTCCATAATTTTTTCAAAGTTTTTATTCAATACTATTATTCCAAATGGCTTGGTTCGCTGAGGGACATCTACAACGATTTCTGGTTTGGGTTTTTCTACCACTCTATAGTATAGCTCTTTGTATGAATCGTAAAATATTTTACCATAATTCATAGAATTCAAGAAGGTAGTTAATCGGTATTGTTCATGCTCCGGGCCAATTTCTTCTACACTATTGGCAAGAGACACTTTCGGCAAATCATCAGCTAAGTAAGAGGAAGCTATATGTTTTATAATTTCTTGATCTTTAGTGTTGAATACTATAATTGAATCTGAAAGACCAAATGAATATATTATATTATCACCCACTTTCTCTTGGCTCATAAAGTTGAAATAATCAGAATATACCGATTTTGTGTATTCTATTGGGAAAAGTAAATCATTGCTTACAAAAGCAGGAGAATAGATGTTATACTCAACTGCGAAATTCGAATTTTCTATTTTCTTATACTCCTCTGGCGCTGCATACATACCAGGTACGTACGCTATGGGGTTGGTTAAAAAAACTGATTGATCATGAAAAATAATCCCTGATTGCTCGGTGGCAACAGGCACTTTACCTCTGTCTTCCCTTGAAAAATCAAAATTAAACCTTTCCATATAAGAGTTTCCCAGGTCAGTTATAAAAAACCAGTTTACATTTTTTCCTGATATTAAAATGGTATCTCGATTGTGAAAATAAAAATTAGAAACGTTCCCTACTCCTTTTGGGCCCTCTACAGGATAATCAGTAGATCCAATAAGTTCTTGGTTATTATAATCGTATTGATATATTCTATTAAAAATCGGATTTGATAATAACAAAATATCTTTTGAATTTAAATTGGCTAATTGGACTCTATTTCCTCCGAAATTTGCAGTTTCATTATCTAAGGGGAATTCAATCGAAGTTACTGGTATCGCAGCAAATATGCTTTCATCCTTCTTATTTGAGCAACCAAAAATTAGAGAAATAATTATAAAGAATTTCGAATAGTTATACATATATATTCCAAAGAAAATTGAAGATCTAAAACTATTTATCATCACTTAATTTAAAATTAGGCTGGTCAAATTGATTGAACAGCCCAATTTACTTGATCTACACTAAATGTTAGGTGGGATCGATTGGAGGACAATCATCTGCTTCAAATCTACACTGATTTCCAAATCCAACACAATAGCATCCACCTTCATCTATATGCATTGCAGCATCATTTAAGCTTATTGCACAAACTGTGCACTTAGGTGTTTCTTCAGTTCTAGCCTGACTTACAAACGGGACAAGGCTTAAAAAGCCTATTGCAAAAGCAACGATCCCAAGAATTAATTTCCTTTTCATATATAAGTGTTTTATATATTATTAATATTCCAATATATGTATATATATATATATTAATAAAAAAACAAACGCTTAAAAAACTTGAAAATAATATTTTTTCTTTTAATCTATTATTAATCCATCTATATCAAAGTATCACTTACGAGCTCTACCTTTCTATTATTTCGACGCCACCATTCTCCATCGAAAAGAAAACCACATCCGCATTCAATTCTGAAAGTATCTTCTTCGATCTTTCAGGCCTGGCATCCGTCAGAAAGATCTGACCAAACGTATGCTGAGAGATCAGTTTTATCAGTTGGGCAATCCGCAAATCATCCAGCTTATCGAATATATCATCCAACAACAGAATTGGTTTTTCTCCTTTTTCTTTCTCGAAAATCTGAAACTGAGCAAGTTTAAGGGCTATGATATAAGACTTCTGCTGACCCTGACTACCAATTTTCCGTATCGGATGCTCACCTATCATAAAACTGAAATCGTCTTTGTGAATTCCGGCATTACTGTTTTTGGTAATCAGATCTTTTTTCCGAAGGCTTTTAAAATAAGCTCCAAAGTCTTCACGTAAAGCTTCCGTTTCGTAAATCACACTGACTAGTTCTTGCCCTTGGGAAATCTCCGAATAGTGACTTTGTAATAATGGAGCCATTTCTGCCAAAAGCTCATTTCGCCTACCTGCAAGCACGACACTCAATTGAATCAATTCTAAATCGTACTTATCCAAGAGTGTCAGATCACGCCTACCGGTCTCTGCAAACTTCTTCAGCAAAGCATTCCGTTGCTTCAAAAAATGATGGTACCGAATCAATTGATCAAGGTAAGCATGATCAAGCTGAGAAATCAGACCATCAAAAAACTTCCTGCGTCCGTCACTTCCCCCTTTGATCAGTTCTGTATCATCTGGAGCAATTAAGACTAACGGAATAAGCCCAACATGCTCGGAGGTTTTGGCTAATGCTTTCCCATTTTGGTAAATCTGCTTCTTTTTCCCCAGCTCAACTGTGCATCTGACTTCTAACTGTTTCGCCTCTGCCAGTTCAAATTGCCCTTTTATTGCGAAAAAATCTTTCTCGTGTTGCACGTTCAGAGTGTCGCTAGACTGCACGGCGCTTTTGGTCAAAGACAAATAATGAATACCATCCAACACATTGGTTTTTCCACTCCCATTCAGTCCCACGAAGCAATTGATCTCAATGGAAAATTGGAGTCGGGTCTTCTCATGATTTTTGAATTGTAAGAGTTCGAGAGACTTCAAGTGCATGAGATTGGGTAATTATTTCGCCGGTAGCCTGTTATTTAGGGCGGGATGATTATATTTGAAATCTAAAATTAGCATATTTTCATCATTACGATATGGCAAAGAAAACTGCAGCAACTAAGTCTAAAGTAAAATATTCAAAGGAAACTTACACCTTTTGGTACGAGAGCATGCTCTTAATGAGGAGGTTTGAGGAGAAAGCGGGGCAACTTTATGGCCAGCAAAAAATCAGAGGATTTTGTCATTTATACATTGGTCAGGAAGCTTGTGCTTCTGGAGCTATTTCAGCTTTGACCAAAGATGACAAGTGGATTACGGCTTACCGCTGTCATGCTCACCCACTTGGGTTGGGCACTGATCCAGGAGCGATCATGGCTGAGCTTTTCGGTAAAGCAACGGGAACTACTAAAGGAAAAGGTGGTTCTATGCACATTTTCGATAAGGAGAAAAACTTCATGGGAGGTCATGGAATCGTAGGAGCACAGATTCCTATGGGACTTGGAATGGGTTTCGCGGAAAAATATAAAGGCACCAAAAACCTGGCAATTTGCTACATGGGTGATGGCGCTGTACGTCAGGGGGCTTTTCACGAAGCGCTAAACTTGGCAATGCTTTATAAAACTCCGGTGATTTTCGTGATCGAGAATAACGGCTACGCCATGGGCACGGCAGTGAAGAGATCATCTAATGTGGAAGATCTTTCTACATTGGGCGAATCTTATGACATGCCATCATTTGCTGTGGACGGAATGAATGTAGAAGCTGTACACGAAGCAGTAGCAGAGGCAGCAGAAAGAGCAAGAAAAGGCGATGGCCCAACTTTGCTCGAAATGAGAACCTACCGATACAAAGGACACTCCATGTCCGATCCTCAGAAATACAGAACCAAAGAAGAGGTAGAGGAATACAAGCAGCGTGATCCAATGGAGCAGGTACTAGCTACCATCAAGGAAAATAATATTCTAAGCGAAGAGGAGATCGAGGAAATCATCAAAGACGTAAAGCAAAAGGTAACAGACGCAGTGAAATTCGCTGAAGAATCTCCTTGGCCAGAAGGGCAGGATGCTTTCAAGGATGTTTACATCCAAGAAGACTATCCATTTGTAATGGAATAAATCAAAAAAACATAACGCCTCAAAAGCCATGAATACAGAAAGCTTTCATGGCTTTTTTATTGGGCTTTGTAGAAAGTATAAAAACCGTATATTTGCGGCTGAAAATTGAGTAGCATGGCAACGAAACAAACTAAAAGAGTACACCCTGATCATCACAATGATATTTTGGAAGATCCTTCCGAGATAGCAACACGACTTGGTAGAGGTGAGGCTTTTTTAAAGCAGAATAGTAAGGTACTAGCTGGGGTATTAATCGCAGCAGTGGTTTTGATCGGAGGAATCTTGTTTTTCCAAATCAACACCCAAAACCAAAATGAGAAAGCACAGAAGGAAATGTTCCAGGCAGTGTATTTCTACGAGCAAGATAGCGTACAACTAGCGTTGAATGGTGACGGCATTAACGCTGGACTCCTCAGCATCTTGGAAGAGTATCCAAGAACAGATGCTGCAAATCTTGCACATTTCTACGTAGGCTCTATCTATCTTTCTGAGAGAAAATACGAAGAGGCAATTTCAGAATTAGAGCAATTCTCAGCTGATGATTTCTTGGTACAAGCAAAAGCTTATTCTCTAATAGGTGATGCTAATATGGAGCTTGGAAATACTGAAGAAGCTATCTCTAGCTATAAAAAAGCTGCTGAATACGATGAAAACAAGTTTTTCACTCCTAAGTATTTGACCAAACTTGCTATTGCATACGAAGCTGCAGGTAAGAACACTGAAGCAATCGCTGCGTATGGAGAGATCGAAGACAAATATTTCGAGTCATTCGAATTTGCTGCTGCGCGAAAACACAAAGCTCGCTTAGAAGGTCTTGCCTCTAAGTAATGCTTTTTCAATAGCATACTAGAAGAGTAAGGCCCTGTGGTCTTACTCTTTTTTTGTTTAAAATACTTTAAAAAGAACCTATCAATGGCAACGTCATTAAAAAGCCTTAGCGCACATTCCTCCAAAAACGTCCAGGATATCAGCAATAAAACTTTTGGCATTATCGTCTCCGAATGGAATGAAGATGTGACCGAAGCACTCTATTCTGGTGCTTACCAGACACTTTTAGAAAATGGAGCAAAAAAAGAAAATATCATTCGAAAGAATGTTCCAGGCTCATTTGAACTCACACTTGCGGCACAATGGCTAGCCCAGGAAGAAAGTATCGATGCGGTGATCTGCCTGGGCTGCGTGATCCAAGGTGAGACCAAGCATTTTGATTTCATCTGTGATGCCGTTGCTCATGGCATTACCAATGTGGGATTGAAATATAATAAACCAGTGATTTTTGGAGTATTGACTCCCAATACTCAGCAACAAGCCATGGATCGCGCTGGTGGAAAGCATGGCAACAAAGGCGACGAAGCAGCTATCACGGCTGTGAAAATGCTTGGATTCTAAGACAAAAACCTATTAACCTTTTAAGTACATCTCCTATGAAAATCATGAAATTTGGAGGCACTTCTGTGGGCCGTCCAGAACGCATGCACCAGGTAAAAGACTTGATCACCCGTGGTGATGAATCAAAAATTGTAGTCCTTTCTGCCCTTTCTGGAACTACCAACTCCTTGGTTAGCATCGGTGAGGCTTTAGCAGCTGCAGATAAATTCCTTGCAAAATCAAGGATAGATGAGCTTCATGCACATTATAACCAATTTTACCCTCAGCTACTGAAGTCTGATGTAGCTAAAGAAAAAGCACAGGAAATCATAAAGGAGCATTTTGAGTTTTTGAATATTCTGTTGAAAATATCCTTCAACGAAGCTATCAATCGTGACATTTTAGCACAAGGAGAATTGCTATCTACCAAGCTATTTCATACGCTTTTGGAAGAACTTGAGATTCCCGCAGTATTTTTATCAGCGTTTGATTTCATGAGTATTGATGAAAATGCGGAACCTGAATTGCAGAAAATATCAGACAGATTGAAGGCAATTCTTGCTCAGCATCCCGACGACAGTATTTTCATCACTCAGGGATTTATTTGCAAAAACCACCTGAATGAAGTTGACAATTTGAAGCGTGGCGGAAGTGATTATACTGCCTCGTTAGTAGCGGCTGCTATCCAAGCTACTTCCTGCGAGATTTGGACTGATATCGACGGGATGCACAATAATGATCCTAGAATCGTAGACAAAACCCGTCCAATCGCCGAAATGTCATTTGACGAAGCTGCCGAGCTTGCTTATTTCGGAGCTAAGATTCTTCACCCAGCATCCATATGGCCAGCTCAGCAATTCAATGTACCTGTGAAGCTACTCAACACCATGAAGCCAGAGGCGCAGGGGACTTTGATCAAGGCTGATGTCGCCACTGTTGGCGTAAAAGCGATTGCTGCAAAAGACGGAATCACTGCTATCAAAATCAAATCCAGCCGCATGCTGTTGGCTTATGGATTCTTGAGAAAAGTGTTTGAGATCTTCGAGAAATATAAAACTCCTATTGACATGATCACTACTTCTGAGGTGGCGGTATCCGTGACAATTGATGATCTAAGTCACCTGGAGCATATTTTGGAAGAACTTGGTACCTTCTGCAGTGTAGAAGTAGATCGAGACCAAACGATCATTTGTATCGTAGGAAATATGGTTTCGGAAAGCAAAGGCGCAATCCAATCCGTCATCGATTCACTGATAGAATATCCAGTAAGAATGGTTTCATTCGGAGGTAGCCGTCACAATGTCTCTGTTTTGGTGGATTCCAAATTCAAAAAAGAGGCACTTCAAAGTCTCAATCAAGACCTGTTTTCTTGGTAAAATGATAGCCGGCCTTGTGCCGGCTCTTTTATTTAGACTGATTCATATTACTTTTGAGGCATGCCAGCAGAAAATGATAAGCCAGGGTTTCTTACACGCCTTCAGACAAAATGGAAATTGGAAAGTCTGCTTCAGGTCGTTTTGGTTTTGGTTGTTTTTGCCTGCACGGGTTTTACTATTCTCTTTATCAAGAACCCAATCTTGGGTTTTTTCGGAGTCGATAAGAACGGTTTTATCAATACTGTATTTTATCTACTTTTAGTTCTTCCGTTATACCAAATTATTTTGCTTATCTACGGCTTTATTTTTGGTCAGTTCAGGTTCTTTTGGGAAAAGGAAAAGCAGATTTTCAGGAGAATTGGGGGGATGTTTTCGAAGAGGAAGTAATTTTTTTACCGCAGAGTCCACAGAGGTTTTCGCAGAGAGCGCAACTGAGTGGTTAAATTGCCAATATAAATCATAGGGCTATAAGCCCCTGATAATATAGACCAGCCTAGCGGACAGAGAAGAGAAATCTGACGCTAAATTTTTCAATATTCAACTATTGAGTCCACTTATAAAACTATGTTATTAGAACACAACCTCTCCAAATTGCTTTTAAGGTCACTTATTTTAGTCAAATCCCTTTTCCGGAGTGGACTCAATATTACAATCTTTCAATCCATCAAGAAATCCGACTCCAGTTTACAGCAGTTTTCTTTTGTTGTTTTACTTGTCTGAGTACAGGTGCATTTTCTGGCAAAGCCAATTCTGGGTCAACTGCCAACAACTGCTGCACAGCATCTCTAGCCAAAGTCAATATAGGAGCATCCTTGCTCAAGTCCGCGATCAGCAAATCAGTAATCCCACTTTGCTGAGTACCCATCAGATCCCCGGGGCCACGCAGTCTCAAATCTACATCAGCGATCTCAAAACCATCATTGGTCCGAACCATCGTTTCTAATCGCACGCGAGAATCCTTAGATAGCTCATACTTGCTCATCAGCACGCAATAACTTTGCTCAGCACCTCTTCCTACTCTTCCACGCAGCTGATGCAATTGAGATAGCCCAAATCGCTCTGCATTCTCAATGATCATCACCGAAGCGTTAGGCACATTCACTCCAACCTCGATTACCGTAGTAGCAACCATTATTTTGGTCTCTCCTTTTACGAAGCGTTGCATCTCATATTCCTTTGCGTCAGATTTCATGCTACCGTTTACGATGCTGATCGGATAATTTGGAAAAGCCCGTGAGATACTTTCGTAGCCATCCATGACATTCTTCAAATCCATCTTCTCGGATTCTTCGATCAGTGGATATACGATATAGACTTGCCTCCCCTTTTTTACTTCTTCATTGATAAAACCAAAAACCTTCAATCGGTCCTTGTCATATCGATGGACAGTCTGGATGGGCTTTCTACCTGCTGGCATTTCATCGATTACCGACACATCCAAATCTCCATAAAGCGTCATCGCAAGTGTTCTTGGAATCGGTGTGGCAGTCATTACCAACACATGAGGAATGAACTCCAGATTTTTCGCCCAAAGCTTGGCACGTTGGGCTACGCCAAAGCGATGTTGCTCATCTACTATGGCCAAAGCCAGATTCTGAAACTGTACGATGTCTTCCAAAAGTGCATGAGTGCCGATCAGAATTTTGAGTTCTCCGGAAAGCAGTTCTTCATGAATGATTTTTCTTGCGGACTTTTTGGTGGAACCTGTCAGCAAAGCAATTTTCAACCCCATCATGTCTGCAAATTCTTTCAGCCCTGCATAATGCTGGGTTGCCAAAATCTCCGTCGGTGCCATCAGACAAGCCTGTGCTCCAGAACTAATCGCAATCAGTGCACAAATAAAAGCCACCATGGTCTTACCGCTTCCCACATCACCTTGAATGAGACGATTCATTTGTCTTCCAGATTTCAGATCTGCATATGACTCACGAATTACCCTCTTTTGAGCATTGGTAAGTTCGAATGGAATATGATTGGTATAAAACTCAGTGAGTAATTCTGTATTGTTTAATACTTGACCCTGAAATTTCTCCGTCCGAGCCACCTTCAGCATCAACAACCGAAGCTGAAGGAAGAAAAACTCCTCGAATTTCAAACGCCTTCTGGCTCGTTGAAGTAGATCTGGTTTGGTGGGAAAATGTATTTCCCGAATGGCTACTTGCTTATCAATGAGTTGGTACTGCTCTTTAGTTTCAACTGACAGCGTTTCCTGAATATGTGGAATGCAAACCTGCACTAGTTGCTCCATGATTTTGGAGATACCTTTGGAATCCAAAAACCTCGCTCGAAGCTTCTCAGTTGTAGAATAAATAGGCTGGAAATTATTTCGATTCTCATTGGCAGTGCTCAGTGGTTCCATCTCTGGGTGAGCGATGCTCCACTTTCTGCCAAATTGAGCTGGCTTTCCTAGAAATACGAAAACAGCTCCAGTGACCAAATGCTTTTGCACCCAAGCGATACCCTTGAACCAAGTCATTTCCATCTCACCAGTCTCGTCCGCGACTTGAGCTACCAGTCGCTTCTTATTGCCCATCCCGATAAGCTCTACTTTACGGATTTTCGCAATTACCTGCACAGATTCCAAATCTGAGTGAAGCTCTCGAATCTTAAAAAACTTGGTCCTATCCTCGTATCGAAAAGGATAATGCTGTAGCAATTCCCCAAAGGTGAAAATATTCAACTCCTTGTTGATCAGAGCGGCACGCTGCGGGCCTACTCCTTTGAGAAACTCTATTTTAGTGTCAAAAAAACCTGGCAAGGAAAATTGATTTTTGGGTTAAGACAAATTAAACCCACTCCGTTCAATTGACAATAACAATGACTGGAATTGTCTGAAATCAATTTTAGGATTGAGTGACAGATTTCCAAATTTTCTTCAATTCAGGCTTTGCATCTTGAAGCCTTCTCAGCAAAAGCATCTGATTTTTTGCACGATGGAAATTCTGCCTTGGATACTCTACTTTATAATAAATATTGCCTTGCAAGTGATCCGTCATAAACCGAAGCCCCATAATGCAGGTCATCACTTCACCTGCCAAAATCAAAGACCTAACCTCTTCTGCGGTAGCCATTGCTTTCACTCCTTCCCAATATCCTTTGAGCAGTTGCTCGAACACAGGAACTTCAAGTTTGATTATATCCCAAAATTGACTCGTTTCAGATTCTGAGCAGGCGACTGTCCGCACCAAATCCCCAAAATCATACATCAAATATCCACCCATCAACGTGTCCAAATCAACCAATGCCTCCACTTTGGAGAGATCATTTGAAAAAATCAGGTTATTGATTTTGGTATCGTTATGAGTTAATCGATGAGGCAAAACAGTTTGAAACACTTTGTATTCAGCAATCAGCTCATTTTGTCCCAAATAAAAATCCAGAACTTCCTGATCATCAAGGGAGTTAGTCTCCTTGGTTTTTGCAACTTCCTGAAGCTTTGCAAAGCGCAAATCCAATCGATGAAAATCAGGAATAGATTCTTGTAAATGGGAAGTATCAACGTCTTTTCCCCAATCAGCAAAAACTCCGTAAGCTTTAGCGGCTAGATACGCTTGATCCAGAGTCGTGATTTGCTGGATCGTTTGACCCGATACAAAATCAAACAAACGAAAAAGCTTCCCATTCCAATCTGTAATAAGTGTTTGAGCCGAATTGGGAATAGGTAGCGGCAAAGTAAACGGAAGCAGACTATCATCTCCCTGCGATTTGACCTGACGCTGATTGTGAGTGATCCGCTCGGGAAACTGGAAAACAGCATTGTTAAATTCCTGTAGGATGTATTGAGAATCTTCTGATTCGATCAAATAAGTGCCGTGAATAAGGCCAGCGCCGAAAGAATGAAATGTGAAATTCTCAAAAGATTTGAACGAATATGCAGCTAGAATGCTGGCGATGTTTTCCTTAATCATAGCCCAAAGCTATAGGATAGCTTTCAAATCGGAATTATTGGCACAAAAAAAACCGATCAAAATGATCGGTTTTAATTCTTAATAGCTTAAAATCAATTGTTTTGATAAATTCTCAAGAATCCGTCGCGTTCGGAACTTACGATTAGCAACGGTTTTCCATTTGGACTTTCCTCAGCCGAAATAAACAAAACTCCTTCGGGCGCATCACCTGTTTCCAGCACCTGTATGAAGTTGAAAGAAGAAATTCCTTTCAATTCATAGACCATCACGGCATCAACTCGTTCCATTCCTACGAAAACTAATGTCTTTTCATTGATCGCTCCCATAGTCACGCCTTCTGGTTCAACACCCTTATTATCACTTCTTCCATCATCATACGAATTTGGCGCAGCCGCAATGAAATCTTTCTCCAGGCTATTATAATCCATCACCATAGCTCCGCTTGCACCATCCCAAACAGTAAAGGATCTAGCACCGATACCGTAAAGTTTCTCAAATTTGCCATCGCCATTTGCATCTCCGGCACTGGTTGTGACCGTATATCTACCCATATTCTCATCTTTCTGAAGCTGTTCAGCATTTGGAAAAGCAAAGGGATCCAGATCGAGATCTTTCACTCTTGATTCCTCACTATAACCATCGTAATCGCGCGTATCTCCTTCATTTGCGGTGATTAGGTAATTATTCCCATTTACTGAATAATTAACCAACGCATCTGGCAAGAAATAAGAAAATAAAGGCCAGCTTTTCAGAGTCACTTCATTGTCTCTATCACTAACATCCAATTCATTTCCATCAAGAGAATTGTCTTTTAGACCAAAAGGGAAAACATCCGTAATTGTCTTGGTACTCAAGTTTACCTTCGCCATACCGTTATTTTCTTGTAAGGTCACCCAAGCAAATTCTGAGTTCTCGTCAATAGCCACATATTCTGGTTCCACATCTTGAGCAAGGCTAGCTCCCGCGCCAAATACTCGGAATCCCTTAGACATCAAACTTGTCTTCTGGCTTTCAAAACCTTCAAAACCTAGCGTTGAAACCGAAAAACTAGCGTTGACATCGATCACAGATATAGTTCCAACTGGATCTATCGTGTAGGCATCATTTGGCTCTCCCTCGTTTGCGGAGACTATGAATCTTCCATTTGGGCTGAAAATCACCATATCTGGCAAAGCACCCACGGCAACCTGGGCAATCGGACTCGTGAGTTGATCAGTAGAAAATACGACCACCATTCCAGGGTCAGTTTTTGTATTCGCCTCCACAGCCATCGCCAGCATGCCATTTTTTACTGCTACAGAATTTACTCCTCCGCCAAATTGGGTGACATCTATAGAGCCAGTAATTGTCGGATTGGACGGATCTGAGAAGTTCACAATATCTACTTTGGAGCTGCCACTATTATTTACAACAAAGAGTTGATTCGTCTCAGGATCAAAAGCCGTAATTTCTGCTGCTGCTTCACCTCCTATCTTGATGGATGATATTTGAGCAAAGTCCACAGTAGTAATTAAAATTGGATCATGGTGATTACAACTGAACAGCGCGGATAAAATCAGAAATGATACGTAATGTTTCTTCATTTGATAAAAATTAAACTGGTTTAAAAACAAAAGCAATTTCATCACTGCGTTTCACCATAACATGAAATAGAGATTAGGTTTATATTAAGAAATTCTTCCAAATGGGACGATATGATGAAATCACTACATATTGAATTCACATTGAAATCAATCCGCCTGAACAAAAGGAATCTATTTTCAATAAATTTTATTTTGAAATTGATCGAATACGGCAGAATTCTGAGTAAACTTCTGAGCAAGACTTTTTCCATTTCGCAGAAAATAAATACATTAGCAAAATTTATTATTTAAGTAGAAGGCATTTTCTAAAAAAAATTAAAGAATACATTAACCCCAAAAGTTATGAATGTAACCTCCATTGACTGGGCGATCATTGCCGCTTTCTTTGTCATATCCCTTTTAATAGGGCTTTATACATCGAAAAAGGCTGGTTCCTCTGCCAAAGAATTTTTTCTATCCGGTAGAAATATGCCGTGGTGGTTACTCGGAGTATCAATGGTAGCAACAACATTCTCTGCGGACACACCAAACTTGGTGACAGATATCGTACGGAAAAATGGTGTAGCCGGTAACTGGGTTTGGTGGGCTTTCTTACTCACGGGTATGTTGACTGTGTTTGTTTATGCCAAACTTTGGAGAAGATCTGAAGTTACAACAGACTTGGAGTTTTATGAATTGCGCTATTCTGGGAAAGGAGCTGCATTTTTGAGAGCATTCCGCGCCATATATTTAGGTGTATTCTTCAACGTCGTGATTATGGCAACAGTATCACTCGCAGCCATCAAAATCGGTGGAGTAATGTTAGGATTAGAGCCTTATGAAACCTTGTTGATTGCTTCTGTGGTTACGGTGATTTATAGTTCTTTGGGAGGATTGAAGGGTGTTTTGCTAACTGATTTCTTCCAATTTTTCATTGCAATGATCGGTGCTTTTGGAGCTGCATATTACATTCTTGACCTTCCGCAGATTGGATCTTTGAATAATCTTTTGACCCATGAGAATGTAGCAGGAAAGCTTAACTTCCTTCCTGATTTCTCAGATCCTAATGCATACATCCCACTTTTCTTGATGCCGATAGCCATTCAATGGTGGGCAACTTGGTATCCAGGTGCTGAGCCTGGAGGCGGAGGATATATTGCACAACGAATGCTTTCCGCTAAGGATGAAAAGAATGCAATTGGAGCTACACTCTTTTTTAATATAGCTCATTATGCCATACGCCCTTGGCCTTGGATTTTGATTGCTTTGGCTTCATTAATTGTTTTTCCTAACGTATCTGATATCTCGGCAGCCTTCCCTAATATTCCTGTAGATAAACTAGGAGACGATTTAGCTTACTCAGCAATGTTGACATTCTTGCCAACTGGCTTAATTGGGATTGTATTAGCTTCCTTGATTGCTGCAGTGATGTCTACACTTTCTACACATCTCAACTGGGGATCTTCATACATCGTGAATGATTTCTACTTGAGGTTCCTAAAGCCTGAAGCTTCAGATAAAGAATTGGTGGCTGTAGGCAGAATCTCCACAGTGGTCTTGATGGCAATGTCTGCTGTACTAGCCTTGGCACTTTCTAGTGCATTAGATGCATTTGAAATCCTACTTCAGATCGGTGCAGGAACAGGTTTGATTTTTATCCTTAGATGGTTTTGGTGGAGAATTAACGCTTATACAGAGATCTCAGCCATGGCTATTTCATTCGTAGTTGCTATTTTCTTCTCAGTCATCAATCCTAAAGTAAACTGGATTATTATTCCCGAAAATCAGGAATACTTGAAGCTTCTATACAGTGTTAGCATTACTACGTTTGGTTGGTTGCTAGTCACCTTCATCACCGCCCCAGAAAAGGATGAGGTATTATTGTCGTTTTACAGAAAAGTAACTCCAGCAGCATTTGGTTGGAAAAAAGTATTGGATAGATATCCTGAGGAGAGACAAGTGATCGGTCAACTTCCTAAAGAAATAGGATTGATGATGATAGGATCTGCCATGGTATATGCTGCCTTGTTCTCTACAGGATTTTTCATCTACGGCAATATGCTAGGTGGAATCATTGCTGGCATCATTGCAATAGTAGGAGGTATCATAATTTTCAGATCTTGGAAAAACCTTAGCTAATCAACAAATTTTACAGAATTCATCAAGTGGACCATGTCCTCCTTGATGAATTCTATTACTGGCGAAAGTGAATCATTTTTCATCGCCGTATTGAAATACAAAGCCCCTCTAAGAAAGTTTTTGGTAGAATCAGTTACAAAAAACTGAAACTGGGTAGGAACTTCACCAGAAAGTTCAGCCACCACTCCAGTGTAACCTTCGGGAGTTAAAAGTACCGCTTCTTCAATGCCATAAGCTTTTATTTGATGCTGTGAAGTTAGTCTGAAGGCATCGCTGGATAACTGTCTAAAATTCACCTTGTCTCCATCAATTCGCTTATAAGTCAAATGTACTTTGGCACCAAAATCTGTATAATTCAAATTGACCCAAGCTTCCTCAGCTATATTGAAAGAATCAGCTTCCACTTTCGAATAACTGGAATAGTCTATCTGATAAGGGTATCCTTCTGAAAGTTTCTCAAAAGAATGAGCAGGTAAATCAATTCGATTATAGCCAGATGGTTTTGGCAAATAAGTCTCATTACAGGCTACCAATCCAACTAAAAACAGACCAATCACTAGATGTTTCCTCATAGTTTAAAATTAGACAAACTGTTTGATTTGATTTGAGAATAATTGAAATTTAACCAGATAACCAACCTCCATTCAAATGAAAAAAGCACTAAACTTCCTTTCTGGCTCCCTGATGGTTGCCATTTTTATGATGGCCTCGATGGCCGTCTCAGCCCAAACTACAAAGGATGAGTTCCTGAGTAAGTGGCAGAATAGTAAGCAATTCACACTAGAGGTACTGGACAAAATGCCAGATTCTGGTATGGATTACAAAACCGATCCCGCGGCAATGTCTTTTAAAGAACAGATTCATCACATTGGAAATGCTATGGTAGGAATTTCCCAAGGGTTCTTAAAAGGTGGAGATCCAGGATTTACCATCGATATTGCTACGGCATCTAAAGCTGATTTGGCTGCCTATGTAGGCAAAAGCTATGACTACGCCACTGCGACTATGAAGGCTCTTTCTGATGCTGATGCAGGGGAGAGTCTTGAAGTATTTGGCAATAATGTAACTAGACGACAAGTAATGGCTTTGCTAATGGATCACTCCACACATCACAGAGGTGCAGCTATTGCTTACCTTAGAACTGAAGGTGTAGAACCACCCGCTTTTGTGGGCTTTTAAGAAATTAATTAAGCATACAAAAACGGCAATGATTGATTTCACTGCCGTTTTTGTTTTGTGGAGATATTACTCTCTGATCCAAGCTACTTTTTCTTCCATATTATCTCTCTTTCCTTCAGGCCAACTATCTGAAGCTGGTTTGGCTACATAGAAAAAACCCATTAACGCATCTTCTCCTTCTAGTCCAAAGTCTTCTCTAGCCTCTTGCCAGAATGTTGGTCCGCCAGTTCCCCAGTAGGCTGCTAATCCATGGGCGGAAGCAGTTAAGTACATGTTTTGGACAGCCATGGAAACTGCTGCAATTTCTTCCATCAAAGGAATGCCTTCTGATCTTTTCAGCATGATCGCTATCATATGAGATGCTTTCAACGGTCCCTGCTTGAACTTCTGAAAGGTTGCCTCCAAAAACGGAGTTCCATTCTTCTCCGCACGAAGCTTATACATGTCCGCCTGATAGTCCGCAAACTTCTTCAAGCCATCTCCAGTGTACACAATAAATCTCCATGGCTGAGTTAATTTATGAGTAGGTGCCCAGCGCGCATTTTCTAAAAGCTCTTCGATAATTGCATCATCTACAGGATCATTTTCTTTGAATTGTGCTGCAAACATGGATCTACGTCCGCGGATAATTTTATTTACTTCTTCGATGTTGAAATCGGGCTTTTGCATAAGATAGGGTAATGTTTAATTCTTGTGTTGAATGTGATTAAGGTATATTAATTGACAAAAGTTTCCTTGATCAAGCTTTTACATTTCTGAACTTCAGATTTACTGAATAATTCAAAAGTTTTTACACTCCAATAGGATAAGGCAGGATAGATCTACTTCGAGACTCACCTGCTTTTTTGCAATAATTCACACTGGTAGATAATCTTCTCTGATAATATAATGCCTCTAAGAACTTCGAAGTTGCTGATTGAGGATTCCAGGTATCATCCTAATTTGTAATCTCGACGGAAAAGCGAATTCCTACTACTTGATGAGTTTTTGTAGAAATTCCCGAATATCCTTTGACAGTGCATCAAAGTCTTCTTGTCTATTATACATCATATGGCCAGCTTCATAATAGTTCATTTGAATTCGCTCTTGAGGAAAATCATGTCTAGCAAAGGTGTATTCTGAATCGAAAAATGGAGTAATCAGATCGTAATAGCCATTGGCGACCATGACTTTCAAAGCAGTATTGCGATGCATCACCTCACTGAGTGATCGAGCAGTACTAACATAACTAGGCTCCCAATACGCTCCATCTGGCACCGGTTTCCAATTCCAAGATCCTCCCGTCCCATATGCTGAACCTAAATAGGCACGATCCATTTTCACTTTCAGATCAGTATAGAGGTAGTTGTTGAATACAGCTGTATAGGCACTTTCAGTCATGTAACTGCTAGCGTCACCAAGGACGGCACTTTCTGAAGCTAGATCAGTCTCTTTCGCTAAAAATCTCCCGTCTAATGTGCCAATTGTTTTACCTTCATTACGAAGCAGTTCTTTTTTAAATCTTTCCATTAGAATTTGATTTTTAGACCGAAGGATATATTTCTTATCCAACCCCGTGAAATAGGCCAATTTTACAGCTATCGCATCTTTTTCAGCTTGGCTTTGTTTTTCGCCTTTAAACAAAGCTTCCAGATATTCACCGTACGCAAAGTCTCTAGCTTCTTTGGTGAAAGCTAACAAGGATTTTCCTTTGCCAGCTTTGCCATGATACCAAGCTGTAGCTGCTTGAGAAGGCAGATAGGTAAAGAATGAGGTCAGATTATCAGCCCATGATGATGATCCTGCATAATCCAAGGCCTGAGAAATCAAAACAATCCCATTTAAAGCCATCGGATTTCCACCTCCTTCGAGTAGTTCAGCAACTTTTGCAGCGCGGGTAGTTCCATAACTTTCTCCAGCAATAAATTTTGGAGCCTGCCATCTTCCGTGTTTAGTTACCCAAGTTTTCATGAATTGAGCAATCGAATTTGCGTCTTCATTCAATCCCAAATAATCTTTGTTTTCACCTTTTCCTAAAACTTGGCTAAATCCTGTTCCTATTGGATCCACAAAAACCAGATCAGTCAAATTCAGCAGTGACTGACTATTTAGCACAAACTGGTATGGGGCACCACCATCATCAACTTTCCCTTCGGAATCAACTTTGACCACCTTAGGTCCGAAAAACCCCACATGCAGCCAGATAGAAGCAGAGCCTGGACCTCCATTGAAAATAAACATTACCGGTCGACTGGAAGAGTTCCCTCCTTCTTTAATATAAGCAGTAGACCAAAGTGCAGCAGTAATCTCTCCATTTGAATCTTTCAAAAAAGTCTCCGATACTATTGCTTTGTAGCTTATTTTTTGCCCTCCAAAAGTACCCGAGTGAGAACTTTCAAATCGCTGAGGTTCACGGTTTTCAAAGCTCTTTTTCTCTTCTTGACCATTAGAGATCAAAGGCAAGCACAAAAACGAACAAAATAAAATAAATCTCAAGATATTTTTCATAGGGATATTGATTGTATTAAATAGCCTACAATTTATAGTATTTCGGGTTTAAGCTAAGCTAAATTCAAAATTTGCAGATGAACCAATCTCAAATTAAAAATCCTCCCCTGCTAAAATCCTTTTACGGATATCAGGATGAAACTTCTCTATAGCATAACTAAGCGCAGTCCTTGGCATGGAGATGTAGTGTTTTTTCAAAAAACCTTTTTCAACTTCAGAATCCTTATTGCCAATTTCTCTTAGCATCCAGCCCACAGCTTTATGGATCAAATCATGCTCGTGATAAAGCAACTTCTCCGCTAGCGCCAACGCATCGTCAAAACGCCCTCGCCTAATCCAGTAATAAGAACTAATGACATAGACTCTTTGCCTCCACAAATGATCAGAATCGGCTAATTTGTAGAAAAGTGATTTGTCTCTATCCAAATAAAAGTGACCTAAAATATGATGGCATGAGCTATCCACCAAGTCCCAATTATTTACAAAATCAAGGTGACTAACTAAAAATCCACCACCTTTCTTTGTTTTACTTCGGTCTTCAATTTCTGGTATCTATATACCAAAATGAACAAGGCTGTCTACCTAACTTCATGAAAGGGGTTTTTCATCAATACGGCAATTTCATCCAAGCGGATATCTGCAAAAACCGTCTTCGCCAACTCCCGTTGCTTCACTTTGATCTCTTGCGCAAAGGCATCCAGAGATGACATCATGAAAAATAAAAAAATAGACAATGGTGTAAATTTGTTCATAATAGATTAATGCGGTTTGTGGAAATTAGATTGATCTCACGTTTAGATTTAAACAATTAATTATCAATCAATTACGATAACGTCTATAATAATTATACCTTAAGCTTGCTTAAAGTTTTGCTTGATTGGCAAAACTTGCCATATGGAAAATTGTCTGGATAATGTAAGATTAGCCTGGTTGAGCGCTGTGTTTACGATATGGGATAGCCCACAATTTATTGATTTACTTATCTTTAAAAATGATTCGATTGATCTTCTCGCTAGGCTGCATGTTAGCCTCTAACCTTGATTGCTCAAGCTCCATCTCCCGAACCATTCAAGACCCGATTCAGAAAAATGATCTCAGTGAATTAACAACTCTTTTCGAAGGTACCGAGCCAAGTGATTCCATAGCTGGAGTGTATATGCTAGAGATGATTAATCTTAGTGAACAGGAAGCCAAGTATGACTTGATGGCTGATCTAGCTATTCGCCTTACTAATCTCCCTTCACCTTCCGTTCAAGCTCCTGACTTGAAAAAGAAAGCCCTTATGAGGGCAATAACTCATGAAAATCAGATAACTAAAACGCAAGACAGAGGAAATCTTCATCTGAAACTGGCAGGCGCCTTTTTCAGTCTAGAGCAATTTGATTCGGCTATTTACGAATATGGTGAGGCCATAGAAAAGTTCAGCGACAAAGATTCTATTTACATCGCAGATTCTTACTTTTTTCGGGCACAGGCAAGGGACTACCAAGGCGATCTTCTCTTAGGAATGCAAGATTATCAAACTGCCCGAGACATCTATCTGGCTCTTGATGATAGGGAATATGTGCATTATGTAGATGGAGGAATGGCTATTTTGTTCATCAAATTTGCCATTTATAACGAAGCCGAAAAAATCCGAAATTCACTTATCTCCACGTACCAAGAAAGTGGAGACTCCTTCTCAGTCGCGATCCAACTTTACAACCAATCCGAAGACTTTGCCAAACAGGGAAGACTCGAAGATCAGCTAGACTATCTAGTTAAAGCAGATTCTTTAACCCCGTTTGATCCGCGGGATTATTACATCGAAAGCATGATTAAACTTTCTCTCAGCAACTATTATGGAGAACAACGAGATGTGGAGAAACAGCAAAAATACTTTGCCCAAGCACAAGAAATGATTTATCATGTGCCTGAAGTAGCTACTACCAATCCTGTATACCTTAATGCAAAAGCCCAGTTAGAATATTCTCAAGGAAATTTTTCGGCGGCTAACCAACTCGCTCAACAATCACTACGGGCGGCAAAAGTGTCCAAAAACATGGATCATTTGATTTCATCTTATCGCTTATTGGGTGACACATATTATGATCTAGGGCAATCTGCCAAAGCGTATGAAGTCCGTCAGGAATTGACTCGCTATACCGACTCTATTTTTGCAGCTAATCAGGCAACTACTTTTTCATATTATCAAACACTCTACGAAACAGAGAGAAAGGAAAAAGAAATCCTGACGAAAACTCAGGAGATCGAATCTATCAACCAGCGTAACAAGGCCAACCTTAGATTTATAGCCATTATTGTCTTTGTGCTGATAGTAGCAGTTTTGTTGATTTTCCTTGGGAAGAATCTAAAGCACGAGAAAAAAAAGAAGGAAATGCAATCGAGGTTTTCGCAAGAACTCCTTAAGAACGAAGAAGCAGAAAGAGTACGAATTTCCAAAGATCTTCACGATGGTTTGGGTCAAAGTTTACTCTTGATCAAAAATAAAGTTGCTTTATCAAAAGACAATTCAACAGGAGAACTTTTAGACACAGCCATCAGTGAACTAAGGTCAATTGCCAGATCGCTTCACCCTATGCAATTAGAAAAACTGGGACTCAGTAAAGCCGCCGAACATCTACTAGATCAGATAGATCGCGAAACGGACATATTTGTGTCCACTGAAATCGAGGAGCTAAAGGGTATCTTAAAAAAAGAACAGGAATTACAACTTTATCGAATCTTGCAGGAATCCATAAATAATGTCCTAAAGCACTCTGAGGCTAGTGCGCTGCGTGTTTTATTCACAAGAATTGAAAAAGGAATAGAATTGAAAATTGAAGACAATGGAAAAGGGTTTGATTTTTCGGAAAAATTGAATGACTTTCAAAGCTTAGGGTTGAAAACACTCAAAGAACGCACAGCTTCCATCCATGGAACTATGAGAGTCAATAGCGAAAAAGGAGTTGGAACAAGTTTAAGTTTTATAGTTTATGTCTAACCAAAAGACCACTGTAATTATTGCAGACGATCACCCAATCCTGCTAAAAGGATTGCATGCTTTCCTCAGCGATCTCGGCTTAGACATCGTAGGTACTGCCAATGAGGGGCAGAGCGCTATAGATCAAATCATCAAGTTCAAGCCCCAACTTGCAATTTTGGACATGGAAATGCCTAATAAGACAGGACTTGAAATAGCTTCGGATTGCAAGAAATTACAACTCACTACCAAAGTCATTCTACTAACGCTTCATAAAGAACTTTACCTCTATCATCAGGCTAAGGAATTGAACCTATCAGGTTATATCCTAAAGGAATTTGCACTCGACGATCTTTCAAAAGCCATTTCAATAGTTTTAGATGGAGGGCAATTTTTTAGCGAAAAGATTTTTGAGGGGATGAAAAGAAACAAATTCGAATCGGATGAAAATCCTTTGACTCCTTCTGAGGTTAAAATCCTCAGACTGATAGCTGGAGGGCTTTCAACCAAAGATATCGCCAATAAACTTTTTATCTCCGAGCGTACTGTGGACAAGCATAGAAGCAATATGATTGTAAAACTGCAGTTGGAGAAAAAGCACAATTCTCTACTGATATGGGCTCAGAAGAATCGTGAGATCATAGATTAACTACATTTTTCTATAGTTAAAAGAGAAATATACGTGTTTATACGTATTGAGTCGCCTTATATTATTGGTTAGATTTGATCTAATATTTTAGCTAACCAACTTTTTGCACAATGAAAATTTCAAGTCTACAAGGGGATTTTAAAATAATCCAAACTATAAAAAATCAAGACGAGTTACTTGTATTAGGAGCTTGGAAGGATCTCGTTAGGTTGTTTGACAGTAACAGGACTTTTCTTGTCAATAAAAATGAATCACTTTTTGGGATTTATCTATGCAAGCAGGAATGTGCTGAATTTATGAACAAAATAATTCAGGAAATTGATTACCATGAGTGGGAGGATTTCAAAATAGAAAAGCCTACCTACCAAAATCAATTCCAAGCGTAAAGGGTGATATTTTTTCAGCAATAAACTTTTAGGGCTGCGCGGATCATACGATCTACGGTTTTTTCAGCTTCTTTATCAAACTCCCCACTCGGACGGTTAGCCACGATTGCATTAAGACTTAGCATGCGGTGATTCAAAAGTTGTCCCATTGCATAATATCCAGCAGTCTCCATCTCGAAATTAGTCATCCTAAGTCCTGCTAATTCTAGATTTGCCAATCGCTCAAACATATTCTCCATCTTTGGTTTCAATCTTATTTCTCTCCCCTGTGGAGCATAAAAACCAGGAGCCGTGAGCGTGACTCCGCGATGAAAATCGGAAGGCAATTTTTCTAAAAGCTTTTTCGAAGCTGATGCCTGATATGGCAAAAAAGTGAGATCGAGTGTATCTTGAACCAATTTCGCCCAGTCCTGATTCCCTTCAAGTTTTGGGTAAAACTGCATCAATGTATCAACTCCCACAGCAATCTCTGAAACCAATAAACTACCAACTGGCAAATCAGTCTGCATACTCCCAGATGTTCCCAAACGGATAATTTCTAAACTCTTTTCTTTTGGCTTAACGGTATGGGTTTTAAGATCCACGTTGACTAAAGAATCCAACTCAGTCATCAAAATCTCTACATTATCGGTCCCCATACCCGTACTCATTACTGTGACACGCTTGCCACGGATTCTTCCAGTATGAGTTACAAATTCTCTCTTACTTACCTTGAAGTCAACTTGATCAAAGTATTTGGATACCATAGAAACTCTGTCAGGATCACCTACGGTAAAAACAAGGGTAGCCAGGTTCTCTGGCTTCAAATGCAAATGATAAATGCTTCCATCAGCATTTAATATCAATTCGGATTCTGGAATTTGTCTGCTCACGCTACAAGTTAAGCATTTGATTTTTCATTGGATTTACGAATCAATCCTTTGTAAGGATTGTAGCCGTTAGTATTTTTCTGGTAATACCCTGTTCCGTCATAGACACGTTTTTCAGGGATTTCCTTGCATTCAGTAGAGCAAGATCCTTCCATTTCCCAACCGCATTCCTCACACATAGCTACATGAGTATTGCAGGTTTGATTGGCACAGTTGATCATACGGTCTGAGGGCTTACCACAAACGTGACAGGTGGAAACAATTTTAGGATTGACCTTATTCACATCCACAGCTATTCTATTGTCAAATACGTAGCATTTTCCTTCGAAATCTTCGCCGCCAGCTTCCATCCCATATTTGATGATCCCGCCGTGAAGTTGATACACATCTTCGAAACCTTGTTCCAATAGGTATGCAGAGGCTTTCTCACACTTAATCCCTCCAGTGCAATAGGTCAGCACTTTCTTGCCTTTCAGATGTTCAAGTTCTTTTACTTTCTCAGGAAAATCACGGAAATTGTCGATATCAAGCGTCAGCGCATTCTTGAAATGCCCTAGTTCATGTTCGTAATTTGAGCGAACATCTAATATTACCACATCTTCCTGATCCTTCAATTGTTTGAATTCCTCAGGGTTGAGATGCTTGCCCGTTTTCACGTTTGGATCAAGATGTCTCAGTGCGCTGTGGACAATCTCAGGCTTATAGCGCACATGGGTTTTGGTAAATGCATGGGTATCATGTGAGTCTATTTTGAACTCAGTCTTTGCAAATCTCGGATCTGCGTGAATATAGGCCATGTATTTGTTGCAGTCTTCGCCCAATCCAGAAACAGTTCCATTCAGCCCTTCGTCAGAGATAATGATGCGGCCTCGAATGTTGTTTTCGATGCAAAAAAGGTGATGCTGCTCACGATATTCCTCAGGATTCTCAATCTGGGCGTAGCAGTAATACAGGAGGATTTGATACTTTTTGTTTTCCATAACTATAGCCCTGTTGCGGCAGGGTGTTTAGGGATTTCGGATTAATGATTTCGGATTTACTATTTCAAAAGGCATAAACAATAAGTTTTACCTCGAAATTCGTAAATCAAAAATCGCAATTCTTATTTAACTTTTGCGGCAGGGTTTCCAAAGACGGTTTCATTCGATCCTACAGTAGAGATTACTACAGATCCTGCTCCAACTCTGGCATTTTTACCAATAGTAACTCCAGAAATGATCGTTGCTCCAGAGCCAATAAAAGCCCCTTCTTCTATCGTCACTTCAGAATTGATCACTGATCCAGCCCCGATTTGTACAAAGTCTCCCAGCTTAGCTTTATGTTCGATAACAGCCGCCGAATTGATAATACAATGACTTCCAATCTCAGCTCCTGCGCCGATGTTCACATTGGCATTGATGAAATTACCATGCCCAATGATGGCATCCGTAGATATGTAAGAACGCAGATGTATCGCGTTCACAGGCTGCACCTTTCGGCGATCATTCAATAGCTCCACCAAGAATTTACGGTATTTGGGATTCTCTTCCGCCACAAACGCCTCTGTTTTCTGACCGATTAATTTCAAGAAACCGTCATCCTCAGGATTTCCAAGTACTGATACTGTGTTGATTTCTGTCCCGTGAATTTTTTCGTCCTCATCCAAGAATCCAAAAACAACCACATTGTTACTATTGAATATCTCAAGTGCGGAATGGGCGATGCCTTTTGCTCCAAAAATTATAACTGGTTTTTCCATAGTTTTCTTCAATTCAGGCTGCAAAAATACAGGAATTCACCGGCTTACCCAAAAATCATTTGGATTCTGATTTGATGAGCACTTGCGCGATTTTGCATTGAAGGCACTTCTTAGGTTGGCAATAATTTTTAAAGAGCCCGATCATTCCCTGGGTATCGAATCCATTTTCCGCAGGCCAACCATGGGATTGAAATCGGCGAATGATATGATTATTCTCCGCAGAAATCTCCTGCAGGAGATCAAAACACCGCTCTTGCCAGTCAGGCTCCTCGAAATACCGTCCATAAGCAAACCAAAGCGGAATTACGTAGTTGATCACCAAAAGCTCTAATGCCGTACTGGAAACCCCTGAATTCGATGGTCTTTCTGAAGGCTTCCCAAAACTGTAGTGATACTGCCAGTAATCACTTGGCTTCACTTTCAGCAGCTTTTTGAAACTTGGTAAGTCATGGGAATCCTGCATCACTGACTGAAGTAAATTAGGCGCGTTGGATAAAATCGCTGCCAACTGAGCAATTCTTACCGTAGGAAAATTACTTGGTCTTACCCCCATAAAAGTCCAATGCTGCCGTTTCATTGGCATGTCCCAATTGTATTTCCTTCTGTAAAAATCATATTCTCTAATCAAATGCTGCACATACGGCTCTTCCGAATCCTCTGGCAATAAGCCCGCTTGTCCTAAAAGAATAGCTTCTAATACTGGCAATTGATCTCTATGTTTTTGCAAAATTCTGTAAGGAACCAAAGATGCCAATTCCCCCATGGCTTGACTATTAGCTTTGAAGCCAAAGCAAGTGAACAGCCAACGATAGGCCGTTTCCTCCCAATCATCCGTAGTGGATCTGAGAATTTCTAAAATCAAGTTAGACTTTTCCTGAAGTCTTTCTACTAACGCTTTTTCCAATGCAGAAAACCGCACAATTTCTGGCGCATCCTTTAGTCCATGAGCACAGGGCAAAACAGACTTGTAATCCAGCATCCGCTCATAATTTCTCCAGATATCCAAAAAAATCAATCCTTTCAGCTCCAATGTCGGCATGGCCGTTCCATCATTGCGAAGGACTTCCTGATCATCTTCCCAAACCACGTGAAGAACTACAGAGTTATAAGCAGGATTACCTCCATGTGCGTGTTGCTTCCATTCACTGGCCAATCTATGCACCTCCACATGACCATGAAGGATTACGTTGTCAATGACCACCACCGAATCCCTGAAGTCTGGCCCCTCGCTTTGATTATGAAATCCTACCTGGATTATTTTTAATTCATCTCCAGCAGCAGTGCGAAGTTTCGCTTTTTCGAAATACTGGTATTTCCATACGAGCTGTAAAAAGTCTTCCTTGAAAGTCATAAAAGTATAGGTTAAAAGTCAAGTGAATTTAACCAAAAACTAAAAAACAAAAAAGCCAGTAAACCCTGGCTTTCAAAATATTAGCCACTTAAATGTTTGATCAAAGATACTTCTCCAGCAAACTCTTCATTTCCTCTTGCAATTTCTTCGCTTCTTGCCTCGCTGCTTTCGCAAAGTCTTTTCCGTCAGAAGCATAAATAATCCCTCGGCTGGAATTCACCATAAGCCCGCAGCTTGAGTTCATCCCATATTTAGCAACATCGGCTAAACTCCCTCCCTGCGCTCCTACACCAGGAACTAGGAAAAAATGGTCAGGCACCAATTTCCTTACCTCAGCGATCAATTCTCCGCGAGTAGCACCTACCACGTACATCAAGTTTTCTGGAGAACCCCATTTTTGGCTTTTCTCTAGAACTGATTGATACAGCGGCTTACCATTTTCATCCTTGATCAACTGAAAATCCATGGAGCCAGCATTAGAAGTCAAGGCCAACAGGATCACCCATTTGTCCTCAAACTCCAAAAATGGTGTCACACTATCTGCTCCCATGTATGGAGCGACCGTCACAGAATCGAAGTCCATTTGCTCAAAAAAAGCTTTCGCATAGAGTTTAGAGGTATTTCCTATGTCCCCACGCTTGGCATCTGCAATCGTGAAAATCTCTCGTGGGATGATCTCATTGACTTTCTGAAGTGTCTCCCAACCGGTTGGCCCCAATGCTTCGAAAAAGGCAATATTAGGCTTGTAAGCCACTGCATAATCAGCAGTTTCTTCAATAATCTCTCTGCAAAAGCTGAAAATCGGATCAGGCTCGCTTTTCAGATGAGCAGGAATCTTCGCTAGATCTGCATCAAGACCTACGCATAAGAAGGATGATTTTTTCTGGATTTGAGAGAAAAGCTCCGCTCTAGTCATGGATTATAGAATTTTGACAAAGGTAGGGAAAATGAGTTTTTAGGGTTTCCTAACTTGCCTTTAGTTTCAACATAAAGTCTTTCAAGCCAATTGCGACTGTTCCAGAACCGATTGGAAAGGTATCAGTTCCTGCATAAACAAAATATTTTTGGCTTGCTTGAATGTCTTCTACCGCATTTAGAAATCCCTTGGAAAGCTTTGGACTCAACGTGCGCTTGATTTCTATTGCCCAAATCTCTCCATTCAGACTCAGAACCAAGTCAAGTTCTGCACCCCCACTTGTCCGATAAAAACCATATTCCGCACCTTTTGGTAAAACAGAAAGTATATTTTCGATAATAAACCCCTCCCAACTTCCTCCTACCACTGGGTGTCCCAACAAATCATCCAGTTTGGTCAAATTCAATAAAGCATGCGTAATACCAGAATCCCTGATATAGATTTTGGGGGCTTTCACCAGACGCTTACCTACATTCACCAACCAAGGTCGGAGGGAACGAATCAGTAAAAGACCCTCCAACATTTCCACGTAGCCTTTCACAGTAGGTGAAGTCAAATCTAGGCTCGTCCCAAGTTTGGATAGATTGATCAGCTGACCCTGCTGATGAGCAAGCATGGTCCAAAGACGGCGGAGACGATTGGCGGGAACAAATTGCGCGATCTGCGGAATGTCCCTTTCCAAATAAGTTGTGATGAAATTCCCCCTCCATGTCATGCTGGATTTATCTGTGTTCGCTAGAAAACTATCTGGAAAACCTCCGCGCAGCCATATCTTATCCAAATGTCCTTCAATAGAATCCACCTCCAGCACGTTGAACCCAGGAAGTTCTTCATAAGCGATTCTTCCTGCAAGTGTTTCGGAAGATTGTCGTATCAAATCCAAAGATGCAGAACCTAAGATCAAAAATTGACAGGAGCGTATGCCCTTCTTTCTTCTTCTATCTATCACACCTCGCAATAGCGGAAACAGATCAGGCATTCGCTGGATCTCATCCAAAATGATCAAACGTCCTTCGTGAAGATCAAGATACTGTTCCGGTTCAGTAAGCTTACTTCGGTCTGATGGACTTTCCAAATCCAGATAAATTGACTGGGGATCGATGATTTCTACGAGCTCCTGCGCCAAGGTAGTTTTACCTACTTGACGAGGTCCAAGAATAGCTATTGCCGGAAAATCAGGCATCAATTCTTGTAGTTTCAAAGTCAAATCTCGTATAATCATCCTTGCAAATTTTAAATTTGATTTTAAATTTGCAAGGATGATTTTTATTTATTTCATTGAAATAGAGCAAATTAACTATTTTTCATCAAAATCAATTCGAACACTAGATCCAATCAATGAAACTAATGCTGAAATCAAGAAAAAGATCAAGCTGAAAGCGACTGCAATAGCCTCGTCAATTCCCGCATATGTATGCGCATAGATGAAGACCAACTCACGAGCTCCGACTCCACCGATAGTCAAAGGCAAAACTGCAACGATAGAGGAAAGCAGGAAAACCAGCTGATAGGCTAGGAAATTCTCTGTCACACCAAGGCTTTTTAAAATAAACCAAGCACATACCAACTGAGCTACTTGACCAGCCATCGACCAACCATTTGCTTTCCAAAAAGATGGGAGAAATGCTTTAAATAGTAACTTCTGCATCTGATAAAAAACCGGAAACACCAGCAAAGCCGATATTCCCACCAACAACTCCCAGGGAATTTGCGAAGCAAAAGGCAAGGTCAAATCCACGGGAAGAATCAACGTTAGCAACAAAAAAACAATTGCTACCAGACCACCCAATCTATCCAAAAGAGAAGCCTTTACCAGAGATTTGACCGGAGTTTGAAAATGCTTATTCAGCAAATACACTTTGTAGCCATCGCCTCCGATCCCTCCAGGGAGAAAAAGGTTGTAAAACATTCCGACCAGGTAAAGCTTGATATTAAGCTTTTCGGAGATATTCAGATTGATATTTTTGAAATAAAGATTTAGCCGAAAGGCGGTAAACATCTTACTCAATAAAAAAAGTATCCCTGCAGGAATGAGCCAAATCCAATGAATGGTCTTGGTGATTTGCCATAGTTGGCCTGTATCCATTTTTCGAAAAACCAGAAAGAGAGCCAAACCGGTTAAAACCAATTTTAAGGCAGTCGTTAATTTCTTCTTAAAAGAACTCTCTGTTTTAGCCAAAATTCAATTGCTATTTGAAAAACTACTTAACCACAATCTACTTCTTACTGCACCCTGATTACTGGGTTCAGCACTCCTTGATAGACAGATTTGATGGTATAGGTAGTCTTATCTTGAGATTCAAAGTATGTCCGGACAATTATCTCCGCGATAATGCCTGTAGTGATAAACTGAATCCCACCCAAAACCAAGATAAATCCAAGAATCATAATCGGTCTTCCCCAGATATCCTCTCCCATAATTTTCAGAACGAGCAAGTAAATACTGATCAAAAAACCAATCAAAAATGAGATAATGCCTATCCCCCCAAATAAGTGAATTGGTCGCTGGAAGTACTTTTGAAAAAACAGCATCAGGATCAAATCCGACATTACTTTAAATGTACGGCTCAAGCCATACTTTGACTCACCATGAATTCGCGGATGATGCTTCACATCCATTTCGGTCATTTTTGCGCCTTGCTGCTTTGCCAGAACAGGTATAAATCGATGCAATTCACCATAAAGACCCATTCCCTGAGCGATCCCTGCCTTGTATACTCTAAGCGTACAACCGTAATCTTTTAGATACACTTTGGTTGTATTTCTAATTACCCAATTGGCAATTTTACTCGGGATTTTACGAAGTACAAACCCGTCTTTTCTATTCGCTCTGCGGCCTGCTACCACATCCCATTCTTCATCTATTGCTTTTTGCAGCATCACAGGAATATCTGTCGGATCATTTTGCAAATCCCCATCCATGGTAGCAATGTATTCGCCCTTAGCCATATCGATTCCTGCTGCAAGCGCAGTAGTCTGCCCAAAATTTCTGTTGAAAATAATCAGCTTTGTACGGCTGTTAGCATACTTTTTCACTTCATCCACAGTCCTATCCGTAGAACCATCTTCAATCAAAATCACTTCATAATCGATTTCTTCCAGAGCTAAATAGGTTGCTTCCAAAAGAGGCTGAATATTATCCTCTTCGTTATAAACAGTGATTACTACAGACAAAAGGGGCTTGCTCATGGGCTAAAATTTGGTCAAAAATAGAGTATTTAAATTGCCAGCACAAAAACCTTGAATTTCAGAAGATTCCTATTTGTGGTTATTTCAATACGTGATAGGGACATAGGGCTCAAATAATTGCAGATTTTCCCAGATTTGGATTTTGACTTTTCGGATAGGAAGATCCTGATAAATAGGCGTATATGTTTCCTCGTATATTAATTTCTCAAAACGCGCCCTGTCTTCCAGTGATTCATGACTCCAGCTTACAAATACCCCTATATTCTCCCCGTTGACAAACTGGCTCATGTCATCCCATAGGTCAAATTGATTTTTTCTGGAGCCCATATTAAGGACATAGGTCTGGGGTTTGTCTGCAAGGAAAAAAGACATTTCTGAAGCAGTATGGTAGGAATCGGAGAAGAAAAACTCCTTTTCCAACCTTAGGCTATCCCTGAGAAAATCTATTCTATTCGCAAGCATTTCATGTCCGAGCATTCTCGACAGAGCCTTCTGTTCTCCTTTTTTGATGGGTTCTATTGATTTCAGAAAAGTAAAATCCGGAAGCAGAAATACCAATGGTATCCCAATACTGAGCCCAATCCCCCAATTGCGAAGTCTAATCCACCCCTTAGATTGAGCTACTATCCATTGCCCCAAAACTATTGCGAAGCCAGAGTAAGCAAAAATAGGCCAATTCACTTCTACTCTTTTCATCAAACTAAGCCCTGCAAAAGCTATGAAAGTCAACAACCCTGGCAAAATCAGATAAATGGAAGTATTGTCTTTAGTCTTAAAAATAGCCCTGAAAGCAAAAAACCAAGCTGGCAACAAAAAAACGGATATAATTGCCAACTGTCCGCTCCAATATTCTAAAAACCATTTGAAAGAATTAACTGGCGAGAAAGATTTAGAACCACTTCCGCCCAGCGCTGCCAGATGCTTGAAGGTATCAAAGTCATTTTGCCAATTCCATATCAAAGCCGGGACGAAACCTACCAAACTCACCAAGGCAAAAAGCAGGAAATTTCTACGATGAATCTTCCAACTTGCTGTGTAAAACAAGAATAGAAGCAGCACAGGGAAAATTAAAATCGCTACGACTTTTGCCATTACTGCTAAAGCTGTAGCCAATCCTGCCAAAATCCACCAGAACACCTTATGCTCAGTAATGCCTCGATACGCCAAATAAACACTAAGTATCCAAAAAAATGTAAGTGAACTGTCGGTCATGTGAAATGTAGACGCAAGCCACCAGACAGGCATAGCATTTAGAATCATTGCAGACCAAAACCCGACTCTCTTTCCATACAGATACGAACCAAAAACAAAGGTCACCCAAGAAATCCCAACTCCCATTAAAATCGCGTTGATCCTCACACCTATCTCGGTATTACCTAGAACGGCAGTACTCAAATAATTGAGCACAGCGACCAGAGGTGGCTTAGAATAATAATGCCAGGCCATATTCTGGGACCAAAGCCAATATTGCGCTTCTTCAGTGAATAGGTCTATCTCAGGCCTTAGGGTAAACAAAATCTTGGCGATGACCAAACCAATTGTGACCAGCCAAAAGTAAAGTGTGTAATTGGGAGACTTCTGCATAAAGTATTGTATCAAAAAAAACACCCCCCAGAAACTGAGAGGTGCTACAAAACTAATGTCCTTAGCCGTTACTGTTTAGCCAGCACCACTTTTTCTTTGTATTTTTTGATTTGACGTCTCAATCCTTCTAGAGCATCATCGGAAGCCGCCTCGAAAGAATCAGCCTGATTCTTAGCGAAGAATTGCTTACCTGGTACATTCAGTTTGATTTCTACGATTTTATTGGCGTTGTTGTCATTTTTGTCGAGCCTCAAAAAAACCTCTCCGTCTATGATTTGGTCATAGTAAGTATCCAGTTTGTCAGCTTTTTTTTGAATAAAGTCGATCAATTTGCGATCGGCGTCAAAATGGATGGAGTGCATCTGCAGTTTCATATTGATTTGCATTTAGTGGTGAACAAATAATTAAATTTATGCTTTCGGATGTGCCTGTTCGAACACAGCCTTAAGTTTTTCCATGGAATTGTGCGTGTACACCTGAGTGGCCGCTAGATTTGCATGACCTAGCAAGTCTTTGACAGCATTCAGATCAGCACCTTTATTGAGGAGATGAGTAGCAAAAGTATGTCTCAGCACATGTGGACTACGCTTCGAAGTCTGCGCGAAAAGATCTAAATAGTGCCTGACGATACGAAAAATCATCATAGGGTAACTTTGCTTTTGTTGATTGCTGACAATAAAATAGTCACTTTGAACAACTTTAGAAAACCTTTCCTCAAATACTTTTTTGTACAGCAAAATATTCTGTTTTAAGCCTTTTGTAATAGGAATTATTCTTTCCTTTTTCCTCTTTCCCAGCACCTTTACCGAATCCTCTATTAGATTAATGTCCGACCATTGTAACCCAATCAATTCTGAAAGCCTGACACCGGTGAGGTAAAGAAACTCCATCACCATTTTGTCACGCTGTCCATCGAATGTCGATTCATAAACGGTTTCATTAAGAACGGATTCTATAGCCGATTCCTGTACAAATTCAGGAAGTTTTTTCGGATTTTTAAGACCTTTTAACTTATACGTTGGATCAGCGGAAATGATTCTTGATCTCAGCAAAAACTTGTAATAGGACCGTAGCGTTGCGATTTTACGATTGACCGAAGTAGTACTTAACCCGCTTTCTACCAGATCAATCACCCATGAACGGAGCTCGGGATGCTTGGCCTCCGTTATATCACTCATTTCGAAAGAAAGAGCCGTAAATTCTTCAAATTGTCCCAAGTCAGAGCGGTAAGCATCGACTGTATGTGGACTGGCCTTTTTCTCAAACTCTAGGTAATTGATGAAAGAATCGATCATATGTTATGTAACTCAATAGATAAGTTAGGAGAAAAAATGAGATTAATAGCTGATCGAAATTACAAAAGGACATAAAAAAAAACGCACCTGCCTGAAGACAAGTGCGTTTGATATCTGAAGATCAAAACTGATTACTTCGCTGCTTCTTCTTGAAGATGCTGCTTGTAAGCCGCTTTGATTACTTGTGCTCTTCTTTTGATGGAAGGCTTAACGAAAGCTTGTCTCGCACGAAGTTCACGGACTGCACCAGTCTTGTCAAACTTCTTTTTGAAACGCTTTAGCGCTTTCTCGATTGATTCGTTCTCTTTTACGTTAACTATGATCATATCTATACACCCCCTTTCGTGGGCACAAAGGTAGGATATATTTCTGTAGATCAATAAAAGAATACAGAATTTCCATTTTATGAGGCAAATTTCTTCTAATAGACTAAAACCTTTTAACCTTTTAGTAAGTTTTCAACCTGTCAAGTATTAAACAGCTCGGTAATGATGTGTTTTAACCGTTAAACTTATTTATTAATTGTTAAGTGAAATTTCTTTAGTTGGTTACTGACAAATCTAAGTTTTTATATAACCAACTATCTATGAAAATTCCACGCAATAAAACCTTATTCTTTTGGACTTTCCTGATGCTTACTGTTGCATGTAGTCAAACGCATTCTGTGCCAGTAGAATTTTCAATTTCACAGGGAGTAATAAATAAAATGGATTTTTCATCAGTAGGAATCCAACCGGGTCAACAATTACCTGACATTACTTTTTATACGCTAGATGGAGAAGCATTCAACTTGTCAAAAATCAAACATATTCGCCCTAAACTTTTGATAACAGGAAGCTATACTTGTGACATCACACGAGAAAAATTGTACACAATTGACTGGTTTTATGAGCAATACAAAGAAAAAGCAGACATCTATTTGATAAATACGCTGGAAGCACACCCACAAAGTTCTCCAAGTCCTTATTCAATGAGTGAGGTTCCTTGGCCGGCTATAGATAACATTCAAGCAGGAATAACCGCGGAACAGCCCAGAACAATGGACGAGCGTATAGGGCTGGCAGAAAAATGGATAAAAGAGGAAAAAATAAAAACACCCGTTCTCTTAGATGGTCCGAAGAACGAATTTTGGAACCTGGCTGGACAAGCCCCTAATATGGCTATATTGATTTCGTCTTCAGGGGGAGTAGTTTTAAAACAATCTTGGTTTGATGAGCAGGAAATTAAAGAGACAATGGAAATCCAACTCAAAAATCTGAACTTACCTCAAAACAAGTAATTAAGTAAATTGTGTTTGTTCAGTTGAGCGTCACGAAATACTACCTAACATCTTTTAGAAAATCGGATTGAAACCAGCAGAAAAAACATTCCATCAATTCTTTAAGTGGTAATTAGGTTTTTGACATTTACAGCAAGCCAAAGAACCGAAAGCAATTGATAAAACTTCAAGTTTTTCTTCAAGTTTTATTCGTTCAAAATCTATGATTGAGAAGTAAAACGATTCGTCAATTTTATTAACTATAGAATAAGGCATTCGATTAATAAAATAAGCTTATCCAGCATAAAAATAGGCTTTAGTTAAAATCTGAGATAATTACTCGTTTCAATAGGGTTGAAAACCAGCCTACTATCAAACGGATTATATCAACAACCTATTTTTAATTTTAGAACTCAAAAATAAATTATTTGTAAACTTTTTAGCTTACTTAAAATTATAAAATATTGATAGTTAGCGCATTAATAATTTTTGTTGTAAACTATCTGATAAAAATCATTTTTTAAACTTCAAATTTTACTTACTTCATGTATTAATTTAGTACAAGGGAATTTTAAACCAACAAAAGATGAGTACTCAAGTCCACACTAAAGTTCAGCCCAGAACATACACTCAAGATGAAGCATTTGAAGCTTCCCAAGCCTATTTTAAAGGAGATGATCTAGCAGCTCGTGTGTGGATCAATAAATATGCTTTGAAGGATTCGGAAGGCAATTTGTATGAATTGACGCCAAACGACATGCATACCAGAATAGCAAAAGAGCTGGCAAGAATCGAAACCCGTTACCCAAATCCTCTTTCAGAAGCAGAGATTTTTAATCTGATTAAGGATTTCAAATACATAGTGCCTCAGGGCAGCCCGATGGCTGGAATTGGCAATCCATATCAGATTGCTTCACTTTCCAACTGCTTTGTGATAGGGAATAACGGTGAATCAGATTCCTATGGAGGTATCATGAAGATTGATCAAGAACAGGTTCAACTGATGAAGAGACGAGGTGGTGTAGGCCATGACTTATCACACATTCGCCCGAAGGGCTCTCCTGTTAAAAACTCTGCGCTTACCTCTACTGGCATTGTTCCGTTCATGGAGCGCTATTCTAACTCTACCCGTGAAGTCGCGCAGGATGGACGTCGTGGCGCGCTAATGTTGTCGGTTTCTATCAATCATCCGGATTCTGAGGATTTTATCGATGCCAAATTGGAGCAGGGGAAAGTTACTGGCGCAAATGTATCTGTAAGAATCGACGATGAATTTATGAAGGCTGTCAAATCAAATTCTGATTACACACAGAAATACCCAATCTTCAGCGAAACTCCAAAATTCTCAAAGACCATAGAAGCTACGAAACTATGGAAGAAAATCGTCCATAACGCATGGAAGTCGGCTGAGCCGGGTATGCTCTTTTGGGACACAATTATCAATGAATCGGTGCCGGATTGCTACGCAGACTTAGGATTCAAGACCGTATCTACGAACCCATGTGGAGAGATCCCCCTTTGTCCTTACGATTCTTGCCGTTTACTGGCGATAAATCTTTTCTCTTACGTAGAGAATCCATTCACCCCTGAGGCAAGTTTCAATTTTGAGTTATTCAAAAAGCATGTGCATTCAGCACAACGCCTAATGGATGACATCATCGATCTGGAATTAGAGAAAATCGATGCGATCATAGAGAAAATAGACGCTGACCCAGAACAGGACGACGTAAAAGCTACTGAACGTAATTTATGGCTCAATATCCAGAAGAAAGCAAATGAAGGGCGTAGAACAGGAATAGGCATCACTGCCGAAGGAGATATGCTCGCTGCCTTGGGAATCAGATACGGAAGCAAAGAGGGGAATGAATTCTCGGTAGAAGTGCACAAAACATTAGGTATTGAAGCATACAGAGCGTCAGTATATACCGCCAAAGACAGAGGAGCATTCGCTATATTCGATGCAGAGCGTGAAAAAAACAATCCATTTATCCTTCGTCTCAAAGAAGCAGATGAAAAGCTTTACTACGAAATGCTGGAGTATGGAAGAAGAAATATTGCGCTTCTTACCATCGCGCCTACTGGCACGACCAGCTTGATGACACAGACCTCGTCAGGTATTGAGCCAGTATTTATGCCAGTATATAAGCGTAGAAGAAAGGTCAATCCCAATGACAAAAACGTGCGCATTGATTTCGTGGATGAGTTAGGTGATTCCTGGGAGGAATATGTGGTATTCCACCATAGATTTAAGCAATGGATGGAAGTGAACGGAATAGATTCTTCCAAGAACTTTGTGCAAGCAGAACTGGATGAAATCGTGAAAAAATCTCCTTACTACTTAGCTACTTCCAATGATGTGGACTGGATGAGCAAGGTAAGCATGCAAGGAGCTGTGCAAAAGTGGGTAGACCACTCGATCTCCGTGACAATCAATCTTCCAAACAATGCCACCGAAGAACTGGTAGGTCAATTGTATATGGAAGCTTGGGAAGCCGGTTGCAAAGGAGTTACTGTATATCGAGACGGATCAAGATCAGGTGTTTTGATTTCTAATGAAGAGAAAAAAGAAGTAGAAAAAGGAATACTAGAAGATTCTATCTCTCCTTTTCCTACCAAAAGACCGCAAGTATTGGAAGCTGATGTAGTTCGCTTTCAGAACAACAAGGAAAAATGGATTGCATTTATAGGCCTGATTGATGGAAGACCTTATGAAGTTTTTACAGGTTTGGCGGACGATGAAGATGGCATCCTAATTCCTAGGTGGGCGAATAAAGGTGTGATCATCAAAAACAGAAATGAAGATGGCACTTCGCGCTATGACTTCCAGTATAAGAATATACGAGGATACAAGACGACCATAGAAGGTCTTTCGCATAAGTTTGATCCAGAGTATTGGAACTACGCCAAGCTGATCTCCAGTACACTTCGCTATGGAATGCCGATAGAAAAGATCGTAGATCTGATCAACAGCTTACAATTGGATAACGAATCTATCAATACTTGGAAAAACGGGGTAGTTCGTGCAGTGAAACGCTACGTAGAAGATGGAACGAAAGCTAAAGGACAAGCTTGTGAGCAATGCAAATCAGTTAATCTAATCTATCAGGAAGGCTGCCTGACCTGCAAGGACTGCGGTTCTTCCAAGTGTGGTTGATCTTCAAATTCATTATAATTAAAAAAGGAAGCCTGAGCGCTTCCTTTTTTTTGGTTTAGAAAAAGTTGAAGAGATAATACGTTCTGTATCTGAACAGGATTATGATCTTGATTATTTATGTAACGATTTAGAATAAAGCAGGCTGACAAAACACTTCGCACCTCATTGTGTTCTTAGTGGTGATACAACCAAAAAAAAGTCTCCAATTCACACAGGAGACCTTTTTTATATATTCGGATGAATTGCTTACACGACTACTTTCTCTGCAAGCAATACAATCACATTGTCTTTTACTTCCACTACTCCACCATCCACAATCATGGATTGCTTTCCTTCCGGAGTGGTAAAGGAAACAGTTCCCTTTGCCAAAGCCGATACGATCGGAGCGTGATTATTCAGCACCTGAAATGATCCATTGGCACCAGGAAAACTGGCCTCGGATACTTCACCCTGAAATACTTTTTTGTCCGGTGTGACGATTTCTAAATGCATACGTTTAATTTCTGATTAGTTGTTAAAGGATAAATCTTTTGACAGAATTACTTCTCTCATGGTTATTAAACACTTAACCATTAACCGAATTACCTTACTTCTGCCAACATTTTCTCGCCCTTAGCGATCGCATCATCGATGTTACCTACTAAGTTGAAAGCTCCTTCAGGAAGGTGATCCAATTCACCGTCCATGATCATAGTGAAGCCTTTGATGGTGTCTTTGATATCTACCAACACACCTTTCAATCCTGTAAACTGCTCTGCTACAAAGAATGGCTGAGACAAGAAACGCTGAACACGTCTTGCTCTGTGTACAACTTGCTTATCCTCTTCAGAAAGCTCTTCCATACCCAAGATCGCAATGATATCCTGCAATTCTTTGTAACGCTGAAGAAGCTCCTTCACACGCTGTGCACATCCGTAATGCTCTTCGCCCAAGATATCTGGAGAAAGAATACGTGATGTAGAATCCAAAGGATCCACTGCTGGATAGATTCCTAGTTCGGCAATCTTTCTTGAAAGTACTGTAGTAGCATCCAAGTGAGCGAAAGTCGTCGCTGGAGCCGGGTCAGTCAAATCATCCGCAGGTACATATACTGCCTGTACAGAAGTAATGGATCCGTTTTTAGTAGAAGTAATACGCTCCTGCATAGTTCCCATCTCTGTTGCCAAAGTTGGCTGGTAACCTACCGCTGAAGGCATACGTCCAAGAAGTGCGGACACTTCAGAACCAGCCTGAGTGAAGCGGAATATGTTGTCGATAAAGAATAGAATATCCTTACCTGCCTCATCGCCTTCTCCATCTCTATAATATTCTGCCAAAGTCAAACCAGTCAAGGCAACTCGTGCACGCGCCCCTGGAGGCTCGTTCATCTGACCGAAAACAAAGGTTGCTTTAGAGTCTTCTAGTTTTTTCAAATCAACTTTAGAAAGATCCCATCCACCTTCTGTTTCCAAGCTGTGGACGAAGTCATCACCGTAAGTCACGATTCCTGACTCGATCATTTCTCTCAATAAGTCATTTCCTTCTCTTGTTCTTTCGCCTACACCTGCAAATACAGATAGACCAGCATATGCTTTCGCAATGTTGTTGATCAGTTCTTGAATCAATACAGTTTTACCAACACCTGCACCACCGAACAAACCGATCTTACCACCTTTTGCATAAGGCTCGATCAAGTCAATCACTTTGATACCCGTGAAAAGTACTTCTGTAGCTGTAGAAAGATCTTCAAAACGAGGCGCAGATCTGTGAATAGGAAGTCTTTTCCCTTCAGGAAGCGGAGGAAGACCATCGATAGGTTCTCCAACCACGTTAAAAAGACGGCCTTTGATACCTTCACCAGTAGGAACTGAAATAGGCTGACCAAGGTCTCTTACCTCCATGCCACGAACCATCCCTTCAGATGAGTCCATTGCAATAGTTCTCACCCGATCTTCACCCAAGTGCTGTTGAACTTCCATTACGACCACTTGGCCATTTTCTTTGGTTACTTCTACTGCGTCAAGAATGTTTGGCAGCTTACCGCCTTCGAAGGAAACGTCCACTACGGGCCCGATCACTTGAGTTATCTTTCCAATATTTGCCATTTGATAATTGAAATGTAAAAAGGATATGCTTTTTGAATTCGACCGCAAAATTAACCAATAATGCCTAAACCCAAAGGATATTTGGGAAATAATCTACAGCTTCTCAATAAATTGTCCTTCATTGGCTTCTAAAGCCGCTCTAACAAAAAACTACTCTAATATTCTTCTGGCAAATAAAAATGCATTAGACCAGTATCGATTACTAAGATAATCTTCCGAGACGCCCAAGGAAGTGGACGAATGAATAAAGCGGACATCACCACGCGTGGTTTCAGTTACAATACCTGAATGAGTGACTTGCTTCTTTCTTCTACCAGTTGCAAAAAATAATACATCTCCTGGTTTGATGTCATTTGTTCGAATGCTTTTACCCATTTTACTTTGATCAGTTGAGATTCTCGGCATCGTAACTCCCACAGTATAAAAAGAATGATAAACCAAAGCAGAGCAATCCATCCCTGAGCGTGTAGTTCCTCCATAACGATAAGGTGTTCCTGTATAGCTTCTAGCCGTCTGAATGACAGTGTTAAAAGGCTCACGTCCTACCTTCTTTCTGGAGGCGCAGGATGTAGCGAGCATCAATCCCAAAACAAGAAAAAAAGCGGTAAAACGGAATTGTTTGCGCAGCATAGTGGTTTTTGATCTTTCAAGTATAAGTCGAAGTCAATCAGGAATCAACCTTTTTTGATCAAAAAGAAATTCATTTCCTTAACTTAACGAGCGCAATTGAAGACTATGAGCAAAGAAGAATTCGCCAACCTCCCTTTCCACAAAAAAATAAATACCCTCTACACGGAAGGCACCTTCGTTGTGGGTATTCGCTATTACAAACACAAGGTGAATCTCTATCTACTCGAAAGCGAATACGTTGAAGTTTTTTACAATCACAAGCACGACAAAATCGACAAGATTGATTTTTTGCCACGTGATCACACGAGGATGAAGTTCTATTTGGATCAGATAAAGTTGGATTAAGAAAGTCTATTTATTTAAGTGAAGTAATCTTATTCAGAGCACAGCTCATGTCAGGCTGAGCGAAGGTTTTGTCAAGCTGAGCGAAGTCGAAGCCCTTTCAACCTAGGAAGAATGGTCATCCGATTTAGAGGTCTTGGAGTTACGTTTAAAATATTTATGCGAAGTACCATTCTTGCAATCCGCTAATTCTTTCAACTTATCCCACTCATCATTAATTAGGGCAAGTTTCTTATTTCTACTCCATCCTTTGACTTGTTTTTCAAAAGCAATAGCCTGATTGACTTCTTGAAATTCCTGCACAAAGACTAACTCTGAAGGCCTTCTTTTGACCGTATAGCAAAAGAGATCCAAACCCTCATTATGTTCAGCCATTCTTCTATCCAAGTTATTTGTAACTCCTGCATAAAAGGAGTCGTCAGAACATTTCAATCTTTAGACAAAATATGTTTTTATAAGATTGGAATTTAAAAATTGAAGGTCTCATAACCCTGTTCGCTTATGCCAAAGCTTCTAGCACTAATGAAGTTCCATAAAACTATACTTAATCAAATTTTTAAAAGTCACTTGTTGATAGACTAAAGGTCCTCGACTTCGCTCGGACTGACAAAACGCTCCGATTTTAGAATGAACCAGAACAATTTTGGGGTGATAAATCTGCGATGATCTGCGAGAAATAACAGAAAAATCGAGTAATTCGTACCATTAATTCCGATACCTATGAAGAGAAAAATTGCCCTTGTGACCGGCGGATATACTGGAGAATCTGTTATTTCTCTGAAAAGTGCCGCTGTGGTGGAAAAAACCATTGATCGCGATCTTTACGACGTGTACAAAATATTGATCTATCCTGGTGATTGGCATTTTTTGAGTACTTCTGGAGAAAAAACTCCTGTGGATTTGAATGACTTCAGCATCAGAATTGGCGACGAAAAAATCACTTTTGACGGAGTTTTCAATATCCTTCATGGCTCACCTGGAGAGGATGGCAAACTTGCAGGATATTTCGATATGATCGGCATTCCATACACTACATGTGATCAGCTTAGCTCCGCCATCACCATGAATAAGGGCTACACCAAAGCCATAGTAGATGACATCGAGGAACTTCATGTCGCTAAATCTCTTCAGCTTTTTGAAAACTCATCCACAAATCTCCAACGCGTGAAAGATGAATTGACTCTACCGCTATTCATCAAACCAAACAATGGAGGAAGCTCTATCGGGATGAGCAAAGTAAAAACATGGGAAGAATTGCCTGAAGCGCTTGAAAAAGCTTTTGCTGAAGACACCCAAGTGCTTGTCGAGGAGTTTATATCAGGACGTGAGTTTTCTATTGGTTGCTATAAGGGAAAAGGAGAAATAACCGTGCTTCCTGCTACAGAGATCGTGAGCAGCAAGGAGTTTTTTGACTATGAGGCCAAATACATCGCTGGCATAACAGAGGAAATAACACCGGGACGTCAAAGTGAGGAAGAGGTAGCACGCGTCAATCGAATTATTCCTAAAATTTACGAGAAGTTAAACTGCAAAGGAGCTATCCGAGTAGATTACTTTCTCCAACATGAAACCGGGAAATTTTACTTTATCGAAGTGAATACTGTCCCAGGACAAACCGAAACTAGCCTGATTTCACAGCAAATTCGTGCTATTGGAATGGAAGTAAAGGATTTCTATACTGAGCTGATTGAGGAGATGTTTTGAAGACCGAAGTTGTGAGACCGATGTCCGAAGCAAAAAACAAAAGCTCTCGATGTAAATCGAGAGCTTTTGTTTTTATAGACCAAATACGGATTTTATTCTATCCACGTAGTCCAGTTTTTCCCAAGTGAAAAGCTCTACGTCTAAAACTATTTTATCACGGTATGGAGAGATGAAGGTTTTTGTTACTACCTCGTTTATTCTTCCCATGTGACCATAAGCTGCAGTTTCCTCGTAGATAGGATTTCTCAACTTAAGGCGCTGCTCGATGGCATAAGGACGCATATCGAATATCTCTTCGATTTTCTTCGCAATCGCTCCATCATGCATATCCACCTTAGAAGTGCCATAGGTATTGATATAAATACCCATTGGCTGGGCAACTCCAATCGCGTAAGAAACCTGTACCAACACCTCATCTGCAATACCTGCAGCCACCATGTTTTTCGCAATATGACGAGTGGCGTAAGCAGCAGAGCGGTCAACTTTTGAAGGATCTTTTCCAGAGAAGGCCCCTCCACCGTGAGCGCCTTTTCCTCCGTATGTGTCCACAATAATTTTTCTTCCTGTCAAACCAGTGTCACCATGTGGCCCACCGATTACAAACTTCCCTGTTGGGTTTATATGATACTTGATTTCTGAAGTGAACAGCTTTTGTAATTCCGGCTTCAGCTTCGCAATCACTCTTGGAATCAAGATAGAGATGATATCTGACTTGATTTTGGCAAGCATTGCCACTTCTTCGTCAAAATCATCGTGCTGAGTAGAAACTACAATTGCCTCAATTCGCTGTGGTACATTATCATCACTGTATTCTATAGTGACTTGAGCCTTTGAGTCAGGACGGATATAGGTGATGTCTTTATTTTCTCTTCTCAACTCAGCCAATTCACGAAGGATCATGTGCGAAAGATCCAAAGCCAAAGGCATGTAATTTTCAGTTTCGTTAGTTGCATAACCGAACATCATTCCCTGATCACCTGCACCCTGATCTTCTGGATTGCCGCGAACCACACCTTGATTAATCTCCGACGACTGCTCATGAATAGCAGAAATCACTCCACATGAATTTCCCTCAAACATGTACTCACTCTTCGTATAGCCGATTCGGTTGATCACGTCACGGGCGATTTTCTGCACATCAAGGTAGATGTCAGAATTCACCTCTCCTGCCAAAAACACCTGGCCAGTCGTCACAAGCGTTTCACATGCTACTTTAGAGTTAGGGTCGAAAGCTAAAAAATTGTCAATTAACGCGTCAGAAATTTGATCTGCGATTTTATCTGGATGCCCTTCAGATACTGATTCTGAGGTGAATAAATATGCCATAAATATATGTTGGAAATGCGTTTTTTAAAGGTTGCACAAAAATACGGGAACTAGGGGAAATAAAAAATTGAAAACTTAAAACTGGGGGAGTTTTAAAAGTATGGATAATTTGTAACTTAAACTGGAAAAACTGTGACTTATCAGTACGTTTATAACGTAATGGAATCTTTAATCTACTAAGCATTATGAGAAATCAACTTTATACTGCTATGATTATTCTATTGTTAGGTTGCTCGCAAGAAATTGAAAATCCTGAGCTAGTAGAACCACCTCCGCTTCTAATCGAGACAAAGTGTAACCCCAAAGACATTTGCTGCTATGACCTGAGTGACAAGGCTGGGAAATATGATCTGTATAGCAGTTGGGAATTTGCAGGATTTCAGAACAGTTCCACCGACCCCGAGCCATTTGACAACCTGACGTGTCTTGCAAGAATAGCAGTCTTTTCCCTTGGAGGCGAAGATTACAGTAATATTTTCAAGGTAACTCTTCAGTTTTCTAAAGAAGATTCCAAATTGTCAGAATGCCACAATCTAGCCTCCTTCAATGTCAGAACATTTTCAAATGAGATCGAAGGTTGTTTTTCCAGCAGTAAGGCAGGAAATCTCACATTTTTTGCTCCTAAAGAAGGAATAGAATTTATACCATATATAAACACTTCAAACACTTTTCCCGTGTTAGAATTTGAAGCTGATTTTTTGAAAGCAATTGAGTCGGTAGAATCCTTCGAAATAAAAAGTAACAAACTCTATCTGACTTCAAAAGGCATAAGTGCAAAACTCCTTTTTATCGCCATTGAAGATTGACTTAATCGCGAGAAAACATTTATTGAAAAATCTTTAGGTAGCCACCCCTCAACTATGTCAAACTTTGCTTTTTTGATCCTCATATTTTAGAATTATTAACCTAAAAAGAGCTAGTGCTAAGTAAGAGAAGCCTGCACCAAGTTTGCTGGATTCTAAAATGCCTAATAAGCGAAACTCCTCGTTTTCATTCGTAAGCATAAAAACATACATTGAGTTCAACGCAAACACAACGATTAAAACTCATAAAAAACCTCTGGCAATTTTCCACATCTTATGTATCTACAATCTCGAGAGAAGGTTGACCTCTTAATCCTCTCTTGAATTCGTCCCTGTTTGCAAAAAAGTAGGAAAAGACTAAAAGGGAAACTGTAAATGCTAAGATCTTAACAACTAGAGATCGTTTCATAGTGCAATCTTTAAAAGAGAAAAATCATATCAATTTAAAGAATTAGTAATTTATTCCAATAAGGTCAACTTGATTTTTTCATCAATCCCTCCGTGATCTCATTCATCGCCTTCACTTTGTATTCAAAGTCACCTTTTAGTGTATCGCGATAGGCATTGAGGGCGCAAAATAATGAGCGTGTGGTCTATGTGTAAGTATAGGTTTAATCCCTGAGATTCTTTACTTTTTACTAGCTAGCAAAACTAGAATATGACATTTCTATTGTAACTGCTTATCCAAAAAGAATTTGGTTCTGTCAGCCAGAAATAAGGGAATGTTTAACAAATTCTCTTGTCTTAGGAGGTTTCGCATAGAGTACCTTACCTTCACTTTTGGACCATAGGTAGATTCGTAAATAGACATGCTCTTTCCTCGAATCGTTTGGCCTGATTTGACTTCAATGGGAATTAGGGTGCCCTCTGCCTGTAGTAAGAAGTCCAACTCTGCTTTCCCATCCGAAGTCCAATATGCCGGAGTATTTTCAAATTGTACCAAGAGTGATTGTAGCACATAGTTTTCAGCCAATGAACCTTTAAATTCTGTGAATAAATCATTGGCGTTTAAGACTGACCTGGCGTCTAATCCTGCTTTCTTTCGAAGGATCCCCACATCCAAAAAATAAACTTTGAATGCAGAAAGATCTTTGTATGCTGACAATGGGATACCAGATTTAGTTACTCAGAAACCTTGTAAACCAGACCTGCCTGTATCAGCCAAACTAACGCATCTTCGAATTCTCTTGCCCGAGCTCCTGGTTTCACTACTTGGAAGAGAAATTTTTTATTTTCTTTACCTAATTGAGAAGGAATAGAATCCCAAATGTAACTTATCTTTTGAATGTCCTTGGCGGCTACGTGTTTAGAGAAATCGAGCTGATAGGAAAGGTTGATATTTGCCAAGAGCTCCTCCACTCTTTTCAAGTCTCCCGTTTCAGCCATTTCCCGCGCTGGTTCTGGCATCCCACCCGAAAGGCTGTACAGCCGAAAATTCTCTAAAATTCGATTGAAAAAGAAGTCAGGAATGGGCGATAGTTCGCTAATAGAATAAATGTACCGCTCCATTTCCACATCTTTCTCTTCCAAAAACTCTAAAAAAGTAAGCGGGTACATCTCCAAAAAATCCTCTTTTCCAACTGGAAAAGAAGCCTGATTGCCAAGCGTTACTCCCAGAAGTGAGCCTGCACCTACAATATGATAGGCAGAATCTGATTCTTCAAAATACTTCAGCGAATTCAGTGCTTCTTTACATTCCTGAATTTCGTCAAGAATTATTAGCGTTTGTTTTGGCTCAATCTTAAAGCCAACGACCAAGGAGAGATTCTGAATGATTTGGGTGGGCGCTTTGCTGATTTCGAAAAACTGCTTAAGATCGGGTTGCTTCTAGAAATTGAAGTATGCACTATTTTTATAGTTTTTGCTTCCGATATGCTTCAGAATAGTGGTCTTGCCCACCTGTCTCGCGCCTTTCAGGAAAGTGGTTTTGGCTTTTCTCTTTGACCCCACTCAGCTAGTTTCTTGTAAATGATTCGCTCGAAAAAGATAAATCACATTTTAAGAATCAAAAATGTGAAAGATATCACATAAATAAGACCCTAAAATGTGATTTTCTTCACATAATCAGAATATAGCTGATTTTACGTTCAAGGATTCGTCAGGTATCAGACTTTTGATTTCTCACTTTCACCAATCCCTTCGTGATCTCATTCATCGCCTTCACTTTGTATTCAAAGTCCCCTTTTAGTGTTTCGCGATAGGCATTGAGGTTGTCCAATAAGTCATCGATTTCCTCAGGAAGTACTTCCTCGAGCAATTGACGAAGTCGCTTGGCAGCAGTTGGAGATTTGGCATTGGTACTGATGGCGATTTTCAAGTTTCCTTTGGTGACTATTCCTCCCAAATAAAAATCACAGAGATCTGGCGTATCGGCCACATTTACTAAAAGAAAGCGCTCCTTTGCCTCATTGCGAATCTGCCGATTGACAGCTTTATCGTCCGTAGCAGCGATCACGATATGCTTTCCTCCAAGATACTTTTCATGATAGACATCTTCGATCATGGTCACAGAATCTGTAGTCGATGCCAGATCCAAAAAGCTCTGAGAGAATTCCCTAGACACTGCTGTAACCTGAGCATTAGGACTTGATTTTAGCAAAAATTCCAGCTTTTCAGTACCCACATTTCCTCCACCAATCAGGAGTAAGCTGAGCTCATGTACTTTGAGAAATATGGGGTATAGATGGTTCATTTTTTAAGTATAAAGATGCTGGTATCAAGACAATAAACTAACTGAATTTCATTAGTCAGAATTCTTCATTCGATGTTCGATATTAGGTAGGAAAATGTTAAAGTTGAAAAGTATGCAAACAGGACTTCCTGATTTACAGAT
>NZ_MSSW01000010.1 GCF_002150685.1 Algoriphagus antarcticus
GCTTACTTGTTTTACCTGATAAGGTTTTGCCTTACCATTTTTTTCCTGAAGATTAAGGATTTCTTCCACACCGTCCTTGCTGAATATGTAATGACTTCCTTTTATTATCTCCAAAAAACCCAAAAATCAAAATCAACTTCCTCAATTCTGGAAAGGTAATGTTAGCGTCTGATCTTCCGGAGAGGATTTTTGCTATAAGTTTTTCACACTTACCCATAGCCTAATTTCATCTATTTTTTGAATTTGCTATTCAATTTTGATGTCGATTTCAGCGGTAAATAAAAGACCTTCGAACTCCGGAATACGCGGGACTCGAAGGTTTTAACTCTTGGTTCTAGACTCTTTATTCTAAAATCAATGCTTGAAGTGTCGCACTCCCGTCATCACCATAGCAATTCCATTTGCATCGCAATAGTCAATGCTATCTTGATCCTTGATCGAACCTCCTGGCTGAACCACTGCTGTGATTCCAGCTTCTTTTGCTATCTCCACACAATCCGGGAAAGGGAAGAAGGCGTCAGAAGCCATCACAGCGCCATTCAAGTCAAAGCCGAAAGCATTTGCTTTATCAATAGCTTGGCGCAAAGCATCAACTCGGGAGGTTTGACCAACTCCGCTGGAGAAAAGTTGCGTGTCGTTAGACAAGATGATCGTATTTGATTTAGTATGCTTACAGATTTTTGCAGCAAATACTAAAGCTTCTTGCTCAGCTTCAGTTGGCGCTTTTTTGGTAGCAACCTTGAAATCAGCTTTCGTTTCTGTAGCCAAATCCTTATCCTGCTCGATTACTCCATTGAGCAAGGTCTTCATCATCTTAGTTCCTGGAAGTTCCATTTTCTGAACCAAAAGGATTCTGTTTTTCTTGCCTTTCAATACTGTCAAAGCATCTTCCGTAAAAGCCGGAGCGATCAACACTTCGAAAAACAACGAATGCATCTCTTCAGCTGCTTCCTTGTCTACGGTTTGGTTGGTGATCAAAACACCACCGAAAGCTGAAGTAGTATCTGCTGCAAAGGCTTTCTGATATGCCTCCTTTACTGTAGGTGCCAAAGCAACACCACAAGCATTGGTATGCTTCAAGATCGCGAAGGCTGTTTCACCTTTAAATTCACCAATCAAATTCACGGCTGCATCCACATCGACCAAGTTGTTGTAGGAAAGTTCTTTGCCGTTCAACTGATCAAAAAGCTCGTCCATATTTCCGTAGAAATGGGCATTTTGATGTGGGTTCTCTCCATAGCGAAGTGCTTTGGATTTGGTTTCAGATACTTTCAGCGCAGGAATATTTTCCTCCCTATTGAAGTATTTGAAGATATGTGTATCGTAATTAGAAGAAACCTGGAATGCCTGAGCCGCAAAATAACGACGGTCAGGAAGACTAGTGGATCCTACTTGAGCAGTCAGTCTTTGCTCCAATTCTGCGTACTGATCTTTGGAAGCAATGATGGTCACGTCCTTGAAGTTTTTCGCAGCAGCACGAATCAAAGAGATTCCTCCGATGTCGATTTTCTCAATGATATCCGCTTCAGATGCTCCAGAAGCTACAGTTTCTTCGAAAGGATATAAATCCACAATTACCAAATCAATCGCCGGAATATCATATTCTCCGGCCTGCGCCACATCATCTTCATTGTCTCTTCTGTAAAGAATTCCACCAAAAATTTTAGGGTGAAGGGTTTTTACTCTTCCACCGAAAATGGAAGGATAGCTAGTCAATTCTTCCACAGGGATCACTTCTGCACCTTGCTCCTCGATAAATTTCTGAGTGCCACCGGTAGAATAGATCTTCACACCGTATTTTTTCAGAAGGGCGATAATAGGTTCGAGATTGTCCTTATAAAAGACAGAGATAAGGGCAGATTGAATTTTTTTTGTAGCCATCTGGGAAATGGGTTGGTTTTTGGTTTTGAGAAAGGTCAAAGGTAGGGAAAAAGGTCGAAATGGGATTGTGTCGCCAGCTTGAGAAATAGAAAGTGAATTTGGTAAATGAATTCTTTATACTCTCTAGAGTTTTGGGAATATGGGTTTTAAAGAAAAATCGTATTAAGAGATTTAACCGTTTTAATCGTTCGCTAGCGAACAAAATAACACCTCCTCGGACAGGCTGATTATGTGAAATACTGTTATTATCACTGTAGAGGTACTTTTTCCCCTTGGCACAATCTCTGAAAAGTAATAGGGAATTAGTACTTACACCAATTCACTATGACCTTTTCTAAAATAACTGCTTTTGTCCTTCTACTTTTTCTGATGGGGACTACTGCTCAAGCACAAACCGAAACTCGTAAACCAGGCCATTTCACTGGCGTGAATTCCTCTGGCTCCTGGGATGTCATAATAAGTATTGGAGATGTAAATCAAGTCAAGCTAGTGTCCAAAGGATTTGATTTGAGCGAGGTGACCACCGAGGTGGAAGACGGTAAACTGGAAATCGAACTTAGAGACGATGATGATGACAACAGGGATTTCACGGTTTATGTCACTATTAAAAAACTTGAAAGCTTAGGTTTGGCTGGATCAGGAAATATGATGGTACGCTCTGATGTGTACACTCATGAGCTCAGTATCGGTCAAGCTGGCTCTGGTAATGTGGAGTTAGAATTACTCAATACCAAAAACCTGAATATTGGAATGAGCGGTACTGGGAATGTGTCCATTACAGAAGGAAATGTAGGGGATGTCAATATTGGTCAGGTGGGATCGGGTAATTTCAAAGGAATTGACCTAGTGTGCGGAGACGTGAAAATCGGGAAAGCTGGCTCTGGGAACATTCATATTGGCGTAGAAGGAGAACTTACCGTCGGGTCAGTTGGCTCTGGGAATGTGTATTACAGTGGAAATCCCACGGATATAAGTAAGGGCAATTTGGGCTCAACCAAGGTGATAAAGAAGTAGCTGGAATAAAGTCGCAAGTATCAAGAGGGGAGATTCAAGAGATTGGATCCAAGAACCAAGATTTTAATATATAGACTTTCCTACTTTATCACCTAACGACAATACCTTGCTAAAATCTTTCGCTTTTGAGTCCACTCCTATAACTAGTTTTTAGTGAAAATATCCGCTCTAAATTCCTTTAAAGGGCCCTTATTTTAGGAAGAATGCCTTTTCGGAGTAGAGTCAATTTTAGAATTTTAAAATCTTTCAACCAGTCACATCATGCTAAAAAACTACTTATCAGAAATACACGTAAAAATCCACTCTACATGTTTATCAATGTGTTTGGATTGGCTGTGGGAATGGCGGTTAGCATTTTAATCTTCCTATTTGTACAGCATGAACTCAGCTACGATACCTTCCATGCAAATTCTGACCGGGTCGTTCGGGTTTCCAGAGCTTGGTTCAATCCAGACGGTGAGATTAGTCTTCACTTGGGACATACTGCGCCACCTTTTGGGCCATTGATCAAAGCCGAATATCCAGACGAGGTGGCTTTTGCTGCCAGAATGTTGGAATCTAATCCATTGGTGACCAGTGGAGATACTAAATTCATTGAAGATCATTTCACCTTTGCAGATCCTGAGGTTTTTGACATATTTTCTATTAAGATTTTGGAAGGGGATTCCAAAAAAGCATTGGAACAAAACGATGGTGTGATGATCTCTCAGTCATCGGCAATTAAGTATTTTGGGGATAGTTCGCCGATGGGGAAAGAGCTTCTGATAAATCTTAGTGGTCAAGAGTTTACATTTCAAGTACGGGGAGTTTTCGAGGATTTTCCAGACAATTCTCATTTTCATCCTACCTTTTTCGCTTCGATGTTGCCAGTAGTGATGTTTTATGGTGGACCTGATGCCTTTATGGGTAATTTCGGAAGCAATAGTTTTTCCACTTATTTGCGATTGAATGAAGGCGTAGATCGATTGGCTTTCGAAGGAAAACTCCCCAATCTGATCGATAAATATATGGGAGAAACTCAAGCTGGAACTCCCATGTCCACAGGGACGAAATTGTACCTATGGCCTTTGGAAGATATTCATCTTTATTCCAATCTGGATACCGAAATCGAGGCAAATGGAGACATCGCCTACGTGTATATTTACTTGGCTGTGGCTCTGTTCATCTTGCTGATTGCCTGTATCAATTTCATGAATCTCTCTACAGCAAGGTCATCTTTGAGGTCTCTGGAAGTAGGCTTGCGCAAGGTGATGGGGGCAGATAAAGGTAATTTGATTAGACAATTTATGGGAGAATCCTTTATGCTGACCACCATTTCGATGGTGATCGCGCTGGTTCTAGTCAATTTCTTTCTTCCAATGTTTTCTGATTTTACAGAAAAGCAGCTTAGTCTTAATTTCATTCAAAATCCAGAGTTTCTAATCGGAATCCTTGGCTTAATCTTAGTGGTAGGCTTGATTTCCGGAAGTTATCCAGCGCTTTTTCTTTCGGGTTTTCAGCCTGGAAAAGTTCTCAAAGGAGTATTTAAAGCAGGTAAAAGCCATGAGCAATTCCGTTCTGTTTTGGTGGTGGGGCAGTTTGCGATATCAGTCGTGCTGATAGTTGCAGTGCTGGTGGTGGTGAATCAGTTGGATTTCATGCAAAGCAAAGATCTTGGCTTTGAAAAAGAAGATATTGTGCTGTTGCCTACCAGTCCTGCCATACAGCATAATTATAACATCATCAAAGACCGGCTGGAAAGTCACACAGGAATACAGGCAGTCACCGTATCAAGTAGAGCTCCTTCAGGCAGATTGCTGGACAATCAGGGAAGTTCAGTGGAAATCGATGGGAAACTTACTCAACTCGAAATTCGGATTGCAGATATTGACGTAAGCCATAATTTCCTCAAAACTTATGGTATTCCTTTGGCAGCAGGCCGTGATTTCGATGTGCTTCGAGCGAGTGATTCCACAGAAGCTTTCATTCTCAACGAAACAGCCATTCGGGAGATTGGATGGGAAAGTCCTGAAGCTGCGATTGGGAAACAGTTTTTGTATGGAAGTAAAAGAGGATTTGTAACTGGAGTGATGAAGGATTTTCACTTTGAAAACCTGCACCAACCCATCGTTCCGCTTCTCTTTGAGATCGGTACCAATGGAAATAATGTGATGAGTATCAAAATTGACGCAGATCAGCGTGAGGAAACATTAGCCTACTTGAAAGAAGAATGGGCAGCTCTCAGACCGGGTTTTCCGTTTGAGCCAAGATTTGTAGATCAAGGATTCAATGAGCAATACGCCGCCGAGCAAAGAGTCAAAACCATTTTCACTTTCTTCTCAGGTTTGGCTGTGATCATCTCTATTCTAGGTTTATTTGGGCTGACTACTTTTGCGACCCAGCAGCGTACACGCGAAATAGGGATACGCAAAGTGATGGGAGCGGAGACAGCAAATATTCTGGTGCTGCTTGGAAAAGACTTTCTGAAGCTCGTGATGATCGGCTTTTTGATCGCTATTCCGATTTCCTGGTTTGGGATGTCCAGCTGGCTGGAAGACTTCGCATATAATGTTGGCATCAGTTGGACTGTGTTCTTATGGGCAGGGCTGATTGCCGGAGCAGTAGCAGCCATCACCGTGATGTCGCAGTCATTGAAAGCAGCTTGGGCAAATCCGGTGAAGAGTATTAAGAGCGAGTGATTTAAAGAGTAGCAGGTAATAAGTAAGAAGTATCAAGAGTCAAGAATTTAGAGACTATAGAAGAGAGAAAGATGCAAGAGAAAAGTGAAGAGAATGAAGATCTGCAAGTGCAACCTTTTTGTTAAATGCTGCATCTGATAAGTGAAGCCTTAATTCTTAACATTCTGCAGCTTCATAATCATTTAGGAACAATTCAGTTTTTATCACTTTAAAAATTTTCCAATATTTTAATAAAAGCATCATGAAAAGCTATTCAAGAATATTAGCATTTGCATTCACCGCAATGGTTATGGTATCATGCGTTCAAGCACAATCCTCGGAAACAAGAACTCCCGGACACTTTACCAAAGTACATTCTGGCGGAAGCTGGGAGGTAATCATGACTGAAGGAGATACTGAAGAAGTAAGAATCGAAGTTAGAGGAGTCGAACTGAATAAAGTCAAAACTGAGATTGACGGAGATGTATTGAGTGTAGGTTTGGTAAAAGGAAACTATAACAATGTCAGATTGAAATTCTACATCACTTACAAGGAACTTGAAGGAGTAAAATGCTCTGGTTCAGGTACGCTGGAAGTGACTTCACCCGTAAGATCTGAGGAGTTTTACGTTGGACTTTCTGGTTCAGGGGATGTTATTATGGATGAGCTTGAATCGGAAGAGTTATCTGTTTCTATTTCGGGTTCGGCCGATCTCAAAATCAAAGGCGGTTCCGTAAAAGACGCTGAAATCAAGCAATCAGGTTCAGGTGATTTCTATGGAGAAAACCTTGCAATTGGTAGGTTGGAAGTAAGCAAGTCAGGCTCGGGAGATACACATGTGGGTGACTTGGGAAAAGTATCCGTGAGTGCTTCAGGCTCTGGAGATGTAACTTATACTGGTTCTCCGCAATTGGGTGATATCAGGACTTCAGGCTCAAGCAGTATCAGAAAAAGATAAGTAGGAGTAAATCCACTCCATCCCTCAAGCAGAAGTTTGAGGGATTTTTTTGTTAGAATTTTTTACCGCAGGGGACTCGGAGGTTTTCGCAGAGGACGCAGTGATTATTATGACCTTTTAGGTTCCTAAAACCTCGAAAGTCTTCCTTTTAATTCAGTCTTTTCAGCGCTCGAAATTTCTCTACATCAAAAAGCCATTTTCAATAGCATATGGTTTAGGAATATTTTCCTCCTCCAGCATTTCCAGTAGGTCTATTTCTATCGCCCGTGCAATGGATGAAATAGGCACGTCATTGTACCCGCCTTCAAATGGGTTTTCCGAATAATCTCCAATCCTATCCACAAGAAAAAATATCCAAATAATGATAGCAGAAAAGGGGATTGTCAACCAGTAATGCAAAACTCTGGATTGCTCAAAAATATCCAAAAGTCCGAATGGAATCAACGCGCAGAATATATAAGTGATCCATAAACCGGTTGAAGCATACTGCCTTGGAAAAGGGAAGTTTTTAATCCGTTCGCTCATTCCTTGATGCGTAAAAAGATGACCAATCAACTCATGAAGCCAAACTTGTTTGTAGTCACTAATTAACCCTTGTTCATTGAGCTTGCCAATTTCATAACTTTGGATTTTAAGTAATTGAGAAGGGATATTAGAAGTATTTTTGATACTGGTCAGCTCTTCTTCTGAGACATATTTTTCAATTTCAACAAACATACCATCGTAGTATTCTTTGATGAACCCAGGGATGAAATTCAGCTTTTTTACCGGCAGATTATGCTCCCATGTCTTTTCCTTTCTCATCACATGTTTTAATGCCAATAGCCATGCGAGATGCCTGTAAATAATTCTCTTTTTTTCTTCTTTTGGCAAGTTTTGACTGGGTAGACTAAGAACAGCTGTTGCGAAAGTTCTGCTTTCATTGACAATGGATCCCCATATTTTCCGGGCTTCCCAGGTTCTGTCATAGGAACTGTTGTTTTTAAAACCAAGAAAGAATGCCACTGCTACACCAATTACAGATATTGGCTGCCAGGGTAAGGAAAATGGGATGGATGTAATCTCATATTATACGATGATAACAAAGGAATACAGAATACCAGAAATCAAAGAGTACCTGGACCAGCGAACGGTCATCCAAAAACTGTAATATCTTTTGACGTACATAAAAACATTATTTAGCATTAAAATATCAAAAAGATATCCTTCTTATCCAATTGGGGACAATAGATTTAATGAGTATTCGCTTTGTTGCATGTTCCGGAAAAAAGCTAAATCTTGATTTTAAATCGGATCAAATTCCCCCTTTCTCAAAGGGGGTAAGGGGGATTTTAGGAAGCATATCAGTAATTAATTTGGCAACATGCAGGATTGCGAACACTCATAATAGATTTTTTGTCAATCACTTAGAAATTAAAGTCTTTCGGTGATAGAAGTTCTGATAGGTAAATCCTATTGAAGCCTATCCGTCAACTGATTTTTAATTAAATTAGTGGTCAACCTGACGAACTAATCTGCTCTTAACTGCGTCAATGACTAAAGAAGTTTGATCGTTTTTCAAGGAGATTTTTTCCTCAAAAACTAACCCTTTGCTATTCAATGGATGATCTTTTTGCTGCCCGGTCTCAGATGGCACTCTCCCTGGGATTCCATATCATTTTCGCCTGTATTGGTATGGTAATGCCATTTTTCATGGCGACTTCCCATTATAAATATCTAAAAACGAATAATCCGCTGTACATGGATTTGACCAAAGCCTGGAGTAAGGGAGTGGCCATTTTCTTTGTCACAGGTGCGGTGTCCGGCACCATGCTTTCCTTCGAGCTAGGCTTGCTTTGGCCGGAATTTATGCTTCATGCAGGGCCTATTTTTGGAATGCCTTTTTCACTGGAGGGGACGGCTTTTTTCATTGAAGCGATTTTCTTAGGCTTCTTTCTTTACGGATGGGGAAAATTCAAACCTTGGTTCCATTGGTTCACCGGAGTAGTGGTGGGAATTAGCGGCTTGGCATCAGGAATATTAGTGGTCGCGGCAAATGGCTGGATGAATAGCCCTAGTGGATTTGATTTCGTGGATGGCAAGTTTCTTAATATTGATCCTGTTGCCGCGCTCTTCAATGATGCTTGGTTTACACAAGCCTTGCACATGAGCTTGGCAGCTTTTACGGCCACGGGTTTTGCAGTGGCGGGTATTCATGCGTATATGATATTGAAGGGAAAAAATAGAGAATTTCATCGAAAAGCTTTTACCATTGCCATTGTTTTTGGAGCGATTGCAGCGCTACTTCAACCTATTTCAGGAGATATTTCTGCCAAAGATATTGCCGTCCGACAGCCAGCGAAACTGGCAGCGATGGAAGCACATTTTGAAACTAGCAAGTCTGCACCTTTGATTATCGGAGGCATTCCCGATGTAGAGGCGAAGGAAGTAAACTATGCGATTAAAATCCCGGGTGCTCTGAGTTTCCTTGCTCATGGAGATTTTGAAGCAGAAGTAATTGGTCTGGATCAGTTTCCTGAAGAATATCATCCACCTGTCGCGGTGGTACATTATGCTTTTCAGATCATGGTAGGGTTGGGGATGGTTCTGGTCGGCTTGAGTTTGTTGTATTTTCTTTCTTTATGGAAAAAGAAAGACTGGCAACTCAAGCCTTGGTTTCTTTGGCTTTTTGCCTTGGCCACTCCCTTGGGATTTATTGCGCTGGAAGCTGGATGGACTGTCACAGAAGTAGGAAGACAGCCGTGGATTATCTATGAAATTATGCTGACCAAAGATGCCGTGACGCCAATTCCTGGGATTAAGTATTCATTTTTCATATTCACTGCGATTTATGTTTCGCTTGCTGGCATAGTTTCATTTTTGCTCTATAGACAGATCAAAGCTGTACCTGATTCATTGAAGAAAAATTCACAGGCATCGTCCAACACATAAGCTAAAAATTATGCTATACGTAGTTATCATTTTTCTTTGCCTGTCACTGTTGATGTATGTTCTCCTTGGTGGAGCTGATTTTGGTGCCGGTATTCTTGAGATCTTCACTCCGGCCTCTATGCGTGAACAGCTTCGTGATACTACCTATAAGACCATTGGGCCAATTTGGGAAGCAAATCACATGTGGCTGATTATTGCCATTGTGATTCTATTTGTGGGTTTTCCCCCGATTTATACCACGCTTTCTGTACATCTGCATATTCCTTTGGCTCTGATGCTTATAGGGATTATTGGAAGGGGAACGGCTTTCGTTTTCCGGCATTACGATGCGTATCAGGATGATATGCAGAAAGTCTATAATTTCATTTTTACTTATTCCAGCTTTATTACGCCATTTTTTCTAGGGCTGATCTTCGGAGCAGCTATTGGCGGTCAGATTGATCCTGAAGCCATGGGGTTTTACGAAGCATATATCCATCCTTGGTTTAATCTTTTTAGTATTTCCGTAGGTGTATTCACAGTAGCTATCTGTGGGTTTTTAGCTTCTGTTTTTTTGGTTGGCGAAGCCAAAAAGCCTAAGGTAAAATCGGTAATCATAGGTAAAGCAAAGCTGTTTATTGTTTTTACAGTGATAGCAGGCGGTTTGGTTTTCGCTGCTTCCATTATAGATGAAGTGCCTTTGGTAGGCTTGCTTTTGAAAGAGTGGATTACTATTGGGACGTTGGTGCTGGCTACTATCGCTGTGGTTGTTTTATGGATGAAATTAAAAGAAGGCAATAAAATGATGGTTCGTTTTCTAAGCGGTTTTGTGGTGACTGCGATTCTTTTGGCCTTCGGATATCATTATTTTCCAGACATCATCATCACCAAATCAGGTGAAAATCTTTCGGTTTTTAATTCCTCAGCAATTGGAAAACCCATAGATACCCTAGCTTGGGCACTGTTGGTGGGAAGCTTGTTTATTCTACCTTCTTTGGGGTATTTGATTTACAGTTTTCAGGGAAGTAAAGAGCCGAATCAAGCGAATGGTTGATGTAGTTTTTTTATTAACCACGAAGGTCGCAGAGATTTTGGCAGAGTACAGCTTGTGAATTAACCTCTTGAAATAGGGGGGAAAGCCCAAAATAATCTAGCCCGGCCTAAAGGGCTGGCATTTTTCGATAAACTAAGCTTCCGAAAATTTCCAAAAGAGCGAAATAGTTTTAATCCTTAGTCCTGATTCCGACATCGGGAGGTGGACAAGAGTAAAAGCAAACAAGAGACTTGGTGATTTAAGGCAGGCAGGAGACTGCATTGGATTAGGTCCAAATCTGGAAACCTGTTTACAGCAAGCAGGCCTGAACTATAGGTCTTATCGTCCAAGTGAGAACAGTTGTAATAATGAATGTACAATGATGAATTTCGAATGTCGAAGTGGCAAACTAGATGATAGAAAATAATAGATAAACATTGCCCGAGAGCGGACAAAACTGTCCGAGAAATATTGCTAATAAATCGCTAATGTCCCTTTCCAGCGAAATTATTGACTTTTTTTAGTGGCATACTAATGGGAATAAATTTGGTAATGACAACTGTCCAGCTTAGCCCAATATTTATGAAACTCTCGAAATTACTTTCAGCCTTCTTAGTTCTTGTCTTACTCTCCATGCAATTTCCTGCTGTTGCATCAGATTTTAAAGCGGATCCATACCTCAGCAAGCAGTTTACGCTCAAAGGTTCCGGCAATCTCAAAGTAGAAACTTCGGGTGCCTCAGTTGCTGTCACAGGTGCAAGTGGAAGACAAGTAATCGTCGATATGTATGTGAAGCTGAATGGACAGGAAATACAATTGGAAAATGCGGAGGTAGAGCGGGAATTGGACAATTACAACTTAGACATCAGTCAAAATGGAAACACCATTTCTGTGATAGCGAAAAAGAAAAACAACAGCGGTCGAAGTAAATTGAATCTTTCATTCAAGGTTCAAGTGCCGACCGAAATGTCTTCAAAATTTCAATCCAGTGGAGGATCGATTTCAGTTGATGGATTAATTGGAGAGCAAGAAATAGTTACAAGCGGAGGAAGTATCCAAGTTATAAACAGCAGTGGATATGTGAATACACACAGTTCTGGAGGGTCGCTACGAGTTGAGAATTTTGAAGGAAACCTCGATGTGCAGAGCAGTGGAGGATCAGTAAAAGTCTACCAACTCACCGGTGATTTGAATGTTAACACTTCTGGAGGCAGTGTGAATTTGGAAGATATCAATGGCAGCATTGCTGCCAGTACAAGCGGAGGATCTATTCGAGCTCAACTTTCCAATGTAGAGCGAGAACTAACCATGAAGAGTAGCGGAGGAAGTATTACAGCAGTAGTTCCGAAAGGTTTGGGTCTTGATCTTGACCTTAGCGGTGGAAGAGTAAATTCTAAACTTTCTAATTTCAGCGGAGAAGTAAAGAAGGATAGGATTCTAGGGAAAATAAATGGTGGTGGTGTTCCGGTCACTATGCAAAGCTCCGGTGGAAGTATCAATCTGGAGTTCAATTGAGTCATAGCAAAAAGTATCTAGTACTAAGTACCAAGATTCGATAAATTAGAATCAAGAGATATAGAGTTTAGATAACTGAGTTAAATCTTTCAATCCGCCACAGACAAGTAATTCCAAACTTCCAATTGCATTCGAAATGCTCAAAAACTACTTCAAAATCGCCTGGAGAAATCTACAGAAAAAGAAGGTTTATTCCGTCATCAACATTCTGGGATTGGGCGTAGGCATGGCTTGCTGCCTTCTCATTTTTATGTTTGTGCAGGATGATCTTTCTTATGACAATTACCATGAAAAAGGCGACAGAATTTACCGTGTCACGCATGGATCGAGTTCTCCGGAAGGAGTGACGGAAGGATCAGAAGCTGAGCCTTTCTGGGTTTGGGGAAATGCTCCGGTAGGTCCGGCTCTGAAGCATGAATTCCCGGAGATTGAGAAAATTGTGCAGTTCTCCGGACGTTCTGATTTATTGCTCAGCTATGGGGAGACGACACAGCAAGAAGATGGTGTGTTTTTTATGGATTCTACGGTGTTTGATGTGTTTTCTTGGGAGCTGATCGAAGGTAATCCCAAAACTGCGCTGGTTGCGCCTTTTAGCATTGTACTGACAGAAAGTACTGCGAAGAAATATTTTGGTGATGAAGATGCTTTAGGCAAAACACTGAAAGGAAGCGAATCTGCGGGTAGAGCAAATGCCGGAGACTATACCGTCACAGGTGTGATGAAAGATGTGCCTGGCAATTCGCATTTTAAGTTCAACGCGCTTTTATCTCTTAGTACTTTTAAGCAGTCTAGACCAGAAATTTTTGATGACTGGGGCTACGTAGATACTTATACCTATTTGTTGGTCAATGAGCAATTTGGACAAGCAGCCTTTCATGCAAAAATTCCAGATTTTATCCAGCGAGGAAATACTGATTCTGAGGAATTCGGATACACCATTAGACTGGAGCCACTCAAAGACGTCTATCTCCGTACTACTGCAGATCGTCAACCTGGAGAAACCGGCTCTCTGTCGAATATCTACGTGTTTTCCATGATCGGACTATTTATCCTGATCATCGCCATGATCAACTTTATGAATTTGTCCACAGCAAGATCTATGGAGCGAGCCAAGGAAGTAGGGATTCGCAAATCTATCGGTGCTGACCGCAAAAGTCTGATTTTTCAGTTTCTCGGAGAATCACTGATTATTGTATTCCTGGCAGCTTTGGTAGCTATACTATTTGTTTCCGTATCGCTTCCGATGATGAATGATCTCACAGGTAAAGTATTCGATTTGGCTCAGGTCGTCAATTGGCAAACGGTTCCGTTTTTCTTGGGAATAATGCTGCTCGTTGGATTGCTCGCAGGCTCTTATCCTGCGTTTGTGCTCTCCAGTTTCCAACCTGTTATGATCCTAAAAGGCATAAATAAGTCCAGTGCCAAAGGAGTTTTCTTGAGAAAAGGGCTGGTGATTTTTCAGTTTAGCCTTTCGATAGCACTGATCGCCGGGACGATGATCGTCTATTCTCAGATGGGCCATTTATTGGATAAGGAAATGGGCTTTGACAAAGAGCAGATGCTGGTGCTGGATTACAACTATGACGAGCAGGTTAACTTTATGTCCTCCGCACTGAAAACAGAAATGGAAAACCTCCCCTCAGTAACTTCTGCTGCTTTTTCACGCAGCGTACCTGGAAGCTATTTCCCAAATGCCTATACGACAATAGAAAGTGCCAATGGGGAATTGGTAGGCGAAGCACAACCAATTTTCCAAGTCGGGATTGATTTTGTCAATCATTACAATCTTGAATTGGTGGCAGGTAGATCTTATTCCAGAGATTATCCATCAGATTCCAGTTCAGCTTTAGTGCTGAATGAGGCAGCTGCCAGACAGTATGGCTATTCAAATCCTGCGGATATCATAGGCAAAAAGTTTGACCAGTGGGGAAGATCTGGAGAGGTAATCGGCGTAGTGAAAGATTTCAATTACATCTCATTGCACCGAACTATCGAGCCATTGACCTTGCCTTTTGAACCGTATGCAAGCCGCTATTTATCATTGAAAATTACCGGAGAGGACCTTCCTGCAACTCTTTCCCAAGTGGAAGAAATTTGGAAGAAACTCGCTCCACAGCGTCCATTCCTGTATAGCTTTCTAGATGAGGATTTTAATACGCAGTATCAGTCAGACTTCAGATTTAGAAAGATCTTTACGACATTTTCAGTGCTTGCTATTTTGATTGCCTGTCTGGGATTGCTGGGATTGGCGACTTACACCGCTGAGCAGCGAACCAAAGAAATCGGCATCCGAAAAGTGCTTGGAGCAGATATAGGAAGCATCGTAGGATTGCTATCCAAAGACTTTATTAAGCTGGTACTGGTAGCGATAGTCGTAGCTACTCCACTTTCCTGGTTTGCGATGAATAAATGGCTGGAAGGCTTTGCTTATCAAGTGCCGATTCACTGGTGGATATTTGGGATTGCAGGATTGCTTTCCATTGTAGTTGCGCTGTTCACGATCAGTTTTCAATCGATCAAAGCCGCATTGATGAATCCGGTGAATAGTTTGAAGAGCGAGTGAGAACCTTCGGTGTTTTGGGTCTCTCGCAACGGCGCGGCGGCGCGGCGAAGGATTTTGATTAACCTTTGAGGTGTCATTCCGACGAAGGAGGAATCTCCTCGAAGGTTTTGAGGAGAAAATTTATGAAATACCACTTAAGTCTGCCGCAATATCTTTTCCATTTTGCGGCCTTTGGCCAATTCATCTACCAGCTTATCCAAATATCTTACCTGCTGTGTGAGTGGATTTTCGATTTCTTCTACGCGATAGCCACAAATGCTACCGGTGATCAGGTGGGTATTGGGATTTAATTTTGCCTCCTGAAAGAATTGTGCAAAGCTCGACTTTTCAGTAATCTGCTCCTCTATCTCTTTTTCAGAGTAGCCAGTAAGCCACTCGATCACCTGATGCAATTCTGCCTTTGTTCTGCCTTTCTTCCCCACCTTTGTGACATAGTGTGGATAAACCGATGCGAAGGTCATTTTTGCTATTTTTTCATCATGATGACTTGTGCTGCTCATAATTTTTTGGTTAACCTATACATTCCAAGTTATTTCAAATGCTTCAATTTACCTTTACTTTTATTTGATTCCAGAGGGCTAGGTTTCAATGTTAGTGGTTTAGTCGAGGCTCGAATTCTTCTTTGAAACGAGGTCTCACAGAGAAATTATTGGAAAATAAAAAAGAGGTAGTTTCATCATCATTTCAAAATGGAGAAGTGGACGATTTGGCATCGTTTAATAATCCATCTTTTCTTACGCTTCCAAATTACCTTTTTGTTAAGATCCACTCAAAAGTTAAATTTTAACATACAAGCTCATTCAGGCACTTTAGATTTGTATCGAACAATCAAAAAACCATGAATCTGTCAAGAATTATTACCACAGTTTTTATATTATCCATCGCTTTCTCCTGCAAACAGCAGGCTGAGACAAGTGTAGAAATCGAGCAGAATGTAGTAGAACCTATAGACGTTATTGCCTTTGGATCGTGTAATCGACAGGATGAGCCACAGCCACTTTGGGAACCAATCATTTCCCATAATTCGGATCTTTTCATCTGGCTTGGGGATAACATCTATGGAGATACTGACTCTATGGCTGTCATGAAGGAAAAGTATGAGCTGCAAAACTCAATTCCTGCTTATCAAAAACTAAAAGCAAAAACACCTATCGTCGGGATTTGGGATGATCATGACTTTGGAAAGAACGACGCTGGAAATGAATATCCATACAAAGATGAAAGTAGAGACCTGATGTATGACTTCCTCGATGTGCCTGCGGAAAGCCCGCTTCGGGACAAAAAAGGAGGATACGGCGCCTATTCCTATGGCCCGGAAGGAAAACGAGTAAAAGTGATTTTACTTGATGCACGATATTTCAGAGATACCATTGGGATGGAAAACAGAACATACATCCCCAATGAAACAGGCACAATTCTAGGCGATACGCAATGGAAATGGCTTGAGGATGAACTGAAAAATAACGATGCTCAGGTTACAATAATCGGATCAGGTATCCAGGTTTTGCCAAAAGATCATCAGTTTGAGAAATGGGCCAATTTCCCTTATGAAAGAGAAAAACTGCTAAACCTGATCGGGACATACCAGACAAACGGTGTGGTCTTATTAAGTGGCGACCGTCATATCGCTGAGATCAGCAAAATGGAAGTGCCGGGAATCGATCACCCGGTTTATGAAGTGACTTCAAGTGGTCTGACTCACACGTGGAGAGAGTATAAAGACGAGCCTAATCAGTATAGGACTGGGGACTTGATCGCCAAGTTGAATTTTGGAATGCTGTATCTGGATTGGCAAGAAGATGGGGTAGAAGTGAAAATGGAAGTTCGTGGAGTTATGGATTCACTTTATCTGGAGGAAACTTTCAAAAGGATGTTTTAATTGATAAACGTAAGCCATCTAGCTTTAAAATTTTCTTGGAGTTAGTTGGCCAATCAGCCTTAACGAAGGGCTACATTCCTATCGAATTTGTTAGAAACATGTGCGATGAAGGAAGTGTAGCCCTTATATTTTTTACTAGAGATCAAAAAGAAAGGAAGTCCACATGGTGTAAGTCTTGAGGCGTGTGCCTTTACTAATGAATCGTGTAGTCAGAATTCAGGAATCTGAAGTAAGTGATATCGTCATTGCGAACGAGGTAGAAGTGCGGCAATCTCTTTCTAGAAACAAGAAAAAAAGATTTAAGAACTGAGACTCGACTGGCGCAGGTCCTCATTCTGCATGGCTCGATTTCAAGAGGATAGATTTGTCATTTGATGCAATTGAGAGAGGAGGATTACACCTAGACAATCTTTTTTTCTACACCCAGAGGAGGATTCCCCATTCAAAATACATAAAGTATTAGCTGGATTTCACTGCATATTGTTAAAGGATTTATTCCGATATATCACTAATGAGGAACTATCTGCTCTAACAGGATTTTTGATTTGGGAGCTATCAAGTCTCAACCAAACTTGCCCATTTACGAACAAAATTGTCCGATGAATTCGCTGAGCTAAGTTACTTTTACATCAAATCAGGCTGATTTGAAGGGTTTAGGATGGCATTGAAATGGTATCAAGAAAGTAGCTAGTATCAAGACAAATCTGATAACAAAGACAAACACACCTGTCTTAAGAAGGATAATACTTAAAATAACGAATGAATAATGATGAATTTTGAATAATGAAGTAACGAAACATTGAAAACCTAGATATCCAAATCCATGAGCCACATCGCTATTCCCATTCCGAATCTTCCTGGAAAACAAAACATAGATATCCAGGTGATCATCAACAATGAGGTGAAGTCTCTTCATTATAAAGTAGAGCTATTCTACTGGGATGATTGCCAAAATCCTTCTGGGCATCGGGCGGATTGTATCTCGGAAATGCTGACCAAGCATGATCCAGCGTGGACAGTTTATTATATCGGAGCACCTACAGATAAGTTTGTACCGATCACTTTCGTGGATAGAGAGAGTAAGAAGTGGATGCAGATACGATAAGGTTGGTGGTAAGAAGTGAATAATTAGTGGTAAGTAGTAAGTTATAAAAGTGGTTTTAGAATGAATGCCTTCGACTTCTTGCCCTCTTGAAGGCGGGCACTTAAGTTATCATATTATCACTATCCTTTCCAACTCGAAATATTTCAATTCACCAAAGCGGACAGGTAGTTAAAATTTTTCAATCCTAAAAATAATGTGGAGAAATAACGTCAAAATATCTCTTAGAAACCTACAAAAGCACAAGTCGCTCACAGTAATAAATGTGCTGGGAATGGCTGTTGGTTTGGCGGCATGTCTGCTGATTGGCTTATTTATTTTTGATGAATTTGCCTATGATCAAAATATCAAAGATGGAGATCGGATCTACCGTGTTGCTTTGGAAACTTCGGAATCTAAATGGGCTGGAAGTCCAGGGCCACTGGCCGAAGGATTGAAGAATGACTTGGCAGAAGTGGAGAGTTCTACCCGGATCATGAAGTTCCCGGAGCTCGATCAAATGCTTTTGAAGAGTGAACGCAATGGGGAGGTTACCCAATTTTATGAGCACAAAGGCTATTATGTAGATTCTACTTTTTTTGAAGTGATAGCCTACGAATTTGTAAGCGGTGTTCAGTCAACTGCTTTGCAAGCTCCAAATTCTGTGATTCTCTCTGCTTCACTGGCGGAAAAGTTTTTTGGCCAAAACGATCCACTAAATCAGCCAATTACGATTGGTTTGCCTTTCGGAGACTTCGATTACACCATTACCGGCGTATTTGAGGATAAGAATAGACAGTCTCATATTGATGCTAATTTTTTCCTGTCTATGGAAAATAACGACATAGGAAATGCCGTGAAGCGCATGACAAGTTGGGCTGCCAACAATATCTTTTACACCTACGTGAAGCTAAAGCCAAATACAGAAGCTAGTGCTTTTGAAGCCAAACTACCTTCGTTTTTTGACAAGCATGGAGGAGCTGATTTGAAGGCGATGGGAGTAGAGAAAAGTCTGTTTTTGCAGCCCATTCAAGACATTTACCTTCGTTCCAATGTAGAATACGAACTGGGCACTACAGGCAATATGACGACGCTTTATGTATTTGGCTCGGTGGCGGGATTTATACTGCTGATAGCATGCATCAATTTTATGAATTTGGCTACTGCACGATCCGAAAAGCGATCCAAGGAAGTGGGGATTCGTAAACTTCTTGGAGCTAACAAAGGCGGTTTGGTTCGTCAGTTTTTGGGAGAATCTATGCTTATTTCTTTACTCGGGCTGATCATGGCTTTTCTTCTCGCCTCGCTTTTGATGCCCTATTTCAATCAGTTGACAGGCAAAGAACTCGATATATATCAAAGAGCTTACCCATTGCTTGCGATCTTTTTGCTGGCAATTTTGGCGGGGTTACTTGCCGGAACTTACCCGGCTTTTTTCCTCTCGGCCTTTACACCAAGTTCTGTCTTGAAAGGAAAGTTCAGAGGAAGATTGTCTGGATTTTCTCTTCGTCAGGTGCTAGTGGTTTTCCAGTTCGCTATTTCAGCATGTTTGATCTTGATGGTCTTTGTGATCAAGAATCAATTGAGTTTTGTCCAAAATCAAGATTTGGGATTTAGTAAGGCTCAGCAATTGATTATTCCACTTCAGAGTGAAGAAGCCTCTGGGAAATATGAAGTTCTAAAGGCAGGGTTGCTTCAAAACACCCATGTGAAATCGGTTACCATCGCCACTACCTATCCAGGTATTGAAAGCATAGAAAGTATGATGTATTATGCCGATGGACAGCCCAAGGATAAGTTGGTGAATATCACCAATGCCTATGTGGGAGATGACTATTTGGAGACGCTAGGATTCACCTTGTTAAAGGGGAGAAGCTTCACAAAAGATTATACTTCTGACTATCCGATGATGATTTTGAATGAATCAGCTGTCAAAGCCTTGGGCTATCAGGTGGAAGATGCGGTTGGTAAGAAAGCTAATTTCGATTGGGGTGGGAAACTGAATAGTTTGGAGATTGTTGGCGTAGTGAAGGATTTCAATTTCCAAAGTCTCCACAAAGAAATCCTGCCTTATGCTTTCATCAAAGGAAATAATGGGGGTTATCTGATCGCTAATTTTTCGGGAAACAATACTAATGAGGTATTGGCCAGTGCGGAGTCGATTTGGCACCGATCAGATCTCTCAGAACCCTTTGTCTATTCGTTTTTGGATCAGGACTTTCAGCGAAATTATGAGAAGGAAGAACGAATTGCGAATATTATCATCGCCTTTGCTATGCTTGCTATTTTTATCGCTTGTCTTGGTTTGTATGGACTGACGGCTTTTATGACAGAGCAGCGAACCAAGGAAATTGGCATCCGCAAGACGATGGGAGCGACAGATTGGAGCATTGTTACGTTGCTTTCCAAGGATTTTGGCAAAACGGTTTTATTGGCAATTCTGCTTTCTGTTCCGGTTAGTTTATACCTCTCAAATGCCTGGCTAGAGAATTTCGCTTTCAAGATCGAGCTGCGATGGTGGTATTTTGCTGTGACTGGACTAGTAGCATTGATGATCGCAATGATCACAGTTAGTTTTCAATCGATCCGAACTGCACTGATGAATCCTGTGGAAAGCTTGAAGAGTGAGTAGGAAGTTTCATTGATCAGCTTTCAGCGGAATCGTCATTGCGAACGACAGGGAGTGTGGAAGTCTCTTTCTAGAAACAAGAACTTAGAGTCAAAAGGGATTTGAATAAAATAAGTAGAGTTATCCATACTCAATTCATAGCAAACTTTCAATCACATCAGGGAAATGCATATGCTCCAATGCATGCACTTTCTCGGCGATGGAATCGGGCGTATCTGATTCAGTAAGTGGGGCAGAAGCCTGGAAAACAATTCTTCCTTCATCATAATTCTCATTGACCAGGTGAATAGTGATACCTGTCTCAGTGTCCCCAGCAGCTTTTACAGCTTCATGCACGAAGCTCCCGTACATGCCTTTTCCTCCATATTTTGGCAAAAGAGCGGGATGGATATTTACCATTCTATCTGGAAAAGCTCTCGTCAACTCAACTGGGATTTTCAATAAAAAACCTGCTAGAATCACCCAATCAATGTTTTCAGATTGTAGTTTCTCAAGCAAAATACCTGCATCCATTTCCTTTCGGGTAAAAGTAAACGTAGGAACGTCGAATTTCTCTGCCCGCTCCAATACAAAAGCATTTGCCTTGTTTGATGCAACTAGCGCAATTTCTGCTTTTTCGGAGTTTTGGAAATGGGCCATTATTTTTTCGGCATTGCTACCACTTCCGGAAGCTAGGATTGCGAGACGTTTCAACGAGTTGATATAGTTTGGTGGATTGCGAAATTAATGGTTATCTCCCGCAATGGTAATTAACGGGTGAGGTTTTTTTGGTAAAGTCTCTTGCGGCGGCGCAACGGTGCGTGGATTGAATTGAGTTTTTTTGGTAAAGTTTCTCGCGGCGGCGCAACGGCGCGGCGAAGGCTTATTAACTGTTGAGGTTTTATTTAACCTCGGAGGTTTTTTTTTGGAAAAGTTTCTTGCGGCGGCGCGAGGAAGGGTTATTAACGGTTGAGGTTTTTTAAATAAGAAGACCTTCGAGGAGATGCTTCGACTTCGCTCAGGATGACGCTTCAAAGGTCTTAGAAAAAATCACCGATCATAGTGATATCTACAGGTGAAAATCACCAAAGTCCCATCCTCTATCTTATAAACAATGCGGTGCTCACGATTTATTCTTCTAGACCAATATCCTGCTAAATCGAATTTCAAAGGCTCGGGTTTGCCAATTCCAGAGAAAGGATCGCGCTTGATGGCTTTGATGAGTTCGTTTATTTTGCGTAGTATTTTCTTATCCTCTTGCTGCCAACTCGTGTAATCCATCCATCCGTTTTCAGTGAAGATCAGATTCATTCTTCAATCAGCGATTTCTCAGAAGATTTCCCTGATTTATGCTGATCAATGGAGTCAAATAGCCAAGTTGCATTGGTTTTTGAACTCAACAAATGCATCGTCTCCATGATGGAATTGTACTCCTCAAGTGAGATAATCACAGTCCCTTTTCCAGTGCCTCTCTTCAATATCAAAGTTTCCCCGTCTTCCTCTACCTTATCGAGGAAGTCTTTCATCTTGGATCTGAATTCAGAATAGTTAGCGGCTATCATAAGAACTTATTTAAGTACATATGAATGTACGTAAAAATCTTTTGATTTCAACTTTTGGAATGAGGTTTAGAGATGAATGTTTCTCACGGCGGCGCAACGAAGGATGGTTGCCTTCTATGAGTTTTTTCGAACCTCGGAGTTTTGATTGACGCTCAAATTATCTCCCGTATAAAGGCTAATAGGATAAGTCGTTAAAAAGCTTTCCTCCATTGCGAATAGATTTATTTCCTTATTTTTTTTGATTTTAGTCTAATGTGCTGTTTGCTTCGTTTCTTACAAAAACATTTTATAAAATGAGCAAAATATTTCTAGTTATCACCCTTTTATTTTTCGCAAGTAGTTGCGCATTTCGCTCGGTTCATCGAAGCAAAGAAATCACTTACACAGACTCGAACGCTGATATACCAACTAAGCAGCTGGATGTCTATGCTCCAAAAAAGGCCGAAAATCTTCCAGTGATGGTGTTTTTCTATGGCGGGAGTTGGGAAAGTGGGAAAAAGCAGATTTATAATTTTCTCGGAAATAGATTGGCTCGAAGGAAAGTTATAGTGGTGATCGCTGATTACCCTTTGGCATCTGAATACAAGCTACCTGCGATGCAAGAATCAGCGTTAGCGGCAGTTAATTGGAGCAAGGATCACATTGCAGAATTTGGTGGTGACCCAGATCGGATTTTTGTGTCTGGGCATTCAGCAGGTGGGCATTTGGCTGCTTTGATTGCAGTGAAGGAAGATGAGTTGGAATCTTCGGGAAATGATAAAAAGTTGGCAGGTTCGATTTTGATTGATGCTGCAGGATTGGATATGTACAGCTATTTGCAAAAAACCAGCGAAGGAGAAGGAAAGAAATATTTGAATGCATTTACTGATGATCCTGCGATTTGGAAGGAATATTCTCCGATGTATTTTTTGACAGATGATTTATCGCCTATGTTGATTTTGGAAGGAGAGCGAACTTACCCAAGTATTCGAGGTAGTCGTGAGCGATTTATGAAGCGAGTTCGAGAAAAAGGGATAGAAGATGTGACGGTAAAAATCTACCCTAAGAAAAGACACATTCCGATGATCACACAATTTTTCTGGACTGGCGGACGTATTTATAAAGACGTACTGGGGTTTATTAAAGAGAATTGATTTTGATGATCAACCACTTGAAATCAGATTTGTTGTAACTCAAAACGAGTATGATAAAATAGATGCAACTTCAATTTAAACACATTAAGACATGAATATCCAAACAACAAAAGTTGGTTTTTGCTAGATACTTCTGCGGATTATGAGCGTGCGGTGCAGCGGTATGAGGAACTCAAATATGCTTATAAAAGCACGAATGAGCATAAAGAAAAAATGCTGTTGGTTCATCTAATTGCTGATTATGAAAGTAAACTCTGGGATTTGCCTGATGTAGATCCTGTTGAAATGATAAAAATCAGAATGCAAGATTTTGGCTTTAATGCGACTACTTTGGCTAAAGAATATGGTGACAAAGGAACAGTCAGCAAAGTGCTAAACTATAAACAATCACTTTCTTTGACTATGATCAGGAAATTCAGCGAATGACTTCATGTATTCGACCAAACTCATTCCATTTTTTAACTTTGGCTTTGTCTGGACTAGCGTTTCAAAATGCTCCTCCACTAGACATGAAATACTAGTATCATGCTGATCTGCGTAGGTTTTGATTTTATCCAGCAGGTTTTCCTCGATGGTTATATTCAAACGCTTTTTCATGGCATACGCATGTTTAGTAATCTATGTGTATGAGTGATGAAATTGATTTTAAATAACCTCAGATTTTTCCATTTAAGTGTATCCGTATAATTCATCAGCGCTACGACTTTCATCTCTTTAAGAGGTAAGTGCATAAAGTGATTCCTTTTAATCCGCAGAGGTGGACAAAAACTTTCAAATATTTAAAAAAAACTATCCGGTTTTCTGCCAGTAAAGTGACAAAAGTATCATAGAATAAGCTCAACTCTAGGTTTAAGGCCGCTTTGGTCACCGGTCTTCGGTTTTCCGTCCTTTAAAAAAACAAAGTACGGCTACTGGCATCATTGCTAATAATCATATCCTCCGATTTTTAATCAACTCGGATCCACATCCACCACAAATCTCACTGATCGAAATTCTGGCCTTGATTTGAGTTCTTCGGTGATTTTCCAAAGATATTCCTTGAAGATGACAGGCGTATTTCCAGATCTGTCCAATTTAATTAAACTCTCAAATTGATACTGGTTCTTGATTCGAGCGATTATCCCTTTTTCTGGGCCGAGCACTATTTTTTTAACAGGAATCTCTGCCATCCCGTGATGGAGATTTAGCGCAGCTTTTTCCGCCACTTTATAATCGGCATGTCGGGTGGTGATCTTCACCAGTTTCACAAAAGGAGGGTAATAGAACTTCTTTCGATCGTGGATCTCTTGGTTGAAAAACTCAAAATAATCACCCTTAATAACCTGTGCATAAATCTGTGTTTCTGGATCTCTGGTTTGTACAATTACCTGGCCTTGGACTTCCCTTCGTCCTGCTCGCCCAGCCACTTGGGTGATTTGCTGATAGGCTCTTTCTCCTGCGCGGAAATCAGGAAAATTCAAAATCCTATCTCCATCCCAAATCCCAACTACGGTCACTCTACCGAAATCCAGCCCTTTGGTAATCATTTGCGTGCCGACAAGTATGTCAAGATTCCCAGAACCAAACTCATCCAACAAGCGCTGATAGCCATGCTTGTTTCTGGTCGTGTCCAGATCCATCCTTCCAATTCTGGCTTCTGGGAAAAGCAAGCTCAGCGATTCCTCTATGCGCTCAGTTCCCATGCCCATCGTGGTCAATTGAGTACTTCCGCAAGCAGGGCAGGAGCTAGGGATTTTTTCCTTGTACCCACAATAATGACAGCGAAGTTCTTCGGAGAATTGATGGTAGGTGAGGCTCACATCGCACTGCACACACTGACCTGTCCAGCCGCAATCTTCGCATTGGATGTAAGGCGAATACCCTCTTCGGTTTTGGAAAATCAAGACTTGCTCTTGCTTTGCCAGTGCATCTTGGATTTTCTCTCTTAGAATCCGGGTTGTGTCTAGTTTGAGTAAGTTCTTGCGCTTATCTGCTGCCAAATCTGCCAAGTAAAAATTGGGCATGGTGGCATCTCCGAAGCGGTGGGTTAATTCTACGTAACCGAATTTGCCTTGACTTGCATTGAAATAGGACTCAAAAGATGGAGTAGCTGAACCTAAAAGTGTTCTTGCCTGATGAAAATAAGCGAGCATAATCGCAGAATCCCTTGCCTGAAATCTCGGTGCAGGATCAAATTGCTTGTAGCTTGACTCATGCTCTTCATCTATGATAATTAATCCTAGACTATCGAAAGGCAAAAAGATGGAGGAGCGAACGCCTACGACAAAGGAAAATCTTCCGCTGAGCACGCCATTCCAAACTTCCACGCGTTCATTGTCGGAATACTTCGAATGGTACACGCCCATCTGGCTGCCGAAGACTTTTTTCAGACGGGTAACAATTTGAGTTGTGAGGGCGATTTCCGGTAGAAGAAGCAAAACCTGCGAACCACTATCGAGCACTTCGCGGATCATCTGAATGTAAATCTCCGTCTTCCCACTGCCAGTGACCCCATGCAGCAAAACAGATTGCTTGCTTTCAAATTGATGTTTTATTTCTTCGAAAGCTGCTTGCTGACTGGTCGAAAGAACGGCTGGTTCTGACTCCGGTTCCTCTTCGGCAAGTCTGTTGACTACGACTTTGAAAGATTCGAATATTCCGTTTTTGATCAGCGTTTTTAGTGAACTTTCAGAATCTCCCTCTTCAAGTAGAATTGCCTTATCTACACCTTTTTCGTTGGACTTTGGTAACTTCATTACGGGCACATCACGAAGGTACTTCAGCAGGATTGATTCCTGCTTGGCTTTTCCCGTCAAACTTTTAAAAACCTCCTGAAGAGCATTTTTACTTCCGGCTATTTCCAGGGTCAGGCGTATTCTGGTCTCTACCTTTGGAGCGTACTTCTCCTGAACTTTCTCAAAAATCAGGATTGCTTCTTTTTTTACCAGGCTTTTGAGAATTGGGTGTATGCTTTTGATGGACAGTACTTTTTCGCACTCATCATAGGATAGCTCGGCTTTATTTTCCAAAGCATCCAAAATCAGGATTTCACGGTTATCCAGCGGATATTTGCTCGTTTCTCTTTCAAAATTTGGATTGACCTGCACTTTGCTTTCGCTACTCAATCTCAGCCCAGAAGGCAAGGCCGCATGCATTACTTCCCCTATGTGGCAGAAGTAATATTCAGCCATCCAGACCCAAAATCGGATTTGGAGTGGATTGACACTGGGTTGATCATCCAGAACTTCCAGGATTGGCTTGGCTTGATAAGCTTGAGGAGGCTTATTGTGCACTTTTCCGATGATTCCTGTGAGGACTTTTTTCTTCCCAAACTGCACTATCACACGGGCGCCAAGATTAATCTCGGACTGCATGGAATGTGGGATGATGTAGGTAAACATCCTTGGTATCGGAACGGGCAGAATGATATCTGCGAAATTATTTCCGCTTTCGGCTGGGTATAAATCTTGATCTCCAAACAGGCTTTCCAAGGATCAGGCTAAATAAGGAAGTTGAGAAATTGCCTCTTCACGGGTACTTACCGGTTTGCGGCAAGTATGATTAAAGCATACATAAATTAATGCATTTCCATCTGGATCGGGCGTCTTGTCGGCAAGAATTGCGGCATTTTCTGTCAAACTTTCTGAGAATGCTATTATGGAATTGGGCGTGTATTTTTGCTGAAATTCAATCGATTTTAGAGATGCACCATTTCCAACTATAGCGATTTCCGCTGTGGGAACGAGTTTTTCCAGAAATAGGCTAGCCCAGTTACATAAGAAGCCTGGCTCTTTTAGGATCAGTTCTTTCATGCCTCCAAGCATTTTGGAAGCGATATCCGAGTACTTCTCCTCATAAGTAAAAAGCGAAAGTCGATGTAGATTTCTTGCCATCAAGGAATTGGAGGCAGGGATTACATTGTCAAAAAGCTCTTTTTTATTTGCTATTAATTTCTCTGCATTTGGATTGTTGAAAAAGAAAAAACCGTCGCTTTCATCATAAAACTGCGCAATGCAGAAATCAGTCATGGAGCGAGCAAAGTCAAGCCATCGTGCATCTCCAGTTGCTTCAAAAGCCATCATGGACGCTCGGATCACGGCAGCATAATCCTCTAAAAATCCGGGCGTATATGCCTTGCCGTTTTTGTAAGCTCGATGCAGCACACCATTTACCAATAATTTTTCCTGTAAAAATTCCAGGTTTTTGATTGCTAGATCCAGCATGCTTTTTTTGCCAGTAGCATAGAAGGACTGAATCAATCCAGCACTCATCAAGCCATTCCACCCACTGAGTACCTTATCGTCTTTACCTGGATAAATGCGTTGATTTCTTACTTCCAAAAGCTGTGCTTTCACATTCTTCAATTTGATCTGCATCTCATCCAAGCTCATCCCATATTCTTCAGCTATTTGGGCATTACTTTCAGTTTGAAAAAGGATATTTACTCCATCTTCCCAGTTTCCAGTTGGCTTTAGATTGTAGAGTTTGCTGAACCATGGCAATTCATCTGCAATCAATTCTTTCAATTCCTCATACTTCCACACGTAGAATTTGCCTTCCACACCTTCCGAATCAGCATCCTGGGCTGCATGAAAACCACCTTCACCATTTAGCATTTCTGCTTCTAGCCAAGCTACTGTTTCAGTTACTTTTTCTTTGAAAAAAGAGTCTCCACTCACTTGAAAAGCTTTTGCATAAAGCTCAAGTAATTGCCCGTTGTCATAAAGCATCTTTTCAAAGTGCGGAGCAAACCATTCTCCATCTACCGAATAGCGAGCAAATCCACCTCTCAACTGATCGTAAATCCCGCCCATTCCTATTTTGCGAAGAGTGAAAAGTACTTGATTGACTAACTTCTCATCTCGACGAAGCAAGGCAAAGTCTAGCAAGAAACTCCAAATCGTAGGCATGGGGAATTTTGGAACCCGGTTCATTCCACCCCATTCAGGATCAAGTTGAGTTGTTATTTTAGTGACTATTTCTGCGAGCTCATCTGGATCGAGTTCTTGGTCGCCTGCCGAAATTCCGTATTTCTCAGTTTCCTTTCTATTGAGACTAGTGCCAAATCCTTCTGCACTTTCAGCCAACTGATCTTCGTGTTTTTCAAAAGCATCAGCGATGTTTGATAAAAGCCCTTTCCATTGCTGATTTGGGAAATAAGTACCGCCGTAGAATGGCTTTTGATTGGGCATCAAGAATACATTCAATGGCCAGCCGCCTTGCAATCCCATCGCCTGTACTGCATCCATGTAGATATTGTCGATGTCTGGACGCTCTTCTCGGTCGATTTTGATGCAGATAAAATGTGCATTCATGAGTTCGGCTGTAGCTTCATCTTCGAAACTTTCCCGCTCCATCACATGACACCAGTGGCAGGCTGAATAGCCTATAGAAACCAGAATCGGCTTGTTTTCGATTTTCGATTTTTCCAATGCTTCAGGACTCCAAGGAAACCAATCCACGGGATTATGGGCGTGTTGAAGTAGGTAAGGGGATTGGGAGTGGACGAGGCGATTGGACATTGATAATTGGGAAATTTAAAATTTAAAATTTTTTGCCTGAACATCTACATAGTAAGAGATGGAATTCGAAGAGTTGGAAGGTGGTAAGGTTCTCAGACGGCATACAGAAAGATTTTTTATTCATGAAAATAGTGCGGGGCATAAGATGAGTTTAGCTCTAAGTTGCAGCTCGTAAATCGTATTTCGTAAATAAATCATATATCGAGTTGTTTTTGAATGGTTGTCATCTCATTTGAAAAATCAAATTCTCCATTCAATCGTTCCAGCTTTTGTGAGAGATTGTTGAGGAATCTGCGATGCGCCTCGCTTTTTGGATTAAGCGGGCGGTGGGCTAGCTCTTGATTGATTTTGTGAATCTGACTCGTTTTTTGCTGGGTTTCCTCTGAGAAATTGGAAGCTTGCCATTTTTCCCAGATGTAATTTTCCGCTTCAGCACTAGGATGAATGAGATCTGGCTTGTAAAAGCGATAGTCCCGCAATTCGTCTATAAGTATTTCGTAAGCGGGAAAGTAAGTAATTCTACTATTCCTTATTTCTAACTCATGACAGAGCACCCGGAGGAGACTTTTGCTAAGTTGGTTTTCTGGAATTCCATCCTTTGTATGCCGAACTGGACTGACCGTCAAGATGATTTTCAAATCAGAATAAACTCTTGAGAAATTGTCAAAAAGCGACCAGAGCTTGGTTTTCATTTCTTCCAAACTCAGTAGTCTCTTGGTGAATTTTGCAGCGGGCTGCTTGTGACAATTGGCTACGGTTTCTCCGCTTTCTACCAACTCATACACCCAAGCTGTGCCAAGTGTAAGGATCAAGTGGGTTCCTTTTTCCAAGTATTCTTTACAAAGATTTCTTTGCGCAAGCAGCTTTTGAATCAGCTTTTCTTTCGAGTCTGCCACCAAATCGGAGTGGCTGGTATAGTGAAAGTATAGGCCATCTCTCTCTAGGATTTCTGCTTCATCAAACTGATCTTGAAAGAGTGCCGCTTCTAATAATTTCACTAAAGACGAGGGATTAAATATTGTCCCAAAAGGATTAACCAAGCAATCGAATTTGTGATCTACCATTTTTTGACCTATCGTCTGCGCAAAACAGGAACCCATGCTTAGAACTTTACTTTGATGGGAAATAGGGTAGGGGGATTCCGAAATCGTAAAAGGAGTGAACCACTGCATAACACGAAAATAAGAAATTGCGATGGATTGTTTTTAACCGCGGAGGGCGCAGAGGTTACCGCAGAGATCGCATTGGTTCGATAAGCTTATCAACCGCTGAGAAGTTCGAGCCATTTCTCAGTTGTCCTGCTTCTCCAGCAGCCGTGCTTGTTAAATCGAAGTACTACTCTTTCTTCGCAGTTCAGTCAACACTCTATTCCAGTTCTAGTCTCAGAGAACAGTTCTTTTACATCACTCTTCGCCCCTATTCGTGTCATCGCGGACAGTTATTAAAGTAGGATTTGATTACTTGCTAAAAGTTTTTCAAAAAATCCTCGCTACTGTTCCTGTCGTCACGATCAGTTCTTAACCTGTGATTTTGTTATTTTCTGAAAGTTTTTCAAAAATTCTGTGATTTTTTCCAAAGAACAGAGACTAATAGAGTAAAAGAAACCAAATGAACAAGGAGGAAGAGTTTGTCAATCTTATCCAGAAGAATCAAGGACTGATCTATAAGATCACTACTATCTATGCAAAGGAGAAAGCTGAGCAAGAGGATTTGTATCAAGAGATCGTATTTCAGACTTGGAAGTCATTTGATCATTTCAAAAAAGCCTCCAAACCGAGCACCTGGCTCTATCGCGTGGGGATGAACACGGCAATCACACATATGAATCGCTCCAAGAAGCAACTGCATGTTGTGCCAATTCAGGATGTGAAGATTCAATTTTCTGAATCTGGAGATTCCGAAAAGGAAGAAAAAATTCAACAGCTCTATGCTCAAATCAGAAAGCTGAATCTGCTTGATCGGGGAATTATCTTTCTCTTTTTGGAAGGAAAAAGCTATGAGGAGATTGCAGAAATATCAGGGATCTCAGTTAGCAACGTGGGTACACGGATGTCTAGGATCAAAGCAAAATTAAAATCAGGAATCACTACTCAAACCAGCTAGAATATGGAACTCGATGAAATGAAATCACTTTGGGCAGACCTCAGTTTGCAAGTGGAAAAACAGGATAAAATTCATAAGGAACTTCTAATGGAGATCACAAAACAAAAATTCAGAAATAAACTAAACAGTATCAGAATCCCCGAAATCCTGGGCTCGATGGTTTGCGTAGGCTATGCAATGTATTTGCTCGCTCGGTTTGCAGATTTTGAACTTTGGTACAATCAGGTTTTTGCATTGGTCACTATTTTTATAATGATTGCATTACCTGTTGCTAGTTTAACAGCAATAAAGGGTATGCGGAACTTGCGGCTGGATAAAGAGTCCCCAGCAACGATTTTAAATAAATTCACTAAGAGCAAAATTCGCTTTTGGAATGTTCAACGTTACGGGATGATATTTGGAGCAATAGTGATGCTCACCCTAATACCACCTTTGGCTGAGTTGAATGGTTCCGGTGAAATGATCTCAAACCCTGTCTTCTGGCTGATTTACATCCCTGCGGGTCTTGTTTTTATGTACTTGTTTAGCAGATGGGCATTGAAAAAGTATAAAGGAGTCATAGATTCCTCCGAAAGAATGCTTCGAGATATCGAGTAGCAGAGTAGAAAAAGGAGCTGTTTTGTGCAGCTCCTTATCTCTTATTTTCTATTCTTCTTTTTTTAACTCCTCCCAAAGTCGCCTGACTTGAGAATCTCCATATCCATAAATGGCATACTTGAAATGAAATGCGCGATAGATTTTTCCGAAATCATCTGTTCCCAATTGTGCAGCGATTTCTTTTAATGCAGCTTTTGGCTTGCCTGGGTAATCCCCATGAGGAATGGACTCCTTCCATGCGAGTACTGCTGGGTATAGGAAAGGAAGCTCTGGATTGGTTTGATGCGAAAGGGTCAAAGCTTCAGAGATATCCGGTGCTTGATACAGCTTCCACATATCTGATAAAATATGTCTTTCGTTTGCAGTCAATAATTTTGCATCCCGATAGGCTTGTTCTATTTGTAACTCCTTCATTCCCCCAAAACCTTCAATCAAATCTGTGGTGGGTGTTACTAAGTAAACGTTGCCTCTGTGTTTTTTGAGCAAATGCATCACAAACCACATATTTACCTGACAAAACAAGTCATGCTCAAACCAGAGATAGACTTTCGTCTCTGAAGAAGCAGTCATTATTTTTTCAAAATCAGGAACCACTTTGGTGAAATAACTTTCTTCAGATGCTTCTGGATAACTATTTGAAAGATACTTATCTCGGATCACCCAGAGCTCCTCTATAGAATGAGCTTCTACTGGACCATCGACTAAGCATTCTCGGATAACTGCGATTTCGCCGGGTATGCTGGCTGGAAACGAAGATGCCAGCGAATCACCATTCAAAACATGTAGCATATTATTGGGTTTTAGTTTGGATTAAATTTATGGAAGTGCGGATCATTTCCCTGAAAATCTCTTCATTAACTTCAGACATTTTGCTGATATAAAGGCAACCTTTTGCTTTTTTATGTTTACCAAGTTTTGCTAGAAAAGGTTCTAATTCTGAGTTTTCAAGCATAATATAGATTGATAGCGCTTGTTTTCTGGGTGAGAAACCAACAGGAAACCATTCCATTTCTTTTCCTGAGGGGTATTTATACTTGTATTTCCCAAAACCCACAATATTGTCCCCCCACATAACTGGACTTTCACCGGTTTCTTCTTTGAATAATTGCAAAAGCTTCAATCCATCTGCTTTTCGTATGGGCTGGTCTATAGAATTAATAAAGTCTTCAACAGAAGTATCGTTTGCTTTGGTTTTGATTTCTGACATGGGTTAAGAGTTTGGAGGGTTTTGGTTTTGGGAGAAAAAATACTTGAATTCAAGATTTTTACGTTCACAGGGTTTTTTTCGGTAGAATTTGAAGTAAGAAATCCAAAATCTACGATTCAAACCGTCATTTTGCCATTTATCGCAATCTAAAGTTAATGGCGGAAGGAATTTGGTAAGTTAGACTAACCAAAATATATCATTATGAAAATAAGTGCTACTAAAATTTTTGCTTTAGTTATGTTCCTCGGGTTTTTCTGGACGGAAGTATCGGCTCAAAGCACTTATCAATCTCCTCCCAAATCAATTGCTGACTTGGTGAATGCTCCGAATACACCTTCAGTGAGATTTAGTAAAAATGGTGATTGGATGCTGATGATGGAGAGGGCAGACAATCCAAGTATTGAGATGCTCTCTCAGCCCGAATTGAAGATTGCAGGGATGAGAATAAATCCTGCCACATCTGGACCAAGCCGTGAGATAGGTATTGAAAATATCAAAATCAAGAAAACCCAATCAGGGGAGGAAATTCAGATTACAGGACTACCATCTCAGCCAAGCATGGGGGGAATGAGTCTTTCGCATGATGAGAAATATATGGCATTCACTCAGACAGAAGCTGATGGAATTAGCCTGTGGCTGGTTGATTTGAATACTTACTCAGCCAAAAAACTGACTGATAAAATTGTAAATGATGTCTATGGCAATTCGATTCTATGGACACCAGACAATAAGCTTCTGGTAAAAGCAGTTAATCCCAATCGTGGTGCTATTCCTATAAAACCTTCAGCTCCATCCGGTCCTATTATTCAAGAAACCACCGGAGACGCAGCGCCTAGCAGGACATATCAAGATTTGCTGGAGAATTCATATGATGAAACGCTTTTTGCCTATTTTATGGATTCTCAGTTGATGGAAATTGATTTGGATGGGAACAAAAAACCAATTGGCCCGACTGGAATGATTAAGTCAATGGATCTTTCTCCTGATGGAAGCTATTTGATTGTTGACTTGATCAAGAAGCCATTTTCTTATTTGGTGCCAGCCAGCAGATTTCCATATGATGTAGAAATCTGGTCAAAAGACGGAAAGAAAATAAAAGAGTTGGCACAAATTCCTTTGGATGAAAATAGACCTACAGGTTTTGATGCTACTGTTACCGGGCCACGATATATCAGCTGGAGAGCGGATAAGCCAGCTGTTCTTTATTGGGTAGAAGCGCAAGACGGGGGAGATGCCCGTGTGGAGATGGAAGAGCGCGAGATAGTGTACACCTTGGCAGCGCCTTTTGCAGGAACAAAGCAAAAATTGGCAACTTCCGCTTACAGATTTGCGGGTATAGATTGGTCAGATGATTCATTTGCTATCATGAGCGAGCGCTGGTCGAGTAGCAGAAAAGATATGAGATCTGTTATCAATCCATCCGATCCTTCACAAGCTAAGCAGGTAATCATAGATCGTTCATCTGACGACCTGTACAATGATCCAGGTGATCCAGTACTGGTGGAAAATGAATTTGGTGAAAATGAATTGCTAAGAAAAGGTGACTTAGTATATATGACAAGTCCGGGTGGTTCACCTGAGGGAAATATGCCTTATTTGTCCACTTTTAATATAAAGAATAAAGAAGAAAATATTCTGTGGAGATCACAGGCACCGTATTATGAGCGGGTAGCCAAAGTCTTAAATGATGATGCTTCAGAGTTTATTACAATCAAAGAAAGTACAGATATTCAGCCAAATTATTGGCTGGTAAACACTAAAAAGAGAATAGCTCCTCAACAAATTACCTATTTTGAAAATCCTTATGAGTCCATTAAAGGCATTCAAAAGCAATTGGTTACTTATGAAAGAAATGACGGATTGAATCTCTCGGCAGTGATTTATACTCCTGAGGGTTTTGAACCCGGAAAAGATGCTCCATTACCGGTATTAATGTGGGCGTACCCTAGAGAATACAAATCAAAAGAGGTGGCTTCTCAAGTTAGGGGTTCACAATATGCCTTTACCCGGGTGAGTTCAGGTTCTCCGCTTTTCTGGGTGACTCGAGGCTATGCCATCATGGATAGAACTGAAATGCCGATAGTAGGAGAAGGGGATAAAGAACCAAATGACTATTTCATCGATCAGCTAGTAGCCAATGCCGAGGCAGCAATTGATGAGATTGTAGAGTTGGGAATTGGAGATCGCAATAGAATCGCTGTGGGTGGCCACTCTTATGGAGCTTTCATGACGGCTAATCTACTTTCCCATACCAATCTATTTGCCGCGGGAATTGCAAGAAGTGGGGCGTACAACAGAACTTTGACTCCTTTCGGGTTTCAGTATGAGCAGAGAACCTATTGGGAAGCACCAGAAGTTTACTTCAATATGTCTCCATTCTCCTTTGCACATAAAGTGGAAACTCCAATCCTGTTACTTCACGGACAGGCAGACAATAACTCGGGCACTTTTCCTATTCAATCTGAGCGATACTATAATGCACTCAAAGGACATGGTGCAACTGCAAGATTAGTGTTTCTGCCAAATGAGAGTCATGGTTATGCAGCGAAAGAGTCTATTAACCATATGTTATGGGAAATGGATAACTGGCTGGAGAAATATGTTAAGAATAAAAATGAGCTAGAAAGGGCTAAATAGACTTATTAACAAATAGAAAATACCCTTCTTGATATATGATTCAGGAAGGGTGTTTTTATTCCACATGCTCAATCTTAAGCTTAGTTTTAGCACTTATTTTTTGAACATAATTCCCGATTTAGGGTTGTATTTTTATTTAAACGGCATATCATTTTTATGATTATTGGATTATTTTTAGGACCTATTTGAAAACAATTCATCAATTCATCTTATTACAGGGGTAAATAAACCTGTAAATTCTGAAAAAAAGTGTGAATTATTTAAAAGTATAAAAAAGTAGTTTTACTAAAAAAGTAAGGTAAAAACTTATATTAAGTGCTCACCGTAATTCATGGTATCCTAATAAAAACCTAGATTCGGTAGTAAATAATTTAAGATTAAGCAGCCTCACATGGGGGTTGTTATTTGTGAATAATCAATTAAAACTTATGAAGAAAACATTACTTAGTTTAATCTTTGGGTTACTGGTAAGTGTCTCAGCTTTTGCTCAAAGCAAAACAGTGACAGGGAAGCTAGTTTCAGCCCAAGATCCAGAAGGACTCATAGGAGTCAGCGTTTTGGTAAAGGGTACTACCATAGGAGTAGTATCTGATCTTGACGGTACCTATTCTGTAGAAGTACCAGAGGGTTCCACCACTTTAGTGTTTAGTTACATTGGCTTTCGTTCCCATGAAGAAGTAATCGGGAATAGGTCTGTAGTGGATGTGACTATGGAGGCAGATTTACAGAACCTAGATGAAGTAATCATTACTGCCTATGGTACAGCCGACAAAGGAAACTTTACCGGTGCAGCAGTGGCTATCAAAGCGGATCAAATCGCAAATCGTCCGATTAACAATGTGGCGAATGCACTAGAAGGTCAAGCTGCGGGTGTGATCACCACCTCAGCAAGTGGACAGCCTGGATCTACTCCAGCCGTCCGAATCCGAGGTATTGGTTCGGTGAACTCTTCCAGCTCGCCGCTTTACGTGGTGGATGGAGTTCCTTATGACGCGGCGATTGGAAACTTGAATCCAGATGATATCGAAGACATCACGATTTTGAAAGATGCCTCTTCTGCGGCACTTTACGGGTCTAGAGCTGCCAACGGTGTGATCATGATCACCACTAAAAAAGGAAGAAAAAGTAAGCCAACTTTCAATTTGAAAGTTCAGCAAGGTGTTGCGAGCAGAGCACTTCCTGAGTATGATCGGGTAAATGCAGAGCAATATTATCCATTGACTTGGGAGTCCCTACGAAATGGTAGATTAACACAAGGTGCTGAGCCAGGTGTTGCGAACCAATTCGCAAGTACAAACCTGATTCCTACGCTTGGATACAATGTCTATAATGTCCCAAATGATCAAATAGTAGGTACTGATGGTCTACTGAATCCAAATGCGGTAAACAATTTCGTAGGAACCGATTGGTTTGACGAATTGCAGCGAACAGGTAATAGATCAGAATACAATCTTAGTTATTCCGGTGCTGATGAGACTACTGATTATTATGCTTCATTTGGCTATTTAGACGAAAAGGGCTTTATCCTTAATTCAGATTTTGAAAGATTCTCCGGTCGATTAAATATGAATACCTCTCCAACTAAATGGTTGAAAACCGGAATCAATCTCTCTGCCACACTATCCGAGGGAAATAATGCTAGAGACGGTGGAAGTAACAGCTTTGTGAACCCATTCTTTACGGCAAGGTCGGTAGGACCGATTTATCCTGTATTTGCACAGAATATGCAGACTGGTGGATTTATTCTTGACGAATTTGGAAATCAAATCTATGATACTGGTGACTTGGTGAACTTAGGACTTCCGTTTAGAGGAGCAGGCTCCTTCCCGGGCCGTCACGTGGTTCAAGAAACGATCCTCAATGTTGATTCTTTTGACCGAGACGTAATCAGTGCTAGAGCTTATGCTGAAGTTTCATTCTTGAAGCATTTCACTGCAAGAACAAACATCGCTCAAGATATGACCTCGCTCTTAAACCTTGGCTATGATAATACTATCGTAGGTGATGGTGCACCAGCTGGCAGAACCAGACGAGAGAATATCCGAATCAACAGTTTGACTTTCAATCAGATCGTCTCTTACACCAACACGATAAGAGAGAAGCATTTTATCGACGCTTTGGTGGGACATGAGAATTATGACTTTACCAGAACCGTACAATTTATCTCCAAGCAAGATCAGATTCTAGCAGGAAATATTGAGCCGGACAACTTTGTGACGATCAACTCGGCATCAGGTAGAACTGACAAGGATAAAATTGAGTCGTATTTCTCGAGATTGAATTATGTATATGATGATAAGTATTCGTTTTCTGCTTCTATCCGAACTGACGGTTCTTCCCGATTCTTTGAAGATGTTCGTTGGGGAACATTCTGGTCAGTAGGTGCTGCATGGAATATTGACAAGGAGAATTTCTTTAACTTTGATTTCATCGATATGCTAAAGCTTAGAGCTTCTTATGGTGAGGTAGGTAACAATGCCATCCAAAATTCTGGTGGAGGACAAAGCTATTATCCGTATCAAGCGCTTTATGATTTAGGTTTCAACAATGCTTCCGAACCTGGAATTCTGCAGGCAAGTTTAGCTGCCAGAGATTTGCTTTGGGAGTCAAATAACACCTATGATTTTGGATTGGATTTTGCCTTTGGTAAGCGATTCTCCGGATCAGTAGAGTATTTCTACAGAGATTCTAAGAACTTACTATTTGATGTTCCGCTTTCGTTGACAACTGGTTTGGAAAGCAGATTTCAGAATATTGGTACCATGTCAAACCAAGGTATTGAATTTAGTATTCAAGGGGAGGTTATCCGTACCAACGATTTCACTTGGACTTCCAGCTTGAACATATCTACCTTCAGCAACGAGTTTAAGAAACTTCCATTTGAAGAGCAGATCAACGGAACCAAGAAATTTGTAGTAGGTAGGTCAATCTATGATTTCTGGTTGAGAGACTGGATAGGTGTAGACCCTGAGACTGGTGAAGGACTTTACAGAGCAGAGGAATATGATGCAGATGATGATGCTACCAAGATTGTAGGATCAGATACTTTGACAACCAACTTCCAAAATGCACGGTTCCACTTTGCAGGCCAGTCAATCCCGGATTTCTTTGGTGGTTGGAATAACAGCTTCAGCTACAAAGGTTTTACTTTAAGTGCGCTAGTTTCCTTCTCAGTAGGTGGTGATTTCTACGATGGCATTTATTCCGGCTTGATGTCTGCTGATCCTGATGGAGGGGCTTTGCATACAGATATCTTGAATAGATGGCAAAAGCCAGGTGATATAACGAGTGTACCTAAAATGGATAATATCGCGTCTAATAACACGAACGTAGGCTCAGATCGTTGGCTTACAGATGGTTCTTGGTTAAACTTTAGATCAATTAATTTGAGCTATAATTTTCCTAGAGAACTGCTTCAGAGAACGAAATTACGTGGAGCTTCTGTTTACTTGGCAGGTGAAAACCTTGGCTGGTTATCTTCCAGAAAGGGAATGTTTGTTTCTGAAAGTTTCCAGGGAACTTCCTCTAACACATTTACGCCGGCGCGTACTTTCACGTTAGGTCTAAATGTCAACTTCTAATCTGAACGACTTATGAAAAAGATATTAAATAAAATAGCAATACTAGCTCTGGTTATGAGCTTTGGTTGCGCAGATGATTACCTAGATACAGCACCAACAGATGCCGTATCAGAATTGGCGGTGTTCTCGACAACACAAAATGCATTTTCTGCATTGAATGGTATACATAGATCACTTTTCATCAGATACGATAGCCAGGGTCAGCCTGGAGAGGGTGGTGTAATGATCATGAGAGAAGTCCTAGCAGAAGATGTGGTTATGACTGGTATTGCCAATAGCTGGTTTGTAGGAACCACAAGATGGTTAACTCACCGAAATGAAAATGCGGGTGATGTTCGTTTTGTTTGGAGATTTTATTACAAGGTTATTGGAAACGCCAATTTGCTGATCGCAAATATTGATAATGCCGTAGGGCCTCAGACTCAAAAGGATGAGATCAAGGGTCAAGCTTTAGCTTATAGAGCTTGGGCTCATTTCAACTTGGTTCAGCTTTTTGGTGAGCGATACAAAATGGGTGGAGGTAACACTCAGTTAGGTGTGCCTATCGTATTGGAACCAATCACTGAAGGTGGAGCTAGAAATACAGTCGAAGAAGTCTACACTCAGGTCAATACAGATATCGATGAAGCTATTGCGCTTCTTGATGACGCCAGAAATGCAAAATCTCACATTAATATCAATGTAGCGAAGGGAATCAAAGCTAGAATTGCACTAACCCAAGGCAACTGGGCTACTGCGGCAACTCTTGCAAAAGAAGCTCGCGCTGGATTTGAATTGATGAGCGCTAGCCAGCTTTATGATGGATTTAATGATGTATCCAATCCAGAGTGGATCTGGGGAAGTCAGCAAATTGATGACCAGGGTACATTCTTCGCTTCCTACTTTGCTTACATGTCAGTGAATTTTAGCTCTACTAATATTCGTGGTAATCCTAAGGCGATCAACAGGCTGCTTTTCGATAAAATCACGGCTACAGATGCTCGAAAGGGACTTTGGGATCCTAATGCTGCGAATGCTACGTTGAGAGATCCTTTCATTGACCAGGTTACTTTGAGCAACTTTGCGAAAAGAAATTTCATGAATCGTAAATTCGTTGCACAAGCAAATGCTTCTTCTGTAGGTGACGTTCCTTACATGAGAACTTCGGAAATGTATGTATTGGAAGCGGAGGCATTGGCCCGTGGCGGAAATGCTTCAGGAGCAGCTGGAGTATTGTTTGAATTTGCTTCACAAAGAGATCCCGAATATGTTTTGTCTACCAATACAGGGGCTGCGTTGATCGAGGAGATCATGACGCAGAGAAGAATCGAGCTTTGGGGTGAAGGATTTAGATTCTATGACTTGAAAAGACTTGATCTTCCTTTGGATAGAACTGGCTCAAACCATGTTGAAGCTGTAATTTCCGGTAAACTCACGGAGCCTGCCGGTACAATCAACTGGCAGTGGCAAATTCCAATTGCTGAGCTAAATGCAAATGATCTAATGGTTCAAAACCCATCTTAATTCATAATCTAAATTTGGTTTGTAATAGAAAGCCCGGGGATATTTCCTCGGGCTTTTTTGTGAAATTCTATTCAACACAGAGTAGTGGTAATGAAAGATTTTTCGTCCTTAAATCCCAATTCTAATGGATTTGAAATAGCACCAGAGGTGCTTTTGGTATGTAGCCCGAATATTCAACACCTTTCTGGGTTTTGGCCGAAAAGACGCAAGTCGGAAAAATGAGAGTTCACTAGAACGTATGGGTAGTTATTTTTTCACTACATAGAAAACATAGTCACATAGGATCAAATAGAAATATCTATTTAAACTATTGATTTCAATTGACATGAAATAGCATCAGAGGTTTCTTTCATTCCATTTTTTATCCCATGATCTCATTCCTCATAAAACTCAATCGGCAAATCATCTGGATCAGCGATAAATGTGAATCGCTTTCCTGTGAATTCATCCACTCGAACTGGTTCAGCAGCTACCTCATGTTCGTTTAAATGATAGATACATTCCTCCAGATTTTTCACTGAAAATGCCAAGTGCCTCAATCCAACTGCTTCTGGCCTGGATACACGATCCGGCGGTGAAGGAAAAGAGAACAGCTCAATAATATAATTCCCATTCAGACTCAAGTCTAACTTGTAAGATTTCCTTTCCTTACGATAAACTTCTCTGATTATCTCAAGTCCCAGAACCTCAGTATAGAATTTTTTGGAACGCCCATAATCCTTGCAGATGATAGCAATATGATGGATGTATTGTAATTGAATCATGCAAATCCCTTTAATCCATCAAATATTTTTTGAGAAAATCAGCAGTAGCCTGATCCACTTTGATCATGTTTGACCACTTCATCCAATGATGTGTATCGCCAGGAATGAGAATGGATTGATAGGGTTTGCCCAATTCCTCAAATCTTCGGATCAAATCAGCAGTTTGACTTACGCTGACATTTCGATCATCGTCCGCATGAATAAAAAGTACTGGAGACGTCCAAGTTTCCAAATCTGCAATTGGCGAAGATTCCCACGCAATCTTTTTGGCTTTGTCTAAATCAGGAGCAACTTCATAAGTTTCTGGCAGATCATATCGACCATCCAGATCATGAACTCCATGTATATCGACGCCAACTTTAAATAAATCTGAATCTCTTGCCAAAGCCAATGCAGTTAAATATCCTCCATATGAGCCCCCGTAAATTCCGATTCGATCTGCATCGACTTGTGGAAGAGCTGCAAGGAATTCACCTCCTGATTTGATGTCTTGGTATTCTACTGCGCCTTGGTAATAGCCATTTGCAGGACGGTGGAATTCATAGCCATAACCAATGCCCAATCTGTAATTCACCGAAAGTACCACGAATCCAAGTTCGGCTAGATATTGATTCAGAGCATAAGTATTGGAGTAATAATCCATATAACTCCAACCCAAAAGCATCTGACGCTGAGGCCCACCATGGGCAAAGATGATTCCTGGCTTTTTATTCGGCCCACCTTCTTTTTCAAATAGCTGTCCATAGACCGTGGTGCCATCTGGAGCAGTGAACTTCACTTGCTTGGGGACTACAAGAGAAGCTTGAGGGAAATCAGCTGGGATAATGGATTCTTGTAAAAGTTTGGTATTTGCTCCGTCATTCACTGCAATCAGGTGTGAGCGCTGTGCCGTAGCACTGAAATAGGCGGTTGCGCCTTCTTTCCCTATCCATACCGGGTATGCTTCGATTCCTTCGCCGCTTGTTTCCCAGGTTAATTGTTTGCTGGAAATGTCTATTGTGCCTATATGCCTACGATCTAAATCCTGAGGTTGTGGGCCAGTATTTCCTGAGAAAATCAGCTTTGATTTATCTGAATTCATTTTAATTTGCTCCACCATATAATCACCAGGCGTGAGTAAAGTAGTTTTCCCTGAAGCTATGTCGAGAGAATACAAATGCTGCCAGCCATCTTCATAAGATTGGAAAACCAAATTACCATCTGCACTGAATGAGAAAAACGGATAAGCGTATGAACCTCTAAGCGTTTCGGGAGCTTTCCAGAGTTTTTTTGCAGTTCCGTCTGTAGCATCTGCAACCCAGATTTCCCACGGAGTATGTGTGGGTGCTAACACTGGGAAGGCTGCGCCTTTTCCACCTTGCAGTCTTATGAAAGCAATTTGATTTCCATCAGGCGACCATTGAGGTAGAGCATCTCTGTGAAAGGAAGGGGCGATCCATTGGATGGAAGTTGAATCATCCCGATAAATCCCTACCAAAGAATGCGATCCACGGTTAGATACAAAAGCCAGTTTAGAACCATCAGGTGAATACTGAGCATAATTTACATTTCCCTTTACTTCAAAAAGCTGAGATGGATTAGAGGAACTTTCCATATCCACTGTCCATACTTGTCCTCCTTTGAGGTAGCCTAATTGATGAGGAGAGCCGACGAAAGGGTCATCTGCTTTGGTGATAGCTTCGGTTTTACCTTCGGCAAGATTGATTTTCCAGATCTCGACTTTTGGGAGTTCAGGTAGGTTTTGCGCATTGACTGTGGAGGAAGAATTGCCGCCTCCATGATCTCCACCTCGCACGAATACCAACCATTTCCCGTCTGGAGTGAATTGCAAACTACTGATTTCCTGTCCGTCGTCTTCGTTGAATTCAGTAAGTTGTTTAGGTTCAAAAGTAGGGCCTTCTGCATAATAGATATTCCGCTTTCCCTGTTCGTTCATCGCCCAGGCTAGTTTCTCGCCAGAGGGAGAGGAGGTGAGCTCCGAAGGAAAGCTAAACTTTCCGACTTGCTCCATGGTGAAGGATTGGGAGTGGAGATTGAAGGGTTGGAAGTAAATGGTGAAAAGAAGGAGGTAAATCGGAAAATGGGAGATCGTGTTTTGTTTGGCTAAAAATCTCATGGTTTTATTATTCATAGTGGGAGGATTAAGTGTTTGATTGTTGGTGCAGAACTTTTTCTAGTTCATTGGCAAGAGATTCTTTATCAGGTAGGAACAGCTGGTATTTGCTGACAAATAATTGATTACTGATATTTTCGGTGGCATATTCTACTAAAATCTGATCCTTGTAAGCGCCAAGTACAATACCGATTGGAGCGTTGTCTCCTTCTGTGTTTTCCTCTTTTCGGAAGTAATTGAGATAGAGGTTCATTTGCCCAATATCTTGATGGTCAATTTCTCCCCGTTTCAAATCAATGAGTACAAAGCATTTTAGAATTCTGTGATAAAATACCAAGTCAACAAAAAAATGTCTGTTGCTAAGCGTGATCCTGTATTGTCGACCTATGAATGCAAAGCCTTTCCCCAGTTCGAGCAGGAAGTTTTGAAGATTGGCTACTAACCTATTTTCCAAATCGCTTTCTGAAAAGGTCATTGGGTCGGGTAGGCCGGGAAATTCAAAAACATATGGATCTCTGAGTAAATCTTTTGGATTCTGGATTTCGCTTCCTTTTTCAGCTAGTTTTAATACGGCATCTTTGTCTTTGGATAGTGCCAATCGGTGAAAAAGCATACTTTTCATTTGCCTTTTTAGTTCGCGGACACTCCATTTTTCCTTTTCACATTCCTTCGTGTAAAAGCTGATTTCAAGGGCATTATCTGCTTTAAGAATTTCACAAAAATGACTCCAACTCAATTGTCCAGACACTGTCTGGATTTTTTGAAATTTCAGGAAAAACTGCCTAATCAGAAATAGATTCGACCTACTAAAACCTTTTCCATACTCTAAAGTCAAATCCTTGGAAAGTCGATCTAAAACAGAACTTCCATATTCGGATTTCTCATTGCCACCTTGCTCAAACTCTACGATATGCTTGCCAATATGCCAGTAGGTTTGGACGAGAATAGTGTTGACAGCTCTGCCAGCATTTTCTCGTCCGAGAATCAATAACTCCCCAATCTGGCTTTTAAGCGTTTCGTAGTTGTTCACGTCTGGATTCCCGCTCATGTTTACGGCCTGTTTAATTTCATCAATGGAATTTAGTACTTATCGTGTATGTAATAAAGTACTTTGGTTAGCTCAGTTTTAAGTTCGGACCCTGAAATGGCATAGTTGTTCATCAAGCAGGAGAAATGCAGGATTTTGCCGCTTTTGGTAACTAAGTAGCCACTGAGTGCATTACTCATTGAGAGTGTCCCCGTTTTGGCGTAGATGTAAGGAGGCTGACCAGGGTCTGAAGGATACCAATTTCGTATCGTCCCTGATTCACCGCCTGCTGGGAAATAAGCTTTGATTTTCTCCAAAGGAACTTCCGCTCTGATCTTCCCAAGTAAAGCGATGATACTCCTAGGTGTGAACATATTCTTGGCAGAAAGGCCCGATCCATCTACCCAAATTGGTTCATCAGGTAAGTCTGCCAAAAGATTTTCCTTTGCATAAGCAATGGCATCAGCAGTGCTTAGTTTGTTTTCTAATTGGTCTGAAACCAGTAGCAAAAGCTGCTCCGCAAGGAAATTGTCAGAGATTTTCATCATCTGAGAATAGATGCTATCAGCTGAGGCAGTAAGTAACTTTTTAGGTTCTTCTGTGAAATACTCTGAGTTATTGATTACGGTTATTTCCCTTCCTATTTCCTCTGAAAGTAGTTGGGCTGCGAAATCTGCTGAGGTAATAAATGGAATATCCGTTTCAAATCTTTTGTCAGAGGCCTCAGTTGTCACAAAGTATTTAAACTTGTTTTCAAGATGATCTCTTCGAAAGCTTGAGCTTGAGTTGCCTCTTGGCTGAGTTTCTACTAAGGAAGAAGAGAATCGGGTAGGGTATATGCTGAAAGTGCTATCGCCTTCTTCTTTTGCGAAGCGCACAATATCGCCATAAAGTGGCAAAGCAGAGCGCTCTGCCGCATAGTAGGAGTTGTACCAATCCCATGACCAGCCTGAGCCGAATGCGTCCACCTGATCAAAATTATCCAGCAGATAGAGCTGCTTTGTTTGACTTTTCAAAAAATCCACGGCTACTTCATTCTTCAAATCTGGATGCAAGAGACTCGGATCACCGGTACCCCAGAAAATAAGTGAATCTCCTTTTTCAAGGTAGTTCAAGCCATTTACCAAACTATCACCTAAGACGGTATAGGATGTGTAAAATGTAAATAGTTTGGTATTGGAAGCTGGAATAAAATACTTGTCTGAATTGATATCCACGAGTACTTTGTCCTTATCTGGGTCAAGGAGCATAAAACCCAAATGACCCTTGTCGAAGACTTCAGAATTGGTGAGGGATTTGTTGATGCGCTGAACAGTGCAGGAACTGAGGACAATTAGACAGGCAAGTAAGAGTTTTTGCATCGTGATTTTTTTACAATTCAATTTAAATAAAAAAGTCTCCCGCTTAGATGCAGGAGACTTTAAAAGAGATTTAAAGGTTATTGATCCCACCAAACTCTGTCAAGCAAGGATACGCTCGGTACGTTTGCACCGTTTCTACTCACTTCGCTATCAGGATAAGCCAATCTTCTGATTAAACTTCCGCCAAGATTTGGATTGAGATTAGCCGGTGGGCTAAAGTCTTTGTAAGCGTAATCAAATCTTCGGGCATCGTTCCAAGTCTCAGGATGCAGGAACAAGGCAACCCACTTTTCTTTGAAAATCAAATCCATAGTCAAGGCTGAAGCTCCTACCGCCACACTTGGTGCTGTCAAGTAGGCTGTTTTAGCAACTGTGGTCACTCCCAACATATCCATGTGGGCTTCGATTCCATTCAAATAAGCCTGATAAGCTCTAGGCTTATCCGTGGCAAAAGCTGCTTCTGCTTCGATAAATTTCAACTCTGAGAAAGTCGATATCAAAAGCGGAGAAACAGTCCTAGTGTAGAATTGATCTTCGATCAGTGTGGATCTGGCTCCTTGCTCTGGTGCATTTCCTCTGCCTGCGCCGTTTTCTGTACCCACAAACTCGCCTGCATCTGTAGTGCCGATCATCAATGGGAGACGTGGGTCAACCACTGGATAAGAAGTGCCATCCAATGCCTCAATAAATTGCTCCGAAATCCATCCACCCAATAGTAAGGCCTCATTATTAATGGCGATCTGAGCCCAAGGATTGAATCGCTGCTCGAAAAAGATCACCTCTGCATTATCAGCATTCGAAGTAAAGCCTGCCGCAGCGGTAGCCAAAACTTCCGCAGCGCTGAAACCTGAGCCGCCATTGGAATGAATCAAATACCTTGCTTTCAATGTGTGTGCAAATTTGATCCAGGTAGGTATGTCGCCTCCGTAAATGAAATCATCAGCACCGATAGAAGTCTGCGAGGTTGCCCGAAGATTCGCTATTCCTTGATCCAGTAGACTGATCACATTGCCATAAAGTACTTGATCATCGTCATACTTTGGTGTAACGGTGGTGAAGTTGAAGCTTTCAGAGAATGGCACATCTCCGAATAAATCCACAGTCATGCCTAAGTTCAGAGCCAACAGTACTTGACCTGCTCCCAGGTAATGAAGCGAACCAGCTTCTTCTGCTTTAATGTTCATCTCATTCAAGTCAGTCATGACATTGTATAAGCTGAACCATGTTCCACTAAAATTTAAAGGTTCCATGGTATCCGAACCACTATCCGGGTTGGGTGACGCTAAGTATTGCACATAGTTGCTTACCGCACTTCCGCTCCTAAACACGTTGAGAGAAGTCTCATAGGTAATATTGGTCATCAATCCTGAGATCGGTGCATCCACTGGACTATTGGGGTTGGTATTTACATCAAGGAAACTCTCACAAGCCGAAGCCGAAAGGACTAAGGATGCGCCCAATATTGATCTTATTTTATTATGTAATTTCATATTTCTGATTTTTTAGAGGTTTATAGTCCCAGATTTAGGGTGACGAAATAACTCTGCACACCCGGAAATCCAAGTCCGGTAAATCCTACGGCATTGCCGCCTGCACCTGCTGAAAACGACTCCGGGTCAAATCCGTCCCAGGGAGTATAAAGCAGAATATTGTTAGCTGCAATTGACAATCGCGCGGTACGGAATGGCGTACGCTCTATAAGTTCCGGACTGAGATTGTAAGCCAGTGTGATGTTTCTCAACTTGATAAAAGTGGCATCATTTACGAAGTTTTCAGAAACACCTCTTACCGAATTTCTCCAATATCCCGCACCGTAGTTTACGCCATCAGGTCCCACGCCTTGGCCCAAAAACACAGGCTTCTCGTTTTGTTCTCCGTTTGCCAATACGCCAGGGAATACTATAGTCTGGTCTCTTCGTTCTGAATCTTCTTGCTTACCGAAAGCAGAAAGGAAGTTGCCAAACTGATTGTATTGCTCTAAACCAGATCTGAAATCGACTAGGAAGGAAAATTCAAAACTTTTATAAGAAAATTGATTGCGAATTCCTCCAAATAGCTTTGGTACTGCATTTCCCAAGATCAATTGATTTCCATTTCTTGCTGGAAAACCATTTGCCCCAATCAACTGTGGAAGATCACGATCTAGTGTTTCGGTGCCTTCCACTGCGCCAGGTCTTGTGTAGGAGCTTCCGTAGATATTTCCATAAGCTTGGCCTTCTTTTAGAATCATAGTCACGGTGGACCCTACATATCCAAACTGGCTACCGATCACTATTTGATCGATTCCCTCACGGATTGCTTTTACCTCATTTCTGTTCGTGGTGAGGTTGGCACTGACATCCCATCTGAAGTCGCCACGCTCAATAGGTGTACCGCCAACTACGATTTCCCAACCCTGATTTTCGATCTCACCTGCATTGGTAATGTACGAAGAGAAGCCAGTAGCATCTGATATCGGTACAGGGATGATTTGATCTCTTGAATTTGACTTGTAGTAGGTGACATCCAAGTTTGCTTTGTTATTGAAAAAAGCAAACTGAGTTCCGAACTCTATAGAAGTAGTCAATTCTGGTCTAAGGTTTGGATCGCCGAATACTGAGTTTTTGGAGAATCCGACTTGCCCATTTAAAGGAAACACAGACGGAGCTACGAAGAATGCGCCCAAGACGTGCGGATTGGTATCCTTACCTACCTGTGCCCAAGAGGCTCTTAACTTTCCAAAGGTAACCCAACTCGGAAGCTCGAAATTTTCACTGAATACATATCCTAAATTCACTGAAGGGTAGAAGAATGAATTATTATCCGTTGGCAGAGTAGAAGAGATGTCGTTTCTGCCGGTCACGTTTAAGAAAATGAAATTCTTATAATCGACCATCAAATCCCCATAGAATCCAACCAATCGTCGATTTGATTTTAATTGACCTGCAAAAATTTGAGTGGTATTGCTCAAGTTGTAAAAACCGGGAATAACGAAGTCCTCTCCGGTGGCAGTCACTCGGTCGAATCGTCGCTCGAAGACGTCATTTCCAACTCTCAGTTGGGTATTCCAGTTTTCATTCCACTGCTTTTTGAGTGTGATGTAGAAGTTTGAAGTCAGGTCACGGCTGTTGATTCGAGTTTCCTCTATTCGACCTAGTGGATCAAGTGCTAGCGAGCCATCTATGCCCATTGGACCTGGTGTGATTTCTTCTCTGCTGTCGCTAGAGAAGTCAGCACCTAATCTGTAAGAAAAAGTAAGCCAATCTGTTGGGCTATAATTGAAGTTGACATTTCCAATGACCCGATTCACATCATCCTCATACGTGGCGAATCTTGCATCATAGATTGGATTCGTATTCCCGTAGGTTTTCATGGTGCCGTCTTCGTTGATGTAGTCGCTTACATCTGTAGTCTCCGACCAGTACATCATTCGCTCCAAGAATCGATCGTGCGGTACCCGGTTACCCCCAGAGTTGGTGAAATTAATTGATCCTGAGAAGTTGAATTTCTCGCTGGCTGTTACCGTACCGGAAAGCTTGGCAGTAGTTCTACTCCAAGTCGAAAAAGGAATAATTCCTTCCTGATCCAATCGTCCAAATGAGCCGTAGAAGGTGGCTTTGTCGCTTCCCCCTGATACGCTAAGGCTATTGTCTATAAGTGTTCCTGTGTTGAACGCTTTATTCCAGTTGTCCTGATAGACGTAGTTTGGGTCATTTTCCTCGGCAATATTTGCTCCCCAAGAAGGCCAGAAACTATTTTCCTGTCTTGCACCACTGAATCCTTGACCATATTCATCTTGAAGTCGAGGTTTTTTGACCAAGTTGTCAAAACCGACGGAGCTATTAAAATTCACTCGTATTTCTCCGGCTTTTCCTTTTTTGGTGGTGATGATTACCGCTCCGTTTGCAGCTCTGACACCATAAAGCGCTGTGGCTGCCGCTCCCTTAAGAACAGACATCGTTTCGATATCGTTAGGATTTATATCTGCAATCCGGTTGGTCATGCCCCTAACAGCTCTATCATCTGCCGCCTCTGTGGTGGAGTTATCCACCGGCACACCATCCACTACGAAGAGTGGCTGATTATCAGCAGAAGGGTCCAGCGAGTTGATTCCTCGGATGATGATTCGGGCAGACTGGCCTGGAGCTCCTCCAGAGCTGGTCACTTGCACTCCTGCCACTTGCCCTTGTAGCGCATTGACCACATTTTGTTGCCGTGTGGAGGTGATTGCCTCAGAGTCTATACTCTGAGCAGCATATCCCAAGGATTTTTTCTCCTGAGATATACCAAATGCCGTTACGATAAATTCATCCAGATCAGATGCGGATGTAGCTAAAACTACATCAAGGGTAGTTGCAGAGCCTACTGGTAGACTTTTTGAATTAAAGCCTATAAAAGAGAAAACCAACACTGCATCTGCATTTGGGACATCGATGCTATAATACCCATCGATGTCAGTGACAGTGCCGGTACTGGTACCTTGGATCAAAATACTTGCCCCGGGAAGTGGTTCCCCATCCTCCTGGGCAATGACTTTTCCTTTTACAGTTTGCTGAGCGTAAAGCGGTACGCTTGCCAGAAACCCCAAAAGAAAAAGCAATGTCATTGCGTAGTTTTTCTTCATGTGTTTAGTTGTTTATAGTTTATCAATTGGTTTTTAAAGATGTGTTGCAATTCCTTGCATGATTTTTAGATAGGTAAACTGCAAGAAATTTGTAGGTCAAATGATTTAATCATTGGTGATTAGTTAAATACTGTGTTGATATGCGCCGTTACTTTTATCCATTTTCAGCCAAATGAATCAAAATCAATCACTTCTTACTGTTTGATAATGCCATCAATTCATAAATTAAGTATAAATGATCATTTATTTAAATTTTTTTAACTTGATTTTTGTCAGATTGATAATAATTTGCACCAACTCAAATAATATTTGTCCTTGCGTTTTTTTGCAGTATTTTATTTTGAATACAAGCAATAGTAAGCTAATCAGCTGTAGCTGAGTTCAAAAAAAAAGACTGCCTTGAGTTAGGCAGTCTTTCCATATGAGGAAAAAGTGTGTGTTGGTTAATTCACTTTTTTTATTTCTGTGATCGTTTCAGTCACTACTTTTTTTCCGTCTTCATACTTAATTTCTTTTTTGATCTCTACTTTCTCAGACATTCCTTCGGCCAGGGGTCTTTGACTGATATGTGGTGCAATAATCAACGCAACGATAGACATCAATTTGATCAGAATGTTCATAGATGGTCCGGAGGTATCTTTGAAAGGATCACCTACCGTGTCACCTGTTACTGAAGCTTTATGTGGTTCAGATTTTTTGTAATACATCTCACCATCAATTTCAACACCTTTTTCAAAAGATTTCTTCGCATTGTCCCATGCGCCACCGGCATTTGATTGGAACATTCCCATCAATACTCCGGAGACTGTCACGCCAGCGAGTAATCCACCAAGCATTTCTGCGGAGGAAACTTGCTCAAATACATCTTGGAAACCAAAACCTATTATTAGAGGAGTGATCAAAGCAATAGCTCCCGGAAGTAGCATTTCACGAAGAGAAGCCTTAGTGGAAATTTCTACGCATTTTTCATATTCAGGCTTGGCTTTGTATTCCATGATCCCTGGGATTTCACGGAATTGGCGTCTTACCTCATTTACCATGTCCATTGCTGCTCGACCTACAGCAGCAATAGCCAAGGAAGAGAAAATGTATGGAATCATACCGCCTACAAATAGAGCTGCCAATACTGGTGCTTTGAAAATATCAATCGCATCAATGCCGGCCACGCCAACGAATGCCGCGAATAATGCTAGGGAAGTCAATGCAGCTGAAGCAATGGCAAACCCTTTTCCTGAGGCCGCGGTAGTATTACCTACAGCATCCAAAATATCCGTACGATCTCTCACTTCCTTTGGAAGCTGGCTCATCTCTGCGATACCACCTGCATTATCCGCGATAGGTCCGAAAGCATCAATGGCAAGTTGCATAGCCGTAGTGGCCATCATACCTGCTGCCGCAATCGCTACTCCATAAAGACCTGCAAAAGCATAAGATCCCATGATACCACCTGCCAAAACTAGAATAGGTAGAACCGTAGATTCCATTCCTACAGCAAGACCTGCGATGATATTAGTCGCGTGACCTGTTGCTGACTGTTGAATAATAGATTTTACTGGACGTTTGCCCATTGCAGTATAATATTCGGTGATAATACTCATCAAAGTTCCCACAACCAAACCAAGGATAATTGCATAGAATACGTCCATCCTGGTGAAGTCATAGCCTCGAATCGACAAGGTCTCTGGAAGCATATATTTCACTACAAAAAATGAGGCAATGCCAGTGAATACAATTGATGACCAGTTACCCATGTTCAAGGCATGCTGAACATCCCCTTTATCATTTTTGATAGTCACAAAGAACATTCCCATGATAGAGAATACGATTCCCAAACCAGCCAACACCATTGGGAGTAGGATAGGGGCAATACCTCCAAAATTATCAATCGAAACAATCTCACGTCCCAACACCATAGTAGCAAGGATCGTAGCAACATAAGAACCAAACAAATCAGCTCCCATTCCAGCAACATCACCCACGTTATCACCCACGTTATCTGCAATTGTTGCAGGATTTCTCACGTCATCTTCAGGAATCCCAGCTTCTACCTTTCCTACCAGGTCAGCTCCCACATCAGCAGCTTTGGTATAAATACCTCCGCCCACACGTGCAAAAAGTGCAATTGACTCAGCACCTAATGAAAAACCTGCAAGTACTTCAAGTGCTTTTTCCATTTCTAAGCCATTCACTCCAGCACCTGGACTGCTGAGTACATACATGTTGTAAAACAGAATAAAAAGTGAGCCAAGACCCAATACTGCTAATCCAGCTACACCAAGTCCCATTACAGAACCTCCAGTGAACGATACTTTAAGGGCGTGTTTCAAGCTAGTTCTGGCTGCTTGAGTGGTTCGCACATTCGCTTTGGTGGCAATATTCATCCCTATATATCCTGCCAAAGCTGAAAGAACAGCTCCTATAAGAAAGGAAACAGCGATAACTGGACTGGATGTCTCCACAGACATTCCTGACCATACCAAAAGAATCACTGCAATGACCGCAAAATAGCTTAGGACTTTCCATTCTGCTTTTAAAAATGCCATGGCTCCGTCCGCTATATAGCCCGCAAGCTCCATCATGTTTTTGTCACCCGTTTCCTGCTTGGTTACCCAGGCGGATTTAATGGCCATCACGATGAGGCCCACCAGTCCCAACGCAGGGACCACATAAATTAAAGCTTGTTCCATAAAGAAAGTATGTCGTACTGTTAATTTTGAAAATGTTAATTGAGCAAATATATAACTTCTCATTTACCGACCTATTGAGCATTATTATTGTTTTAATCGCTGTAATTGCAGAATTTATTAATGATTGTGCAATAAATTCGTCGTTTACTTTCAGCTTCTCCCTACAATACCTTAGATTAATTAAAATTTGGCAATTTTAGAAAATGTGGTGATTGGCCAAATCTTTAAAGTTCTTGGTAATTTATAAGGGCGCTAAAAAGCTGCACTTTGGGATAGAAATGTAGATGGTGATACTCAAGTCTGAGTGATAAATATTTTAAATAACTAAAATTCAATTGTTTAAAGCTTTTGAAGTCAATATAAACAGTAAATTAGTTGCAATAAAATTTTTAAAAATCACCCTGAAGCCTGTGGATATACATCTAGATAATTTTGAAAGCTCTATTAGAAAAATGTTTGTTGAGCGAATAAATCCTGACGTTTGCTATCACAATATTGACCATACTTTATCCATAGTAGATAAGGTGAGGGAGATCGGAGAATACAATCAATTGGATCAGGATCAGCTGGAGAATTTATTTTTTGCTGGCTGGTTACATGACGTTGGCTATTGGGATGGGGTGGCGCTGGATCATGAGGAAAGAGGTGCTGATTTTGCACGAATCTTTTTAAAGAGTTTTGGCATAGCTCAAGAAAGAATAGAAGCTATTTGTGGTGCCATACTTGCTACCAAAGTCCCGCAGCAACCTATGAATCTTATTGAATCAATAATTTGCGATGCTGATCTTTATCATCTGAGTTCAGATCAATGTTATACTCAAACTTTGCTGTTGAAGAAGGAATATGAGCAGCTAAACAACCAGCCTGTGGATCTTTTGGATTGGTTGAGAAACTCTGAGAAATTCATGATAGGTCATCACTATCATACAGATTATGCACTCAGGTTTTGTAAGCCAGGAAAGGATGAGAATCTAAAATTTCTTCAGTCGAAAATAGAAGAGCTGGCTAAAGCTGAGATTTGATTCCCTCAATAGCTTAGCCCTTCCAGATATTTTTCGAATCCTTCAGGTTGCAAATAAGGCTGAGTTGGGTTGAAGTGGTTCCAGATCAGATTGGAGATTTTTCTAGTCAGAACCCATACTTCATTGTCATGATCCCATCTTTGATCCTTATTGTTTTTAGTGAAAATAGCACAGACATAATCTCCCTGTGGCGAATTAACCAAAAACACCTCTGATCGAGACGCATCAACCATTCCTTGTTTGCTTGCCACATTGATCCCTGCCGGAATTCCAGCTAAAGCATAATCGGTGTAAAAAGTGTTGGATAGCAATCGGTACATCTGCTCGGAGGCAGCAGGACTGATTAATTCTTTGTTGTTTAACCTTTCAAGGATATCCGCCATCTCCTTTGGTGTGGTTTGACCCCAGCCGTATTTTTCCCAGATACTTTCTCTCCCAGGAGTGCGACTGTTTACTCTCGTATTATTATAGCCTAATTGCTCCATTACCTCATTTATTTGGGCACCTCCACCAGCAAGTGCCTGGTTCCAAAGTGAAGTGGTATTATCAGAATAACTGAGCATAAGGGCAATTAAAGTACTTAGATCAGTTTGGGTAGAATCCTTAAAAAACTGCATGATGCCCGATCCGCCATATTTGATTGAATCCCGATAAATAAGTGGCTCTCGGTAATGCAGTTCTCCTTTTTCTATCTTGTCAAAGACAGCCAAGAGAATGGGAATCTTCACAATACTGGCAGTAGGAAATATGGAGTCTGAATTGATTTCCACCGAAGCACCAGTTTTCAGATTTTTAATGTATATCCCGATATCTCCTTGAAAAGACATCGCCAACTCCCTTATAGAGGACTCTAATTGCTTATCAGTTGTTGTCTGAGCAGGTAGTCTAATGGAACATGCTAGAATGAAAGTCAATAAAATCAGCGTTCTTTTTATTGTCATAGTTTTTTATAGTTGAAGCCTTAAATATGTGAAATTCTGACGGCAACCAGCAAGTAATAAGTGCGTTGAATTTGATTTCTTCTATTTTTTAGGCTAGAATAACTACTTGAAAGTCTACCGTGATAGTTTCGTGATGATTAGATTATAACTTGATATATCACTTTATTTTTCAGATGAAAAAAGTACTTATAGTAGAAGACGATCCCAACATTAGCCAGTTGATTCACATTCATCTGAAGGATTTGGACTATGAAATAAAAGTAAGGAATAATGGACTGAAAGGGTTTGAAGAAGCTAATTCCCATCCGTATGATCTGATTATTCTGGATATCATGCTTCCGGAAATGGATGGAATTGCTATTTGTCAGCGACTTCGGGCGTTGGATAATTTCACGCCCATTCTCATGATTACTGCCAAGTCAGAGGAAATAGACAAGGTTATTGGACTGGAGTCTGGGGCAGATGATTACATCACCAAGCCTTTTAAGATCCGGGAATTCATCGCTAGAGTCAAAGCAATTATTCGTCGCCAAGATCAATTTGTTATGCTTGCTGCCAAAGACGTCAAGTTGATCAAATTTAAGTTCCTGGAAATTGATGAGAAAAAACGAAAAGTTCTGCTGCTCAATAAAAGAGTTGATTTGACACCGAAGGAGTTTGATTTGCTGGTTTTATTGGCAAAGAATCCTGGGAGAAGTTATTCTCGATCTGAGCTTTTGGAGCTGATTTGGGGCTATGATTTCTCTGGATACGAGCATACGGTCAATGCACATATTAACCGCCTTCGTGCGAAAATAGAAGCGGATCCTAACAACCCGATTTATATCCTCACCACTTGGGGAGTTGGATATAGATTTAATGATGAATTTTAATCAGCAACTATGAAAAGCCTATTCCTGAGAATTTCCTCAATCTTTATCTTGGTCTTATTGATTGTTGGCTGTTCATACGTTTTTATCACGGCAATCACTGCACAGCGATATTTTCAAGAGACTACTCAGCGATTAAATGCCACAGTGGCTGAATACATGATCGAAGAGGTAAACCCATTTGTGAATGGGGAAGTGAATGAGGCCGCGCTCGGAACAATTATGCATTCAATGATGGCTGTGAATCCCGGAATAGAAGTGTATTTGCTGGATCCGGCAGGTGAGATTCTGTCCTACGTGGTCTTGGATCAGCTGGTCAAACTCAAACGAGTGGATCTCGCACCGGTAAAAGACTTTATTGCTTCCAAAGGCGATTATTTTGTGATGGGGGATGATCCTAGGAATCCAGGTGAAAAGTCAGTTTTCTCCGCCACTGCAGTTTATGAGGATGATCAACTACTCGGGTATGTCTATATTATTTTGGCTAGTGAAAAATATGAAACGATCGCTTCTGGGGTTCTGGGTAGCTATTGGATGCAGCTGACTTTCAACTCTATTTTGATCACATTGGTAGTGGCTTTATTGATTGGTTTAGTCTTGATCGCTTGGTTGACGAGGCATCTGCGTGCGATTGTCAAAACTGTGGAGCGATTCAAAGATGGAGATCTGAATGCACGCGTTCCTGATTACAAGACTGACTCTGAGTTTGCTGTATTAGGAGATACATTCAATCACATGGCGGATAGAATTCTTGACAATATCGAGGAGCTCAAAAAAGCAGATAATCTCAGAAGGGAATTGATCGCCAATGTGTCGCATGATCTTCGAAATCCTCTTGCGATTATCAATGGCTACATAGAAACATTGCAGATCAAAGGTGATAGACTGAGTAAACAAGATCAGGATAAATACCTTCGGATCATTTCTGATTCTACAGATAAGCTAACGAAACTGGTTGCAGATCTCTTTGACCTTTCCAAACTCGAATCAGGCCAAATGCATGTGAAGCTGGAGCACCTTAAAGTTCAAGAACTGCTCTTCGATTCCGCTTTGAAGTACGAATTGCTCGCGCAAACAAAAGGTATTCAGATCACATCTCAGATTTGCCAAAATTTGCCAATCGTCAAGGCAGACCTTTCTCTAATCGATCGGGTTATCCAAAATTTGCTGGATAATGCTGTAAAGTATACGCCTCATGAAGGACAAATTCTCATAGATGCCTGTGCAGCTGATCATGGAGGTGTAAATATTAAAATTCGTAATTCGGGTAGTGGAATTCCGCAAGCTGAGTTGAATTCACTTTTCGATCGGTACTATATGGTCGATAAGGACCAACAGGGCGTTCAGGGTTCAGGATTAGGGCTTGCCATTGTGAAGCATATACTTGAAATACATGGCAGCGAAATCAAGATCCATTCGGACTCCGAAAGCTATACCGAATTTGAGTTTGATTTGACGAATTGATTGGCTGTTAAATTTCTAGGTCACTTTTTCAAAAAGGTTTCTCTTTTTTTTCAGAAAGGTTATTAAGCTCAATGTTTGCAAAGGCTTCGTCAAGGAACTCAAAGTAAATGTTAAATAATGCTTATTTACAAGAAAAAAAATGACATTTACTTTCCAGTTAGCAGACAATTTTTAAAGGAATTGAATCTCCGCTTTCTTTAAGATCAGCGAAAATCTACGGGTGATAAAAAAAGAGTTTTAACAAACCTGAAGGCTGCCAAAGGCGGGCAAGACCCGCCACAACGTGGCAGGTCGATACGCCCAAATATTGACCGATGACTACGGGATGACCCCAACTATATTTTAATTTTTTTACGTACTGGCAATGAAGCGAATAATCTTATCTGCTTTTTATCTAAGCTATCAGGAGTATCAATTCAATGGTGCAAAACCAAAAGGAATTGCTGCTGCACCGCACCAGATAATGCCATGTGTGAACTTGGCATCAGGAGCTCCTGAAATCGGGAAAAAATGCTCTCCAGCTTTTCCAACGATAGACACCAATTGGAATGATCCCGAAGTAGCTAACTGAAGTTTATCCGAAGTGGATAAGTAAACGGTAACAGTACCTGTACTAAACTTGGTTGTAAACTCATCTGTCAGACGGACGAAGTATTTACCTTCTGCATTGGTGACCACTTGCACCATTCCTTTGGTATTGGTGCTGCTTTGTGCGGTGAGTGTTCCTGTTTTCAATACAGTAACAGGACCAGTTACCGGGACTTCACTTACTGGTTTCATTTTGTCAGCATCTGCCATCGATCCGCTGTCGCAGCTAGTAAGGATTACTGCTACAATAAGCGATAGGCCTAGGTTAAAGAGATTTTTCATGATTTTATGAATTAAAGTTTGCAAGATTTCTAAATAAGATTCGATTTCTAGAGTAAGTAATTACTCCATTTTTTTTCAACGATGAAAGTGTCTTAGTTACTGTTTGGCGACTGGAATCGGTTAGCATGGCTAGTTCTTCGTGTGTAAGGTTTAGTTTCAATAAGGTCTCATCTCCAAAGCGTTTACCTAATTTTTGCGCCAGCTCCTTCAAAGTGAATTTTATTCTTCCCTCGGCATCCATCCAATTTAATCGCTCTAGTCTTTTTGTGATTTCTAAATTATAATTTAAAAGCTTATGGTGTAATTCAAGACCAATGACTGATTCTTGAAAATTTTGATTTGATATTTTTTGAATCATTGTTTCGTCTTCTATAGCTGTCGCGAAGGAGTTATTTCTTTTGAATTCCGATAAATTCGATTCACCCTCTCCGAATATCTCTCCAGGACTGATTATTTTCAGGATGGATTGAGCACCATTTGGAAGTGTTTTTTGAAGTTTGACACTGCCATTTTTGACCAGATAAAAGCCTTCAGAAACCTCACCTTGGCGATAGATGTTTCCTCGCTTTGGATAGTTTTTGAAACGGGGGAAAGCGATCTGAGTTGCTTCCCAATTTGTAGTTAAAGTAAGCATCGTTTATTTTCTTTCGTAGTACACACCGACACTGACCACCCCTGCCGAATACAGGTTTTTCCGGTCAAAAATCAGGTCATTAAAATTCCGATAGTTTATGCTCAAGTTGATCTTCTTGTAAACCGGCACACTTGCTCCAAAACTGAAGCTGGTATATTCAGTACCATCCCCACGCACAAAGTCAGTAGCAATCAATAAATCTCCGCCTACTGTTGCTAGTGCATTCAGACGGGCATTTACCCATACCTTTTGTGCAATATGGTAGCCGATTTCAGCACCTAAGGCAAATTGATCGCTGAATTGGACACCATCGTACTGTGTTCGCATATTGTATGAGGCGAAGATTGTTCCGTAGAAAGGTGCATTTGGTAAGGCAAAAGAGGAGGCAAGTGTAGACCAAACATTAAACTCTCCGTCACCCGAGGGAAGATTGATCTGCTCAAAGTCATTGATTGTACTTTTCGCAAAGTTGTTAGCTTTCCCAATCGGTAATTCCGGTGCAATTGAAATGCTCAATGGCAAGTATTTTTTCAAAATCGAATGCTTGAATTCTAGTCTCAAATCTCCTAAACCACTCACTCTTTCAGTGGTTTCAAAACCATTCCAGGTTTGAAGCGGAAGATTTGCGATGATTGTAAATCGATCGGTCACGCCGTATTCACCATAAAACACCAAGGATTGCTGCGAAAATTGATTCGTTTCCAACAGCTCACCACCTAAGGTGTAATAATCATTGGAATTCATCGATTGAAAGCTTAGCTGGTAAAAGCCCTCTTTCTTTCCCTTGGTCCAGCCACTTTGCGCAGCCGCCTCTGAAGGAAGTAAAAAACTCAACCCAAGACAAAACGCCAAGGGAAGAGCGGTGAAAAAACAACCAGTTCCAAATTTGTTGAAATGAGGCATGTTATCGGAGTTGCGCATTTCCAAAAGGAATTCCTACAGCTCCACACCATAAAATCACGTGAGTGTATTTAGCGGTGCTTGTTCCTGCTGGAATGGCAAAGAAATTTTCGCCTGCTGCTCTAACTGGCCCAAGAGCAAATAAGTTTGGACTACCTGTAGATGGACTTGCTACAAAAGTGTCTGAGGTTGAGAGGAATACAGTGACAGTTCCGGTCCCCAATTTAGTATTAAATGCTTGATTGAACTGGAGAAATTCCTTCCCTTGAGAGTCTGTACCTATCCCGGCAGTCCCCGTAGATCCAGAATTATTTTGATCCATAAAACTACCCATTCGCAATACATTGAGCGCTCCTGTAGGTCTTGTGGGATCGATTGTCACTGGATCGGTATCATCGGTGCAACTTACTAAGCCTAAAAAGGCTACATAGAATAATAGAATAATTTTTTTCATGATTTTATTGGTTTTTGTTTTAGACAAATTTGGGCTTAGGATATCACGAAAAAGTCACGAAATGTTAAACCTTTATGAGAAGATGAGTTTATTTTAAAAATCTTAAAAGTGAAACCTATGGAAAGCAAAAAGGAACTTATAGAGCGATTTTTGGCAACCGATCCAAAAACTTTTCAAGGGCAAACAGAATTATTGGCACTTTGGTATGACGGGAATGGAGATTGGGAAAAGGCTCATGATCAGGTGGATGGTCTGGATGGTAAAGACGCTGCCAGGATACATGCTTACCTACACAGAAAGGAAGATGATCAGTGGAATGCAGATTATTGGTATAGAAGAGCAGGTGAAGGAAGACCTGATTTTACCCTAGAGGAGGAATGGGTCGATTTGCTTGGTCGGTATTTGAAATAATAGAAGAAAGTCATAACCAAATGGAATAGTGATAGTTATATTCATATGAAGTCATCCATCTTACTTGCATACCTCTTTTTTATGATACCTCAGACAAGTAAAACTCTTGAAGACTTTCGGTGGAAAAACCGTTTGGTAATCATGAATTTTGAAAATCTTACATTAGACTCCCTTTTGGCGGGTTCCGAAAAGAAAATTGCGGAAAGGAAGCTTTTATTCGTGGGGTTTAAGAATGATAAATTTATTAAAACCTCCGGGGAAGATCAGATTGATCCAGCTGGATTTTTGAAAGTCCTTTCTCAAACTCGCCCTAATGCTGAATGGGTGCTTATAGGTCTAGACGGTGGAGTGAAAGCTACCGGAAACTATCAGGATTTTTCATTGCAAAAAATATACACACTGATCGATCAAATGCCTATGCGGCAATCAGAAATTGATCAAGACAACAGAGACTGAAACACGGAATGTCTGCTTTTTGATATGATAAATACCCTGTATAGGGTATGTTTTTCTATAGTATTCGTTGGTATTTTTGAGGTGTTAAAAAAACACAACAATATTCATGAAATTCTTTTACCTCTCTTCCATTCCCAATGACAATGGGCAGCATGAAGTACACGACCGCGAATGTGAGTTTATTCCTGATCCCTATGATCGGGATTACATAGGCCCTTATAACACATGTATAGAAGCGCTCAGAAAAGCCACGACTATGAAAAAGGAAGTTGGCTTGTGTAAGAATTGCTGTAGTTCAACGGCGCATGCAATCATTTCTAATCTAAATGATAGAAAAGGGTGATTTTTCAGATAGTAAGTTTTCTAAAGTTTTTTACCTGATCTTTCAATCAAATCTGTTTGTTGAAGGACATGCACCCCAGAGAGTTTTAAATCGAATGGGGTTTTTGTTTTCATTCGGGAAATGCTGGAATCAATAAGCCTCTAATCCAGCCGCTGCCACCACACCGTCCTGCGCCGAACTTGCACCGGAAATACCAATTGCTCCGACGATTATTCCATCTTTGAAAATAGGAAGACCACCTTCTATTGCCACAGCGTTTGGTAAGGTGGCTATTCTCGCACCACCTTCGCCTTTCATCATATCCTCAAAGACTTTAGTCGGACGTTTGAAGTAAACAGAAGTTTTCGCTTTGCCAAGAGCGACATCAATGCTGCCTATCTGTACGCCGTCCATTTTGCGAAGCGAGATGATATGTCCACCGGCATCAAGCACCACGATTACCATATTCCAACCTTCAGCCTTGGACTTGACTTCTGCAGCATCCGAGATGCGAGTAGCATCCTCTAGACTAAGATAGGGCTGCATATTGTTTTGGGCTTGGATGCAGAATGGCGCAAAGAGAAGAATAAGGAATAGTAGCTTTTTCATTTGGAGGTAATTTTAGGATAGATTTAATACATGACTGAATTTAATAATTTTTTGGAGGTATAGATGAAAGCATTATCTTGATCAGTATATTAATTTCAAATCCTTAACCTACAACCTATGAATTTTATCTCACGAAGAACCACTTTGAAATCTCTTGCACTTGGAGCAGGCGTAGGAATAATCTCACCTTTTAGTGTGTTGTCATCAACTAACCTCCGTAAAGAAAAACTCGGAGTAGCCTTGGTCGGCCTAGGTTATTATAGTACAGACTTATTAGCTCCAGCTCTGGAAAAGACAGAAAATTGCTACCTCGCAGGAATCGTGACTGGGACTCCATCCAAAGCAGCTGTATGGAAGACCAAATATAAGATTCCTGAAAAGAATATTTACAATTACGATACGTTCGATTCCATAGCTGAGAATCCTGATATTGATGTGATTTATATTGTTTTGCCTCCTTCCATGCATAAGGAATATGTGATTAGAGCAGCTCAGGCTGGGAAACATGTCTTTTGCGAGAAACCGATGGCAATGACAGTGGAGGAGTGTCAAGCTATGATTGATGCCTGCAAGCAAGCTGGTGTTTCCCTGTCAATTGGCTATCGCTGCCAGCATGAACCTAATACAAAAGCCTTCCAGAAGATTGTACAAGAGAAGAGTTTAGGGAAAGTGCTGGGCCTGGATTGCGCAGCTGGATATAGAGAAAATCGTACGGATCATTGGAAGCAAAAGCGTGAAATGGGTGGAGGCGTGATCTACGATATGGGAGTTTATTCTATCCAAGGCGCTAGGCTTGGTTCGGGAATGGAGCCAATTGCTGTGAATTCTGCTAAAGTATGGACAGAGCGCCCTGATATATACAAAAATGGATTGGGAGAAATTGTAGAAGCTGAATTGGAATTCCCAAGAGGAGTGATAGGTACAATCAAAACTTCCTTTGGGGATAATATGAATTTCCTCAATATCAAATGCGAAAAGGGAATGATAGAGATGGCGCCATTTTCTGCTTATGCAGGAAACAAAGGGGAAAGCCCACTGGGTGAAATAAATTTCCCTTTTCAGCAACCAATGGAGCAGGTTTGGCAAATGGATAATGATGCACAAACCATAATGGACAAAAAACCACAAGCCGTTCCTGGTGAGGAAGGACTTCGAGACATTCGTATAGTTCAGGCAATCCTAGAATCCGCTGAGAAGGGAAGAAAAGTTATGATATAAGTGCGTAGAAATTCTTTTTGGGCAATCAATAAGCCAATATGGGTAGAGTAGAAGCGTTTTTGGATGAATATTAAACTCAATTTTTGGCATGAAATGTTGCTGATAATTGAATAAACTGATCGTTTTAATGAAAACACCATTTTTTTGCACTAAAAATTAAAAATAAACGCCAAAAGACTTCTAATGGCACTATAAATGATGTTTATTGTACTCAAGTATATTTTATAACCAACCAATAAAACGATTATGAGCAGACACCAAGAAGTAAAAGATCTGGTCGATTCTTTAGAAGCAGACTTTGCAAAGTTCTACGAAAACGGTAACAAAGCAGCTGGTACTAGAGTAAGAACAGGTATGCAAGCCATCAAAAATCTTGCACAAGAAATCAGAGCTGAAGTTACAGCAAAGAAAAACGAGACTAAATAATTCAATTTAGTCTATTACTATAAAAGCCCCAATAGAAGATTCTATCGGGGCTTTTTTCATAACTGTTTTTATAAAATTCGGTGGAGATAATTCCGTCTTTGATCAATCGGTATTCTACTGACTGAGCAAATGCTTTGGAGAAAGATAAGGGCTGTTAGTAAGTTCTTACTCAACTTTCTACTTCATTTTTCAACTTAAAAAGTCTCGTTTATATTTAGGTAAAAGCCTGAATTTCCTTTTTGGCCAAAGCCATAATCAGCAGAAATTGTTGTACGGTTTTCTTTGTTGATCATCACCCGAAACCCTAGACCGTAGCCAGGATTGATTTTTGTAAATAGGTTTTCCTGAGTCAGCTTACTACCAAAACTTGCTGCGTTCACGAATACTGTCCCACCAAAAGTCTCTTTGTTTTTTTGCAGAGGAAATCTATATTCAGCTTCTGAATACACCATGCTTTCCCCTCTGAATCGTCCCTGAGAATATCCTCTACCCGAACGGCCAAACATGTCATAGCCAATTGAAGGTAAAGCCATGTAGGGTAGATCACCTGATACGAGGAAATTAGCATAACTCCATAATGCCAATAAATGGCGTTTTCGTTTTTCACTTAGCGGGAAATAATGTCGGTAGTCGAGTAGGAGAGTGGAAGAAGATAGGTGAGAGCCCAAAAATTCTGGATTGATTTTATATGAGACTAATGCAAAGTTGGTCTCATATGGAGATACTGCCAAGTCACGATTTTCCATCACAGCATTCAGAGTAATCCCTGATAGTGTGTTTTTATCTAAATTAAATCCATTGGTCTGATTGTAGAAATCATTTGAGAAAGTGAGCTCTTGTGTGGCTTCACTATCCATAAAATTGTCAATTTTGGAATAGACATCAAGATGATAGCCTACGCCTAAGTAAAACTTGGAAGTAGAGATTCGCTTGAGCACGGTCTCATAAAATCTTACCCAATTGTAATTCATTTGCTGCTCACCCCACCAAACACCTGGTTGATTTGGATTTTCTTGCGGTAAGTTGGGAGTAGAGCTACCTAATCCGAATGTAGGTTGAGATGTAATGAAAAAACGCCAATCTCCTACCAAAATCCAGCTGTCATCTGCAAGGAAAATATTGCTTCTGGAGCTAATCAGCCACTGTTTTTTAGTTGTGTAAAGTAGGTTGCCTACCAAGTTAGATAGATGGGTGTTTTCTGGATCGCCCATCCTCCATGTTGCTGAGGGAGCAATACCAAATAGCCAGCCATTAGCAGGATTTGAGGCTATTGCCGGCAGGGGCACCAATTTAAAATCCCGAACCTGATTTGGTTTATAAACTACTGAGTCCTGTGCAAGGACAGGTAAATGGATCCAAAAGAGCAGAAGGAAAATCGTGATACGAGTCATTAAAAAGAGATGTCTAGTTGTAAACGTAAACGTAATTCATTGTCTTGGGGCAATTCTTTATCCTCAAATGTAAACCGTGTCAATTCTGTTGTAAGCTTATTTTTATGTTCTGCAAAAAACCAGTTGAAAGCTAATGCTATTTCTCTTTGTTTGTTGCTTTCTATATTCAAATCGGGACTGATGACTGCATATCTGGTGGCTATTTCTAAAGGCTTAGGCCAAAAGCTTATTACCTGTGAGGGGAAGTACCCCGCCATCATATAAAAACCTCCCAAGTCAGTACTGATTTCATCAAAGTTGTCAAAGACATTTTTGCGGTGAAATTCACTAGCCCAAGAAAAGCCTTTGTAGATGAATGCCGTTTCAATCTGATATTGCTTTACTGTATACTGGCCATCATTAGTGCCTTCGTAGCCCGACAGATTTCCTCCTCCTGAAGTTGAAAATCTTGTATAAGGACTCGTATTGGTGACAGCTGCTATCGCAATGATTCCAGCTGGTTTTGGGGACATTTTCAAATCTCCTCCTGAGAAAGGTACTTCTCTTCCTAGGAAATTCCATTGAAGCCTCCCAAAATACATCATCTTAGAGTCATCATTTTGCGTCGCCCCGCGTCCCATTCCTGTAAGGACCGCTGCCCAATAGTTGAAATTCGCAATCCCACCAGCAGCAAGATTACCGTAAACTTCCACACCCTGCTGTCTGTCCACAGTAAATTTTCTATTAAGTAGTGATCTGTCTACCATTTGCTGCTCACCGCTGCTGATGAGTCGCTCTCTTGTAAATTCCACTTTCCATTGACCTGCCTTAAAGTTAAGCCATGGCCATTTTTCTATCATTACCCTGTAGTCAAGTAATAAGCTTCTGGATAGTTCATATTCAAAATAGTATTTTATCCAAGGTTGGTAAGCATGTCCACCTACTTTTAATCTTGCTCTGTTGATCTTAAAAATACGTTGATCTTGATTTTGAAAATCAGCGAAAGTAATTGGGTCTTGATCATCTGGTAATGCAAATCTCAACTGTAATCTTGCGGCAATTTGCATTTCATATTTACCATCCTCAGTCTTTAGGATAAACCCTTTTGAGGTATGGTTGAGGAAGGATTCTTTTTTTTCAGGATCTGTTTGTATGCTTTCTAGTTCTTGAGCAAAAGATGATTTGACACCGATAATAAAGATTAAACACAGTAATATAATTTTTGAGGCAATTTTGTGGAACACCTGAAATAAAGTTTTTGAGCGAAGCATGAAATTTTGAAGCGCAAATAACGCAAAAAGCACCGAGAACCTTTGGAATTTCCCGATGCTTTTCCACTAATCGTACTTTCGCTTTTTATTTGGTATAATGTGAATGTCTTAATTTAAGCCCTTCGATAATTTGGGGTATTTGGTATCATGACTCAAAAAAGAAAGTTGAAATTTACTTTATCAATAGTTTTAGAGAGTAAATTCAGAGTTCTTGTTAATACCTATTTTGTATATATGCTTTTCTGCCAGTGAAGAGACACAGGCATCATAGAATTGGGTGAACTCAAGCAATTACGTTACTTATGTCACTCGTCCTTGACCTGCCTCGCCGTGGCGGGCCTTCCGTCTGCTATATCTATGAAAATAATGCTACTGGCATCACTACGGATAATTGTAATCTCTATTTTTTCAGTACCCGAATTTCTACTTTTCGATCTGTTTCTACAGAGCCTTTTGATCTTCCTCTTACAATTAGCCCACCATTACTTACAGAAATTCTGCCAGGCTCTATTTTATAAAAATCCGTTAGCGCTTTGGTGACGGCTTCCACCCGTTTTGCAGTAAGGGCAAGGTTGTAAGCTACCGAACCTGTATTGTCTGCAAAGCCTACCAGTTCGACAATAACCTCCGGATTGTTCTTCAAAAATTCAGAAACCGGATCTAATTTCTCACGCTCTTGATCAGATAAGGTGGATTCATTGATAGGGAAGTACACTTCCACTTTACTTTGATTGAGCAGTGTCTCAATATTCTTTTCAACTACTTCTGTCACGGTGACTGTATCCACCCTGCGAGGGATATTTGATAAGCTATCTATAATCAAAGAGTCCATTACTATTCTAGCCCTAAGGGTAGAATCTGTTGGCCCCACTACAGTTGTTTTTTTATTATCACCACTGTTTGTAATTGCAGCAGTGGTTGCTGCAGTAGCGCCTACAAGTAAAGCACCTTTCAAAAGCTCGTTGTTTTTCTCTTGTAGTTTTTCCTGCCTCCTACGGTTTCTCTCAAACCTTTTAGAAACTTTCCTGTCCTCTATATCAGAATATTCTATTATCTGTTGAGGATAACTGTACTGTTGCTCTGGATACTCATAGATTGAATTTTTCGTAGCTAATGCCCTCATTATTTCAGAATCTCTGGTTGCCTGAGCAGAAAGCAAATCCTTGCGGAATTTTGCCATTTCGTCATCAAATCTCTCTTTGGTCAAGGTCTCTGGGTTTGCTTCATCCACAGAAGGAGCTGCAGCTGTACGACTAGCTGCATAAGTCTGAATTGATGAATCCAAAGAAAGGATAGCTGGTCCAGTAGAATAGATTATTCTGCTTACCTGACCCGGATAGATGATCAATTCATTCATCATAGACACAGGCTCCACAGCAGATGGGATTGATGCAATGCTGTCAGATTTGACGTAGGTAAGCGAGTCTATCTTAAATTGATTTTCAAAAACCTTCCCGTTCAAGGTTGTAATTTTTCCCTGAGAAATGGACTTTTCCCCCTCCAGATTTTGAATTCGAACCTGCGTGCTATCTGCTGATACGGTAGAATCTTGAAGTGCAAGTGCCATTGTCTTATCAATATCAGCCACTAGCATTTCCGCATTATCAATCTCCTGATTTAGCAGAGATTGGCTAGTCTCAAGTGAGTCCAATTTATAATTTACCTGCCCCATCGCAGCAGAATCAAGGGCAGGATGCTTCTTGCTTTTGACAGAGGGTACCGCATTTGCTGGAAGCTGTATTACTGTGAAGTAATTATTCGTCACAGGTGAATTGCTGGCGGTGTTTTTTTCGAGTGAATCTTTCTTCACCATTTGAGCTTTGGAAAGCTCGGTAGGCACAAAAGTGTATCGCTGTGTAATCACCGGTGGATTAAAGGAAGTTTTATTCGCCCCCAAACTGAATTTTATCCCCATCCCATGATAGATATACCAATCAGGTCGACCATTTTCCATTCCACGATAAGGATTTTCTGCGGTTACTATATTAGTGCCTGGCTTTGCGGCATACCTTTGAAAGTCATTGTTATAAGAAGTTCTATACACTCCTGATACATCATCCAGATAGTCTGTATTTGTGAGTTTGAAATCAGATTGAGCAAATATTTCAATGCTTTTGGTGATTCTAAGGCGAACACCTAAACCCAAGTTTGCATAGAAAGCTGTGGTTTTGTAGTTATCAGATCTTTCAGTGCCTAACGTGGTCAAATTTGTCTCGAAATTCCCGTCGGGAATCAGGTTCATATTGGTGTAGTCATATCTATTTCCATTGGCATCCAAGAGATCTCCATGAACCTTATAGCTCAAAACTCCCGCACCTACCGTGAAGTAGGGCGCAAAAAATGATTTGCCAGATAACAGCCAGTTATTGTCAGGCTTGATCACGAAGGATAATCCAGCGTCATACACATCAGTTTGGAAATTCAACGCTCGATCAAATGTTGGACTGTCTGTAAGTAGCGTTCCATCATTTTTAATAAATCGATCACTGGAACCAAATTGGTAGCTACCGCCTGTCAGCATCAAGCCTACAGAATTTCCCAGCGCATATTCAATAGAAAGTTGATAAGACAACTGATCTGAATAGATTGTGTATCGCTTATAGTACTTGGTGAAATTCTGGAAATTGTTCAATTCCAATGGTCGTATATCGCCAAAATAATTAGTCGTACCTGTACTTGCGCCGAATCTCCATTTGTAGCCGTGAAGCTGAGCCTGAGCAGTAAAAGCAAAGGCAAAAGCGAGAATTAATAAACTTAGCTTTTTCATAACCTTATCTTTTTTTACTTCCAATACCCAACCAAATATTAAACTCTGCACTGACTCCCACAAAAGGTTGGAAGCTATTTACATTTCTTCCACCGAGTTGCTCAGTGGTGATAAATGTGCCACCCGCGTTGAGCCTGATAAATCTAAAGAAGTTGTACCCCAATCCTACATAAATAGGACGGTCTAAAACTGGGCCTGATATTTTCTCCTCCAACTGATTTTTGATGTCTCCAGAGAGGAAGAAACCCGCAGAAATTGACATGTTATTCATGAATCTGGCGAATGTTCTGTTGCCAAGCGGGAATGAAAAACCTGCATAAGGACTCATGACAAACTCTTGGTCTGTCAAGTCTTTGCTGAGAGAGATAGCGCCATATCCTATATTGAGAGGTAAAGAGTTGGCTGTTTTTTCGGTACTATATTTTTCAAAAATAGTTTCATCCATACGCACCAGCATATTTGGACTTAAGTATTGATCCACTTCTGAGAATAGAATGTTTTCCAATTCGGTAATGTAGTCGTTGGCAAATACTGCTCGGGCATTATCAGCCTTAGTAAGCCCGATCACGTTGAACTTGGCTTTACCCATTCTTAGCTTTCCTCTTTGCGCTAGCTTAGCTCGGGTAATGTCACTGAAGCCAGGAAATTTTTCCCCGTTTGGCAGTTCAAAATAGTAGGTTCCTTGATCGACAATCTTAGAAAGGTTGTTGATTAGCACTTCATCAGACTCGGAAAACTTAATACCGCCTCTTTTGATGGTAGTGATAGTACTCAGATAGGTTTTGATATTTTGATGAATGAGATCACTTACTTCATTTATCTGATCTGCGCCAGCTTTCTGATAGTAGCCGAATTCTAAATGGTAATCAGTATTAGAGCGTAACGGATCTCCCATTAATATTTGGTAGGAGAGATCCTTATATCCGAATGGGGATTTCCAGAAATATGTGTAGCCTGACTTTTCTGTTTTGTTTGATGGATAGATTAAGAGTTTCACCATCTCGATTTTTTCAGGAATCGCACCACGGATATAGAATTCTTCTTCAGCTGGAAGCGGCATTCCTCCATTGATTTTGCTGGTGATTAGGTCTAGGTTAACTGTAGTCACTTGAGCCTGTAGTCCAAGCGTCCCTACTGCCAAGACCAATACAAGGAGTATATTTTTTTTCATAGCCTATTAATTGAAGTTTTTAGAATTGAATGTGAAACCTACTAACAGACCAAAATTCGAGTATCCTGCGTTAGTTACGAAGCTTGAACCTTCTAGCATTTGACCTGCTTCCACATTATTAACATTTCCTTTTTGCACATATTTCCTTCCGTATCTAAAACTGTAAATCCAACCTAGTGTTAGACTACGACTTGTTTTCAATACCTGAGTTCCCATAGAGACGTGAAAATATCCCATTGTTTTACCTCTGTTTCAGTTGAATGCTTTCCAAAGATATCTTATTAAAATAAGAAAAATCTGTGCGAAAACTACCCAATAGTTTTAGGCTTTCCTTTAGATGATTTTCATATCCAATAGCTACACTGGCGACAGCCTTCATGGTTTTTCTACTTTCAAGAAGTCTTCATCGTCAGATGAAACGCTGATGCCATCTGGAAGCATAAGGGTAGAAAGCGGCTTTCTTTCCCGCCTATTTGCCCAAATGATATGTTTCTGGGTTTGAATTGATAGACCAATAGTAATGGATGTAAAAATAGGAAGTAAATCTTTGAAAGGCGTAAGTATCCTACTTTTGTTGATGAGTACAGAAAAGAACAGGGTTCTATTCGTTGAAATCCACAAAGGAAAATCTTTCAGTAATAAAATACCTAATCTTGAGTTCTGGATAAAAGAAGGTCAGATCTAAATAAGTCGCGGGACATTTCAGTGATTTAGTCTTTCAGGATTAGTTTTAGGATTTCCCGCTTTGCAAATACAATCAGAAACCAGCTGATTAATGCCGCTGCTGCTCCTACTAAAGCTCCAACCAAAATATCCATTGGATAATGTACACCAAGGTAAATTCTGGTGTAGGAAACCACAGCAGCCCATAGAAAGAGCCAAGGAAGAAAACGTAGTTTACCCTTCATTTTCAGATTTAGAAAAACAGCTAAGCCAAAGGTGTTGGCAGCATGAGAGGAAGCAAATCCATACAAACCACCACATCGACCATAGTTATGTATCACTAAATTCCAGCGTTCATCGTGGCAAGGTCGGAGTCTTTCAAAAAATGGTTTCATCAGGCCTGAAGTCACTTGGTCTGCAATAAGTATGGTCATAGCGACACCGCCTAGCACCCACCAAGTGCGTTTGGAGTCCACCTTATATATGAAATAGAATAATATCAAATAGAAGGGTATCCAGATGAAAGTCTGGGACAACTGAAACATCAAAGCATCCAGCCAATCTGTATGAAAGGAGTTGAGCCAGAGGAATATTTCCTCATCCCAAGTCTTAATTTGTTCTATCATTTGACAAAAGATAACCAGTCTATGCTTTTTTTAAGGTGGTTTTGAGTGAACTCTTCATTCGACCCTATTTCCGGCTCATGCATGTATTCCCACTCTGCCATAGGAGGCATACTCATCAGAATACTCTCCGTACGACCATTTGTATCCAGTCCGAATTTGGTGCCTGCATCCCAAACGAGGTTGAATTCGACATATCTGCCTCTTCGTAAGCTTTGCCAGGATTCTTCATTTTTTTCAAAAGGAATCTGTGAGTTTTTCTTCATGAAGTATCCGTAAACCTCTGGAAATAGACGGCCCAATGACAAGCTGAATTGAAGTATATCTTCAAATTCTTGATCATCTGTTGCTTGCAGTCTATCATAGAAAATTCCTCCAACACCACGGGTTTCATCTCTGTGCTTGAGGTAGAAATAATCATCAGCCCAATTCTTAAATTTTGGATAATAGCTGACATCATATTGATCACAGACATTTTTTACTTCCTGATGAAAGTGTTTTGCATCATTTCCGTCTATATAGTGTGGAGTCAAATCTATCCCTCCGCCAAACCAATGCACTCCATTATCCATCTCAAAGTACCGGATGTTCATGTGAATGATTGGCACCATTGGGCTTTTGGGATGCAAGACGATAGATACTCCCGTTGCAAAAAAATCAGCTTTGTCTAGTTTTAGCTTCTTGAGAATTTTGTCTGGAGTAGGCCCATGTACGGCCGAAAATGCGACTCCACCTTTTTCAATGATGCTACCATTTTTGAAAATTCTGGTTCTTCCACCACCTCCAGCAGCTCTGTCCCATCTGTCTTCTACAAATTGGCCCATGCCATCTGCCAATTCTAGCTCTTTGCAGATATAATCCTGCATCTGACTGTAGATTTCAGCTATTTCTTCTTTACTCTTTCGTGACATACTTAGTGTGGTTTTACTTTAGAATGGATAACCAATTCCAAAATTAAGTACAGTTTGGCCTTTTACACCGAAAAGGCGATTAAATGAGATATTATCGAGCACCCATCTTTCTCCTTCTGGCATGGATGGATCTACAGCTTTGGTGGCCAAATCAAGCCGGACTACCAAGAAGTTGAAATCCATCCGTAACCCTATTCCTGTTCCGATAGCAATTTCTTTATAAAACCGGTCAAATTTGAAATCAGCTCCTGGCCGGGAATTGTCTACTCCTATTACCCAAGCATTTCCAGCATCTACAAAAACAGCCATGTCGAAATAACCAACTAGGTTTCTTCGATATTCAAGCATGGTTTCTAAAATCATTTCTGAGGGTTGCTCAAAGGCATAATCATATCTCCCTCTTTCTCCAATAGGTGGAGTATAGCTACCTGGTCCCAATCGCCTGGCTTGCCAGGCTCTGATACTAGTACCCCCACCGGCGAAGAAATATTTTTCATAAGGAAGAATCCCATTACTTACCCCGTATGGATTGGCTATACCGATGTTAGCTCGATAAGCTACGGTTGATTTTTGGTTGAGAGGAAGATATCTTCTATAATCAGCTTGAAATTTGAGCCATTGAAATCTAGCAAAATCAGTGGCTTCACTGTTGCTTGTTGCATTGACAAAATTTAAAGTAGTGCCACCACTTTCTATAAATAGCTTAAGTAGAGAGGCTTTATTCGAAGAATTGTAGTTGCCATAATCGTTGAAGTTAATAATGGTCTGTCCGGAAATGCTACTAATAAATGACGGTAAAAAGGACCAAATTAAATTATTGCCCTGGTTTTGCAGATCCAATAAAACTTGGGTAAAATCCGGAGATATTTTTGGTGTTCGTATGTAATTAATATCCGCAGCATTTAGTGTGAATTGCTGTCTGTTTCCACGCGTAGCCCAGGTGTAGGAAAGAAGCCCATTTAATCCTGACCGCGTATATTCCGGGCGGTTTGTATAGTTGAAGCCAAGCTGAGTCCTTGTATTTGGATTGTATCGGCCAAATTTCTGTAAACCTTCCCCATAAAAAGGAATGAGGAATCTGGGGAATATTACTGATGCGGATGTGCCAAATTCTCTACTTTGATAGACACCCTGATCTGTGGCAGAGGCTACTCCTTCATATCCAATTCTTGTATTAAACTCCAATATTTCTCCAGCCCGGAAGAAATTCCTGTTTCTCAGCACAATACTAAAGAACGGTCCTGGTAATTGCTCGGTAATACTTAATCCGAGCTGATTAGTAAGTTGATATTTCTGATTGGGTTGAGTTAAGATCTTTGCGGTAAGACTAGTTCCTACTGTATCAAAGGAAATATTGATATACCTAAAAAGGTCAAGGTTGCTCAGTTGTTTTTGAGTCTCTACTATGTCTATTCTTTTGTATTCTTGACCTTCATCAAACAAAATCCTTGAGCTTAGTATTTTCGAGGAAAATCGATCTTTGTAAAATGTAAAATCAATGTTTCGGTAGTTGGTTAGCTGCTTTTCGTCTATAAACGCATCGCTCGGTGGACTGACTTTGAATGTGATAGAATCAATTCTATAGACCGCGTGATTTTCTGCGAAGGAAGGTTTGAGTATTCGTTGTTCTACATTGATTTTTTTAGAAGTGGTGTCGTAGTACAGATTGTAGTCGATAAAGCTCTTTGTAAACATGTAATATCCATTGTTTTTGAAAAGATCTTCCAGGCGTTCTCTTTCCTTGGTGAAATTGCTTTGGTCATAGCTTTCACCTTTAATTATTAAAGATTCATCCTGTGATTTTTTAATCAAATCCAGTATCCCTTCATTATCGGACCGGGTATAAATGGAATCAAGCAGATAGGGCTCTCGCTCTTGGATAGCGTAAATCACCTCGGCTTTTTTCTTCTTAGTTTCTACTTCATAGGTTACTTCTGAATCTAGAAAACCGTGATTGTATAGATAATTCCCTATTTCAGTGACCGTTTTTTGTGTTTGCGCACTGTCTAGGATTGTGACTGGATTTCCAGTTCGCATCAGGAAATTTCCGTATTCTTTCATTTTCTCCAGATCTTGAATTTTAGTCTGGAGTTTGTCCCGTCTTTTGAGAAGTTTGCGGTCATCCGGTGTTTCATTTAGACTTGTTTTGACATCTCCCAGCTCAGAATTCTTTGCTTTCAGTCTGTCGTTTACTTTTGCACTGTCATAAAAAATCTGACCTACCCTGTAAATAGTGACACCAAGAGAGGAGTTGGTGAGGGGAATCTTAGTGTTTGGCTCCTGAAAAAATAAACCTTCAATTTCTGATTTATCTGCCTTTTCCACGCCTTCAAGACTATTGTTCTCCAGGACATATTTGCCTTCTGGTAAGTTTTTGCTCAATGAGCACGCATACATGGCCCAGAGGACACAGATAAAAAGTATATATTTGGTGAATTTCAAAATGGCAGAGTCGATCCGAATGCTTAGCAAAAATACAGTTAAGTTTATTAAATCCTTACATCAAAAGAAATTCCGAAATCAGGAGCAAAAGTTCTTTGTGGAAGGTGAGAAGAGTGTTTTAGAAGTGCTTAACTCCGATTTTAGAGTAGAACTACTTGTAGCAACCGAGTCTTTCATTAGCAGGCATAACACCCAGATTAATAGCTCCGATGTACAAGTAATCCTAGCTACTCAAAACCAACTAGAGAGCCTCGGTCAATATCAAAGCAATGATAGTGCCTTAGCTGTGGTACACATGAAACCAAATCGTGCTTTTGCTTTTCCAGAAGACAATTTTGTGATAGGATTAGATGATGTGCGTGATCCAGGCAATCTTGGTACCATAATTAGAATTGCTGATTGGTACGGGATCAAAAACTTGGTGTTTTCAGCGCAAACGGCAGATTTCTATAATCCGAAAGTAATCCAGTCCAGCATGGGATCATTTATCAGAGTTAATTTTTTCTATGCGGATTTGAATGAAGTTTTTCACCAATGGAAGGTCCCAATATATGGGGCTTTTCTAGATGGTAAAAATGTCCATAAAATGAAGCAAATCAGACGAGGAGTAATCCTGATGGGAAATGAGTCAAATGGCATAGGAGAAGACCTTGAAAAAGTGGTGACTGATAAGGTGACTATACCAGGATTTGGTCAGGCAGAGTCATTGAACGTCGCCATTGCGACAGCTATTCTTTGTGATAATTTCAAACGACTTACTATCGAATGATTCGTAAATTAACCAACACCCTCAGCAAGGTTGGTATCAACGGCTTTTTATTGGGACTGTTTGCAGCGATTTTCCTGGCTTGGCTATTTCCCTATGCAGGATCAAGTCAATCGCCTGTGCCTTGGAAACCAATAATCAATGTTGGAATTGGATTGGTCTTTTTTTTCTATGGAGTCAAGCTCAATCCAGCGGAGCTGAAGTCTGGGTTGTCAAACTGGAGGTTGCATGTTTTAATCCAAGTCTCCACCTTCTTGCTTTTCCCACTCTTGGTGATGCTGTTATCATCCTCCATGACTTGGATTGATAAGGATTTCAAAATTGGTATTACCTATTTATCCGTATTGCCATCTACAGTAAGTGCTTCGGTGGTCATGGTTTCGATTGCCGGTGGCAATATCCCCGGGGCAATTTTCAACGCAAGTATTTCCAGTCTGCTTGGAGTGGTGATCACTCCAGCTTGGATGGGGATTTTGGCTAATTCTGCTGATATTCAAATGGATTACTTGCCTACTCTTGGTGAACTTTCAGTTAAAGTTTTACTTCCTGTAGTTCTTGGGATTCTGACTCATAATTGGTTGCTTCCCAAGATTTCCAAGCATATTTCACACTTGAAATATGTAGATCAGACAGTAATTATGATCATAGTGTTCACAACTTTTGCCCAGTCTTTTGCCCAAGAAGTTTTTTCTCCATACAGAGCTTCAGTTCTTCTAGAAGTAGGAGCAACGATGCTTGCCTTGTTCTTTTTGGTATGGTTGATTATTGAAATTGTATGTAGAGGGCTGGGTTTTAGGTGGGAAGATAGAGTCACAGCACTCTTTTGTGGATCGAAAAAATCCTTGGTGCAAGGGGTTGTAATAGGCAAAGTGATTTTTCCTGATCCGGCCTTGTTCGGGTTAGTTTTGCTGCCTGTGATGATGTACCATATTCAGCAGCTTATAGCAGGGAGTATCATCGCATCCCGCATGGCTAGAAAGAGGAAATAGGAAAATACAGTCTTATAAATAGTGGGGGTGGCTTCTAAAAAAAATGGCTCGGAAACCCAAGCCATTTTTGGTTAAATATATTTCCTTGATAATTCATCTGCCAATTCGCTGTATTGCCTTTCAGCATCATCTTTGGAAGTTCCCTTGAAGTTCAACCAGGCATTGTACTTCGCAGCAGCTTTGAAGTCGAATCCTCCGGGACGTTCTGTATCGATATCTCCTTCAGTCGCTTGCTTATAAAGACCATAAAGTTTGAGTAATTCTTCATTGCTGGGTTTTTCGGTAAATTTTTTGGTCAATGCAAAAGCATCTTCTAATGTTTGGGTAGGCATCATTGTCGGTTTAGTTAAAATATTGAAGTCAAAATTAATACCATTGCCAATTGGGGCCTATTAAGTAAAATAACCAGCCGAATTCAGCTGGTTATCTATTCAAAATGGGGAATTTGCTCTACAATTATCGTCTGTTCATAGATACATAGTCGCGTTCATTCGCGCCTGTATATATTTGTCTTGGGCGACCTATTGGCTCACCATTTTCACGCATTTCTTTCCACTGAGCTATCCAGCCCGGAAGTCTTCCTAGCGCAAACATTACTGTGAACATATCTGTAGGAATGCCAAGTGCTCGGTATATGATTCCAGAGTAGAAATCTACGTTTGGATACAATTGACGATCTATGAAGTACTGATCGCTGAGCGCTGCTTGTTCTAGTTCTTTGGCTATATCTAATATGGGATCGTTTACGCCTAATTTCTCTAGCACATCGTCAGCTGCCTTCTTGATTATTTTCGCTCTTGGATCGAAGTTTTTGTAAACTCTGTGTCCAAAACCCATCAATCTGAACGGGTCGTTTTTATCTTTTGCTTTGTCCAAATACTTTTTAGCATCTCCACCATCAGCTTTGATTGCTTCTAGCATTTCGATCACGGATTGATTTGCCCCACCGTGAAGTGGTCCCCAAAGTGCGTTGATGCCAGCAGAAATAGACGCGTAAATGCTGGCTTGAGAAGAACCTACTATTCTTACTGTAGAAGTAGAACAGTTCTGCTCGTGATCAGCATGAAGAATAAGAAGTTTGTCCAGGGCAGAAGCTACCACAGGATCTACATCAAACTTTTCCGCAGGAAGTGCAAACATCATTTTCAGGAAGTTTGAACAATAGTCCAGGGAGTTGTCTGGGTAGTTTACTGGATGTCCCATTTCGTTTTTGTAAGCCCAGGTAGCGAAAGTCGGCATCTTGGCTATCAAACGAATGATACTTAGGTTTACTTCTTCTTCGCTTCTATTTGGATTCAAAGATTCTGGATAGAAAGCCGTCAAAGCGCAGATCATAGAAGAAAGTACTCCCATCGGGTGTGCATTGGAAGGGAATCCTTCTAGAATTTTCTTGATGTCCTCATGAACCAACGTGTGATGAGTAATTTCTTTAGAGAAATTCTCATACTCAGCCTGAGAAGGAAGTTCACCGTAAATCAATAAATAAGAAACCTCAAGGAAGGTGGACTTTTCCGCAAGATCTTCGATTCTATATCCTCTATAGCGAAGAATTCCCTCTTCTCCATCTAAAAATGTAATTGCACTAGTCGTAGCTCCAGTGTTTTTGTATCCTGGGTCAAGGGTGATTAGTCCCGAGGATGCTCTAAGTTTTGCGATATCAATCGCAGATTCATTTTCGGTACCGGTGATTACCGGAAATTCATAGTCTTGTCCTTTGAAAGAAAGCTTAGCTGATTCAGACATATAATTATTGTTTGGATTGCGGATGTTAAAAAACCTACTAATTGGGCCTTAAGATAATAAAATCAGGTTGTTTATTGGCTTTAGAATGTGTCTAATGGAATAATAATCCTGCGAAAAGTGATTTTTCTCAGAATATATTATTCTCAACCCCGAGCTTATAACACTGTCACCAATGTACATCATGCTGTAAACACCTGATCGATTGTTTTTTCTAATAAAAAAAGCCCCGAAGGGCTAATTTTATGCACAGAAATGCTCGAATACTTCCACTAAGTGGTCGCCGATCATTTTTGCATTTCTGCCTTCAATATGATGGCGCTCGATGAAGTGAACCAACTCACCATCTTTGAATAAAGCCATAGCTGGAGAAGATGGAGGATAAGGAAGGCAGAGCTCTCTTATTTTCTCTACAGCATCTCTATCGTTGCCTGCAAAAACGGTGGCAAGAGTAGTGGGTTTTACTTTCGCATTTTCAACCGCGTAGGTAATTCCTGGTCTTGCAGCTCCTGCAGCACAGCCACACACTGAATTTACTACGACAAGGGTAGTACCTTTATGGTCTGAACCAAGATGCGTTGCAACTTGCTCAGCAGTTCTGAACTCTTCAAATCCTATACTGGAAAGTTCCGCTCTCATTGGAGCGATCAATTCTTCTGGATACATATTATTACTAGTTTTAAAGTTCTTAATTAGAGAAAGCCCAATTCAAGTTTTGCGGCTTCTGACATCATATCCTGAGAATAAGGTGGATCAAATGTCAATTCAATTTCCACATTATTAATTCCCTGAATCTGTTGGATTTTGTCTTTTACCTCTGTAGGAATATACTCTGCTGAAGGGCAGTTTGGAGACGTCAATGTCATCAGGACATAGACATTGTTTACAGGGTAAACAGTGATCTCATAGATCAAACCAAGATCATATACATCCACAGGAATCTCAGGATCATATACCAACTTAATCGCTTGTACTACCTTTTCCTTAAGGTTTTCTACTTGTCCTACTGTTGTTTCCGTTTTACTTTCTGTTGACATACTATCAGACATTTTGCCTGGCTTGAAAAGCCAAAGCGTACAACTTAATTTGCTTGATCATCGAAGCAAATCCATTCGATCGCTGGCTTCCGATGATTGAGCCCATTCCGATTCTCTCCACGAAATCAAGCTTCGCATTTATAATCTGTTCTGGACTTTGATAGTTCAATACTCTCAGCAAAAGTGAGATTAATCCTTTGGTTATATCTGTATTGGAATCAGCCTGGAAATGGACTTTCCCACCTTTTTCTTCAGCTATCAACCAAACTTTGGATTGGCAGCCTTTGATGGTATTCTCCTCAATTCTTTCATTATCAGGAAAATCTTCCAGGCCTGCGCCCAATTCCATGATGTAATAAATTGTGGATTCTTTGTCATCCCCAAGGATTTCAAATTCCGAAACTATCTCATCTTGAACTTCCTGAATGTTGCTCATTTATTTTTTATTCGGGCAATTCGGCTTACGCCTTCTGCCAGTTTATCTATTTCTGATTTGGAATTGTAAACAGCAAATGAAGCTCTTACAGTTCCTTCTAGTCCCAATCTTTTCATTAGTGGTTGCGTGCAATGATGGCCTGTTCTGACGGCGATACCATTCGCGTCCAGCATCATTCCCACATCATAAGGATGCATCGCATTGATGTTAAAAGAAAGTACACTTACTTTTTCTTTGGCTGTGCCGACAGGGATAAAACCCTTGATTTGCGTCAGTTGCTCATTGGCGTAGGCAAGCAATTCATCTTCATGAGTTCTGATCGCATCTTTGCCTAGTTCGCTGATAAAATCAATTGCAGATTTAAAAGCGATTACGTCAGCAATATTCGGTGTACCTGCTTCGAATTTGAATGGGATGTCATTGTAGGTAGTTTTCTCAAACGTTACCTCTTTGATCATTTCTCCACCACCTTGATAAGGAGGCATAGATTCAAACACTTCTCTCTTTCCGTATAAAATACCCAGACCCGTGGGCCCGTAAAGCTTGTGTGCAGAAAAAGCAAAGAAATCACAATCCAAATCCTGTACATCTATATGCAAATGACTGGAACTTTGGGCTCCATCCAGAAGTACTTTTGCACCAACTGCATGTGCAGCATCAATTATTTTTTTGACAGGATTTATTGTTCCCAGCGCATTTGAAGCGTGGACAATGCTGACTAATTTGGTTTTTGGAGAAAGCAATTTTTCGAAATCTTCAAAAATAATCTCTCCAGCCTCATTGATTGGTATTACCTTTAAAACAGCGCCTTTTTCTTCGCAGAGCATTTGCCAAGGCACAATATTGGAGTGATGCTCCAGTGTAGAAATGATGATTTCGTCACCTTTTTCTACGAACTTTCTCCCAAAAGTAGAAGCTACCAGATTGATGCTTTCTGTAGTTCCTTTGGTGAAAATCACTTCTGCAGCTTCGCGAGCATTCACAAAATGCTGGATGGCTTCACGGGTTTCTTCAAAATAACGAGTTGCTCGATCTGCTAATGCATGAGCTCCCCGGTGAATATTTGAATTATCTTTTTCGTAATAATTCGTCAAAGCATCAAGAACAGACTTCGGCTTTTGCGTCGTAGCGGCATTGTCAAAATATACCAAAGGCTTACCATGCACTTCTTGGTGAAGTACTGGAAACAAGCCTTTTATTTTTTCTATGTCTAGTCCCATTTTGTTAGAAGTTACTTCCTAAGCGTCTCTGAACCTGCGCGATGCAATACTCACGGAAACTCTCATCTGTAATATGATCCAATACTTCACCTGCGAATGCATAAAGCAATAAGCCTTTCGCTTGATCTTTTGCAATACCTCTTGCCTGAAGATAGAATAATGCTTCTTCGTCCAGCTGACCAGTAGTACAGCCGTGAGAACATTTCACATCGTCAGCCCAGATTTCAAGTTGTGGCTTGGTATTCACCACCGCATCTTCCGAAAGAAGAATATTGTTGTTTTGCTGGAAAGCATTCGTTTTCTGAGCGTCTTGTCTTACAAAGATTTTCCCATTGAAAACCCCTCTTGAACTGTCTGCCAGAATTCCTTTATAAAGTTCATTGGATTCACTATGAGCTACGGTATGATCCATGTTGGTATGATTATCCACGTGAGACTTACCATTCAGCAAATACAAACCGTACATGTTTCCTTCAGAATTACTTCCCAGAATATTTATGCTCAAGTTATTTCTCACCAACTCGCCTGAAAGAGAAATGTTCACAGAAGTGAATCTTCCGTCTTTCTGAATATCAGTTTCCGTAGTACTGACTTCGATGGCATTTTTGCCTTCATTCTGGAGATTGTAACAGCGAATCTGAGTATTCAATCCACCTTTCAATTCCATTACTTTATTGGCAAAATAAGGAGTGTCGCTTAGATTTACACTGTGATTGATAAATGTCACCTCTGCAAAGTCCCCAGCTTCAATCCAGACTCTTGGTTGGATCACCTGACCACCATTAGCTTTGAAGAAATTCAACAACAGAATCGGCATTTGAATTTGAGCCTTTTTCGGGACAGAAATAAAAATTCCACCTTCAAAAGAACTTTGATTCAATGCGCAAAATGGATCTTTCCCTGGCTTGGCAATACTTCCGATAGCTGTATCAGCTTTTTCTGAAAGAAGAGCAACTTCCACTCCTTCGATAGTAGATGAAAGTGAGGGCTGAAAATGTCCATTGGCAAATACCAAAACGTCGCCAGCGTAACCTTCAAATACATTTGCCTTCACCTGATCGGCGGTTACTTCAAAAGCTCCTGCTGGCGCAAAATTTTGAATGCTTTGCTCGAGCTTTTTCGTAATCGCGGTGAATTTGTATTCTTCTGATTTATTGGTAGGGAATCCTTGGTCTTGGAAAGCTTCCTTTCCTGCAGCGCGGACTTGTTCAAAGCCAGTGCCTACATTTGCCAACAATTCCACAAGTATATCTTGCTTTATTAGCGTACTCATGTGTGATGTTTTAGAATGAAAATCAAACGGTAGCTCTAGAATCGACTTCGTCTTTGATCCAGTCGTATCCTTTTTCTTCTAGCTCTAATGCAAGCTCTTTACTACCTGATTTTACAATTTGTCCATTGTACAATACGTGTACAAAATCAGGAATGATGTAATCCAGTAATCGCTGGTAGTGAGTTACAATGATGGTCGCATTATCTTTTGATTTCAACTGATTCACGCCATTTGATACTATGCGAAGTGCATCGATGTCCAAACCTGAATCTGTTTCATCCAAAATAGAAAGGGTAGGAGCGAGCATCGCCATTTGGAATATCTCGTTTCTTTTCTTTTCTCCGCCTGAGAAACCTTCGTTCAAAGCTCTGCTCAAAAGTTTCTGATCCATCTCAACCAGTTTCATCTTCTCTTTCATCAATGTCAAGAACTTTACCGCATCAAGAGCTTCTTCGCCACGGTATTCTCTTACTTGATTGACTGCAGTTCTCAGGAAGTTAGTCGAGCTGACTCCCGGGATCTCTACTGGATATTGGAATGCAAGAAAAACACCTTCTCTCGCTCTAACTTCCGGAGAAAGGTCGAGAAGATTTTTTCCTTTGAAAGAAACTTCACCTTCGGTTACTTCATATTCTTCTCTTCCTGCCAAAACTGAGGCAAGAGTAGATTTACCTGAGCCGTTAGGACCCATGATCGCATGAACTTCTCCTGCTTTCACTTCAAGATTGATACCTCTTAGGATTGGAGTCCCTTCGATAGAGGCGTGCAAATTTTTTATACTAAGCATAATTTTAAATTTGACATTTGATATTTGAAATTAGGGAAACTTAAATTTGAGCTTTTAAACTTATCCCCTCTAATCTCAGTGTCTTTTAAATACTTTATGAATCCAGAAATAGACTTGCTGATTTCTAAACTTTTCTCCCAGGTCACACAAAGTGTTTCTTCTGAAATATATTTTCGGTCAAAAGCTCTAAATAATTGAGATCTTGACTTTCCTGCTGAAGCTTCTGCGATACTTAAGAATTGTATGAATTCTCTATTTCCCTCACGTTAAAATCCTTCAGCGATATTGTCCATGGTAAAACCTGAGCATGAATTAATTTGATTTCTTAGACTGAAATCATTTTGGCAACCATTTTTTAGAGTTAGTGCAAAAATAATTTTGCAATATTTTCTCGCCTTTTGCCAGATGTCTAAATCTTAGAAGCAAGTGATGGTTGCCATAATCTCAAATCATAAATTTCAAATCACAAATTATCCTACAGATCCCTCAAGCGTAAGCGCTAGTAATTTCTGTGCTTCGACAGCAAATTCCATTGGCAGTTGATTCAATACCTCTTTGGCGTATCCATTTACTATCAGTGCAACTGCATCTTCTGTCGCAATACCTCGTTGGTTGCAATAGAAAAGCTGGTCTTCTCCGATCTTCGAAGTAGTAGCTTCATGCTCCACTTTGGCAGTAGAATTACTGATATCGATGTATGGGAACGTATGTGCTCCACAACGATCTCCCATTAGCAAGGAATCGCATTGGGAGAAGTTACGTGCGTTAGTTGCCCGCTTCATCACCTGTACTTGACCACGGTATGAGTTTTGGGATTTTCCTGCGGAAATACCTTTGGATACAATTCTCGATTTGGTGTTTTTACCAATGTGAATCATTTTCGTTCCTGTATCTGCTTGCTGGTAGTGATTGGTTACCGCGACAGAATAGAATTCTCCGATGGAATTGTCTCCCTTAAGAATACAAGACGGGTACTTCCAAGTTACAGCAGAACCTGTTTCTACTTGTGTCCAGGAAATCTTCGAGAAGTCACCAGCACAAATACCTCGCTTTGTTACAAAGTTATAAATACCACCTACTCCTTCTTTGCTTCCTGGGAACCAGTTCTGGACAGTAGAATATTTTACTTCTGCATGTGCTCCAGCGTAGATTTCTACTACTGCTGCGTGCAACTGATTCTCATCACGTTGTGGCGCAGTACATCCTTCTAGGTAAGAAACGTATGATTCATCTTCAGCTATGATCAGCGTTCTTTCAAACTGACCTGTATTTGCTGCATTGATTCGGAAGTAAGTGGAAAGCTCCATTGGGCAACGAACGCCTTTTGGAATATAGCAGAAAGATCCATCTGAGAACACCGCAGAGTTGAGCGCTGCATAGTAGTTGTCCGTCATCGGAACTACCGAACCCAAATATTTCTTCACCAATTCAGGATGTTCTTTTACGGCTTCGCTAAAAGAGCAGAACACGATTCCCAATTTGGAAAGTGTGCCTTTGAATGTAGTAGCTACAGAAACGGAATCAAGCACTGCGTCAACAGCTATGCCTTGAAGTCTCTTTTGCTCATTCAAATTGATTCCTAGTCTCTTATAGATATCAAGCAATTCAGGATCTACTTCATCCAGATTCTTGGGCTTGCTAGCTAGCTTGGGTGCAGAATAATACTTAAGTGACTGCAGATCGATTTTTGGATAATGGACATTGGCCCACTTCGGCTCCGACATGGCTTGCCATGACTTGAACGCTTTCAATCTCCAATCAAGAAGCCATTGCGGTTCTTCCTTCTTAGCTGATATCCATCGAATAGTTTCTTCAGTTAAGCCTACAGGAGCCTCATCGGCTTCGTAGTTTACTGACCATCCGTGTTCGTATTCTTTTGATGTTAGTTCTTCTAAAATTTGATTGTCTTTGCTCATTGTTGCTGAGTTATTTAGACTAATTACATTTTACCTGCAAAGGTATAAGATATAATGAAAATATTGCGTTTCACCCCATTGGATAATTCTATCAAGCATACAAAAGTTGGATAGAAAACCGCTTTTTCATCTATTCTATACCGTCTTTACAAAAAAAGAGTATTGAAAGTTCAATACTCTTGAATTTAGATTTGATGTGAAAATCTTTTATTTAGATTTAATCTTAATTGGATTATTTCTCTTTGTCGAAAAACTGAATCGGTCTGTTAATCGATTCCTCTAAAACTATCAATGTTTCCGTTCTGTCGATTCCTTCTACTTTCTGGATATTATCAAGGACAAATCTCAAGTGATTCGTGTCTCTGCAGATGATTTTGGCGAAAATCGAATAATTACCTGTCGTATAGTAAGCACTAACTACTTCGGAAATTGTCTTCAGTTTTTCTATAACTGTATCATAAAGTGAGCTCTTCTCCAGGTAAATTCCCAAAAATGCCGATATGTCATAGCCAAGTTTCGAAAAATCAATGTTCAGTGTGGCACTTTTAACGATACCCATATCCTCAAGTTTCTTCATTCGCACGTGTACAGTACCAGAAGAAACAAAGACTTTTTTGGCAATTTCAGTATAGGGAGTCTTAGCATCTTCATTTAGAAGCGAAATGATCTTCAAGTCTATGTTATCGATATCTAAAATTTTGTCCATTTTTATCGAGTGATTTTGGATGATTGTTAATGAATGTGCCTGTAAATTAGAGATTGTTCAAAATATAGCAAAATTTTTTTTTCAATTTGTAATTAAAAGTAAAATCCACTTACTTTGGACTCGATATGAATGTTCAATTGAATATTTTGTTCATAGAGTAAAAAGTCGAATTAAAATTTGAGATCATGTGCATTGCCAAATTTTAGTTTAATTTCAACTGAAACTTTTAATCTCTAAAGTTATATTTGGGTTTATATTCTGAAAAGGGTCTTGCTTTTGGCGAGACTTTTTTGTTTCCTAGCCAGAATTTTTTTCAAAATATTGTTTCTAAAAATTTTTGGACGGTTTGTTTTTATACATCGTCCCATTTGCTACAACCGAAAATAACTTGCTCAAAAATTTCAATTTTCATTGAATAGGGTCCCAAAACACGCCGCTGACCTAGTCGACAGCTACTCTTCTTTTTTTTCTCAGAAAAAAATGGCAAAAATTCAAGGAGTAAAAGTTTTACTTCGACTGAATTCTATGGGAAGATTGAGTGGTTTTTAAGTGCTGAGCGATGTGGATTAAGGTTTGAAGGGCGCGGATCGATTTTGTGTTTAGAAAATTGCTTGATTATAATCCAGTGACTGAAAATGAAACTGATGATATGGGAACCATCGAGTTAGTAGTCTAAAAGCAGTAAGCCGATTTTTTCGATTTTTTTTAAGCGGTTGGGTATTGGTGGAATGTGGTTTTTATTTTTGATGACTTTATAAACGCCAATTCCATGAAAAAAACACTTATAATGATTTCATTGTCGCTCATCTACGGAGTGGGAATGGCTCAAGTTAAGACTTTCGGAGATCAAAAGATTTTTACTGAAAGTGACTCTGCAGCCAAATTCCATACGGTTTCTGGAGAGCGACATGGTTCCTCCTTTTTTAAGAAACATGAATTTCCAGAGGTGGAATACATCCCAACTGATCAGTTAACTTTTGACAAATACCATACAGTAGATGTCATGTATCATTGGTATGAAGTCTGGGCTAAGCAATATCCTGACATTGTAGACCTCTATGAAATTGCCAGGTCCTTTGAAGGCAGGCCGATTTTACAGATGACCATTACCAATAAGAAAACAGGGAAGGATACTGATAAACCTGCCGCATACTTTGAAGGAGGAAGACATTCCGGAGAAATTACCGGAAGTGAATCTTTACTGTGGCTCACACAGCATTTGCTTGAGAATTATGGCAAGGATTCAGAGATCACGCACTTAATAGATAGTAAGGCAATTTATTTGAGACCTCAGAATAATCCAGATGGATCAAATTTATATCTATTTACTGCACAAGCTAATAGAAGCACAGTCAAACCTCATGATAACGACAGAGATGGATTATTTGATGAAGATTCAGGAGAAGATTTGGATGGTGATGGCATACTTTATCAGCTTAGAAAAAAAGCAACTACGCCTGAGGAACTTGAAAAAGCAGATTACATAATTGACCCTGAACATCCTTCAGGAAAGTTAATGAAAAGAGTATTTCCTGGAAAAGGTGAGTATTTGATGTATTCTGAGGGCATTGATAACGATGGTGATGGCGATTATAATGAAGATGGAATAGGTGGGCTGGATCTTCATAGAAATTATCCTGAAAACTGGCGGCCAGATACCGGTGGTGATTTGACTGGACGGGGATATACTCAAAACGGAGCAGGCGAATTCCCAATGAGTGAGATAGAATCAAAATCTACAGTCATGTGGATGCTGACTCATCCGAATATTTCTGTAGTAAACTCTATGGATACTCGCGTTCCAATGCACCTAAGAGCACCTTCCACTTCCAAATCAGAAGAACGAATGTATCCTTCTGACTTGGCTATTTATAAGGAAATGGATCAATTGGGGCTCTCTTTTACGGGGTATCCGTGGGCAGGTGATGTATATGAGACTTATGCCACTAGGTATAAGGTTGATAGAATGACTGGTGACCCTTTGAAGCCATCTCCACTATTCGGTCATGGGCCAGATTTCGGATACTTCTATTATGGATCTATTTGGTATGGAGATGAGCTATGGAATAATGGTGCAATGAAGGATTACAATGAGGACGGTATTTACGATGATTACGATGCCTTGATGTGGGATGAGGAAGCAAATGAGGGTAATGGTTTTAAATCATGGACTCCAATGACGCATCCTACGCTGGGTGAAGTGGAGATTGGAGGATTTCATCCTAAGTTTTTTGGACAAAATGGGCCAACATGGCAATTGGAGAATTGGGCTAAAAAGCAAGCTCAGTTTAACCTGGCAATGGCTAAAAAACTTCCTGAACTTAAAGTTGAAAATGTAACGGTCAAAAAAATCTCTGATGGTGAATTTGAAATAGCACTTTCATGGAAAAATATAGGTGGACTTCCAGTGGCTCTTGAGCAGGCCAAATTGGTTAAAATTGTTCAAGAGGATAGGGTTTCATTGATTTTTGATAAGGAACTGACCAAAGGGTACGAGGAAGCAAAAGTTAAAATTGTGAGCCCTGAGTTGTATGACAAGACGATTTATGCTGGCTACACAGGACTTGGAGAAACGAAGTCGGCCACTTTCAAAGTACAGGTAGAAGGAAATGAGGAGATAAAAGGAAAAATCAAGTTGTCATCGACTAGAGGAGGGCTTTTTGAGCAAGAATTCATTATTAATAAATAGCATATGAAGAATTTAAGATTTGGAGTTTTACTGGCTGTATTACTCTTAGGTTCACATACTCTTTTTGCGCAGCAAAAACGGGCTCTCACTCACTCAGATTACGATGGATGGGAAAGATTATCTTCCGAGAAAATCACCAAAAATGGCCAATGGGTTGGTTATCAAATATCCCCTCAAGACGGCGATGGGCGTATTGAAATCTTCTCCTTCAAAAATCCACGCAAGCGTCAAGTAATTTCCAGAGGAACGTCATTTGATTTTTCTGCCGATGATGCCTTTGCCGTAGGTAAAATTGTACCTGAAAAAGATTCGGTTTATGTGTTGAAATTAAAAAAGACTAAAAAGGATGACATGCCTGCGGATAGTCTTTTTATTTATACTATGGCAACTGGCAAAATGGAGAAACTTCCACGAGTGAAGTCATTTGCCACTCCTGAGAAAGAAGGGAGCTGGATAGCCATTAATTTTGAAAAGGAGAAGAAGGAGAAAGGAAAAGACGAGAAAGAAGTAGAAGCTGACTCAACGGCGAAAGAGGAAAAGCCTAAAAAAGCGGATGGCACTTTGCTTCAAGTCCGAAAATTGGATGGTTCGGTTAGCTATGAGTTTGAGCGAGTGAAATCATATGGGTTCTCCGCAACTGGCGATTTCTTACAGTATGTTTTGGCTGAAGAAGACACCTTGGATAACGCTGCTATTTATTTGCTGAACCTTGCAAGTGGCGAAAGTAAATTAATCTCTGAAGGAATGACTTCTTATTCGGATGTCACATTTTCTCCCGAGGCTAACTACCTCGCATATATTTCCACCGATGATTCTACCAAAGCAAAAAAGCCATATCATTCGCTTTTCCTTGTCAAAACTGAGAATGGAGATGTGAAGCAAATAGCTACCAAGGATTCTGAGGGGATTCTGGCAAATGGAAGAATCAGTGCCGATGGCAATCTTAAATTCTCTGAAAACGAAGAGCGTTTGTTTTTTGGCGTGGCTCCAGACTATGTGGATTATACTTATGCAAATGACACAACCATTTTAGATGAAGATAGAGTAAGCCTGGATATTTGGGGATGGCAGGATTCTGAGATTCAGCCTATGCAGTTGAAGAATAAGGACAGTGAAGAGAAATTCTCTTATTTGGCGACAATAAATCTGAATACCGACAAGATCACCCAACTGGGAGATCTGGATTTGAAAAATGTGAATTTAGAAGCAAAGGTAGAACGTGATTTTGGATTGGCTTGGACAGATGCACCTTATCGCATCAATTACAGCTGGGACATTCAGATAGGACGAGATTTGTATTTGGTAGATTTTAAGGACGGATCCAAAACGTTAGTAGAGACAGATGCTTCTGGGTTTCCTTCGATTTCTCCAGAAGGTAAATACGTGTATTGGTATGATGGACGTGATAGCAGCTGGGTAGCCTATGATATTGCTCAAAAGGCAAAAATCGATCTCACAAAACAGCTTCCCGAAGGGTTCCATGAAGAATTGCACGATTCTCCATCTCTTCCTGGAAGTTATGGGAATGCGGGTTGGTTAGAAGGGGACGAGGCTTTTTTGGTTTATGATCGATTTGATATTTGGAAAATTGATCCTAAAAAACCTACTGAAGCTGTAAATCTGACACAAGGAGCGGGCAGAAAGTCCAATACAGTCTTTAGAAGACAGGACTTGGATCGGGAGGAGCGAAGCATTGATCCAAAAGGTCAATTACTCCTTACTGCATTCAATGAAAAGACAAAAGATGCTGGTTATTTCACCGGATCATTTGACGGTAAGTCAGCTCCTAAGCAGTTGATCATGTCAGCTAATCGTTACTATGGCCTGACCAAAGCGAAGGAGAGCTCTGCCATTTTCCTGAACAAATCAACCTATAAGGAAAATCCTGATTTGTATTTGGGAGATTTGACGTTCAAAAGCCTTAAAAAGGTTTCAAATCTTAATCCACAGCAAGCTAATGTGAATTGGGGTTCTGTTGAATTGGTGGATTATATGACCAATAATGGAGAACCTTTGCAAGGCTTGTTATTCAAGCCAGAGAATTTCGATACTTCCAAGAAATATCCGTTGATGGTGTATTTCTATGAGCGAAATAGTGATGGATTGCATAATTATAGAGCTCCTGCACCAAGTGCCTCTACGATAAATATCCCTTATTTTGTAAGCAATGATTACTTGGTTTTTGTGCCAGATATCAAATATGAACTTGGACTTCCAGGTCCAAGTGCTTATAACTGCATCATTCCAGGCGTGCAGTCAATTGTAGCCAGAGGTTTTGTGGATGCTGATAATATGGCCATCCAAGGACAAAGTTGGGGAGGATATCAAGTAGCTTACCTGATTACGCAAACGGATATGTTCAAAGCTGCAGGAGCTGGTGCACCTGTGGTGAATATGACATCAGCCTATGGCGGTATTAGATGGGGAACAGGTATGAGCCGCATGTTCCAGTATGAGCAAACACAATCCAGAATAGGAGGTACCCTTTGGGAAAAGCCGGTTTATTATATCGAAAATTCTCCCTTATTCTTTATGGACCGCGTGAAAACGCCAGTTCTGATCATGCATAACGACGAAGATGGTTCTGTTCCATGGTATCAGGGAATCGAAATGTTCATGGCACTGAAGCGATTGAATCAGCCCGCTTGGCTACTTCAATACAATGGGGAAGATCATAATCTGGTGCAGCGCAAAAACAGAAAGGATCTTTCGGTGCGTTTGAGTCAGTTCTTTGACCACTATCTCAAAGGCGCGCCAGTTCCACTTTGGATGTCCGAAGGACTTCCAGCTGTGCAAAAAGGGAAAACACTCAAGTATGAGTTAGAAGATTAAATAAAAAGGCTCAGGGTATTTTCCTGAGCCTTTTTACTTACTTCTTCACTTAGATTCAATTCATCTTAAATTTTCAAATTTCTTACACAGCCACTATAGCCTTAATATGCGGATGCGGATCGTAGTTGAGTAATTCGAAATCCTCGTATTTAAACTCAAAAATATCCGTCACCTCAGGATTGATTTTCATTGTAGGCAACTCTTTAATCTCGCGGCTAAGCTGCAATTCGGCTTGCTCCAAATGATTGGAATACAAATGCGCATCTCCAAAGGTATGCACGAAGTCGCCAGCTTCTAATCCACAAACCTGAGCGACCATCATAGTAAACAATGCGTAGGAGGCGATATTAAAAGGAACGCCAAGAAAAACATCCGCACTTCGCTGGTAGAGTTGGCAACTCAATTTGCCATCGGCCACATAGAACTGAAAGATCGTATGGCAAGGAGGCAAGGCCATATTATCCACATCCGCCACATTCCAAGCGCTTACGATATGTCTGCGGCTGTCAGGTTTGGTTTTGATTTGGTGAATGAGGTTTTTGATTTGGTCGATTTCCCCGCCTTTGCCATCTGGCCAATGTCTCCACTGATAGCCATAGACCGGACCCAAATCGCCGTTCTCGTCAGCCCATTCGTTCCAAATCGACACGTTGTTATCGTTGAGGTATTTGATATTTGAGTCGCCTTTGAGAAACCAAAGAAGCTCAATGATGATAGAGCGAAGGTGAAGTTTTTTGGTAGTCACTACGGGAAAACCCTTTGATAAATCAAACCGCATCTGATGACCAAAAATACTACGGGTTCCTGTTCCTGTTCTATCTCCTTTTACTGCTCCTTCATTCAGGATTTTGCGCATCAAATCGTGGTATTGCTTCATCTTTTATGTTTGATTTTCTAGTTTTGGCAAGTTAATCAGTTCATAGAATAAATGGAATTGATTTCACACAAAGCACCTTCATTCTTGTTATACTTGAAAGAATGATAGCACATTAAATTCACCCGAACCTTTAAATGTTTCGAAAATCAACAGCTTACTTATTACTTGTCTTTGCGATACTACTGAGTGTTTTGCTGTCGATTTTTCGTCCAATTCCTCAGTTTAACTATGATTTTGAAACATTTTTTCCTCAGGAAGACCAGGATCTCTATTTCTACCAAAGTTTCAAAAATCAATTTGAAAATGATAATGATTACTTGCTAGTTGCTTTAGGCAGTCCAGATGGAGAGCTTTTAAGCGCTGATTTTTTAGCAGAAGCAAGTAGCGTACATACAGAAATCCAGAAGTTAGAAAAAGTCGATACGGTCATTTCGATATTAAATTTGGAGCAGCCGGTCATTGGGGTATTTGGATTGTCGACCAGAAAAGTGCTGGACTGGACAGATAAGAGTTCGTTGCAAAAAACATCGGAAAATCTGGATCAATATCGTTCTAGATTAATTTCAAAGGATGGAAAATCACTCTTACTGTGGATTAAAAATGAGCAGAATATATCCAAGTCTGATGGAGATATTTTGTATAATTCGATTAAGGATATTTTTTCTCAGCACAAAATTGTGCCAATGGCGATAGCAGGGAAAATCCAAACGCAGGGTGACTTTGTGAAGCTTATGCAGGATGAATTCGGGCTTTTTTTCGGCTGTTCTATTGTCCTGATGTTGTTTTTGCTCGTTTTGATCTTTCGATCTTGGTGGGCGGTAATTATCCCACTTTTTGTCTTAATCATCGGAGTAGCTTGGGCTTTTGGACTGCTGATTTATTTAGGCAAGCCACTAGACGTGATGTCAGTGATGCAGCCGACTATTTTTATGATAGTGGGCTTAAGTGCTCTGATTCATTTTTTCACACACTTGATCAAAAAACTTAAAGAAGGTGACGACAAACACAAGGCTATCCGAGCTGTTTTTAAAGGGTTAGTTGTGCCAGTTTGGTTAACTATTTTGACAACTTCCCTAGGTTTTGTTTCTCTCTATTTCACGACTATCCCAGCACTGCAGGATTTTGGGTGGAGCACTGGATTAGGAGTGTTGGTGATGTTTTTTGCTGTGATCTTGGTGGCACCGGGTTTATTATTCCTATTACCGATTACTATTTCTACCTCGCTTCAAAAGTCTGAAAAACCGAGTGTTTTACTTGCTGTTTTCTCCTGGCAATTAAAGCACAGGAAGTGGATAGGGTTTTCATTTCTGGGAATTACTCTTCTATGCTTAGCGCTGGGATCAACTCTGAAGATTAATGGATACCTCCTTGACAATCTGCCTACTGATCATCCTATCCAACAGGATTTTGAATATTTCAATGAGCAATATGGCGGTTCAAATCCTTTAGAGATTTATCTGTCAGTTGGTAGTGGCGCAAACTCTCTGCTAGACTATGAGGTGCTGGGAGAGATAGATAAAATAGAAGCAAAAATCCAGGAGTTGTTTGGCGAAGGACAGATCATTTCTCCATTGACGGTAGTAAAAACTATCAATCAAGCACAAAATCAAGGAGATCCACAAGCTTTCGAACTCCCTTCCAAGGGACAGCGTCAGCGCATGGACCGATGGCTGGGAAAAGCTTTAGAGTCCAAAGGACCAAAAGTATTGACTGACGATAAAAAATCCGGGCGCCTCAGTGCCAGAGCACCAGATCTTGGCTCTTTGAAAATGACAGCGCTTCGAGAGGAGCTCAATGAATTTGTAAAACAAGAAGTAAATCCAGATTTGCTGCAAGTACGCTGGACAGGCACAGCTTATTTGATTGATAAAGGGCATAAATCTGTGACGCTGCAGATGGCGAAAGGCCTCGGGGTTGCATTTCTTTTAGTAGGTATTATCGTGGGGTTTTTGTTCAGATCCTGGCGCATTTCATTTCTTCTTCTCATTCCTAATTTTATCCCGCTTATCTGGATGCTAGGGCTGATGTATGTTCTGGGAATTGAGTTCAAGTTGACGACGGCGATCTTATTTACAGTAGCATTTGGGATTGCCGTGGATGATAGCATACACTTTATGAGTAGGCTAAAGCAGGAGCTTAAGTTGGGTAAAAACCTGATTTATGGGTTGAAGCGAACGTATTTGGAAACTGGAAAGGCAATTGTACTTACCACCATAGTGCTGACGGCAGGGTTTGGTCTCCTGATTTTCAGTCAGTTTGGCGTTACTCATTTTACGGGTTTGTTGATCTCCGCCTCCTTGATATTTGCGCTGTTGGCGGATTTGATGTTGCTGCCACTTTTACTTTTGCCTTTGAAAAAAATATGGGAGAAAAAATTCAAGAATTAGCCATTCTCTTACTTTTTCCCAAATCCTTCCCATGTGAAGGTCGCTGACACAGGATAGTGGTCAGAGTAATCTACTTCGCGATGAGTTTTGAATTGAACTGCCTTGAGCTTTTCGCTAGAGAAAATATGATCTATTCTCAGGAAGAAAAGGATGCGGTTATAAGTGAAGCCGAAGCCTCTTCCAGCAGTTTCGAAGGCATTTTCATAATTTTCTCCCAATTTGAAATAGGTGTAGGAATAGGGAATTTCATTCAAGTCACCGAGAAGAATCAGGGGATGGGGACTATTATTCATGTGTTCCAAGAGCACTTTCAGCTGCTTACTCCGAGCCAAACTTCCTCGTTGCAATTTGCCTAACGTTTGTCTATAATTTTCCTTGACACCTTCTAGATTTTCAAGCCCTTCCGTTGCAATTCTCATTGATTCCAAGTGAGCATTGTAGATTCGGATCGTATCACTATTCACTAGAATGTCAGCGAAAATAGCTCCATTGGTACCTTGAGCATCAAACACCTTTCCATCATTGATGATTGGGTATTTGGAGAAGATAGCTAAGCCATTTGATCTTTTCTTTGGATTCCCATCGATTATATGATAGGACACCTTATAGTTGGAATTCTTTCCGAGAATTTTCACAGCATCCCGCGAAGGGGTAGTGTTGTCTTGATAGAACTCCTGAAACACCTTCACATCAGCGGGCTGATCCTGTAGCCAGGAGAGCACATTTGATTCAGGTGTAGTCTCACTTTTTGGTTTATAATAGAACATATGAGCATTGTAAGTGAGCACTTTCAGACCTACTACTTCATCATTTTTTGGATGAATCTGAAATGTGGCAAGAAAAAATTTATAGCCGATCAACAAGGCCAAAAGCGGAAGAAATGATAGTTTTCTCCATGATAAAATCAAGATCACTAGCAGAAAAAGATTCAGGATTAAAAATATAGGAATGAAAAATGGCAATAGTCCAACGTATTGAAAATACTCTGGTGAGATGTAAACGCTAGCAAACAAAAATAACGTAATGGCAAAAATGAGCCAGGTGATAATCTTCATGAATTAAAATTGGTCAGGCAAGATGTTTTGCAATAAATCCTATTGAAGAGTTTGAGCGTATGGCCCTCAGAGCAATCTTCGATCCAAGTGATAAGCTAGTTCTAAAATCCATTTAGCTAATTTGTAAAGGTAGAATTTTTGGCAATGAAGCAAATGATCGGGTTACAAATGATGAAAGAGAATCTTTAATTTTGCTCATTTACGAATTATTAGTTATTTCGATAGAAATTTACCCACTATGAAAACTTACCAAACGATCTTATCGACGGCAATGATTACGCTAGTTTTGGCTTCGTGCAGTGACCCAAGGACTTCTGAAACCAGAGAATCTGAAGTGGCTGCTGAGACTAAAGAGGCCGCCGAAACAGAAGAATCCAGACCAAGCCCATTAATGGTTAAGGAAGGACAAATTGCTGGTAAAGGATTTAAAGTGCAATACGGTTCTCCTTCCGTGAAAGGCCGAGAATTATGGGGTGATTTGGTGCCTTATAATGTAGTGTGGAGAACGGGTGCTAATGAAGCTTCCTATGTGGATTTGGCTGAGGATATGTCAGTGGAAGGCAAAAAACTGGCAGCCGGCAAATACTCGCTATTCACTATTCCAAAGGAAACTGGCCCTTGGACTGTGATATTCAATTCTGAATGGGATCTAGAACATGGACATTTTCAATACGATGAAAAAAATGATGTGCTGCGAGTTGATGTGACTCCAGTTTGGGAAGAAACCAGTCAAGAATCTTTGTCAATGGAAGTAGAAAACCCTGGCATAGTCATTCGTTGGGAAAAACTAAAGCTCCCTATTAGCATAAATTAAAAAAAACATTTTTCCTGTAAAGCCCTCAAAAATTAATTTTGAGGGCTTTTTTATGGATAGATGTCAAATAGGATGAATCGATTTGCTTAATAATTATCAGATTGGGCTAAATTCGTCACTTTACCTAAAATCTATCCAATGAAGTATGTAGGCTTTTTAGTTGTTTTAGCACTAACAATCGCTCTGGCAGTAGCTGTTTCAAGACCTTTTGGCGCGATCCCACCTTTGGCTCCTTTGCTTGATCCCAATCATGGGTTCTGGCAAAATGCTATCTCTGAAGATGAATTGGCTGAAGATGAACTTGAACTCAAAAATTTGAGTAGTGAGGTAAAAGTGGTTTATGATGAAAATCTGATTCCGCATGTTTTTGCAAGCAACGCGGCCGACTTATACAGAGCTCAAGGTTACATTACTGCAAAGCATAGACTTTGGCAAATGGAATTCCAAACCATGGCGGCAGGAGGGAGAATTTCAGAGATTGTAGGTCCTTTGGCTTTGGATCTCGATAGAATGACTAGGAGAAAAGGCTTAGCATATGGAGCGGAAAAGGGAATGAAATTTATCCAAGAAAATGATCCTGATTCTTACCTTTTATTAGAAGCTTATGCAGATGGAGTCAACCAATACATTGACCAAATGTCAGATGCTAGATTACCAGTAGAATACAAAATATTGAATTATCGACCAGAACATTGGTCAGCATACAAATCCATCTTGTTGCTTAAATACATGACAGATATGTTGGTAGGTGATCGGGATTTGGAGTATTCCAATTTGCGTAAAATTCTAGGTGATGTCATGCTGGATAAACTTTACCCTGAATACCCAAGTGGTGTAGAGCCTATCATCGAGCCCGGTCATAAGTGGAACTTCAATCCACTTAGTGTGACACAACCAGATAGTATTCCTTATCCGAATGATCAACTGGTAATTGATCCGTTGCCTCAGCCGGAAGAAGGAACTGGCTCAAATAACTGGGCTGTATCTGGCTCGAAGACTAAAAGTGGCAATCCGATTTTGGCCAATGATCCGCATTTGAGTTTAAATCTCCCTTCGCTTTGGTTTTCCATGCAATTGACCACACCTGAGCATTCTGTCAAAGGAGCAACACTTCCCGGAGCTCTCGGTGTGATTTCAGGATTTAATGAAAATATAGCTTGGGGTGTCACCAATGCGACGCGGGATACACGAGATTGGTACAAAATCACTTTTCAGGATAAAACTAGAAAAGCTTATCGCTTTGGTGAAAAGTGGGAACAGACCACATTCAGAGTAGAGGAAATAAAAGTAAAGGGAGAGGATGTGTTTCTCGACACCGTTGTATATACGCACTATGGGCCAGTGGTCTATGATAAGACCTTCAATTCGAAACGGCAGGATATAAATTTTGCCCTGAAATGGAATGTCCATGAAGGATCAAATGAACAGAAGACCTTCCTTTTGCTGAATTCTGCCAAAAACTATGAAGACTATAACATTGCCTTGGATAATTATACCGCTCCAGCTCAGAACTTTGTCTTTGCTTCCAACAGCGGTGATATCGCCATGCGAATTCAGGGGAAGTTCCCTCTGAAATGGAAAGGCCAGGGGAAGTTTTTCATGGATGGAGCTGATCCCCGCATGGAATGGCAAGGATATATCCCGAATGAGCAAAATGCCAGCACTTTAAATCCTTCTCGAGGGTTTGTCAGCTCTGCCAATCAGCATCCTACAGATTCTACCTATCCTTATTATGTCTTTGACAATAGCTTTGAGTTTTATAGAAATCGACGTCTGAATAGCCAACTTAGCGAAATGAGTGAGATTACAATAGAGGATATGCAAGGGCTACAGTTTGATGATTACTACTTACATGCTGCCGAAGCTCTTCCGATTATGTTGGAGCTGTTAAGTAGTGAAGCTGAAAGTGGTGCAGAAGCGAAAAAGTATCTCTCACTTTTGAAAGAATGGGATTTTTATGCTGATCCAAATCAAAAGGCGCCTACTTTATTTTATATCTGGTGGAGAAAAACCTACGGACAGATATGGAAAGAATTGTCTGAAAATGTTGCGCCAATCGTACTACCAAGCTATTATCAGACGGTACTTTTCATGAAGAATGAACCAAGTGACCCGGTGTTTGATTTGAAAAATACTTCAGAGATGGAAACTGCTGCAAGTCATGTGAAGCAAGGTTTTGAAGAAATGCTCGCAGACATGAAAAAGTGGGAAGCGGACGAGGGGGATTTTTCTTGGGCCAATTATAAAAAGACCACAATTCAGCACCTTGTCCCACAGTTTAAGTCATTTTCTGTGGAGAATGTGTACACTGGCGGTGGTTCGGGTATCCTCAATGCTACCAGTTCGAGACATGGTGCAAGTTGGAGAATGGTAGTGGAATTAGGTCCAGAAATAAAAGCTTTTGGTATTTATCCCGGTGGGCAATCTGGTAACCCAGGCAGTAAATACTATAGTAATTTCATCCAGAAGTGGGCTAACGGTGAATATCTTAATTTTGATCTCAGAACTTCCGATCAAGCAGAAGGTGTATTATTCCAAACTATTTTAAACTAAGGGCTATGAAGTTCATATTATTAACATTTCTCGTAGCATTGCTTGTCATCGTTATCAATCCATTTCTGCCTTATTGGGCGATAATGATCCTTATTGCAATCCTTGCAGCATTAGTTGGTATTAAGGGAGCAGGGGCTTTTTTTGCAGGAGGATTCGGCATGGGCTTAGCTTGGTTGGGTCAAAGTATCTATGTCAGCAGTATTTCGGGTAGTTCTTTACCAGAAAAAATGGGTGAATTGATGGGGTTAGGATCTGATATGGCTTTATTTGCCTTTACTGGCATATTGGGGTTTTTACTTGGGGCTTTCAGTGCACTAAGTGGGAGTTTATTTCGAAAACTTTTTAAAAGAAAGCCTGATAATATCTATGGTAGATCGTGATGTAAAAAGGAAGTAATTAAGAGTCATCATTCTACATCAAAAACGTAAATTTTATTTTTCCTGTTCACTGCAATGAGTACCTTTGTTACTCACTATTCAGGAGCATTTTCATGCTTGAATCCTTAATTACCTCTAAGACAAGGCTGAAGTTACTTGTTAAGTTTTTTGTTAATTCTAAAACGCAGAGCCATTTGAGAGGATTGGCAGATGAGTTTGGTGAATCTACAAACGCAATTCGTAAAGAGTTGAATAACTTAACTAAAGCTGGGATTCTGGTAAAAGAGACTGACAAAAATAAAATTGCCTACAAGGCAAATGTGCAGCACCCATTTTTCTCCAACATTCAAGAAATCATTCGTAAGTATTTGGGCTTGGATAAGTTACTAGAACAGATCCTTGAGCGAATGGGAGAGGTTAGTCAAGTTATTCTTGTTGGGGATCTTTCTAAGGGTATCGATTCGGGTAAAATCGACGTAGTGGTTACGGGCGACAACCTGAATGAGAACTACATATTGAATTTATCATCTAGGATAGAGGAGCTAATAAATAGAAAAGTGGTATTGACATTGCTAGCTGAAAGGACGGTTTCGACTGGTCTGGTATTGTTTGATAGGGACATAGGAGCTTAGGTAGCTCAGAATTTATTGGATTGAAATTGGCGATAGGCACTTTTGTGACTGAAAGGGCGAAGCTGAGCAAAATTGTTTGAGAATCGATTAATAATCAGAAATTAGCAATTGGTTTGCGAGTGAAAATCGAATTGAACACGAAAATTATTGAATTGAAAAAATATACTTGGTTGATAAATTCTAGAAATTGCCTTTTACTGGTGATTTTTTTAGTGCTAGCCTTTGCTGCACAAAGTCAGAGTCTTTCTGATATCCAAAATCTCAAAGTAGATGATTTGTCTGATGCTCAAATCGAACAATTGATTAAAAGAGCAGAAGCAAATGGAATTACTACGAATCAGTTGACAGCCTTGGCTCGTGAAAGAGGAATGCCTGCATCGGAGGCTGCCAAATTGAGCAAACGTATCAGTGAACTTCAGATGTCAGTAAAGTCTCAAAGTGAAGGCCAAGATGGTTCGGGAGGAAGAATTGTCAATGGATTCCAGGAAATTGATATGTTTGATTCTATTCGGAGATCAGATCCGTACTATGATTTGACCGAAAAGCAGAAGAAGATTTTCGGGTATAAGCTGTTTCAAAACCGTGACCTAAACTTTAATCCTAGTTTGAATATTCCTACGCCAATGTCTTATATAATAGGCTCAGGAGATCAATTATTACTTGATGTTTACGGTGCCTCCCAGCAATCTTATGATTTGGATGTCAATCCGGAGGGAAGAGTTTTTATCCCAAATATCGGACCTGTGCAGGTGGGGGGGTCGAGTATAGAAGCAGCTACTTCAAGAATTAAAACTGCACTTGGTAGAATATATTCAGGGATAAATGGAAGTAACCCAAATACTTTCATTCAATTAAGGTTAGGTAATATTCGTTCGATCAAAGTTTCTATGGTAGGCGAGTTGACCAAACCAGGTACTTATACCTTGCCTTCATTTGCTACCGTTTTTAACGGGCTTTACGCCGCCGGCGGGCCTAATGAAAATGGAGCTTTTAGAAATGTTCAAGTATATAGGGACAGTAGATTAGTAGCGACAGTTGATATATATGAATTTCTTTCAAAAGGAATTCAAAGTGCTAATGTCACACTTCAGGACAATGATGTAGTGATTGTTCCGCCTGTAGATACTCGGGTAGAAATTAATGGGCCAGTGCGCCGAGAAGGACTTTTTGAAGTGAAGTCCGGTGAGTCATTGGAAGATTTGTTTGTCTATACTGGCGGTTTCACCAGTATAGCTTATAGAGATAGGGTCACCGTGAGAAGAATTGAAAACAATCAGCGCAAAGTGGTAGATGTTCCATCTAGCGAGTTTGATTCTTTTTCTCTTAAGGATGGTGATGAAATATTGATCGGAGAAGCTTTAGATAGATTTTCCAATAGAGTTCAAGTAACTGGCTCAGTCACACGTCCGGGTGAATATTCCTTGGATGAAGGTACTCTGACAGTGAAAGGGTTAGTGGAAAAGGCTCAGGGATTGAAACCAGAAGCATTTTCCACTAGAGCTACTTTATACAGAACTAGCGCTGATTTAACTTTGGCAGCGGTGCCGCTTGACCTTCAAGGCATATTAAATGGAACTGCACAAGATGTAGCATTGAAAAATGAGGATCTTTTGTTTGTGCCGAGTAGATATGATATTCAGGAAGAATATTATGTGAAAATCTCCGGTGAGATCAATTATCCTGGAACTTATCCATTTGCAGCCGATATGACTGTTGGAGATCTTATTTTGAGATCAGGAGGCATGTTAGAATCAGCCACAAATTCTTCAATAGAGATATCACGAAGAGTGCGGGATGCGTCTTCAGGTAAATTAGCGGAGATAAATACACTAACCATTGATCCAAACTTGGAGTTGACAGACGAAGAAAGAAACCAACCTCTTCAGCCTTTTGATCATGTTTTTATCAGAAGAAGCCCAGGCTTTGAAAGAGAGCAATTGGTGAGTATTAAAGGGGAAGTAACTTATCCGGGTGATTTTGCGATAGCTGCAGCAAACGAGCGAATTTCGGATGTAATCAAACGAGCGGGAGGGATTACTCAATACGCCTACCCAAAAGGAGCAAGTTTGATTAGAAGAACTGTTTACTTTATAAGGCCCACGGAAGAGGAGTTGCGCAAACAAACACTTAAGGAAATCCGGTCAAATCTTGATCCTGACACAAATAGGAATACAAATGAAGCCGAAGAACTTTTATATGAAAGGATAGACAAAAAGCTCGCTCAAAATGAACTTGAGAAGTATGAGCGAGAGCAAGCAGAGCAAAAGCGTAAGTTGTTTGAAATTTCACCTGCCTTTGATACACTCAGACTAGACTCGACGATTACTTCTATGAGAATGAAGGAACAAGATTTTGTTGGGATTGATTTGGGTTATATTTTAGAACACCCAGGGTCGGAAGAGGATTTGTTCCTTTTAGAAGGAGATGTAATTCAGATTCCGAAACAGTTGCAGACTGTACGTATGGTGGGGGAAGTTTTATTGCCCACTACCACGAGGTTTAGTAAAAATAGTGGCCTCAAAAAGTACATATCAAAAGCAGGGGGTTTTACCGAAGAGGCTAGGCGTGGAAAAACCTATGTAGTCTATGCCAATGGAGATGCTAAGAGAACGCTTAATTTCTTGGGATTAAAAATATATCCTGAATTGCAGCCAGGTGCAGAAATAGTGGTGCCCAAGAAGCCAGAGAGAAACCGGATGGGTGCAGGTAGTTGGATAGGTATTGCCTCTAGTCTTGCCACCGTAGCTATCTTGGTGCAAACTATTGTAAACAATAACAAACCATAATTAGCTAATCCTAATTAGAATTATATGAAAATCGTTGTAGTAGGTACAGGTTATGTAGGCCTAGTTTCCGGAGCATGTTTTGCAGATGTAGGAATCGAAGTTACTTGTGTTGACATTAACCAAAATAAAATAGATAGCCTCAAAAATGGCAAAATGCCAATTTACGAGCCAGGACTTGAAGAGATTGTTGTCAGAAATTACAAAAGTGGAAGACTTAAGTTCAGTACAGATTTAGGAGAAGCCATTCAGGGTGCTTCTGTAGCTTTTATTGCAGTGGGTACACCTCCCGGTGAGGACGGTTCTGCAGATTTATCTTATGTTTTGAGCGTGGCCGATGAAATCGGAGCTAAAATGAGCGATTACATCGTAGTTGCTACCAAGAGTACAGTGCCTGTAACTACAGGTGAGAAAGTACGTGCAGCTATCAAAGGAGCTTTAGACCAAAGAGGTTCTGAGTTACCTTTTGCGGTAGCATCCAATCCTGAATTCCTAAAAGAAGGAGCAGCAGTAGAGGATTTTTTGAAACCTGACAGAATCGTGATCGGTATAGATGATGAGCGTGCAGAGGAGATTATGAAGCGTTTGTACAAGCCTTTTCAGCTGAGCGGAGAGCGCATTATCTACATGGATATTCCATCTGCTGAGATGACCAAATATGCAGCTAATGCTATGCTGGCTACTAAAATCTCATTCATGAACGACATAGCAAACCTATGTGAACTTGTAGGGGCAGATGCGAATATGGTGAGGAAAGGTATAGGCGCAGACCCCAGAATTGGAAATAAATTCATCTACCCGGGTGTTGGTTACGGAGGTTCTTGCTTTCCAAAGGATGTAAAAGCGATTATCAGAACAGCCAAACAGTATGGCTATGATCTGCGAGTTCTCCAATCTGTAGAGGATGTGAATAATGATCAGAAATATGTGCTTTCTCAAAAAGTAAAGTCACACTTCGGAGAAGATCTCACAGGGATGACCTTTGCGATGTGGGGCTTGAGCTTCAAACCAAAAACAGATGATATGCGTGAAGCTCCAGCTGGAGTGATTATCGATGAGTTGAGAGCGGCTGGCGCTACCGTGAAAGCATACGACCCTGTAGCAATGGATGAGGCTAGGGAACATTATCTCTTCGATAAAGTAACCTATTGCACAGATGCTTATGCAGCTTTGGTGGATGCTGATGCCTTGCTTTTAGTGACGGAATGGTCTGAATTTAGAATTCCAAGCTGGGATGTGGTAAGTAAGCTTTTGAAAAACAAAGTGATCTTTGACGGTAGAAATATATACGATAAAAAATATCTGAAGACCTTAGGCTTTGAAACCTACGGCATTGGGTCTAAGTGATTTTTATGGCCCTTGAGATATACTCAGGGGCATAATTATGTTTTGAGCAATAGATACTAATGATAATTGCAGGTGCTGGTGGACATGGATTAGAGGTGCATCTTGTTTTGATTCAACAAGGCGTTTCTTCTTCTGAAATTTGCTATTTTGATGAAGATTCAGCTAAGCTTCAGAGAAAAGAAATAGAAGCGGAATACGTTTTTGAGAATGCTGTAATAGAAAAGCATTTTAGAAAGGATTCCAGATTTGTTTTAGGAGTGGGTAATCCAATCTATAGAGAAAAGCTATTTCACCTATTAGTCTCTCTCGGTGGAAGCATGCATGCGATAAGCAATACTTCTAATTTTCAACAAGTAAAGACAGGAAATGTTTATGATGCAATGCCATTCAGTTTTATCGGCCCTGAGACTAAAATTGGATTAGGGGTTTTGGTAAATACAGGTGCTCATGTGCATCATGAATGTGTTGTAGGTGATTTTAGTGAAATCGGTCCGGGAGCAATGTTATTGGGTGGTTCAAAAATAGGCAGAGCTTGCAGAATAGGTGCAGGAGCGATTATTTTGCCAGGAGTTGAATTGGCAGATGATGTGATTGTAGGAGCTGGGGCAGTCGTGACCAAATCCGTAACTGAAAAATCGACCTTGATTGGCATTCCTGCAAAGCCTTTATTACTATGATTGTTTTTCAAAGCATTAAGAAAATAGTAAAAAAAAGCCAGTATTCTTTTAGTTCCAAGTAAACCTAACAAGCCTTTGATTTCAGTTTGTAACTTGTTTTTAGGGTTTTTGATAGAGGTATTATACGACAGGTATCGTGTAGTGCTTACACAAATTTCCAATTAATTTCCGTATGAGTTCTATACAAATGGTGGACTTGAAGTCCCAATATGATTTAATTAAAGCTGAGGTAGATCAGGCGATTCAAGGAGTAATCGATACTACTTCGTTTATCAATGGCCCTCAGGTAAAAGAATTTTCAAACGCTCTTGCAGATTATACTGGAGCGAGGTATGTGATTACCTGTGGCAATGGGACTGACGCGCTTCAGATTGCCATGATGGGATTGGATTTCCAGCCTGGACAAGAAGTCATTGTGCCTGCTTTCACCTATGTAGCAACAGCAGAAGTTATTGCCTTATTGGGATTGAAACCGGTATTTATCGATGTGATTGCCGATACTTATGAACTCGATATTGCCCAATTGGAATCTAAAGTCTCGTCTAATACTGTGGGTATAGTACCTGTTCACCTGTATGGGCAATGCTCTAACATGGAGGCAATTTTGGCTTTTGCCAAAAAACATAATCTTAAAGTCATTGAAGATACCGCTCAGGCGATCGGTGCTAAATATACTTTCTCAGATGGAAGAGTAATGCAGGCAGGTACCATGGGAGATGTAGGAACAACCTCGTTTTTTCCTTCCAAAAATCTGGGCTGCTATGGAGACGGAGGTGCTATGTTTACCAATAATGAAGCTTTGGCTGAAAAGCTCCGGATGATTGCCAATCATGGCCAAAAAAAGAAATATCATCACCATATAGTAGGAGTAAATTCCAGACTGGACACGCTACAAGCTGCAATTTTGAATGTGAAGCTAAAGCATCTAGATAGATACTCAGCTTCCAGGAATGAGGTGGCTGATAAATATGACGAAGCATTTGCAGGTCATAAAAACATTAAATCACCTGCTAGAGTACCAAATTCCACCCATGCCTTTCATCAATATACAGTACAGATCGAAGGAGTGAGCAGGGAAGAATTAAAGTCTTATTTAGCTGAAAAAGGGGTGCCATCTATGGTTTATTATCCTGTTCCGCTGCATCAGCAGGAGGCCTACATGGACTTGGGATTCAAGAAGGGAGATTTCCCTGTAGCTGAGTCACTTTGCCTCAAGGTGCTTTCACTTCCTATTCATACAGAGATGAAAGTTGAAGATCAAGAATATATTATTGAAACAATAAAAGGATTTTTTGCATGAAAGCGAGCACAACACAAACATCATTCACTGGGATGTATCAATCAAGCGAGATTCCATCTGACCTCCTAAAACAATTATAAACAGATGAAAGAATATTTCGCACATGAAAGTGCCTACATAGATGAAGGCTGCGAAATCGGAGCTGGAACAAAAATCTGGCATTTTTCCCATGTGATGTCTAATTGTAAAATTGGCAAAGGATGTAACTTGGGCCAAAATGTAGTGGTTTCTCCGGAAGTAGTAATGGGAAACAATGTAAAGGTTCAAAACAACGTTTCTATTTATACAGGAGTGACCTGCGAAGACGATGTGTTTTTAGGCCCATCAATGGTTTTTACCAATGTAATCAACCCGAGAAGTGCGGTCAACCGCAAATCTGAATATGCAAAAACGCACGTAGGAAAGGGAGCGAGCATCGGAGCAAATGCCACGATAGTATGCGGCCATGATATTGGAGCATATGCATTCGTAGGAGCCGGTGCAGTGATTACCAAGACAGTCCCAGCTTACGCATTGATGGTAGGCAATCCCGCTCGACAAATGGGATGGATGAGTGAATTTGGAGAGAAATTAAAGTTCGACACCGAAGGGAAAGCACTTTGCGAAGCAACTGGCGATCAATATGAACTGATTAATAATCAAGTTAGCAAACTGACTAAATGAAGAATTTTGCATTAATCGGCGCTGCGGGATATATCGCTCCAAGACATATGAAGGCAGTAAAAGATACAGGCAATATATTACTAGCCGCCTATGATAAATTTGACAGCGTAGGTGTGATGGACAGCTATTTTCCAGAAGCTGATTTTTTCACGGAATTTGAACGATTTGATCGGCATGTGGAGAAGTTAAAACGAACGGAGGAAAAAATTGATTACGTAAGTATTTGTTCGCCAAACTACCTGCATGATTCACACATCCGATTTGGTCTGAGGGTAGGAGCAAACGTAATCTGCGAAAAGCCCCTAGTACTCAATCCTTGGAATATTGAGGCTTTGAAAGAAGTCGAAAATGACCATGGAACAAAAGTGTTTAATATTCTTCAGCTTAGACTTCATCCATCCATAGTTGCTTTGAAGAAGCGGATAGAAGAAGGTCCCAAAGATAAAATTTACGATTTAGATCTAGCCTATATCACTTCCCGTGGACATTGGTATTACACGTCATGGAAAGGGGATGTAAGTAAGTCCGGTGGAATCGCCACAAATATTGGTGTTCATTTTTTCGATATGTTGACATGGGTATTTGGCGCGGTGAAAAAGAATGTGGTTCATATCCATACCCATGACCGAGCGGCAGGTTATTTCGAATTGGAAAAGGCCAGGGTTCGTTGGTTTTTGAGTATCAATTCAGACACCTTACCAGATCATGTGAAGACTAAAGGTGGAAAGACGTTCCGCTCCTTATCGATGGAAGGCGAGGAGATTGAATTCAGCGATGGATTTACAGAACTCCACACTCATAGTTATCAGCTTATACTCGATGGCCAAGGGTTTGGATTGGAGGAGGCAATGCCCAGTATTCAAATCGTTCATGATATTAGGCATATGAAATCAGTCGGCCTTAAAGGAGATTATCATCCGTTGGCTGCCGTGAGATTGGCAAAGCATCCATTTGAAAATTGACCGTGAATACTAATCTGATTTTCTACGATCTTTAGCTCCAAGAAAAATATACAAAAAGGTATAAGGGAAGTATTGGCAAATGAAGAAATAATCTTAAGGGAGCTATTTCACTTGCATAATAGGAGAAAGATTATATAAATCTTAATGCCGTCAGAGGTACTTTTAGGGATAGCCTATAACTGTGCATCTCGAAAAGAATATGAATCTTTTGCAATTAAACTTTATGAAGCAGAGGAGACTGAAAAGGGGCTAGGTGGTCTTTAGAATTTGGCGCTGATTGGTGGAATTAACCTTTCTGCAATGAAGGAAGAGAATATTGAGGCTATCTTTTGGCTAGAAATGTAGTCAAACTTCTATCAAGTAAGTTTTTTTTAGTCGATTTAATACGTCAGGAATTTTATTTTCTGAGTTGAAATTATTAAAAAGCAGCCTGGTCTTTGATGGCCAAAATATTTATAATAAGAGCTATTTTAAAAGCTTGGATTTTGAGCATTTTGCGATTAGGATGCTGCAGTATTAGAAAAAAAATGAAAATTTGATTTACATTTTTTTTATAAATAGTTGATGTTGCATTTCATTTGTCATCACTTAAAAGAAATTTACTGGATTATTTTGAATTATCTAGCTTTTGACATTGTCAATAAAATTTTTAAATGAAAATTAAAAATGGATAAAAATAATAATGGAATAAATTTAATTTATTTCTTTAAGGCAGTTCAGGATAAAAAACGTGTTGTTTTTTCCGTTTTGCTTGTTTTCTTTCTTTTAGGCCTTTTTATCGCTTTGACATCAAAGAAAATGTATACTGCGAAATCTTTATTCATTCCTCAAACTTCACAGCAAAATAATCAAGGTGGATCACTCGGAGGATTAGCATCTTTAGCAGGGATTAATATTGGAAGTATGAGTAATAGTAATGACATATCTCCGTCACTTTATCCTCAATTTATTTCATCTATAAAATTTAAGAAAAAGCTCGCTGAAACAAAAATCAACCTAGATGGTAAAGGTCAGACTGCCACTTATGCAGAATATTATGAAAAATTATATCAGCCAAATATTCTAGAACTTTTCTACAAATTTACCATCGGTATGCCAGGTGAAATTATCAAATTTATGAGAAGTGCTCCTCCGCCTATTAGAAATGAGACAAACTCAGCTGGTGAAAATACCTTCGAACAGATTTCATACGAGGAGTTTGAGCTTTTTGCAAGAATGGATGGTCAACTTTCAGTAGTTAGTATGGAAGAAGAAGGCGTGGTCCAACTGAGTTTTATAATGCCAGATCCTTTAATGGCTGCGCAAATGGCTCAGTCTGCTGAAAGTTTACTTCAAACTGAAATTATCGATTATAAAATTAAAAATGCGAGTGAGCAGCTCAAATTTACAGAAAATCAGTATCAGGAAAAAAAGGCGGAATTTAACGAAATACAATCTCGTTTAGCTGTATTTAAGGATAGAAACCAAAATATTGTTTCCGCTGCGTTGTTGAATCAACAAGATCGACTTGAAGCTGAATATAATTTTTCGTTTAGCATTTATACAGAATTAGCTAAGCAACTTGAGCAAGCTAAATTGCAAGTTTCAAAGGATACGCCGGTATTTTCAGTTATTCAGAAAGTGTCGATTCCAATTCAAAAATCGAGTCCAAATCGTCCAAAGATTTTGCTTATTTTTATTTTTGTCGGCGTTGTTTCGGCACTTGGATATGTGGCTTTAATGTGGATTATATTTAACTTAAAAAGAGACTGGAAAAACATTGACTAAAAGCGCATTAAATTTGAATCTAGTTTCTGTTATAGATTTTCCAAGGGTTCAAGATAGGAGGGGAAATCTGACTTTTATCCAAAATCAAGATCACCTTCCATTTGATATCCAACGGGTATTTTGGACTTATGATGTGCCAGGTGGTGAAAATAGAGGAGCCCATGCTTATAAGAACCAGCAGGAGATTATCATCGCCTTAAGTGGAAGTTTTGACGTGGTGATTTCAAAAGCAGACGGAACAATAGAAAAGTATTCTCTAAATCGCTCCTATTACGGTCTTTATTTGCCTCCAATGACATGGAGGCACATGGAGAACTTTTCAACCAATGCACTTGGCTTGCATCTATCTAGTTCTACATTCGATTCAGATGATTATATCAGAGACTTTCATGAATACCAATCATTTTTATAATGAAAAATACAACTGTTTTTGATTGCACCAGCTTGGTGCTCCCTAAAAATCATACTGAAAAAGGCAACATTACAGCGGTTAACAACCTCAAAGACATCCCTTTTGAGATCAAACGAGTCTACTACCTCTACGATGTGCCTGGTGGGGAGGCAAGAGGTGGGCACGGTCATCGTGAATTACAGCAATTAATCATTGCTGCAAGTGGGAGTTTTGACCTAGTGGTAGAGGATGGTAGAAATTCTCGAACTTTCAATTTGAATAGACCTTATCAAGGCATACTTATGCCATCAGGCATTTGGAGGGAGTTGAATAATTTCTCTTCTGGGTCTATCTGCCTAGTCTTGGCTTCCTCATTATACGATCAAGATGATTACATCCGTGATTATCAGGAGTTTTTGAAATATAAGTTATGAAATTTGAAGATTTATATATTGGTCTAAGTGCTTCTTTGAAAAAAGTATTTAGGCTTGAAGATGTAGAGAAATTTGCTCTTTTAAGTGAGGATATGAATCCTATTCATTTGAGTGAAGAATTTTCTGCAAAAACCCCATACAAAAGGCCGATTGTTCATGGGTTTTTATATGGATCTATGATAAGTTCTATTCTTGCTAACCAGGTTCCTGGTCCAGGTAGTATCTATTTGTACCAAGAATTGAATTTTAAGGCTCCTGTTTTTCATGGGGATGAAGTTATAGCGACTGTTAAGGTATTCGAATTAAAATTGGATAAGAGAATTATAAAATTGGATACTTTTTGTCATAATAGTCTAGGAATTGAAGTTTTGTCTGGAGTAGCTATAATTAAACTATTGGAAAATGAATAAGATACATCCAACAGCAATTATTGGGGAAAATGTAGTCCTTGGAGATAATAATGAAATTGGTCCATATACAATAATCTATGGCCCAACAAAAATAGGTGATAATAATTTGATTGGACCTAATGCTATAATTGGAACACCTGGTCAAGATACCCGAAACCCTAGACATGATTCAAGTGGTAGTGTTATTGAAATAGGGGACAATAACATAATCAGAGAATTCACGGCAATCCAAAAGCCCTGTTACAAAGAAATAACTAAAGTTGGGAATAACGTATACTTGATGCAAAGTGTTCATATTCCTCATGATGCAATTCTAGAAGATGATGTAGTTATTACTCCCATGTGCGTTTTAGCAGGAATCACTTATATCTTACAAGGAGCTAATATAGGAATGGGATCTTCGGTTCACCAGTTTTCGGTTGTCGGACAATACTCTTTGGTAGGAATGGGAAGTGCTGTGACAAAGAATATTCGGCCATTTTCAGTTTATGTGCCAGAAAAGCCATTGAGGGTTAACAACTATGCCATAGAAAAATTTGGTTTTGTTGAGTACCTAGATGAAATAATTCCTTACGTAAAAGAAGGAAGGCTTCCATCCTCAGATAAACTTCTCAGTTTGGTAGATAAGTTTGAACATCTTCACATGGATTCTAAGCGTGCTCTTTATAAATGAAAATCCCTTTTTTAAGTTTCGATTCAATGCATTCGGCTATCAGGGCTGAGATGGTGACTGCATTCGAAAATTTTTATGACAGCTATTGGTATGTCTTGGGGGATCGTCTGGTGCAATTTGAAAAAGCCTACTCCGGGTTTAACCAAATCAAACATACGGTTGGGATCAGCAATGGACTCGACGCAATCTACCTAGCTTTAAAATCACTTGAAATCCAAGCGGGAGATGAGGTCATCATGCCTTCCAATACGTTTATAGCCACTGTTTTGGCAGTCTCTTATACAGGAGCAACTCCTGTTTTTGTTGAGCCAGATTTGGAAACCTATCTTTTGGATCCCACCAAACTGGAAGCAGCCATTACATCCCAAACAAAGGCCATAATCCCTGTCCATCTTTATGGCCAAGCATGTCAAATGGTTGAAATTGGAGCTATCGCAAGCCGATTTGGACTTAAAGTTATCGAGGACAATGCTCAGGCTCATGGAGCGCTTTACCAAGGTCGGATGACTGGGACTTTTGGAGAGATTAATGCGACTAGTTTTTACCCGGGTAAAAATCTTGGCGCATTGGGTGATGCAGGAGCTATCACTACGCAAGATGATTCCCTAGCCGCAAAATCCAAAATGCTTAGAAACTATGGGAGCCAGCAAAAGTATACCCACGAAGTGATCGGACATAATATGCGTATGGATGAACTTCAGGCAGCCTTTCTTTCAGTTAAGCTCAACTATCTGGACGAATGGACAGCAAAACGTCAGGAGATAGCCACCCGCTATCGAGAGCAACTTGCTTCTTGTGACCTAATTGTATTACCAGCTGTTCATCCGGATGCGACACACGTTTACCATCTTTTTGTGATCCGGACTGAGCGGCGTGATGAGCTTCAGGTATTTCTTCAAGATAAAGGAATCGGAACTTTAATTCATTATCCAATTCCTCCCCATTTACAAAAGGCATATGAACACTTAGGGTATAAGAAAGGAGACTTTCCGATAGCTGAAGAGTTGGCTCAAACAAGCCTTAGTCTGCCTATTTGGCCTGGAATGGACTTCGATCAGATAGATTTTATTTCAAATCAGATTAAGTCCTTTTTTAGCTAAGATTTGGTGGAGGAAGACAAAAAGGGTTTTTCCCAAATATTAAAAGCTACCTCGCTCTTTGGAGGGGTTCAGTTAGTAACTATCCTGTTTAGTATCATCAGAACAAAATTTGCGGCAGTATTATTAGGGCCTTCGGGTATGGGAATTGTTGGACTAATTAGCTCCACAATTGATTTTTTTGGAGCAGCAACTAACTTTGGGATTTCTACGGCAGGAGTTCGAAGCCTTGCCGAAGTAAGTAGCAATGAAGATGAATTCAAAACAGGAAGGACGATCAGTATCGTCAAAAACCTAGTTTGGATTACAGGATTGCTAGGCTTGGCTGTCTTGATAATTTTTTCACCATTTTTAAGCGAATGGATCTTTGGCAATTCAGATTTTACCTGGGGATTTGTGGCTTTATCGATCACTTTGCTTTTGAATCAACTGCTCGCCGCAAGGATGGTCTTGATTCAGGGCATGCGGAGAATCTCTCTTTTGGCACTTATCTTCATCGTCAATGCCGTAGCATCGGTCGTGATTACAGTGCCTTTATATTACTTTTTGGGTGAAAAGGGAATTGTTCCTGCGCTGATCCTGATCTCACTCTCCAGCTTTTTGGTTTCACTTTACTTTTCCAAAAGAGTTCCTTATCTCCGAGTCAAAGTTGGATTACGTGAAAGTCTGTTAGAAGGAAAAGGAATGCTCAAATTGGGTTTTTTTATTGGCCTCTCTGGTTTACTAACTTTAGCTTCAGCGTATTCGCTAAGGATCTTTATCAATAACGTCGGCACTTTGGAAGATGTCGGCTTATACAATGCTGGTTTTGCGATTATCAATACCTATGTAGGATTGGTCTTTACGGCAATGGCGACCGATTACTTCCCTAGACTTTCCAGTGTAATTGCGGAGGTCAAGGGGTTTTCATTAGTGGCAAATCAGCAGTTGGAAATAGCGATTCTTCTACTGGGACCAATTCTGTGTTGGTTTATTATTTTCATCAACCCCATCATTGTTATCCTTTATTCAGAAGCCTTTCGGCCAATCAACGAAATGTTGCTTTGGTCAGGAACTGGGATGATATTTAAAGGAATAGGCTGGTGTTTAGGGTATATTATTCTTGCGAAAGGAAGCTCTAGATTTTTCTTTACCAACGAATTGATTGCTTTAATTTATCAGTTATTTTTCAATTTAATCGGATATTATTTATTTGGACTTAAGGGACTTGGGATCTCCTTTTTGATCGGATATGTAATCTATGCCATTCAAGTGATGGTGGTAAGTCGATGGAGGTATGGCTATGAATTTGAAATGAAAATTCTTAAGAAGTTTTTGATACTCTTTTTTCTGATAGCAGGCTGTATGGCATGTTTTTACTTTCTTGATGGACCGATTTATCAATTTGGCATCGGAACTTCCGTGTGTATCCTTGCTTCCATCTATACGTTTAGAGAATTGGATAAATCCACGGATTTGCTTCAAAAAGCAAAACAGAAAATCGCAGATCGGTTTTCCTAAATGGATTTTGGCAAATCGAAATCCAAAAACGATCAATTGAAATCAAATAATCTTGTAAGTATCATTGTTCCGGCCTTCAATCATGAAGATTATGTGGAAATCTGTTTAGAAAGTATTTTTAATCAGACGTATGCAGAAATAGAACTGCTTATTGTCAATGATGGATCCACTGATCAAACGCATCAAAAGATCCAAAATTGGTTGGAAAAATGTCCGGATCGGTTTTTAAGGGTTGAATATATTAACCGGGAAAATAGGGGCTTGACCAATACTCTCAATCAAGGACTTAAGTGGGCAAATGGGATCTATTTTTCGGCGATAGCATCTGATGATATCTTGGAAATTGATAAAATCAGCCTCTTAGTTTCGGAGCTCGAGAAAAAAGGAGAATCATATGGCGCAGCTTTTGGCAATGCAAAGTTCATTGATGGAAAAGGAGAAGCCATTTCACTTGAAATCAAAGACTCAACTGGAGCGGTTATCACCAAAACTGCACTTTTTCTGGAACATTATACCTATGGGAGGAAGTTTAACTTTAGAGATCCGGCTTATTTTGGAACCTACTCCTCCTTACTTGCAGGAAATTATCTCCCCGCAATGTCGACTTTGGTGCGTACAGAAAGTATTCGTGAGGAAGGAGGATGGACCGCTGGAAATACCGTCGAAGACTGGGAAATGTGGCTGAAGCTCTCTAAAAATTCTCGATTTGCTTACGTGGATCAGATAGTAGCATCTTATCGATGGCACGAAGGAAATACTTCAAAAATAAAGCGAGAACGAATTCTCAGGGATTCGATCAAGTTGCTTGAAAATGAAATGAGTTATGCTACTGTTAATTCCTATCACAATGGATTTTTCCCTGTATATCTCTTTAATGTAAGATTACTAAAGGAGTTTGATCGAAAGGAATATAAAAAGAAGATGATCAAGCTACTGCTCAACAAAAGTTTCTTGCGATTTGTTTCCATAAAAATCCGACAACGAAGAAATGCCTAATCCAATGGTGTCCATTGTGATGGCTACGTACAATGGGGAGAAATTTCTTCGGGAGCAAATCGAAAGCATTCTTTCTCAATCCTATTATCCTTTTGAATTTATTGTTTTTGATGATTGCTCTACGGATGGCACCCCCGGGATTTTAGAAGTATACCAAAATCAAGGAAAGTTGAGGTTCTTCCGTAACGAGTCTAACATAGGCTATGTTAGGAATTTTGAAAAGGCTATTTATGCAGCTCAAGGAGATCTGATCGCTTTAGCAGACCAAGATGATGTTTGGATTCCTTCTAAACTTGATCGGTTGACTCGGCAGATTGGACAACACCTTTTAATCCATTCGGATGCAAGGTTGATTGATGAAAATGGGGTGAAGCTTGATTGCTCATTGGAAGAGTCCGCTCGCAAGATGACTATTCCTCAAAATATGACTGAGGCGATTTTGAATGGTTTTGTGACAGGCTGTACGTGTCTGTTTAAAAGGCAATTACTTGATTTAGCCTTGCCTTTTCCAGATAAGCTGTATATCCACGACAAATGGCTCGGTGTACTAGCCTTTTCGAAGGGTGGCCTCACTTACTTAAAAGAACCATTAACTGATTACAGACAGCATGTCCAAAACAATATCGGAGCAGGAAAGCCTACAGTTTCTCTTTTTAAGAAAATAGGCAAACTCCTCCCTTGGAAGCAAGTAACTTATCAATTTGAAGCGTTCCGAGCTTTTTTGGAGAAAGAAAAGAAGTTTACTGAACTAGTTCAGGAAAGACTAAAAATAGAATCCAAAGAAGTCAGCAGGCTCATCGTTTTTTTTGATCAAGTGTTGTCAGGTAAAAGCTTATCCCGTGTGATTTTTTTCTATTTGAGGAATATTGGGGCATTTGAAAAAAGGAAATCGATATCCCAAAAGGTGTATTTTTTTTATCTAATCATACTTAGTTTCTTCTATTCAAGAAAATTATTGAAGCTAAAAACCACTATTGCCAGTCATCAATAAATGCGAGTCACAGCAGTCATCGTTACTTATGGAGATCGATTTAGATTGGTGAATCAGGTCGTGAATCGCATAATTGAAGAAGGTACTTCCGAAATCTGGATTGTCGATAACGACTCCCTTCCCAACAGTAGAGTACAGCTGAAAACTCTGGAAAAATCTGATCCAAAATTGAGAGTATTTTACAATTCGGAAAATTTAGGATCATCGGGTGCTTATCATCAGATATTGGAATTTGCCTATAAATTAGCTGAGGAACGAATTTTTTGGTTTCTTGACGATGATAATCTACCTCAAAAAGGTGCATTGAATGCATTGATTAATGCTGAAAAACAGTTAACAATAGGCGAAAAATCTCCTGTTTTATACAGCTACAGAGGAGATTCTTGGCCAGAAGACCGAAAGGCAGTAAGCGAAGGAATGATCAAAGGCCCGAAAATCAACAGCTTCTGTGGATTTCACTTAAGTGTATTTTTGAAGAGCAAATTTTCTAGGAAATTAGGATCGGATTCGGCTTCGATCAAGTATCCTGTGATCGAAGTAAAGTGGGGACCCTATGGCGGGCTTTTTACTAGAATGAAAAATCTAAAGCAAATTGGCCTGCCCGATAAAAACTTCTTTTTATATGCAGATGATCAAGAGTTTACCTTAAGGTTTGTATCTGAAGGCATTCCTCAATACCTAATCTACGAAAGTCAAATTCAAGATTTAGATCAGAGCATCGGATCAGATGGGGGGTATTTTAGTGCGTCAACTTCAGCAATCAAGCTCTTTTATGGTTTAAGGAATACCACTTACTTATCCAAAAAGATCTCAGATAATCCGGGAATATATAATTTGAATAAAATAGTTTTTAAACTTATGATGAGCTTAAATGCAGCAAAAAATTACTTCAGAAATCCAGAACTAGTGAAAGAAAGAATAAGACTTTTCAAACTGGCTTTTGAAGACGGAGAAAAAGGAATTCTTGGAAAAACCTATCCTAATTAAACCATGTGCGGAGTAGCTGGATTTGTTGATTTCAAGTGCGGGTCGGGTTCCAATATCCTATCTAATATGGTTAGTACTTTAAACCATCGTGGTCCTGATGATGAAGGAACTTATCTGGATGAGGTGGACCAATACCAACTTGGATTGGGTCATAAAAGACTTTCGATTTTGGACTTGTCGCCTCTGGGGCACCAGCCGATGAAGTACGAAAATTTGGTGATTGTATATAATGGGGAGGTATATAATTTTAAGGAAATACGACAAGAACTCGAATCGCTGGGTTATGATTTCCAATCCCAATCTGATACTGAAGTAATCCTTAAATCTTATCATTGCTGGGGTGATGAGATGGTATTAAAGCTCAATGGGATGTTTGCGATTATCATGTTTGATAAAGACAAACAAGAACTAACACTATTTAGGGATCGTGCTGGAGTAAAGCCGTTATATTGGTTTTTTAAGGATGGATTATTCCTTTTCGGAAGTGAGTTGAAAAGCCTATGTACACATCCACGCTTTGAAAGAAAACTCAATTTTAAAGCTTTAAGCTTATTCCTTCAATTTGGTTATGTCCCTCAGCCACTCAGTATTTATCAAAATACGCACAAGCTGTTCTCCGGTCACTTTTTGAAATTGGATCTAAGTACTGCTACTATTCGAGAGGAAAAGTATTGGGAGGTGTTTTCTGCCTATGTTTCGGAAAAAAGCACTAAGAAAGAGTCAGAAATTTTAGAGGATCTGGATACACTAATAAGTTCTGCATGTAATTACAGAATGGTCTCGGATGTGCCGGTAGGCGTTTTTCTAAGTGGAGGTTACGATTCTTCTTTAGTGACAGCCATGGTTCAGAAAGAGTCTTCACAGAAGATCAAGACCTTCACAATTGGATTTGAGGAAGAAAAGTTCAATGAGGCCATTTATGCCAAGCAAGTTGCAGATCACTTAGGTACCGATCACCACGAATACTTATGTTCGCAGCAAGAAGCACTTAATCTGATCCAAGAGCTTCCTGATATTTGGGATGAGCCCTTTGCAGATTCCTCTGGCATTCCGACGTATCTGGTAAGTAAACTGGCCAGAAATCAGGTCGTTGTCTCCTTAAGTGCGGATGGTGGAGACGAGCTTTTTGGAGGCTATGAAAAATATCAAAGCGCAGCCAAGTATCTAAATTGGTTTCAAAAATACCCGATCAGAAGTCTAGTTGATCAAGTCATGGAGCCTCTTCGAGATCAGGTAGCGGCAAGGGTTTTAAGTGAGAGTAAGCTCTATGTATATGATAATTTTCTTAAAACCAAAGACAGCAAAGATTCCATTTCTAACTTGGAGGCTTATCAAAAGTTCTTTTTTGATAATGAGATCAAGAAGCTTTCAAGCCATTTAGAGCCATCATCACTTTTTTCCGGAGATATTCAACAGCTCAATGCCATCGAAAACCCTCTCGATCAAATGATGGCTTATGACTATGCCACGTACCAAACTGATGATATTTTGACAAAAGTGGACCGAGCTACTATGGCTCACAGTCTCGAAGGAAGAGAACCACTTTTAGATTATCGACTGATTGATTATGTAGGGAAAATCCCCACTCAACTGAAGCTGAAAGGAGGAGTCAAAAAGTACCTTTTAAAAGAAATAGCCCATCGTTATTTGCCAAAATCAATCATGGAAAGGCCAAAAATGGGTTTTAGTGTTCCTTTGGTGACTTGGCTGAAAAATGATTTGAAGTACCTAATTGATGACTTCTTGAATGAAGCATACATCAAAGATCAAGGGGTTTTTCACTGGGAACAGATCAGTAAAATGGTAAAATTATTTGAAAAGCGAGGAGATATCAATTACGCAAATCGAATCTGGAATCTACTTGTATTCCAGATTTGGTACCAAAAGTGGATGAAATCCTAAATGAATCGCTGGGTAATCTATACCGCACTTTTCGGAGACTATGATGATCTGGTTCGGCCTGTCCAAAAGTTCGAAGGGTTCGACTTCGTTTGTTTTACTGATCAGCAGAATCTTCGTTCTGATCTATGGGAAATCAAAATCATTGAGTGTACTGAAAAGTCTCCGGTGCTGATGAATCGTCGCATCAAAATGATGCCTCATCAATATTTGCCTGATCATAAGGTAAGTGTATATATTGATTCAAATCTAAAATTACTGAAGGATTTGAGCGGACTTCTTGAAAATGAACTTTCTGAAAGAAATTTTTTAGTTCCAAAACATTCTATCAGAAACTGTCTTTACGAGGAAGCTAAAGAGTGCATAATTTTTCAGAAGTCCGATTATTCAGCTACGATCAAGCAATTAAATCACTATCGAAGTTCGGGTTTTCCAGCCCAGTTTGGATTATCAGAAAATGGCATTTTGATCCGAAAACATAACGATCCTGAAATTAAAAGTCTGATGGAGCAATGGTGGAAGGAATTTCAAACAGGCAGTGGAAGAGATCAATTGAGTCTTCCATTCGTATTTTGGAAGAACCATCTTAAACTCCCTTTGATTGGTATAAACTCTAGAGATCAAGTTTATTTTTCTAATCAACCTCATCGTAAAGAGGAACTTGGGACAATTGCAAAGCTAATGTTATCGATTAAAATTAGATTACGAAGACTCATCTATTCATTTTATTCCTTTCAATGAAAAGGATTTCACTGGATTACAATCTCCTGCTTCTTACCTTCGCTTTCCTAGTTTTGGTTCCTTTAGTGGGGTTTAGGATGTTTGGGTTAGATGCAGATTACTTCAACTATTATGATCTAATCATCCTCAAAAACAAACTTGATCTTATAACAAAAGAATTTGGATTCAGAGTATTGCTGAGTTTCAATAGTTTGGTTTTTAATGATAGTATAGCTGCTTTTTTCTTGACTTTTGCGGTATTGGGGATTTCAATTAAGTTTTATGCTTTTTCGAAATTCTCCCCTATGCCGTTGCTTAGCTTAGTGCTGTATCTTTTTTCCTATTTCCTTTTGCATGACTATACCCAGATTAGGGCGGGAGTTTCTGCTGGGATTTTTCTACTTGCCATAAATGATCTTTCCGAAGGAAACCGCTCCACCTATCTGAAAAAAATTGTAGTCGCCTGTCTGTTTCACTGGACGGCTTTGATTTTGATTCCTGTTTATTTCATTATAAGGAAGTTTTCAATTCAGTTTTTCTTGGTGCTTCCTTTTGTGGGAATTGCCGTTTATCTATCCAAAATAAATATTGAGAGTCTCATAGTCAAATCAATCCAGGACTATCCTGCTTTGGTATTCTACTACATGTCTCATTCAGGGCACAATTCAGCGATCAATATTTTCAACATGATAAATTTAGCTTTTTTAGGCCTTTTTGTGGGAATATATGTGATCATTTCTATGGAAAGGGAGGAATTCACAAAAGTTGAATTAGACTTATTTAAAATCTTTTCCCTTTCTCTATTTTCGTTCTATTTTTTTGCGATTCTCAATAAGCCAGTTATAGCCTTTCGATTATTTGAATACCTTAATATCGTACTGCTTTTATTAATTCCATCGATTGTATTGAAGTTCAAGCAGTGGTATTTGCCTTCGATTTTCTTCATTGCTTTTTTCATGGTTTATTTCTATCATTTGATAGTTAATGTTCGGGTAATTCCTTAATACATGGAATATAAAGTAGATTTAGTTGTTGTAACTTACTACCCTGATCGAGAGCTTTTGAAAAAATCCCTTCAAAGCTTAATAGGCCAAGTAAGAAAAGTCTTTTTGATCAGTAATAATGATGATGATTTTTCTGATTGGGGAATGGATTTGATCCACATCAATCTCAATGACAACATAGGAATTGCAGCCGCACAAAATCAAGGGATAGAAATAGCAATGGCTAATGGTGTTGACCTTGTTTTGACTTCAGATCAGGATACAATCTATCCGGAAAGCTATGTGACCGATATGCTTAATGCGTATCAAATTTTACTGAACAGAGGACTTAAAATTGGGGCCATTAGTCCTGTATTTCGAGATGCCAAACATGAAGAAAAGATTCATCCTATGGTGAAGTTTGGCAAATTTGGACTTAAAAAATTCTTTTCAGAAAGTGAGCCTCAAGCAGTTTCTCATGTGATTTCTTCAGGGATGTTGCTTAATAGTAAGGCTCTTCTAGAAATAGGTCTAATGAAAGAATCCTTTTTTATCGACTGGGTGGATACCGAATGGTGTTGGAGAGCAACTTCATTTGACTATTCGATTTATCAGATACCAGAAATTTGTATTTCGCATTCTCTGGGATTAAAGTCCAAGGATTTAGTATTCTTTTCTGTCACCTCACACAGCTATATTAGAGAATACTACAAATTACGAAACGCAATGTTATTGCTTAAAAATCGAAATTATCACCAGTTGGGGAAAATGAACTATTTGGCTATTTTTCTTCTTAAAAACACTTTGATTAATATGATGAAAAGCTTCAAAGACATCCGTTTTTTTCAAGCTATCAAATATTCTTTTTTACATGGAATTCAGAAAGAGGAAGGAGGTTTTGAGTTTTGAGCAAGATAGAAATTATTGAAATTTTGCTTCCGACTTTCAATGGAAGCAGCTATTTGGAAGTCCAGTTAGAGTCTATTTTTGAGCAAACTAATCAGGACTGGAAGCTTTTGATTAGAGATGATGGATCTACAGACGAGACCGTTTCTATAATTGAAAAGTGGCAATTTAACTATCCTGAAAAAATTAACATCATTTTGGATGGGCAGAATAGATTAGGAGCAAGTGGAAGTTTTTCCAAATTGATGGAATATTCAAGTGCTTCCTATGTTATGTTATGTGATCAAGATGATTTTTGGCTACCTCTAAAGGTAGAGAAAAGTTTAAATCGTCTTTTGAAAGCTGAAACAGAATTTGGAAAGCAAACTCCAATAATGATCTGTTCAGACTTGGAAGTGGTGGATGAACACTTGAATCCGATTAGTCGGTCATTCTGGAAAGATCGCAAAGATGACCCATCTATTTTGGACGACTTCGAAAAACTAATAGCACATAGTGTAGTGACTGGAAATACCATTATGCTAAATAGAGCAGGAATAAATGTTTCTGCACCGATTAAGACTAATTTTTTTCTGCATGATCAGTGGATATCGATAAATGTAGCTAGGTATGGTAAGGTGATTTTTATAAATGAACCTTTGCTTAAGTATAGACAACATACTTCGAACGTATTGGGTTCGTTTAAGCTTAATAAGAGGTATCTGATAAAAAAAGTGAAATCAATACCCTATTACATTAGGTCTTGGAACAAGCTAAAAAAGGAACTTGAGATGGACTTTTCACTTCGAAAAGTGGTCTTTTTCAAATTAAATTATAATTGGAATAAAATTTTTAATGATTAAGAAAAAGCTTGCCATAGTAGGCATAGTAGGGGTTCCGGCTAACTACGGAGGGTTTGAGACTTTAGTAGAATATCTACTAGAACTACTTCCTAAATTTTACGACATTACTATTTATTGCCAAAGTCAGAGTTATCCGAAAAAGATGGATACCTATAAAGGGGCAAAGCTTGAGTACTTGAATTTGAAAGCAAACGGAGTTCAAAGTGTAATCTATGATTCTGTTTCACTTTGGAAGTCCATTACAGGATTTGATTACATCCTGATCTTAGGCGTTTCTGGCGCTATTACTATCCCAATGATACGGCCTTTTACCAAAGCTAAAATAGTCACACATATAGATGGTCTAGAATGGAGGCGGGATAAATGGGGACCTTTTGCTAAGCGATTCTTGAAGTTTTCGGAGTCATTGGCGGTTAAGTATTCTGATGCTGTTATTTCAGATAATAAGCACATATATGATTACGTCAAGAAGGAATATGAAAAAAGCTCTCATTTGATAGCCTATGGTGCAAATCATGCGAACTATGTGAATCCAATTCCCTATAAGAAGAAATATGCATTTATCACTTCCCCATATATTTTCACAGTCTGCCGTATTGAGCCTGAAAATAATATAGAAACGCAGCTCAGGGTTTTCTCAGAGAATGAGCTTTCTATTCCATATGTAATCGTAGGAAACTGGAGCGCCAGTGAGTATGGGATGAAGTTGTATGAAAAGTACTCTACCAAGAAGAATGTGATCTTATACAATCCTATCTATGCCAGTGAAGAACTAAATGTATTAAGATCAAATTGTCATTACTATCTACATGGGCACAGTGCCGGGGGGACAAATCCATCTTTAGTAGAAGCCATGTACTTAGGTCTTCCTATTATTGCCTTTGGAGTGAATTACAACAGAGAGACAACTTTCAATCAGGCAATATATTTCAATGATTCAAATGAATTGCTTGAGCAAATAATAAGACTGGAAGAATTTGACAGAGAGTCAATGTCCAGAGATATGTACAAGCTTGCCCGTAAAAATTACTCTTGGAAAGCGATAAATAAGAAGTACGTCAAGATGCTGAAATCTCTTTGAAATTGACTGATTACTTCTTTGCAAGTAGTTGCGCTTTGGCATTGCTTTTATCTACTGCAGCTTTCTCTCAAACTGTTCCAGCGGGTTTTCCTGTATTGGAAGAAAGTCTAAGACGGCAGCAATTATTAGGAGTAGAGGAACTTAAGGATTTCTCCTTTGGATTAAGACCAATAGTGAAGTTGAAGCAGAATCGTTTTACCTCCTTAGACGATACTTTACCCATTAAAGAAAAGAAGGTTCATTTAGAGCTCCTACCAGTGTTGAGCACTACTGTTTATAACTCCAATAGACCTTATGGCTGGGGTAATTTTAGTATGATGAATAGCGTCGGAATACAATCACTTCTTTCTCCGGGTGTATATGGAAATTTACTTTTTTTAAAGTTTCAGTTTAGACCTGAATATATAGCCAGCCAAAATAAACGGTATCAGGGATTTAAAGATAGCTTTGACGATCAAATAATTAATAATCGATTTAGACTTTGGAATTTTGGAGATTCACCCGAAAGATTTTCAAAAGATTATAACTCTTTTGCATGGTGGGGACAATCGTACATAAGTTTAAATGCTGGACCGATTGAGCTAGGGGCAAGTACCCAGAATATATGGTGGGGGCCAGGACAATTCAATGCATTGATATTTAGCAATAATGCGAGAGGAATGAAGCATTTATATCTCAGAACCAGTCGTCCTGCAAATATTTTTATCGGAAAATTGGAATCTGAGATAATAGTAGGACGGGCGGAAGATTCTGGGATTTTACCCTCTCAGAATCAATTTCTTAATCAAGCTTATGCGCGTCCCTTTTCAGGTGACTGGCGGTATGTCAGTGGTATAAATATTTTATTCCAGCCTGTGTTTCTGCCAGGTTTTTTTCTTGGATTTAGTAGGACTTTCCAACAGTATAACGATATGGTTGAGAAATCTTTTAGAGGGAGATTTCCTATTTTTGAAAGTTTTCAAAAGAAAAAACTTTTCACGAATGAAAATTCAGTTGAATATGACGGTAACGAGCAGGATCAGCAGGCAGCCTTGTCAATTAGGTATTTTAATTCCAAAGCAAATGTTGAATTGTATGCGGAATATGGAAGGAGGGATCATAGTTATGATTGGAGAGAATTTATTTTAAATCCAGAGCATGCACGAGCCTATTTATTTGGTTTTTCCAAATTCATAAAGACCAGTAAAGAGAACGTTTTTTATCAAGTAAGAGGGGAGATAGTCCACCAGCAGGAATCCATTAACCGATACATCAGGTATGAATTTTTGAATTCTTTCAATGCAAGTTGGCATACTCACTACCAGGTGAGGGGATTTAGCAATGAGGGACAGTCAATGGGGGTAGGAATTGGAGTTGGAGGAAATGTCCAGATGTTGGAGTTTTCTAGAATTTATAAACTGAACAAAGTTGGACTTTTGATTCAGAGGCTAGAAAACCAACAAGATTTTTATTATGGATCGCTTGCAGGTAATGCGGATAAAAAACCTTGGGTTGACTTCAGTGCTGGCCTACTCTGGGATCACCAGTGGGATAGATTTATAGTGAGTAGTAAAGCTCAGGTAATCCAAGGTAATAATTACCAATGGGAGAATTCTTCTGGATCAACTGCTGATTTCCCCCAAGGAAAGAAACTTTGGACCTTCTCTTCCACATTGAGTCTAATCTACCAGCTTCACCCATAGAATATACAGGTAAAATTAAAAAACACTCAAATTCTGTTACTTTTGCGCTCTATTAAATGAGTAACTTTGGTACTCATTTCAAGGGAAAATTAAGCATAGTGAGTTTCGAGGGTGTTTTTCAAACTCAATTGCCTCACAAACAGAATTTTGAGGCTTTCCCTAGGAATAAAGCTAAGTTCTTGGGGCTGAATGAGCGAAGCTGCCAAATATTTGAATAAAGGAATTGGGAAAATCTGCTTTTTAAATGATTTCCATCGAAAGTAAATCAACTATGAACACACAGTTAAAAGACGCAAAAATTGCCATCGTAGGCTTAGGTTATGTAGGCCTTCCCCTGGCAGTAGAATTTGCTAAAAAGTACCCTACCGTAGGATTTGATATAAATACAAAGCGGGTAGGGGAGTTAATCGCAGGAAGAGACAACACGCTCGAAGTAGAAGATGATTTACTGCAGTCGGTATTGGTCCAAGATTTTTCTGAGGCCCGGGCAAATGGGTTACTTGCTACGACTCAATCCGCAGATCTTGCACATTGTACAGTCTACATAGTGACCGTCCCTACTCCTACAGACAAACATAACCGCCCAGTACTGACCCCCATGCTGAAGGCATCGGAGAATATTGGGAAATATCTCAAAAAAGGTGATGTGGTGATCTATGAATCCACAGTATATCCTGGTGTCACAGAAGACGAATGTGTTCCTATACTGGAAAAGGTGTCCGGATTAAAATACAATGTCGATTTCTTTGCCGGCTATTCTCCAGAGCGAATCAATCCGGGAGACAAGGAGCATACAGTTGCCAAGATTCTGAAAGTTACCTCAGGTTCTACTCCAGAGATAGCGGAGTTTGTCGATCAGCTATATCGCACTGTAATTACTGCTGGTACTCATAAAGCCTCTTCTATCAAAGTAGCTGAAGCTGCCAAAGTGATCGAAAACTCTCAGCGAGATATTAACATAGCATTTGTCAATGAGCTTTCTAAGATATTCAATCTGCTGGGAATAGACACAAATGAAGTTCTCGAAGCAGCTGGTACCAAATGGAATTTCCTGAAATTCAAGCCAGGACTAGTAGGAGGGCATTGTATAGGAGTGGATCCGTTCTATTTGGCACAAAAAGCTCAGGAGATGGGATATCATCCAGAGATCATCCTTGCTGGTCGTAGATTGAATGACAGTATGGGTAAGCATGTAGCCACAGAAGTGGTCAAATTGATGATGCGCAAGGATATCAAAGTGATCGATTCCAAGATTTTGATTCTTGGTTTTACGTTCAAAGAAGATTGTCCTGATGTGCGCAATACTCGTGTAATTGATGTTTATCATGAGCTGAGAACCTATGATATCAATGTGGATGTATATGATCCTTGGGCAAGTCCAGCAGAGGTGAGCCATGAATATGGCATTGAGATAAAGTCTGGCTCAGAAGCTCCGGAATTATCTGACTATTCTGCGATCATTCTTGCTGTGTCACACAAAGAATTTGCTGGCCTTGCCATAGAGAAATCAAAAAACAGAGTGGTTTATGATGTGAAAGGTTTTCTAGCCAAAGAGATGATAGATGCTCGTCTTTAAGAAATTAGCAAGTCCGGCTTCTGCCTATAAAAAATTGAATTGATCTGATCAAGTCTTAATTTTTATGGTAAATCATCAACTACAACTAATACCCCTCTTATGAGTATTGACCAAAAGAAAAAAGATTTTATCAGGATGATGCAAGTAGTTTTGATAGTAGAACCTTCGTCCAGAAAATAATCAGAATTTGGCCATGTATTCTTGCTGGTTTTCGCAGTATAAGCCTATTTTTAGATAGAGAAATCAATTCTTGACTTTAGAGCTTTGGGGACGTTTTTCATCAAGGAGAACAAAAATGCCGTGAGTTTTTTTGAGGTAATTGCAGAGTTACAGGATCAAGATTGCTGGCTTACTAATGAGAGTTTTATTTTCAAATCAAGACCGATTGCCGAAGATACCCCAAGTGAAGTTCGGATAGAGTTTTTAACGAGAGTACAACTTGCTCCAAGTCTCCAGACTTAGATCTGAATCCATGCAGTATTCAGAGTTCTGTTATCACTTTTCACAAAAAAATCGAATATCCAATAGTTAGATTACACAGTGTTTGAGTTTATGCTTTGATACCCGTTTGTAAAGACTAAGCTAGATCTGATTTCATAGATATTAAAAAGACCCAGAGAAGCTCTGGGTCTTTTTGTGTGGCTGCTGCCCTAATTAAAACTTAACATTAGGACAAAGTTGAGCCCTAAAACCCACAATAAAAATACCCTATACAGGGTATTTTTGCATGTTAAAGGTGCTTGACGGCTGATTTTTTTTACAATTTTTGAAACCTAACGAATCATTGGATCACTTATTGATAAGAAGCATTAGCACATATAGCGTTGTGAAAATCTAGTGTCAACCGCTCTCGTGGCTCACAAACCGCTCAGACGAAATATGAATTTATTAACAAAAAGCATTTTTGATTTGGAGTAGCATTTGCGAGTTAATCATATGATTTTATTTACTTTGTACCCAAATCAGAACTAGGGTAAGTCCCTGTTTTATAATTAAAAACCTTATCATCTTAATCAAATCCTCAACATGAAGCAAAAATTCTTCTCTATTTCGGTTAACCGCTCACTTATGATTGCCCTAGTTGCCATGCTGGCTATGGGTGCATGTAAGAGTAAAAAGAAAGCCGTACAACAACCCGCTCCCCCTGTGCCGGTAGAGCAAGTTCAAGAAGCAACTCCAACACCTGCGCCAGTGTCCTCAGGTGAAGAAGTTGCAGCAGAAAAACTTGAAAATTATTTCAATAGTGTAGCTGCAGCAGGTAATGTAACTATCGCAAATCAGACGATCCAAGAAGCACTTCGTATGTTTTCTAATCAGGAAACTCCAGTTTTGATCGTGATTCACGAAGAAAATGGTATCAAGGATTATGATGAGCCTACTACTATTGCGAAGTATTTGGAATACTTAAAAGACACCAAGAAGAACCTTAACTACATCAGCGATATCCGCATGGACGCTAATGGCAAAGTCTCTGAATTGGAGCTTAGAAGAAAATAATCGCCCATCTGAAAAAACAATCTACACATGAAAAATAAAATGATCCTTTTCCTGGGCTTATTCCTTGCGACATCAGTAAGCGTACTAGCTCAGTCAGAAACAATTAGCCCTGCTAGAAAGCAAGCAATTGACTCACTTGCACTGGAAAAAGTAAAAGATTTAAGTAAGTATGTAAGCATCATCGGAAGTAAAGAGACTCAATTCTCCGAGGCTAATCGAGTGATGGACCGTGCTGAAGAACTTTTCTCTCCAGGAGCTGAAATGGGTGTATCCAGCATCAATACGAACGAAATCGCATACTACAAAATAAGACGTTATTTTGAGCGTTTGATGGCTTTGAACTACGATAGAGTAAATATCACCTGGTACGATATCCAGTACATCTCTGACTTAGAGAGACAACCTGATGGAAGATACGTAGGAGTAGTTACGGTATACCAACGTTTTGAGGGAACTTCTATTGAAACAGGAATGACTTACAAAGATACTACTAAGAAAGACATCACTATTTACGTTGAGAAGAAGCAAACCCAGATTGCCGGTAGAACTATCGAGTTTTGGGACGTCATGTTAGGTGACGTGAGAGTGACAGAAACCTCCGCATGAGAATAGTTACCTTTATTTTTGCGATGTTCATCGCAAGCATCTCAATTGTCTCGGGGCAGGGCATAGGCAGCCCCGGGACAATTAAAGATGACGGCAGATTTGCTGCCTCTACCAAACAACTAAACCAATTCTTCAGAAGATTTAATGCCGAGGAATCTCCGACTGATGGCAATGTGCGCTATTATCCGGGTGATACTGCCTACCATAGTGTTTCACTGAGAAAGGGATTTCTGCAAATACTTTTTGACAATCAAACTTCCTCAATAAGCCCAGATTTGAAAACACAGTTTATAAATACTGTGCTATCTCCTAATTATCCTCATTACCTTAATTTCCATCGAGAAGGATGGTATGCTGAGGTGCAGGCAGATTTTATGTACAAAGGAAAAAAAGAATCTGCCACCATAATACTGAAAATTCAACCCGAAAGACTTGGGCATGAATGGGTCATAGATGAGGTTTCCTTTCCCCCATTCAAAAATTTATTTGATAAGCCGGTGGGAGATAGAAAGGATTTCCTGCACCCACTTAGTCATGAGTTGGGCTTTATGAATCTCAGAAGAGCATTTCAAGATTCAGATTCGCCAGAAGCTTATACAGAAACCAGTTTCAAACCAGATTACCTGACCCTGTTTTTGTACGAAATGAAACAAAATAATCTCCGTTACCAGACTGTAACTGATGTTAAATTTCACTTCTTCCAAATAGAAGGCTGGTACTTTGAAGTAAATCAATTTAATCGCCCTGGCTTTAATACAGGTTGGCTGATTTCAAACCTTGTCAAACTTAACCCTGGCGACAAGGAAACTATCCAGAAATACATTTATGATCAGAACTAAGACCATATATCTAAGTATGCTACTTTGCTGTTTGAGCCTCTCCGGAATAGCCCAGACTATAAAAGGCTATACCAAAGCTGAAATAGATGACTATACAGCTAAAGTAGAAGATCAGGTTCGTTTTTTGGAATACCTGCTCAATACCATTGGATCTTCGGAGACTCAACCAAGGGATAAAGACGTGGTGATCCGCGAAAGCTATTTGAAGATTTTCCGCGATGGAGAAGTACAAGTGGAAGACGATCTTTTACTGGACAGAAAAGTGGTTACCAACAAGAATGTAACGGCTTATTTGAAAGACATTGAGTTTTTCTACAAGGATGTCAACTTCAAATTCAAAATCAGAGAAATAAAGCCTCATCAAAAGGAGAACGGTGATGTGTACTTTACAGCCTCGCTCGACAGGACGATTACTGCCACTGGCATCAACAACGAAAAAGTCAACAATACCAAACCCCGTTTCGTCGAGGTTAATTTGGATAGTAAAACCCAAGAATTAAAAATAGCCAGCGTATATACTACCAAGGTAAGTCGTGATGAAGAATTGACAGAGTGGTGGGGAGTGCTCGATCCACACTGGCAAGATTACTTCAGAGATCGCTTTGCCGTGAGTGAGTTTGATTCGATCAATGTTGATTTATTATACAAGTTTGTCGAAGTGGATTCTCTGGATATTTCAGGAACAGATTCGCTGCTGAACCTAAGTCCCATGGAAGCCATGAGGAATCTGAAGTATGTAAATCTGAGTAATACCCAGATCACTGAGCTTGGACCTATTTCCAACGTCACCTTCTTAGAATACCTGGATGTTTCTAATACCCCCACTTCTGATATTCAGTTTATCAAATATTCTGACCGTCTAAAGCACCTTGATATCTCTAAAACTAATATCAGAGATATTAGTGAATTGGTTAATCTGAAATCAATAAGATCACTTCGAGTAGAGGAAACACCAATTATGAGCTTTGCAGTTCTTAATGAATTTGATAGTCTGCAGAGCCTTTATTTAGCTCAAAGTGGATTTAATAATACAGAGAATATAAAGGATCTTTCAAAATTGGAAAATCTTGATCTGAGCAAAAATTATCTAGTCAACTTCAGCCAATTGTCTGAATTGACTTCTCTGAAGAATCTGAATTTGTCAAAAACCAATATTCAGGATCTTAGCCCTCTAACCGGGCTTGACAACCTTGAGGTTTTGGACATAACAGGCACTGAAGTTTCCGATATCTCAGCACTCAATAGCAAAGCCCAATTGAGTAAGGTTTTGGCTGATGAGACCAAGCTTTCTGTGGTAGCTTCGGATAATTTTACCAGAAATAATGCGAAGGTTTTATTGATTCATCATGTGAAAGACCTAGAAAGCTGGTGGGCAGGATTGTCTGATGCATGGAAAGCAAGTTTGAAGAAAGCAAATCCAAGAATCACTTCTGATAGTCCGAGCGTCGAAACGCTCACAAGTACTATAGGATTGGAAGAACTGGATTTGAGTGGGGCTGGGATAGAAACGCTAAATCCAATCACCAGATTTGTAAAACTCACGAAAGTTGATTTTTCGGATAATCCCGTAACTGAGATAATTTCTCTGAGCGAGGTAAAAACTTTGACAGAAATCACAGGAAGAAATTCGCAGGTGAAAGATATCTCACCAATCAAATCAAATGAGGAATTAGTGAAAATCGATCTAGCCGGAAGTCCAGTTTCCAGTATTTTAGATGTGCTAAGTCTTCCAAACTTGACCTATTTGAATGTCAATGGCTCTGAAATTTTCACAGAAGAAGTCCCTGAGATAATAATTCAAAAGTCAAACTTGACGATTATTTATAGAATAGACGAATTGAATTCCTGGTGGGAATCTCTGGATGGAAACTGGAAGGAAATATTAAGAAAGCAATTTACACTACCTGAAGAACCTACTACCGAGCAACTTCATGCTATGACCGAAAAGTCTTCCCTGACATTTGAGCGTGTACCAATTGACGATATACATGCTCTTACTGCATTTGTAAATCTTCGTTCACTGGTGATTTATGATGCACCACTAGGATATATAGCCCCAATCGAAGAACTCAAGCTTTTGGAAAACTTGAAAATATCTCAAGTGCCAGTGGTTGATTTCTCTCCGCTGAGAAGTTTATCCAAATTAAAAGAACTCGATATCAGCAATTCCGGAATCGAAGATTTAGATCCTATTTCAGGTCTGTTGAATCTAAAAACCCTAAATATTTCCGGCACTAACTTGAAAACGTTGAAAGGATTAGAGGGCCTTATTAATCTTGTGGAACTTGATGTCGCAAGTACGAACCTTCGTTCGCTCAGACCTATTGAGGGATTGCCTAATCTGAAGAAACTTTCTTGCTTCAATACTCGACTGAACAGCAGGGCAATAGACAAGTTCAAAGAAGCGAATCCTGATTGTGAAGTAAGGTTTTATTGATTTGAAGTATTAAGTAGCAAGTAAAAAGTATTAAGTAAAAAGTTTCAAGTATTAAGAGTGGAGAGCAAAGACCCTGGAGGTAAGATTAAATCGTGCTTGAACGTAAAATTTATTAAAATTTCAAAGAGATTTTACTCCTCTATAACGAAGCACAGCTTGAGGAGTAGTGAATAATGCAACGATCTTAGTCAGCGTCACTTAAGCAACCGAGTAGGAAAGGATAGAAATAAATTGGCAGATTTTAGATCTTGATTCTAATATCTTGATTCTTGAGACTTTAGTCTAGCGTCTAGAAACTTAAATGAAAAAGGGATTAAAAAATTTGATAAAAAGTCCCTTTAATATTTTCTAAGAAAAAGTAGTGTTGGAAAAGTTGCTTAATCACCCTGACATAAAGGTATGTAGTGCATCTCGGAAAAAAATACCCTGTACAGGGTATTTTTTTGTTTATAGGGTAGAAAGTTTTCCACATTATAGCACTATTGTAAGCGGTGGTATACTTATTTTTATTTTGTTATTAAAATATTAGCTAATTGAAAATCAGTAATTTGCATTCATCGTGAATAAGATTTTAGCAGGATTCACAGCTTTTTCACTTTTGGTGATTCTCTTAGGGATAAATCGGGGATTTGATATTTCAGATGAAGGGCTCTATATGCTTCTCGCAGATCCTGCTCAAGAAAATGCTGCTGGAATTTTCAATTACGATTTGTTCTTTAAGCTTTTTTATAAGATCACCGGGATTGAATTTGGGATTGTGGGAATGCGTTTGCTGCGCTTGTTTGTCTATTTGCTGGCGGCTATTTCCCTGACATTCTTTTGGAAAAATTTGACAGCAGCAAATAAGTTATCCCTCAACCTTTTTTTCTTTTCTTTACTTGGGATTTTCGCGGGCTATGGATTTTTGCCGCAGAGTTTATCTTATAATTCTTTAAGTGTAGTACTGGCTTGTTTTTGGTTGACTTTGATTTCGATTAAGAATAAAACCACATTTCAATACTTCCTTATAGGCTTAGTGCTGGCGTGCATGGCTTATATCAAAATCACTTCCTGCTTAGGGCTAGGCTTACTTACTTTAGTATGGATGGTATATGGTAAAGAGATCATGTTGATACACATCCTAGGTTTAATTATTCCTATGGTAATAATTGAATTGATCTTGTATTTGATAGTGGGTGATTTTGCCCTTTCTCGATTGCTGGAAGCCCGCCGAATGATGGGATATCGCAGTGAATATTCGTATCTGTTATTGTTCAAATACTCGGCTGTGGGCTTTTTTTGGTTGGCTTATGTTTCAATCCCATTTTTGCTTGCCGGCAAATTTTATTCTTTCCAACCTAAACTAAAGTGTTATATTCTCTTAGTTGGCCTGCTAATGCTTGGCTGTGTAGCATATTACACAGCCATCACGCAGGAGTGGAACCATATCATTCTTCTACTTACGGTAGCAGTTCTTTCATATTTTGCCCCACGATTGCCATTCGCAGCTATCTCTCCAGGTCAACGATTTTTGTTGGCGATTCTTTTGGTTTTGCCATTTGTGCTGCATTTTGGAAGCAATGTGTATTGGCTTCGATTGGGAATCCATTATTGGGTATTTTGGCTACTTGCCACCTTGTATGTTCTTAGTTTGATTCAAGTAGAATTTAGAATGCTGACCAGCATAGCAGTTGGATTAGCGACTTTACTTCTGGTGGGAAATGGTATGTGGATTCATCCTTTTGAGCAAGAGCCGCTTTGGGAAGCTACACAGGAATGGGACTATGGAAATGGAAATCGTATTAAGCTCACTGAAAAGCAGATTGATCTATTAAGTGTTATTGAGCCAATCGTGCAGGATCAGGAGCAACTCTTGGCTTTTTATAGAATTCCCGGAATCCCTTATCTTTTGAATAAAACATCTCCGAAATCACCTGGCTTTTGGACAAAAAGTCAAGCTGAGTATTTTTTTACTTCTGAGTACCAAACAGACTTACTGCTTTTTTACCCACTGGATTCCTTACCTTCCTTTGTGAAAAACGATTTTTCTATGAAGTATATCCAGCTTCCCGATGGAAATTATTTGCAGATTTTATGGATAAAATAAAGACTAATTCTTTCCTGTTGTTTTGGTCATTTCTTGGGTTGGGAGCACTGATTACCATCTGGTTTCTTCCTTGGAGATTCCAAGTCAATGATGATGAAATCATGATGTGGCTGGTGTCTGGTGCATACACGGGGGAACCAGAATCATTTGCAGTCTTTATCCATCCGATTCTTTCTTGGGTTTTTTCTAGGTTATATACATTAGCGCCAGATATTAAATGGTACCCATTGACTTGGTTTTTGGTGATGTACCTAAGCTATTTGGGCTTAATTCTGTCTTTGGATAGAGCCAAAATTGGCTATTTCTGGATAAATACCCTGTCCCTATTCTGCCTTTGTCTCTTTCTTCACTTTGCACTATTTCTTCAGTTTACAATGGTGGCTGGGGTTGCTGGATTTTCGGGTTTACTTCTTTTAGATTTCTGGCACAGAAAGAAGTCAAAAGCAATTTTTATGATGTCTCTGGTCCTTATTACATTTTCCGTTTTGATCCGGTGGGAATCATACGCTTTAATGTTGATAGCTTTTGGCTTTTATTTTGGGAGCTTCAGATTAGCAAAATATTTTTTCAAAGATTCACGAATATTCCTTATTCCTTTCATTTTATTGTTGGTTCTAGTAGGAACAAAAATTGTATGGGAAAAACAATCTGAGTACTCGGTTTTTTTAGAATATAACAAAGCACGAGCATCAGTTTCAGATCATCCTGTTTTCTATAGACATATACTGGATGAAAAGCTTGATAGAGAATCAAATTGGTTCTTTTTTTCTCAATGGATGATGGAGGATGAAAATATTTCAATTAAGGATCTAGAAGGTTTGAAGTATAAATTAGATGCTGAATTCTTTTCTTTAGATCAGCTTTTCAGCTCATTTACAAGATTGATTTCTGTGATCCGGGCAGAGGCATTCAAGTCTGTTTTTTCCTTTATCCTGATTGTACTTTACTTTTATAAATTTAAAGTCTCCAAGCTATCGTTGATATTTTTCGGAACCTGGGTATTATTCTTTTTCATTTTCAATCATTTTTTTGTCCTCAATGGGAGAGTAGTCATCCTATTTTTTCTACCTCTATTATTTCCTTTGGTTTTAGAATCAACCTTGGAGTCATTTAGAAAAACCTTATTCCTGATTTTATCTACACTAGTAATTTTGCTTTTTGGATATCATCTAACAAATTTTTTTAAGGAAGCAAATGCAAGACAGGTTATGCAAGATGAATACTTATCACTGACGGGACAGATCCCGGATAATACTCTACTTGTTTTAGAAGGATACAAGGAAAATTACCTTGGTATTAATTATTCAATGGAAAATCCAGTGCCATTGCTTAGCCTAGGCTGGATATCAAAAAGTCCTTTTCAGAAAGAGAAACTTCACAAAATTGGACTGACCCAGCTTTCAGAGGCAAAAGAGTTCTACTTGCTGGGAGTAGATATTCATGAAGAATTCTATTTCCCTGAATACATGAATTTTCTAAGCGGCGATTTTCAGTTGGTAAATAAAACTGAGTTAGAAAACTTTATTCTTTTTCATTATTCAAAGTGGTATTAACCAATATGATCCAAAGAATTTTTTTAAGAAATAGTATCTAAGTTATTCCACATTAGCATTTGCAAAATCCATTTGCCCACTTAAATTTGTCTAACTGAGTAATAAAATTACTCGGTAAGCTAGTTTCTGCCATGGGAGTGAATGGGCGAAGCTTTGGGGGATTTAAAGTGGAAAATTTATTTAATTTAAAATTGCATCATACCTTCCTAGAGCTATACATTCTTAATTCTCCCATTTTAAATTCTCTTCCGATAGCTATTGAGATCCTTACATTTTAAATTATAAATTCCATTCATTTTAAATTTTTCATTCTTTAGTTATGGCAAATATCATTATAGACAAAACTTTCCGGTTCGCACAAGAGATAATAACTGTATAGCTAGATTTAAGAGAAAAGGGACATTTCAAATTGGCTGACCAGCTAGTGAAATGCGGAACGTCAATCGGAGCTAATGTAGAAGAATCGCAGGCAGCACATTCTAAGCTTGATTTTGTTGCAAAACTCACCATTTCAAATAAGGAGGCAAGAGAAACTAGATATTGGTTAACACTCCTCGATAGAAAGGAATTACTGGGAGAGCATCATTCCTTACCTTTTTTGAAATCAGAAATAGAGGAAATCATCTTGCTTCTGAATTCCATTATCAAGAAATCTCGAGAGAATTTAAAGTAGGATAGGTAGGAACTATGATTTTAAAAATGATTATCCGCAATTTTAACACTAGCTCAATTAAATACATTGCACCTCGGCATACTTCGACTAGCTCAGCAGAACTGCTCGGTGTCCAGCTATGCAACTCAAATCCTGTGGCCGAGCGTAGTCGAGGCCTTTGGAAAACAATGATTACTGGCAGAAAAGCGAATTCTCTTTGGTCAATGGGTTGGAAGACCGATGACCAAAGACCGGAGTAAACGGGAATTCAATGTGACTTTGTATTTTCTATCATATATTTTCTACTGGCAATAATGCGTATATCCAAATTTTAAATTTTCCATTTTAAATTTTAAATTTTCCATTTTCCATTTTAAATTCCTAACTCCCCCATTTTAAATTAACAAGTGCTCGACTCCCTAGTCACCTCCAAAACCCGGATCAAACTTCTTCTGAAGTTCTTTTCCCATGCCAATTCAAGCTATTTGCGCTCACTCGCAAAGGAGTTTGACGAGTCCACCAATTCTGTAAGAGTAGAGTTGAATCGCTTGGCAGAAGCTGGTTTGCTTGTCTCAAAAGAAGAAGGCAAAACCAAACTTTATAAGGCGAATGAGGAACATCCCTTTTTCAATGAAATCAAAAACATGGTGTCTAAATTCCTAGGCTTAGATGATTTGATGGAACGAATTGTCAGGAGGATGGGAGAGGTGGAAAAAGCCTACATCGTGGGAGACTATGCTAAAGGAATAGATTCTGGAACAGTACAAATGATACTCATCGGGAAAGACCTTGATCGAGATTACCTGGACTTTATAAGAGAAAAGACTTATGAAAAAGTCCAACGGAAAGTAGATGTAACCATCATGGATACCGACCCCGGCGATATTCAGGGAATTTTGGTATATGGCAAATAGGATTGCAGTTTCAACAGTGGTCAGTTTGCAGTGATCAGTTTTCAGTCTCAGTCATTCAGAGTGATAGCCAACCCTTCGACTTCCATCCCTACGGGAGGCAGGCACTCTGGTCATGCGTAATGGACTTTGATTTCCTCCAATTTTAAATTTTCCATTCCTTAATTTTAAATTTCTTCCATTCTAAATTTTAAATTCCTTCCATTTTAAATTCCCCATTCCCTTAATTCTAAATTTTAAATTCCCCATTCCCATCATTTTAAATTTTAAATTCCTTCCATTTTAAATTTCCCATTCCCATCATTCTAAATTTTAAATTCCCTTAATTCTAAATTCCCCATTCCCATCATTTTAAATTTTAAATTCCTTCCATTTTAAATTCCCCATTCCTTCCATTCTAAATTTTAAATTCCCTTAATTTTAAATTCCCCATTCCCTTAATTCTAAATTTTAAATTCCCTTAATTTTAAATTCCCCATTCCCATCATTCTAAATTTTAAATTCCCTTAATTTTAAATTCCCCATTTCCTTCATTCTAAATTTTAAATTCCCTTCATTTTAAATTCCTCCGATCAAAACTCCATTTATTTCCATCGTTTCCCCAGTCTATCGTACTGAAAATATCTTAGCCGAACTCATTGCTAGAATCAAGGCTGCTATGCCCGTTGAAGATTTTGAAATCATTCTGGTAGATGATTATAGCCCAGACACTTCCTGGCTGGAAATCGAAAGACTTTCCAGCGTTCACCCAGAAATCACAGGGATCAAACTCAGCCGTAATTTTGGTCAACACTATGCCATTACAGCCGGATTGGATGCTGCAAAAGGGGAGTGGGTTGTGGTGATGGACTGTGATTTACAGGATAGACCGGAAGAGATTCCAAACTTATTGGCTAAAGCTAAACAGGGGTTCGACGTGGTACTGGCCAGAAGGGCCAATCGACAGGATGGTCTTTTCAAAAGACTCTCTTCCAAACTTTTCTACAGAACCCTAGCCTGGCTTACCGGTTCCAAACAGGACGAGAGCATTGCCAACTTTGGGATATATCATCGCAAAGTCATACAGGAGATAGTAGGCATGCGCGAAAGCATACGCTATTTCCCCACCATGGTGAAATGGGTGGGATTCCGGCAGACTACCCTAGACGTAGTGCACGCTCAAAGGCAAGAGGGCAAAAGCAATTATAATTTCAAACGCCTCTTTAATCTTGCCCTGGATATCATGCTTGCCTATTCCGATAAACCCATTCGGCTTGTGGTTAAACTAGGTTTTTTAGTAGCACTTACTGGCTTTTTGTTTGCGCTTTACACCTTATACAAGTACCTGCATGGAGACATTATCGTGGCCGGTTATGCCAGTTTGATTATCTCTCTTTGGATGCTGACAGGTTTCCTGCTGGTAACTCTCGGAATGGTAGGCCTTTATGTCGGTAAAACCTTTGAAGGAGTGAAGCAGCGCCCGATTTATATTGTAGAGAAAAGGATAGGGAAGGAAAGTATTCAGTAAACAGTAACACAGTCTTCATTCTCCAGTATTCAGATTCAAGAACTAAAAACTGGCTTTTTATTATTTTAAATTCTACATTTTGAATTTTACATTTTAAATTCTTTTCATTTCAAATTCTTTTCATTTTAAATTTTAAATTCTAACCCATCTACTCTATCAAGTCATTAAACTTCGACTCCAACCTATTCGGATACCCCGTAGGGAAAACCCAAATAGTCGGAGATTGGGACGAAAGAGTCTTCTTAGCCCAGACAGATGATCACCAGTTGGTCTATATCTTCTCCGAGAGTCCTCTGGAAATTTCTGATTCCTCCATTCAGTTAGTAGATACTAAAGTCACTTATAGCAAAGCAATTTCAAATCCTATTGAGACATCTTCGGATATCAGGACATATACGGGAGAGATGAACGAGCAATTGCTTAAGCTGGCTTTTGAAAGTGGAGTCTATTCCAGATTCAAGTCAGACACCCGGTTGAGGCAAAATGAATTTCAGAAACTATATGAAATCTGGGTCAAAAAGGCTTGGGAATCAAACGCTATTCTAGAGGTGCCAGAGTTACGAGGGATGGTGTCCTTTAGCATGGAGGAAAAATCAGCCAGCATAGGATTGATCGCTGTGGACAAAGACAGTCAAGGGAAAGGTTGGGGTAAGAAGTTGATGAAAGCAGCCGAAGCTTACGCCGCTATTAGGGGAAGTGATCAAATTACTGTGGTGACACAAGAAGGCAATTTTCCCGCCTGCAGACTTTATGAGTCTTTGGGATACCAGCTAGTGGAAAAAGTATATGTGTATCATTATTGGGCTGGCAATCAAATAGATTAACCTCGAAGGTTTTGTTTGATAGATTGCTACAGGCTATGATAACAACCCATTTTAAATTTACTTCCAACTCACAATTGCGAAGTAGCTTGGCAGAAGAAGTCCTCCGCTCAACCCATGATCATTGACAATTCCTTCATTGAGTCCACTCCTATAACTAGTTTTTGGAGAAAATAACCTCTCCTAATTGCTTTTAAGGTCACTTATTTTAGTCAAATTCCCTTTTCGGAGTGGACTCTTCATTATAAATTCCTTCATTATAAATTTTCAATGTGATTATACGGAATCTTGCCAGTAGAAAATTTATAGGATCAAAAATCCAAAAACACCTTGAATTCTGGTTTACTCCGGTCTTCGGTCATCGGTCTTCCAACCCATTGACCAAAGAGAATTCGCTTCCTGGCAGAATAGCGTATATACAGATTATAAATTTTGAACTCTTTCATTTTCAATTTTCAATTTTAAACTCTTTCATTTTCAATTTTAAACTCTTTCATTTTAAATTTCAAACTCTTTCATTTTAAATTTTCTAGCACCAACATCTAAAAATTGAAAATCCCCTTCAACAAACCCTACCTCACAGGCAAGGAACTCCAATACATCGAGGAAGCAGTAAGCCTGGGTAAAATCTCTGGTAACGGAGAGTTTTCAAATCGGTGCCAACGATTCTTTGAGGTGCGCTATGGTTTTCAAAAATGCCTGCTCACCACGAGCTGCACCGATGCGCTGGAGATGGCAGCTTTGCTCTTTAACATCAAGTCAGGAGACGAGGTCATCATGCCTAGCTATACCTTCGTCTCTACCGCCAATGCCTTTGTATTGCGAGGCGCCAAGGTTGTTTTTGTGGATAGTAAGGCAGATCATCCCAACATGGACGAGCGTCTGATCGAAGAACTGATCACTCCCAAAACCAAAGCAATTGTGGTCGTTCACTACGCTGGACAGGCCTGTGAGATGGATGTGATAATGGATATTGCCAATCGACATGGACTTTTTGTGATAGAAGATGCTGCGCAGGCAATTGACAGCTATTACAAAGGAAAAGCTCTGGGAAGTATAGGGCATCTGGGAACTATGAGCTTCCACGAAACCAAAAACATCCAATGTGGAGAAGGAGGGATGCTCATGATCAATGATCCTGAGCTGATCAAAAGAGCAGAGATTATCTGGGAAAAAGGAACTGACAGAGCAGCATTCTTCCGTGGTGAAGTGGATAAGTATGGTTGGGTGGACTTAGGAAGCTCCTTTTTGCCTTCCGAAGTTACCGCTGCATTCCTTTGGGCGCAGTTGGAGAACCTTGATCAAATACAGACACGAAGAAAATCGATCTGGGAAGACTATTATGCACTTTTCAATGAAGACTCTGCCAAGATTAAATTGCTTAACGCATCTTATTGTAAGCAAATGAAAAATGAAGGCGAGGTTCCCATTTTTAATTTTAAATTTCAAAATTTTAAATTCATTGCAAATGCCCACCTCTTTTACCTTTTGTTCCCAGACTTGGACAGTCGCACGGAATATGCCAAAAACTTAAAAGAACATGGAATCCTGGCGGTATTTCACTACCAAAGTCTTCATCGTTCAGCATTTGCCCAAAAGCACTTTCCTGATCAATACCGGCGTGAATTACCCAATTCAGATCGCTATTCAGATTGCCTGCTGCGATTGCCTCTGTTTTATGAATTGCCCGAGCTCAGCACCCAATTATAGGCTTCGACATCGCCCAGCCAGACATCTATTCCCAATTTTAAATTCTTCATTTTAAATTTTAAATTCTTCATTCTAAATTCTAAATTCCTTTCATTTGCTTTTCAAAAACAACCGAGTAAATTTATTACTCAGTCAGATGTAGGTTCTAACTTCCAGTTGATTTTACCAATCCTTGCTTTTTAGGAGTATGGAATTAGTAAAAGCAATATTCTCCCCTCAGGGAGCCGGGGGTGGGACTGAAGGGGCGAAGCCGCATCTTTACGCTTCAGATCACCAACACGAAAATCCAGTGTATCACTGGATAGAAAGGGTTAAAACCAGCGATCAAAACCTGGGCTGAGCTACAAACAACCGCACAAAATTTATTTCCATTATCACCTACCGCACTTCTGGCAACGAGTAAACCTTCTTCTACCCATTACAAAGTAATCCAACCTACTTCGGGATGGCAGCTAATTGACTTCAGGGAGCTTTGGAGGTATAAGGATTTATTGTATTTCCTTACACTGCGTGGCATCAAAGCCAGATATGCACAGTCAGTATTAGGAGTTGCCTGGGCTATTATCCAACCCTTATTCACCACCTTGGTGTTTACCGTTGTCTTTGGGAATTTGGCAAAAATAGATTCTGATGGGATTCCGTATGTGTTGTTTTCCTACTTAGCGCTATGGCCGTGGAACTACTTCTCGGGTACACTGACTGAATCCGCCAACTCATTGATTCAGAATGCCAATATGATCACGAAGGTTTACTTTCCACGGATGGTACTTCCTCTTTCATCGATCTTATCCAAGCTGCTTGACTTTCTTATTGCATTTATAGTGGTGGTAGGAATGATGATCTACTATCAAATCATGCCTGGATGGGGCTTGCTTGTGTTGCCTTTGCTGATCATCCAATTGCTCATGTGCAGCCTGGGAATGGGAATGATACTATCCGCCATGGCAGTCAAATACCGGGATGTCAAACACGCGCTGACTTTCGTAGTTCAATTGTTGCTATACGCAGCCCCTGTGGTTTATAGCACTACAGCGGTGCCGGAGCAGTACCAAAAATTCTACGTGCTAAATCCAATGGTAGGCGTGATCGAAGGCTTCCGAGCTGCATTTCTCGACCGCCCAATTCCGTGGGAGTGGATCTGGCCAGGCACCATCGTAGCATTGATTCTCTTCGTCTTTGGCATGATGTACTTTCGTAGGATGGAAAGGATATTCGCGGATGTAGCGTAGAGCGCTTCGCTATTAATTTAAAATTAGTTAATTCATAATTTAAAATTGCTAACCACCACGCACTCCATTTTAAATTCCTAAGTGCTCTGCCCCGGATTGTGTCTTCACAAAACCGGTATCTATAGGGACTTCATTTTAAATTTTACATTTTAAATTCTCAATTACCCTTCATTTTAAATTCCCTTCATTTTAAATTTTAAATTCTCAATTACCCTTCCATTTTAAATTCTCAATTCCCTTCATTTTAAATTTTAAATTCTCAATTACCCTTCCATTTTAAATTCTCAATTACCCTTCATTTTAAATTCCTAAGTGCTTTTCAACTCCTTCACTTTCCTTCTCTTCCTACCCATAGTTTTCCTACTCTATTGGTTTGTATTTAAGGAAAGTCTAAAACTCCAGAATGCATTTCTTCTACTAGCCAGTTATGTATTCTATGGCTGGTGGGATTGGAGATTTCTCGGCTTGATCATCGCCAGCTCGACGGTGGATTATTGGTGTGGACTGAAAATGGGACACCTAGTTGTAGGTTCTAGTGGGAATGTCATTGCGAGGAGTAACGACGAAGCAATCTCATCACCAGACAGATTGCTTCAGGTTGATAATGATAGTAACAAATCAGCGTCCGAAGACAACCATCGCAATGACGCATCGGGCACCGGACATCCGTCACCTGACACTACTGACCACCGATCACTGACCACTGAAAACTGGTTCTCCGGTCGCAAACTCTACCTAACAATAAGCCTCGCCTTCAACCTCGGCCTACTCGGTTTCTTCAAGTACTTCAACTTCTTTATAGATTCAGCCGCTGACTTTATTTCTGTTCTAGGTTTTCAGCCTCATATCAGTACCCTAAATCTTATTCTTCCTGTAGGCATCAGCTTCTACACCTTTCAGACTTTGAGCTATTCCATCGATGTTTATCGGGGTAATCTCAAGCCTACCAAAGACCCAATTGCCTTCTTTACCTTCGTGGCTTTCTTTCCGCAATTGGTAGCCGGGCCTATCGAGCGAGCTTCGAATCTATTACCTCAGTTCTTCAAGAAGCGGGAATTCGAATACCAACAAGGTTCCGATGGGATGAAACTCATCCTCTGGGGACTATTCAAGAAGATGGTGATCGCAGATAACTGCGCTTTGGTAGTCAATCCGATTTTTGAAAATTACCAAACAGCTTCTGGTTTGGAACTGATTATGGGAGCAATTCTCTTCGGTTTTCAGATTTATGGGGATTTTTCAGGCTATTCCGATATCGCCATCGGGGTAGCCAAACTCTTTGGATTTGATCTGATGACAAACTTTCGAACTCCCTATTTCAGTCGGGATATCGCTGAGTTCTGGCGTAGATGGCATATTTCTCTATCCACTTGGTTTCGGGATTATGTCTATATCCCACTGGGAGGAAGCCGAGTAACTAAAGCAAAAGCCATCAGAAACATCTTTATCGTATTCCTAGTGTCAGGCTTCTGGCATGGAGCCAACTGGACTTTTATCGCCTGGGGTGGAATTCATGCAGCCTTATTTATCCCCATATTCTTGATAGGTAAGAATAGAGCTCATTTGCATGAAGGAGAGCATCTCATTCCTTCCATTAAAGAGGTCTTTCAAATGGTCTTAACATTTTCTCTAGTCTGCATAGCATGGGTGTTTTTCAGATCGGATACAGTAGGAGAGGCTTGGGGGTATTTGAGTGGGATGGCAACCAATTCATTTTTGCCATCGAATTTCGGTTGGCTCGGATATGATCTACGCTTAGCTTTGTTTTTATTCCTTGTATTAGAATGGGTAGGAAGATATCAATTCAATTGGCTAGAAAGACTTCAAGGAAAATGGTATAGATATCCTTCCTATATGATTATAACTGGCTTTATCATCTGGCTTGGTACAAATGAAAATCAATTTATATATTTTCAATTTTGAAAAGATTTTTTATTAAACTATTAGCATTAGCTATTCCATTTGGAATTCTCTTGATTATCACCTACCTCAACTATGAATCAGAAAAGGGAGATTTAATCAGAATAGGATATATACCAAATTCATTTCCTGATTACAGAAATAAGTTTGAAAGTGAGCTATCCAGAAAAATTAGCTTTGATAAGTTATCAAGTGATTCTATTAATAGGGAATATGATGTTCTAACAATTGGTGATTCATTTTCAGAACAGGGTGCTGCAGGGTATCAAAATTACTTAGCCTCTATTTATGGAAAATCAGTCCTGCATTTAGATAATTCTCTTCATAGCAACCCGTTTCAAGTATTAATTTCCTTAAAGAATGGAGGGTTTTTTGAAGAGTTCAAAATAAAGAATGTTATCCTAGAAGTGGTAGAGAGGCATTTTATTGAAAATTTTATGCAATTAAAAATTGATTCCTCGATAAATTATAAATCCTTCAACCCCGTTTTGAAAAATAATTTGGGTGGTGAGGAAATGAGTCAACTTTCAAATAGAATTCTAAAGTTTCCGTATTATGCTATTAATAGGAAATTATATCCTAAAGAATTGGTTTCGTTGGTCTATGCTAGAAAGTTAAAAAACAAACCCTTTTCAGTGGCTGAAAATACATTGTATTTTTATCACCTGGATGTAGCTAATATAGCACTCAATAATTCTATGGATAAACTACAGAATATTAATAACGTGCTGAATGATTTTAATAATAAATTGGAAAATAGTGGCGTGAATTTGATTGTTTTCCCTGTTCCTGATAAATATCATTTTTATAAAGATGATTTAGAAGATACAGACGGATTTGTTAAACCTTTATTATTCTCTAATTACGCTAAGCTAAATAAGGAATATGCGTTTTTGGATTTACTGGATGCTCAGGAAAACCAAGAATTTAATATACTTGATTTCTATTATTACGATGATTCCCATTGGTCTCCTGAGGGGAGTAAGGTGGTGGCAGAGCAATTAGTAGAATTAGTCGAAAATTAATCTATTTTCAAGAGGCAACATACAATGCTCTTCAACACCTTCACTTTCCAAACTTGATCCCTGTCACCAAACCATATCTTCCAAATCCAGATCTCTATAAAAAGTATATAGACGATATATGGGAGCGCAACTGGCTAACCAATAATGGTCCTTTAGTCAATGAGCTGGAACTTAAGCTAAAGGAATATCTTGATTTAGACCATTTGCTTTTTGTAAGCAATGGCACGATAGCGCTTCAGTTAGCTATCAAAGCTCTTGGTTTGACTGGCGAAATTATCACCACCCCATTTTCCTATGTGGCTACTACCAGTAGCATTGTATGGGAAGGATGTACACCAGTTTTTGTGGATATTTTATCAGAAAAACTAACCATTGATCCAAAAAAGATTGAGGCTGCAATAACCTCAGATACTACAGCCATTCTCGCAACACACGTTTATGGAATTCCATGTGAGGTTGAGGCAATCCAGAAAATAGCCAATAAACATGGCTTAAAAGTGATATATGACGGTGCTCACGCTTTTGGAATTAGAGTAAAAGGAAAATCGATTTTTGAGTACGGCGATATTTCTACTTGTAGTTTCCATGCTACAAAGATTTTCCATTCCATAGAGGGAGGTGCTGTAATCACCAAAAATCCAGAACTTTTGAGAAAAATGGCTCTTCTGAGAAACTTTGGACATGATGGCTTTGATAAGTATACCGGAGTGGGTATAAATGCGAAAAACTCTGAGTTCCATGCTGCCATGGGTTTATGTGTGCTTCCAGAGTTCAACATAATTCTTCAAAAAAGAAAGAGTCAATATGAACAATACAAAACCCTACTTATCCATCTAAAAGTAGACTATCCAAGTTTGGGTACTGTCGAGTCCTATAATTTTTCTTACTTCCCTATTATCTTCCAATCAAGTGAAGTACTGCTTAGCAGTATGAAAGCGTTAGAGGAAAATGGTATTGGCAGCAGAAGGTACTTCTATCCCGGGTTGAATCAGCTGGACTATACTTCGGGAGCTTGTCCTATTTCAGATGATATTTGCCTTAGAGTCCTATGCTTGCCTTTATACCATAAATTGGGAGAAGAAGAGCAAAGGATGATTGCAAGAATTTTGCTGAGAGTTCAGAATAATCCAAACACATGATCGTAGCCGGGGCTGGTGGACACGCGATTGAGATTTTAGACATCTTGACTGAAAATGGGGAAGCTGAGGATTTATACTTCTTTGATAATCAAAATGAAAATAAAATCTTTCTAAATAGCTTTCACATCTTGAATACATATAAAGAGGCAAAAGAACATTTTCAAAAAGACCCTCGGTTTGTCTTGGGAATCGGAAAACCTGAAGCCCGCCAAATTCTATATACCGAGTTTCAACAGGCAGGAGGAATTCTACAAGCTATTCGTGGATCAAATGCCAAAATCAGCCAAAGATCTCAGATTTCAACTGCTGATATCTTTAATTTCTGCTATATCGGTGGAGAAGTGCAGATAGGTACAGGGAGCCTGATTAATACCGGTGCACAGATCCACCATGAAGTACAAATCGGAGACTTTTCGGTGATTAATCCAGGTGCCATCCTTTTAGGAGCTTGCCAAATTGGCGATTTCTGCTCTATTGGTGCTCATGCAACCATACTTCCAAGAATCCGAATCGGTAATAGAGTCACCATCGGAGCCGGAGCGGTGATAATTCGTGATGTGGAAGATGGGCAAACGGTGATGGGAGTGCCGGGGAGGGTGATCAGTAGGCATTGGGCAGAACGCGGTAATTAGTGGGCAGTTGCAGTGGTCTTCACCTCGACGGTAGGCGAGGTCTCCTACCATCGAAATAAAGTTATTTCTTCCTTCCACCGACAACCGACAACAGATAACTTACAACAGAATAAATTGCTCTTCAACTCCTTCACTTTCCTTCTTTTCCAACCCATAGTTTTCCTAATCTATTGGTTTATATTTAAGAGAAGTTTAAAGCTTCAGAATGCATTTCTTCTACTAGCCAGTTATGTATTCTACGGCTGGTGGGATTGGAGATTCCTGGGCTTGATCATCGCCAGCTCCGCATTGGATTATTGGTGTGGACTGAAAATGGGAGAGAGCGTCATTACAAACGACCAAGGAGTAAAGCAATCTGATGGTGAATTGGTAGCTTCATCCGACACCCGACACCTGACATCCAGCAATCTTTCTGACAGCGGTCTCTCGTCTCCGGTCTTAAGAGCCATTTCTGGGCGAAATAAATACCTCACCATCTCCCTCATCTTCAACTTGGGAATGCTCGCCTTCTTCAAGTATTTCAACTTTTTTATAGAATCTGCAGCTGACTTGATATCGACTATTGGTTTCCAACCTCACCTCAGCACCCTAAACATTATCCTTCCGGTAGGTATCAGCTTCTACACCTTCCAGACCCTGAGTTACTCGATTGTTGTTTATCGGGGTAATCTCAAGCCTACCAAAGACCCAATTGCCTTCTTTACTTTTGTGGCTTTCTTTCCGCAACTGGTAGCCGGGCCGATCGAGCGAGCTTCGAATCTATTTCCTCAGTTCTTCAAGAAGCGGGAATTTGAATATCAGCAAGGTTCTGATGGAATGAAGCTGATTCTTTGGGGACTATTTAAGAAAATGGTGATCGCGGATAACTGCGCCTTGGTGGTCAATCCGATCTTTGATAATAAGCTATTGCATCGAAAATAATTTTTTTTGAAATTTCTGATTTATTCAAAGTATAATGAATTTAAAAAAATCAATTTTTAACCTTATAACTCTTCAAAAAAGAAATTTTTTTGGCAAATCGTTAGATTCTATTTCTACTTCAATTCGGAATGCTTTGGAAAATAAAATGAATGACAATGAGCTTAGTGGCGAATATCGGGTCGTCCGAAAACTTGCGGAGCTGAAGCCAAAGATTGTTTTTGATGTGGGAGCAAATATTGGAATCTGGACTCAAGAGTTAAAAAAGTATGCTCCTGATTCTATCGTTTATTTGTTTGAGCCGATCCCTGATACATTCGATAGATTAATTCAAAATCTATCTGTTTTAAATGAAGTTCATCCTTCTCAGATTGCTTTGTCAAATAAGCTAGGGGAATTTGAAATGAATTATTATCCAAACCAATCATACTTTTCTTCCATCTATCCAACTTCATTGGGTAAAGATGGCATTAAGGTAAAGGTTCAAACCATATCAGGGGATGAATTCTGCTTTCAAAATAGTATAGAACATATCAATATATTAAAGATTGATGTAGAAGGCGCAGAGGAGAAGGTATTGGAAGGCTTTCAAGGATTTTTAGAAAATCAGAAGATTAGTATGGTGCAATTTGAATATGGACAGCATAGTTTGGACTCTAAATTTCTCCTAAAGGATTTTTATACGTTATTCGAAAACTACGGCTATAAAGTAGGTAAAATTTATCCCAATTGGATAGATTGGTCAGCATATGATTTAAGTATGGAAAATTTTATTCTTTCTAATTTTATTGCTGTTTCTCCCAAAGCTGAAAACTATTCTGAAACGCTTAAATAATGGCTAAAACAGTAATCAATGTAGAAAACCTCTCAAAGCGCTATCGCTTAGGCTTAAAAGAAAAGAAGGCAGAAACACTAGCTGGCCAAGTGGCTAATCTAATCAAGTCTCCTTGGCAAAACTTAAAGCGACTTCGGGAGATGAGCCGTTTTGGAGTGGAAGATGAATCTGTATTTTGGGCGCTTAAGGATATTAATTTTGAAGTGAAGGAAGGAGAGGTATTAGGGATTATTGGAAAGAACGGAGCCGGTAAATCTACTTTACTCAAGATTCTTTCTCAGATCACAGATCCTACTTCTGGAAGAATAGAAATACAAGGACGCGTGGCTGCACTTTTGGAAGTTGGAACTGGATTCCACCCCGAGCTGTCTGGGCGAGAGAATATCTATATGAATGGGACGATCCTGGGAATGACTAGGCGTGAAATTGATTCTAAGCTTGATGAAATAATCGATTTTTCTGGTGTTGAGAAGTTTATCGACACTCCTGTCAAATTCTATTCTTCAGGAATGAAAGTTCGTTTGGGCTTTTCAGTAGCTGCTCATTTGGAACCTGAAATTTTGATTATTGATGAAGTTCTTTCTGTGGGGGATTATGAATTCCAAGCTAAATGTCTCGGAAAGATGGAGGATGTAAGTAAAAATCAAGGAAGAACCGTGTTGTTTGTTAGTCATAATTTGGAAGCGGTATCATCATTATGTACTAAAGCCATTCTTCTGGAAAAAGGTCAAAATACATTTGTGGGATCATCGAAAGAAGTAGTAAATCACTATATAAATAAATTTAAAGGAAAAGGTAGTTTTAAAAAAGTTTGGGATTTGCAAGAAGGTTCAGGGGAGTATCCTATTAAAATGAAATCAATACAGATTCTTAATTCTCCCGAAGAGGGTCAAGCTATCGGACGTGAGCAAGATCTGATGATTGAAACCATATTCTGGAGTTTAAAGGATGAATTGAAACTAAACCTAAGTCTTCACTTATATGCTATCACTGGGGAATGTATTTTTAATGTTTTTTCACAATTGCCTGCTCCAAACCTTAAAGATGGTATCCACACCTCACTATGCAGAATACCGGGAAACCTTCTTAATGAGGGCTCTTTTTCTATTTCCATGATGTTTGTTAAGGACTCTTCAACTATTATTTTCAACCTTGATCATGTATTGCAATTTGAACTAGTCGAGAAGAATAGAATTGAAAGTAATTGGTATGGTAAAATTCCCGGATTTGTTCACCCAGAAGTTGAATTCCGAATTTATGATTAAGCCTTTGGTTTCGGTTCTTATGATTACTTATAATCATGAAGCCTATCTCAAAGAAGCCATAAATGGTGTTTTAGAACAGGAGGGTGATTTTGATTTGGAGCTGATTATTGCTGAGGATACCTCAACCGATAATTCTAAAGTCATTATCAATGATTTTATAGCCAACCACCCAAAAGGAAACTTGATAAAATACACTCGTCATATTGAGAATATGGGGATGATGAAAAATCTGATTTGGGCGTATAACCAGTGCAACGGAGAATTCATCGCATTATGTGAGGGTGATGATTATTGGATCGATAAGTACAAAATAGAAAAACAAACAAGCTTCCTATCTGCAAATAAAGATTTCATGATATCATATCATCCTGCTATGGTTTTGCAGAAAAATGGAGAACTAGTGCCAGATTTTATAACTGAAAATTTTTTTAAATCTGAAAATTCGAATCAACTAGACTTAGCTATTTTTGGTAATTACATTCATACTCCTACGGTTGTATTTAGAAATACCCGAATGGAAATTCCTGCTTATTTCAAAGAATTATTAGTTGGAGATTTTTTTCTTTATTTGCTACTTTCAAAGAATGGAAAAATCAATCGAATGCCAGATTATTCTGCCGTATATAGGTTCCAAGTTGGATTTTTTTCTTCTCAGAATGCAGAAAAAATCCGCAATGATTTCAAGAAGTCATTGCGGATTTTTTATTTAAACTACAATCAATTTTCAATCAAATTAATTTTGTTTTTGAGGTTCCAAAATTCTAATCTCTTCCACAGAAACACCTTTATTGAAAAATCGAATTTGTCAAATAGCTTGGTTTTGAAATTCAGGTATATCTCTGTTATTGAGGTTCTTCGTTCATTTAAAAACTTTTTATTCCGACACGAATACAGTAGAGTCTATGGTAAAAGGTTTATATATAATATTTTGTTTTGAAGGGGCTCGTTTTCACTCTTTGTTCTAATAATTACTTAGCGCATGCCGCTACTCTTGGGGATTCTATCTTGAAATCAGATCCTGCTGTGAAGTTTATCATCGGGTTGGTCGACAAAAAGGATTCTACGATAGACTATGGACAGTTTTCGGATTTTGAGATTATTCCCTGTTTTGAGCTGGGGTATGGTGAGTTTGACGATATGCTGAATCGGTACAATATCATTGAGTTTAATACGGCGGTTAAGCCTTTTTACTTTGAATACCTTTTTAAGAAATATCCTGACATAGATCATATCTATTATATTGATCCTGATATCGTATTGTATCAACCCATAGAGATTCTGGATAGGGAGTGGGGGGATTCAGAGATCATGCTTACGCCGAATTTGATTTATCTGACGGAGAAGCCTTCTTCTGGTGAACTGGCCTCACTTCGCCATGGAATTAATAATTTGGGCTTTATTGGATTAAAGCGAGGAGAGGAGTCCATGAAATTGATTTCTTGGTGGAAGGAACGGCTTCGAGAGCACTGCCGCATTGATAAATGCTTTGGCATCTTCGTAGATCAGAAATGGATCGATTTGGCTCCATTATTTTTTTCCAAGATCCGAACTGTAAAGCACCCTGGATGGAATATGGCTTGGTGGAATTTCAGTGAACGTAAGCTTATAAAAACTCCCGAAGGATGGTCTGTAAATGATTCGGAAACCCCGCTCGTCTTTTTTCATTTTAGCGGCTATAAACCAGAGAAGGATTTGACGACAGAACGCTGGGTAAGCAAAGAGTTTGATGTGGAAGTGGGATCACCATTAGCTGAACTCTATCAAGATTATAAAACCCGACTGCTAAAATGGAATTATTCAGCCTTGTCAAAAATTAAGCCTTCGCTTGCTTTTTACCAAGCTCCGAACTCTATCAAACATCGAGTTGGGAAAAAGCTTAAATCAAAGATGAATAATCTAATCTATAGGCTGTTTCAGGTTTGATTTCGATTGTTATCTGTTCATTTAATGGAATCTCCAGAATTAAAGAATGCCTTCAGGCAATAATTGAACAGGAGAATGAATCTCCAATCGAGTTGATTGTTGTGGACAATGCATCTACAGATGGGACTTCCGATTTTTGCTCGGGAATTCTGGAAAGTCAGCATAGCATTGCTGATTGGAAAGTCATTCAAGAATCTGTTCCAGGCCTAGTAAATGCCCGTTTGGCAGGTTTAAGAGCTTCAAAGTATAGCTGGGTTCTTTTTTGTGATGACGATAATCTTTTAGAAAGTGATTTTTTAAAAGTAGCGAACGACTTCATTTTAGGTGTATCAGATCAAGTAGGAGTAATCGGGAGTAAAGGGCTCGCCCATTTTCATGGACCTGAACCTTCATGGTTTTCAAAATACAGTTCTTCCTATGCGGTTGGAGATCAATTGCCTGAGGGATTTGATAGCAAAAATTTAAATCATGTATACGGCGCTTGTTCTCTCTTTCGAAAAGACTGCCTATTGAATTTATTTGATCGGGGCTTTCAACCTATCATGAAGGGTAGAACAGGGGAAAAGTCTATTTCTGGGGATGATGTGGAATGGTGTTGGTTGATGCAATTGTCAGGTTTTGAAATAGCTTACAATTCAGAATTGAGATTTAAACATGTTTTGGAAAGTAGACGGCTGAATTGGAGCTATTACCTTGATTTGAAACGAGGAATAAGTTCTGGAGCAGGTTTATTATTTTCCTATACGTACTTCCATCAGAATCCATTGGCTGGCTTAACTCTTTTTAAACTGGCTTTTAAAAAGGAGTTGTTACGGTATTTTCTTTTAGAAAAAAAATATGGCTTAAAGTGGGGAGGTGAAATAACTGATCCCCAAAAGCAACTAGCCTTAAAAATCATTCAAGCAAATCGGGCTTCATTTTCAAAATTTGAATCTCCCTCAAGGGCTCATTTTATTCAATTGAAGCACTATTTTGGATCCTGAATTTTCCGTCATAATTCCAACCTTTAATCGGGTAAAAACTCTGGGAAGAGCAATTGATTCAGTCTTAAATCAGATCTATCATGGTTTCGAATTGATTGTAATAGATGATGGGTCTGAGGATGACACACCACAGTTTATTCAAGGGTTTTCCAAGGTGATTTATGATCGTCAGCAAAACCAGGGTGTTTGCGCCGCAAGAAATAGGGGTGCTGAAATAGCCACCAAAGAATGGTTGATTTTTCTGGATTCAGATGATGAGCTTTCTCTAACTGCTTTAGCGGATTTTGTAGCAGCAATTAAAATTGCTCCTAAAAAGAATGTTTTTCTAAGTGGTTTTAAGAAAGTCAATTCTCAGACAGGAGAAATTGAAATTTTTCCAGCTAGCCCTAAAGGTTATTCTCCGCCACTTTCTGGAACTTTCGCGATACAAAGAGATGCGTTTTTCTCTGTAGGTCTATATGATATTGAATTGTCATATGCTGAAAACACGGAATTGTTTATGCGGCTTTCTCAGAATGGAGAGGCCCCGATCGTTTTAGAAGCTATGAGTTTGGTTTATTATGAATCCTTTTCTGGAGGAAGTAAAAACCTGATAAACATGGAAAAAGGGTTATTTAGAATACTCGAAAAACATGCTGATCGGATGGATACAATTGACCGTTGGAATCTAAATCAGACCTTAGGGGTAATCCAGATGAGGATGGGGAAAAACGCAATGGCTAGAAAAAGTCTTTTTAAAGCTATCTGTTGTAGTCCTAAAAATTTTAAAACGTATGTGCGTTTTTTAGTCTCATGCCTCCCAATTATTTCGAGGAGAATTTATAAAACTAATCTTTCTCAAGTATGAGAATTGACGTCGTATATGGTACTCGTCCAGAATTAATCAAACTTGCTGTTTTGATCCTTCAATTGAAAGAAGTATTTGGAAACGAGTTGCGTGTAATATCTACAGGACAGCATAGAGAAATGCTTTTAGGATTGGAGGATTGGTTTGGCATTAAGCCAGATATTTCTCTGAATATTATGAAACCGGGACAATCTCTTGGTCACCTTTCTGGAGAGCTTCTAATTAAATTGACAGATGTCTATACTGATGAAAATCCTGATTTGGTAATTGTACAGGGTGATACTCAAACAGCCTTGGCAGGTGCTCAAGCAGCTTTTTTTAAAGGTATAAAAGTAGCGCATGTAGAAGCAGGACTTCGGACTTATAAAAAGCTTTCTCCATTTCCTGAAGAGCTGAACCGTCAGTTTATTAGTAAAATTGCTGATCTACATTTTTGCCCCTCTGAAACCTCTCGCAAGTATCTTTTGGAAGAAAAAGTTGATTCAGCTGATATTTCAGTGGTGGGAAATACGGTCTTGGACGCATTAGCTTTTTCAAGAGAAAAAATTGAAAAGGATAGAATCTTTCCTATTAAATTAAAACCGTTCTTTGAAGGTGAAAAAACTGGGACTAAATTAATTTTGGTCACTTCCCATAGAAGAGAAAATCTAGAAAGTGGTTTAAAACAAATTTGTAATTCCATTTTAAAACTCGCTCAGACTAATCCTGATGTTCAGTTTGTTTTTTTACTTCACCATAATCCTGATGTAAAAAAGACTATGATGGATCTTTTGGGAGAAGGAAGGGAAAATTTAATTCTTCTTCCACCGCTTTCGTATCCTGAATTTTTAGCAGTTATGAATCGATGTTATTTCATCCTAACTGATTCAGGAGGTTTGCAAGAAGAAGCTCCTAGTTTTGGTAAGCCGGTTTTGTTACTGCGCTCTGTGACAGAACGACCTGAAGGGGTAGCCGCGGGCTGTGTTAAATTGGTAGGTGCTGAGTACGATTCAATCATTACCGAAGCACAAGAACTGTTGGACTCATTTTCATCGTATCAAAAAATGCTTGTAAAAGAAAATCCATTTGGTTCTGGAATAGCTTCTAAATTGATTGTTGAAAGGTTGTTGAATTATAGCACTTTAAATGATTAATGTTTTTTATCGAGGGCCATTAGAACGGTCACGTTTAGGGTTTTTATTGGAACTATTTTCTAGTTTGAACAAGAAGGTTTCTTTTTTTTGGTTATTACCTCACCCAAAATTTTACAACAAAGATCATCAGGTGTTAGAACCTTTTATGGTTTCCTTCCCCGCTATTGCTTATGTGATTATCCCTGCTGGGGTAAATCAATTTTTCACAGCAAGAAAAAAAGTCAAATCAATAATTAGTGACCACGTAGACCCCATAGTAATTTCAATAGGGTTTACAGCAGCTTTTTTTATGCCTAGAAAACGGTCCAATAAGTACATCTGGTGTATAAATGGTATCCCTGAAGAATCCTTGCTGCACAAGAATACAGCTATGAAAAGAAGAGCCGTTTCTATCAAATGGGGTTTAGTAAGTAGATTTTATTCCCCTGATCTGGTAATTACGGTCTCCAAAAGAATGAGTGTTTATGTTTCCTCGAAAATTTCTCAAGTAAAAACTATTTCTATTCCATTGAATGTGGACTTGGATCGCTTTCAAATGAAGAGAAATGTGGAACGGATTTTTTATACCTACTCGGGTTCAGGGGCTCCATGGCAAAACTTAGAGCAATTGAGTGAAGTGTGGGGAAGCTTAAATCAACTCGATCCAAGTATTCGATTTCGAGTAATCAGTAGAGATTCAAGAGCAAGGGTTTTGGGTAGTAAAGTTCCAAAAGAAGCAATTGAGTTTGTAGGAACTTCGGATCTAGATGAACTAGCAGGATACTTAGAGCAGGCGGAGTTTGGATTTTTGATAAGACAGGACTCATTAGTCAATCGAGTTTCTTTTCCTACTAAACTATCTGAATACCTTGCTTCAGGCGCATGGGTGGTATCTTCGGATATTGATTGGGATGTTGCCGATTTAATAAAAAAACATTCGGTCGGTATTCTAGTACCGCCATCTTGGAGTTCCGATCAAATTGCAACTCGGATTTTGGAATCTAGAACTGATTTTATTGATAAAGAACGACTAGAAAAAAGGTTGACAAATGCCTTAAAAGAGTTGAGCAAAGTGTATTGGTTGGAAGAGGGGAGGAAACAACTTCTAGAATCCAACATTTTTTTAAAGTAAATGATAATGGCTTCGGATGTAAATTCTCAAATGCAATAAGAAATCCATGATTAAACTAGGAGGCTTTATTATTACTTTTCATCGTCCGGGGATCTTGATGGATACTTTGGATCAGGTTTTTAATCAAACTTTTCCGCCAGAATTTATTTGGGTGATCGATAATTCTAAAGATGATCAGACGCTTAGCGCACTGATCAAGCGGGACGACAACAGAATAAAATATCATTACATGGGCTACAATGCGGGTCCTGCAGGAGCGGCAAAGAAAGGGCTGGAACTCTGTAGTGCAGAAGATCTTGCTTGGATTTATTGGGGACATGACAACGATCCCCCAAAGCATTTGGATACCTTCGAGAAACTCCTTGCAATCAAAGACGACAATCCTTTTTGTGGAATCCTAGGAGCAGTAGGCCATTTCTTTGATTATGAAAGAGGGTCAATCAAAAGGATCCAAAGTCGGTTGTTAGAACGAAAGATAAGTTTGGAAGTGGAGTGCTTGTCCGTTGGAATGAGCATGTTGGTTCATAGGGATGTCATTAAGGTAGGAGTATTTCCTGACCCTGACCTCTTTTTGGGCTTTGAAGAACTTGATTTTTGTTTGAAAGCCAAACGCAGGGGATTTGATATTCTGGTCAACTGTGAGTTATTTTTAAGACTCCGAAAAATGCAAAATGAAGTGGCCATTGAACGGTCTGATTATAAGAAAAAAGACAAGCTTGTATTGGAATATTATTTCTTGAGAAACTTGCTCTATATCTCGGATTCACTGACACTCAATGCAATGAAAAAGCAGTTGATTTGGAAGTGGATCGGTAAATCAGTTTATGGATTTCGATATGGTCTTAAGTATGGTGTTGAAAACTTCCGCTATATATTTTTAGCTTTCCTACATTATCATAAAGGTATCAAAGGTAAGACCTTATCGCTTGTCTAATTATAGCTCACCTTCAGTCGCTTTGCTTCTGGTTACTTACAATCGGCCAGATTTATTGAAGCATTTACTCAATGCTGTACAGCACTTCAATTGGAATTACACTGACTTTGTGATTGTGGATAATGCTAGTGATCCTGCCACTCAGCTGATTTTGGAAGAGTGTAAGTCTATTCTAAACCTTACCATCGTTTCACTAGCTGAAAACATTGGTCATGGAGCGGGTTTGGCTTCTGGCTTGGATCAGTTGAAGGAATTAAATACCGAGTTGGACTATGTAGTTTTTTTAGAAGATGATAGTATTCCCAAAGCAAACTATTTGAGTTTTTTGTTGGCAAAAATTCAGGACACTCGATATTCAATGATTTCCTCTGCGGGTTCCTTAGTTAGCCTGGGAAAGCGTAGGGCGTTGAAACCGACTGATTCGGAGATTTTAACTGCTGACTTTGCTTTGTTTGATGGCGCAATTGCCCGGTTTCAAGATTTGCTAAAAGTTGGATTTCCAGTTCGGGATTGGTTTATGATGTTTGATGATTTTGAGTATTGCTATCGGATTCGAAAGGAAGGGTTTAACATTGGAGTAGTGGCAAATCCGCATTTGGAGATCTTACATGAAGGATGGGGTGGAGGAGTCTCACATTCTCACCTTTGGCGTTCCTACTATCAGTCACGAAACTATATCCTTTTTGTCCGTCTGCATTTCACGTGGTGGAATTTTTTTGATTGCCTGATACTTCAAAACAAAAGACTTATAGGAGGATTGATTTCAGGCGCAACTTGGAATCTAACCAGAATGAGAGTGTTAGGAATTGGCGATGGATTAAAGAATTTTAAAGGGAAAAGTCTTAATCCAAAGACTCTGAAAAGAAATTTATTAAAATAATATGGTATCTGTTATAATTCCAACATACAATTCTGCTGAGTTTATATCACGAGCTATAGATTCTGTTATAGACGATTCACTAGTTGGAGAAGTGTTTATTGTTGATGATGCCTCTACGGATAATACTGTAGAAGTTATAAATCAATATTTGCCTAGTAGTGAAAAATTGATATTACTTACTCAAAGTAAAAATCAAGGAGCTTGTGCTGCAAGAAATATTGGACTTAAACACGCTAAATATGATTGGATTCAATTTCTGGATTCCGATGATGTTATTTTGAAAGGCAAATTTCAAAGACAATTAAAACTAGCTTCCAATGGAAACGTAGATTTAATTGTTGGCTCCTATTACAGGATTGAAAACGGGTTAAAAACTCAAGTCAATCCATTACAAAAAGATATTTTTCAGGCGTTTACTAATTATGCAGTAGGAAACACAAATTCCAATTTGTGGAAAAAAGAATTTCTAATTAAAATAGGAGGATGGCGAGAGGATTGGCCTTCTGGACAGGATTATGAAATTGTGTTGAGGGCTCTGAAATCTAATTCCTCTATAAAATTTGATAATGAACCTTCCAGTGAATATATAAAACGTTCGGGTTCAATTTCTAATACAGGGTCTAACAGGGGATGGCAAACCCAAATAATGTTACGATTAGATTTAGCAGATTATTTATTTGAATCAAAATTAATGAATATAATTAGATCAGTAAATCTTCATCGAGTTATATACAATAAGTTAGTGCTTTTGAAAAGAGTTGAAGAATTAAAAGATGAATATGAAGCATTGAATAGTAGATTTTTGTCCAGCCAGTGGTACTCATTTACTCATGTTCTATTAGGATCTCCTAAAGCACTTCTATATTTTATTTTGGGGTTCAAAATAGCTGAGAAGGCAATAAGATTAATTAAAAAATGAAAAAATATATAGGTGATTATTTAAGGTTAAATCTTAAAAGTGATTTTGATTTTTTTGATTTTGTTCCAAACGAGGAGGATTTAAAAATAATAGATTCTGCCCCAGGTGTGTGGTCAATTGATCATCAATTGGTTCGAGGTTTCCTTTTCTTGATAGAAAAGTATAAGCCTAAGTCTATTCTTGAACTGGGAGCTGGTTATTCAACAATTGTATTTACTTATGCTAAAATATCTGGAAAAGGAATCGAAAAAGTAATTTCCTTTGAAGAGGATCCGAAGTGGTTCAAAATACCAGAAACTATCAAATCATTAATTGATTTGGAAGATATTAACATAGTTGATTCTAAAGTAAAGTTTAAATTTGGGTTATTCGGAGTCTACGCTTTTTATCAGGCTACAAAAAAATTTAAATTTAAAGATACTATTGATTTGGTGTTTATTGACGGACCTCAGTTTTTTTATGGTAGAGAGGGAGGACTAGATTATATCTTTAAATTTCTGAAGGAAGGGAGCTTAATTGTTATGGATGACGCAGGCCGTTATATAGACCAATGTGTAATATTTAAGTGGTTAAAAGTCTATAAAGGCTTAGAGTTGGTTTATTTTAATGAAAAGTACGGTGATAAGGGACTAGCAATTTTAAAGGTAAAATCTCCACTGAAACGGACTTTCTCAATTTCCGCTTTTTTGTTAGGAATGTATCAAGGAATGAAAAGGATTTGGAACATAAATTTTAGTCGAAAAAAGAAAGTTCTTTCAATTTGAAAACTGAAAAAACAAATTGAAACTCCTTTTCACCCAAGACGCCCTCGTTAATGCAGGAGCGGAGCGAAGTCACCTGGAGATTTTGTCTCGGTTTTCTGAGGAAATTGATGTGTCGCTGGTCTATTTCTATCCCAAGCATGACCTGAAAGCCGAATATGAAAAAGCCGGAATCCGGCTTATTTTTTTGGATATCCCAGAATCCTATCATTTTCCCTTGGCTGTTTCCCGCTTGGTAAAGCTGATCCGCAGCGAAAAACCAGATCTCTTAGTCTCCAGTCTCTGGCGTGCCGATCAGATTACAAGGATTGCTTCACTGATTACTAGAGTTCCTTTGATCGGCACCCTGGTGAATGATAGCTATTCACCCATTGCCTGGAAGGATAAAAAGGGATTGAAACACAAAGGAGTGTATTGGCTGGATCGTATCACGGCAGGAATTCCGGTTCATTGGATTGCAAATGCACAGGCTTTGGCGGATTCGCATGTGAAGACTTTGGGATTGGATGCTTCGAAGGTATCGGTGGTGTATCGGGGGAGAATTGTTCCGGAAGGGGCGTGGGAAAGTAAACCTTCGCCTCGGTCCGTTTTTCCACAGACCGAAATACCGGCACCTAAGACCTTGGACGATTTTCAATTTTTGTCTTACGGCCGACTTTTAGAAAGAAAGGGATTTCAGGATGCCATTTTGGCTTTTTCCCTAATCTTAGAAAAATATCCCAATTGCACCTTGACCATTTACGGAGAAGGACCATTTCGTTTCCAGCTTGAATCCTTGATCAAAGAGCTGAAACTTCAGGAGCAGGTAAAACTCCCTGGTAAGGTTTCGAATCCAGCTGCCTTACTGCTCACTGCCAACTGTTTCTTGTTTCCCTCTTGGTATGAAGGATTCTCTGGTGCTTTGGTTGAAGCCATGATGGCTGGAATTCCGATTATAGCTTCAGATATCCCGATGAATCTGGAGGCCGTGGAGGATTCGAAATCAGCCCTGACCTTTCCCGTTACGAAGGTTAATATCCTTGCAGATACAATGATTTACGCTATTCGAAATCCTGAAAAGATGAGCCAATTAGGTTTTGAGGCCAGAAAAAGAGCAATTGAGCTTTTTTCTATTGATCAGATTGCCCAAGATTATGAATGTACGATTAAAGAGATATACAAAAGCTTAGCTTGAAAATCATCCATCTTATTCAAAAACCAGCCAGTTCAACCGCGCAGCGGTGAAATGATTATAGAAAGATAAGATTATAGCAAAGGATCAATTTTCGCAATTTCAACCGCGACGCGGTGATGAGATTATATAAAATGGTAAGATTATAGATTCATCGATTAACACCAATCCCGAAACTGCGACTCGGTGATATGATTATGGTAATTTTTTAGGTTTTGTAAAAATCCCCTCTCCTCAAATAACCATGGTTTTAATTGGCTATTTTAATGGGAAAATTCGACACACCGAATCTATTGAACTCATGGCTGGTACTTTTTCACAAATCTACATTCAATATGTTTTTGCGGTTAAAGGCCGTGAAAACGTACTTCAAAAACCTTGGAGAGACGATGTTTTCAAATACATATCAGGGATCATCAAAGGCAAAAATCAAAAGCCAATTATCGTGAATGGGGCTTAGATCATGTCCATGTATTTGTTGGCATCAAACCGGCAATTTGTATTTCAGATTTGATCCGAGATATAAAAAACAACTCATCCGATTTCATCAATGAGCAAAAATTTATCCCAGGACATTTTAACTGGCAGGATGGATACGGGGCTTTTTCCTATGGACATTCCCAATTGGATCATGTCTATCAGTATATCTTCAACCAAGAACAACACCATCAGAAAACTTCCTTCAAAGTAGAATACTATGATTTTCTTGAGAAGTTTGATATCGAGCATGAAGACAAGTACTTGTTTGACAGGCTGGATTGAATAGGTACGGCCCGGCTCCTTTCCTCATGTCTATGTCTTTCCACAATGGTTCGTATCCACAGAATGAAAGTTGTACTAAGAAATATATCGTAAACCTGGCATCTTGAAAATCATCCAACTTATTCAAAAGCCCCAGCGCAGAGGAGCAGAGATCTTTGCTGCCCAGCTGAGCGAGCAACTGATGCTTTCCGGGCATGAGGTATTATTGGTCAGTATTTTTGAGGGTGATTCAGAATTGCCATTTAAGGGCGAATGGATAAAATTGAACAGACCGATTTCCAATCGGTTTTTTGATTTAAAAGCATGGAGGAGATTTGCGCAAATTGTAAAGCAATTTCAACCGGATATCATCCAGGCAAATGCTGCTGACACGCTAAAATTCTCAGTTTTATCCAAGAAACTTTTTGGCTGGAAAAACCCAATAGTCTATAGGAATGCTAATCAGATGGGTGATTTCATCAGAAGCGAATTTCATCGACAAGTTAATCAAAGGCTAATTGATCAGGTCACTGCCACAGTATCGGTCTCCAATGCTTCTGCAGTAGATTTTAAGAATACTTTTAAATTTCCTGAAAATAAATCTGTTGTCATTCCTATTGGGATAGACCCCAAAGCGGTTGATTTCGCTTTGTCAGAAAAACTAGAAGTGGATCTTCCTAAAAGCTTTCTGCTGCAGATTGGTGGCCTGGTTCCGGAAAAAGACCCATTGGGCATGTTAGCTATTTTCCGCGAAGTGGTAAAACACTATCCAGACTTGAGCTTGGTGTTCTTAGGCTCGGGTGTTCTAAAAGACAAATTGGGTGCTAGCATAGGGGAACTTAGTTTGGAATCCAAGGTTCTTATTTTTCCCAGCCAAACCAATATTTTCTCTATCCTTTCCAGAGCAAAAGCCTTGGTGATGCCCTCTAAAATTGAAGGATTACCGGGTGTGATTTTGGAAGCGATGTATTGTAAAGTGGCAGTGGTGGCTTATGATGTGGGAGGGATTTCTGAAGTTCTAAAAAGTAAAGAAACAGGTTGGTTGGTAGAAGCAGAAAATTTAAAACTTTTCAAAGAAAGCATAGTGGAAGTCTTGGATTCTCCCTCGTCTGAATTGGAAAGAATCATTTCTGCTGCTAAAGCCCTTGTTTTAAAAAACTATCAAATTGTCCTAATTGCAAAGGAATTTGAAAGGTTCTATTTCAGACTTCTTAAATCTAAAACCTAATTCACTAATCTCTAATCTTTAATCCCTTAATCTCCAATCTTTAATCTTTAATCTTTAATCTCTTAATCTTTAATCTCTTAATCTCCAATCTCCCAATCTCTAATCTCCCTTTGAACAAAAAAATAAAAATCCTCCACCTAATCAAATCTCTTGGACGAGGAGGAGCAGAAAAACTAATTCCAGAAACAGCCTTGATGCATGATCAAGAGCATTTTGAATTCCATTGCTTGTACTTCTATCAACAAAAAAACAACATTGTGGATGAATTGGAGGCTGCAGGGATTCAGGTTCATCTAATTCCTTCCAGTAATTTGGGTTTATTTTTTCAGGTGAGAAAGGTGAGAGCATTTGCCAAGGAACTGGGAATAGATATTATTCATGCCCATCTTCCTTGGGCAGGCATACTGTCCCGATTTGTAGGCAATAAATTGAATATCCCCATTGTATATACAGAGCATAATACATGGGACAGATATAATAAGGTCTCTTACTGGGGTAATAGAATGAGTTTCAAAAACCAGGACATTGCCATCGCTGTTTCCAATGAGGTCGCACTCTCCATGCAGCTCAATTCCATGATAGACCCCTACAAGCGTGGCGGAAGAATGAAGATCAAAGTCATCCAGAATGGAGTGAATACGGAGGTGTTTAGGAGGATGTCGGATGCCGGGTGTCGGATGTCCGATGCTGACACGTCATTGCGAGGCGGAAGTACGACACCGAAGCAATTTGATCTTAATATTACTCCGTCGAACTTGCGCCCAAAAGATAAACTAATAAGCTCTATTGGAATTCCCCCGGAAGCTAAGGTAATCGGCATCGTAGCCGTATTCCGTGATCAAAAGCGTCTTTGGGTTTGGATAGATTTAGCCTTGAAGATCCTTCAAAGATGTGAGAATACCCATTTTCTGCTTGTTGGAGATGGAGAATGGAGAAGTCGGCTGGAAAAGCAAATCGTGGAATCTGGTAAATCAGCCCATTTTCATTTGGTGGGAGTGCAGAAGCAGGTTATTCCTTACCTATCCCTCATGGATATTTACCTCAGTACTTCCGAGTTCGAGGGCTTACCCATCGCCATGCTGGAAGCCATGTCCTGCGAAGTCCCAGTGGTGTCAACCAGAGCTGGAGGTATAGGAGAAGTAGTCCAGCACGGAGTGCAGGGCTTTTTATCCGAAATAGAAGAGTATGATGAATTAGCAGATTACTGCATTGAATTAATAACCCATCCCACACTTCATCAAAGAATGGCTACAGCTGCCCGCAAGCGTGTGGTAGAACATTTCAGCATGAAGAGGATGGTAGAGGAGTTGGAAGGGGTGTATGATTCCGTCATTGGTAGGATTGAAACGACAAAAACTTTTACAAACTAATTGATCATTCCGCGGCAATCTGCTGGTGTAATAGCAGATTGCTTATTGATTGTGGAGAAAAATAAACAGATTGCTTCGCTTTGCTCGCATCCCATAGCAATCTGTAATTCAATTAGCAGATTGCTTCGTCAAAACACGCTCCTTTTGTCGAGTGGATTTCCTCGCACTGACGGCTGTCTCACCGCAATGAGGTAAAAACATTACCTGCATTTTAAATTCCTCATTAAAGAAATTTTAAATTAACGAAGTGATCGGCGCCGTAATCCTCATCCTCATCCTCTTCGGCATCAGCCAACCCATTCTCGGTAATCTACAGCGAGAGCATAAATGGGTAAAGGCTGGTATGCTTAACCAGATTTTCTGGTATCACATGTTCTTTGGATTGGTGTATTGGGCTTATGCACAGTTAAACCGATCTGATTCTGTAAACTATTTTCACCATACCAAAGATTGGAGAAACTGGTTTGATGCTTTTTCTGCGGGGACAGACTTTGTCGAATGGTTAGCTTTTCCGTGGATTAATTGGTTTGGTTTTAATTATGATATGATGATGTTCCTGACCACTTGGTTAGGTTTCTGGGGGTTTGTTTATTTCTATCTGTTTTTCAAAGAAAACTTACGATTCAATCCCAAATTTGAAGGCTGGGATGCCATTACAATTTTTATGTTTTTGCCAAATATGCACTTTTGGACTGCATCATTGGGAAAAGGGGCCATTATTTTTGCAGGTATAGGTTTTTTGGTTTATGGCCTTTCCTGGCCTGCAAAGCGAATTTTTCATATAGCATTTGGTAGCTTTCTATGCTACATGGTTCGCCCTCATATCCTATTTGCAATTTTGATAGGGATGGGGGTAGGATTTGTACTGGGTAGGGAAAAAGTGCCTTTCTATCAAAAGTATTTGGTAGTCTTCTTTGCTATAGGGATGAGCATATTTGTGTACGAAGATTTGGTTGTTTATCTGGGCTATGATCCGAATAATTTGGTGGATAGCTTTGAAGAGGAGTCTGCTTTAAATTCTGGCAGATTGCAATCAGCAGGATCGGGTGTTGATATGGGATCTTACAGTATGCCCATGAAGTTATTTACCTTTTGGTTTAGACCCTTATTTATTGACTCTCCTAATTTGCTTGGCATAGCCATTTCTTTTGAGAATGCGCTTTATATCTATATGTTTAGCAAGGTAATCCACAAGGACTTTCTGACCTACATCAAGATAGCTCCTGCTATGGTGAAGATGTCTGCGGTGGTATTTATTTCTATCTCCATCTCCATGACCTTTGTGATGTCTAATCTTGGCATTATCATCCGCCAAAAATCCCAGATCATGTACTTCATGCTCTTTGTGGTAGTCGCCTTTATGGACTGGCAAAAAACCACCCGCATCAAAAAGCGAGGCGAAATCTTTAATCGAATAGTGGAGGAGGAGAGGAAGAATAGAGAGGAGGCGGAGAGTATTTCCACATAACAATTCATTTGTCCATCTGGAGAGAAAAGATGAAAAGGAGAATAAGAGAGGAGAGAGTAGAGAATGGGAGAATAGAGAATAAGAGAGTAGAGAATGGGAGACTAATCTCAAATCTTCCAATCTCCCAATCTCTGATCCCCAATCTCCAAAACTCTGGTCTCCCAATCTTCGGCCTTCTGAAAGGTTTGAATTAAGATCTCAGATTCTTTGAGCTAGTCGCTCATCTACAGCAAATATTGCAGAGGGATGGGGCAGGTTCCATTATCTGGATTCTAATAAATTTTAATATAATTCGAGAGGGGCATTAGCCGAAATTCCGGATCATCTTATTGAAGCAAATGACGAAAACTATATTTCAGACGAAGTTTTACACTCTCTCAGAAATGATCTACTTGAGTCGATTAGAGTCCTTAATGATTTTAACTTCTATCTAAAAAGAGAGTATGTGAATTCTTCAAAGAAATAGTGTCCAAATAACATAATTTCCAATCTCCCCCCCCGAAAGCTATCGGGGCTCCAACCTCCCACCAAATGCCCGGCACCTTCACCATATCCCTCGACTTCGAACTCCTATGGGGAATCTTCGATAAGATAGGAACTGGCTACAAACCTACTTACTTCTATAATACCAGAAAGATCGTCCCTGTGATGCTGGAGAAGTTTGCGGAGGCCAATATCGAGGCTACCTGGGCAACTGTAGGAATGCTCTTTGCCGCTAACGAAGATGAGTGGCGACATTACTCACCAGAGTTTTTACCGTCCTATCGTGATAGAAAATTCTCTGCATACGAGTGGGTAAAAATGTATGGAATTAGACCAGAAGTTCATTTCGCTCCCGAACTAATACAGCAAATTCTTGATACTCCCGGACAGGAATTGGGTTCCCATACCTACGCGCACTATTACACCCTGATGCGTGGACAAAGTCCTGAGCAGTTCCGTGAGGATTTGCAGGCCACCCAAAGAATTTCACAGGATAAATTTGGGGTAACTCTTGAATCTCTTGTCTTTCCCCGCAATCATATCAATGAACTGTATTTGAATATTTGCCTTCAGGAAGGGTATAAGTATGTGCGTGGAAATCCTCGCAATTGGTACTGGCAAGAAACCCAGCATGAAAACTTAAGTAAGAAAATCTTCCGCTCCGCAGATTGCTTTTTTCAGGTAGGGGATAAGACTACTTACTCCTTGGAAGAGGTGAAGGTAATTGAAGAGGAACCGGTAATTGTGCCTGCTTCCAGAATTCTCCGCCCTCAGCAGCAGTATAATCTGATTATGAATAAAAGCCGCTTGGCAAGAATTAAATCGGAAATGGAATATGCCGCCAAGCAAAAGGAGGTCTATCATCTCTGGTGGCATCCACATAATTTCGGTGGCAATCCAGAAAGCTCCATGGCAGAGCTGGCTGAGGTATTAAGTCATTATACTATGCTGCATAATGAGTATGGAATGGAATCCATGAATATGCGAAGTGTAGGACAGCTAGTAAAACAGAGTACTTAGATAGTCTAGTTTCTTCACATCACCAAATGCCAAAAAGCCTCGATGCAAATCGGGGCTTTTTTGTTTACAACTTTTGATGTTTAGCAAACCTCGAGGGTTTATATTACCCAACTCTGGTTCAAGACTTCAGTCTTGGACCCATGATAATGCAGTCTCCTGACTGCTAGCATCTTCATTACCTGCCTACCGAAGGTAAGTTCATTAATGAAAATTCGCTACCCATTATTAAAAAGGTTGAGGATTATATGCTTGAAACATCTCCACTTTTCCATTCCTCGGACATAACTATCTTTTCCAAAACAACATCCGTGGCCGAGGGAAATGGCCTTTATCTCTATATTACCTAGGGTTGAAACCCTAGGCTACCCATAGTTCGTCCCGATGGGACTTTTAGCAATCAAACCAGCATTGTATTTTTTAGCAGATTAGCCAGTTTCAAGGGCGGAAAGGGGGTCGTGGCAGCGGGCCAGCGCTTGGCCATGCGGGCAGAAGCTTTGCCACGACTTGGCTTTTTGGTTCTTTTGGGCCAAGCCAAAAGAACGGGAACAGAGAAAAAATAATCTTTTATGGATCGGTAATCCATTTCCAATTCGCCAATAACAATACTGATGGTTATGTTTTTTCTGATCAATCCTTTTTTCATACTCCGGCATTACTATCAATTTTCACTGGATCTCTGCGCCGGAGGCTGATATTTACTTAATTCGTCTTTCCCAGGGTTAAAACCCTGGGTTACAAAAATGCCGTCCCGATGGGACTTTCTATTACTTCACCAAGTAATTTATTTAGCAGATTAGGCAGTTTTTAGGGCGGGGAGGGGGTCGTGGCAGCGGGCCAGCGCTTGGCCATGCGGGCAGAAGCTTTGCCACGACTTGGCTTTTTGGTTCTTTTGGGCCAAGCCAAAAGAACGGGAACAGAGAAAAAATAATCTTTTATTGATCGGTAATCCATTTTCAATTCGCCAATAACAATACTGATGGTTATGTTTTTTCTGATCAATCCTTTTTTCATCCTCCGGCATTACTATCAATTTTCACTGGATCTCTGCGCCGGAGGCTGATATTTACTTAATTCGTCTCCCCCAGGGTTGAAACCCAGGGTTACAAAAATGCCGTCCCGATGGGACTTTTTCCGTTTTTGAGAGCCACTTCATTATTCACAATTCATCATTCTTCATTGAAAATATAGAAGACGGTCTTGTTTTAAAATCAATTCTCTTTTCATCCTCCGGCATCACTTTCTATTTTCACAAACGTCTCTGCGCCGGAGGCTGATATTTACTTAATTCGTCTCACCCAGGGTTGAAACCCAGGGTTACAAAAATGCCATCCCGATGGGACTTTTAGCAATCAAATCAGCCTGGTATTTTTTAGCAGATTAGCCGGTTTTTAGGGCGGGGAGGGGGTCGTGGCAGCGGGCCAGCGCTTGGCCATGCGGGCAGAAGCTTTGCCACGACTTGGCTTTTTGGTTCTTTTGGGCCAAGCCAAAAGAACGGGAACAGAGAAAAAATAATCTTTTATGGATCGTAATCCATTTCCATTTCGCAAATAACAATACTGATGGTTATGTTTTTTCTGATCAATCCTCTTTTCATTCTCCGGCATTACTATCAATTTTCACAAACGTCTATGCGCCGGAGGCAAAAATCTTTGTTTTTTCTTTACCCAAGGTTAAAACCCTGGGTTACAAAAATGCCGTCCCGATGGGACTTTTTCCGTTTTTGAGAGCTTTATTATTCACCCTTCATCATTCGACATTCTTCATTAAAAATATAGAAGGCGGTCTTGTTTTAAAATCAATTCTTTTTTCATCATCCGGCATCACTTTCTATTTTCACAAACGTCTCTGCGCCGGAGGCAAAGATGGTTGTTCTTTCTTTACCCAGGGTTAAAACCCTGGGTTACAAAAATACCGTCCCGATGGGACTTTCTGTAAAGTGGCTATTTGCATCATCATAAATACTCATCACTGATTTTTTAAAAATTCATTTTATTACCCAACTCCTTCTACCCTTTAGGGGTCACTGGCCAACTTCAGGCAAGCACAAAAATTTT
>NZ_MSSW01000100.1 GCF_002150685.1 Algoriphagus antarcticus
AATGTCAATTAGAAAAAGAAGAATTGTACCGAGGAATGGAAATGAGGTTTTTGTTGATGGAAGCGAAGACCTGCCATCCGACAAATGCAGTTAAAAACTGTAGCGAAAACAAGAATTTGAATTAAAACCTTCGAGTTTAACAAAAGCTCGAAGGATAGTTGGGCTTATGATAATTCTAACTTACAGCATATGTATACAAATTACATTCTTCAACAAAAAAAACCGGAGAGAAATATCCCCTCCGGTTTGACAAAATAAGCTGATCTTCTTTACTTCATCAACCTATTCTCAAAAGCACCATCATCGACGGTCAACTGAGAAATAGTTACTAGGACAGTTCCTGCTGTTACTGCATACCCCGCATAGGCAAGCAGTATGGCAGGTACAAGTCCAGGTGCAGTCAATACGGCAGTACCAATTGCTGCTATGATCAAGCCGGCCTTTTTCACTTTCTGGAAAAACGGCGGTGTAGGGGCCAGTGCCCGCTCTTTTACTTCTGTTAGTATGTTCATTTGTTAGTTGTTCGTCTTAATTCTTGGTTGTCAGTTGTTTCTTGTTAGTTCCGTCAGTGCGAGGTGAGGTACGAGCGGCGGCAGTCTTGCAACCGTCACTGCGAGCTGAGCATAGCAGTCTCTGAATAATGAGTACTAATTTCAATGAGATTGCTTCGTCAAACCACTTTCTTATCGTCGTGTGCTTTTTCTCGCAATGACGCATACTACTAACTGATTCAATCCCATTTGAGTGTCCTGGATCTAGAAGTTGATTTTGAGCTTTTTTGAAGGATTGACTTCATCAGCACCTGTTCTGCTTCCAGTCTTATAACCGACTCTTTCAATCGGGATATTTCGATATTCATCTGCCTCGAATCCTGAATCAAAAGCTTCAGGAAGTAGGCGATGACAGAAAGGAGGAGCATAATAATTCCTCCCGCCAGACTTAGCAATAGTTCTGCTCCAGACATGATTCCAAGAGATAAGGAACTCGTTCTGAAATGAGCTGAAGCTCAACTATTTCTCCCCGCTCCCATTCTCTTTCAAGCCTTTCCATCAGCTTGAGGAATGCCAGTTTTGTAAACAAAGGCGTACCATCTGCCCGATAGCTGGTAACCGGATAAATGGAATTCGACTCTAACAGCCCTGCACCTGGGAACTTGGAGATTTTCCCATAACCGCCAAAGCCTATTTCCCAGCCGGTTGCTTCGGAATGTATGGGTTCGAGTTCGTAGATGCCCTCTTCAATGCAGCTTGTCCCAGTATGAAAGCATGCTTTGGGAGCCTCCCTGGTAAAGCAAAGTTGCTTCTGCCCGAGAAGTAATCTCCCAAGTGTAATGCTTGCTTTGTACTTTCGGTGAAGTACCAGTCTCATCTTAGAGCTGCTCTAACCCTACGATCTTGGCAGCATTGTGCGCTCCATTGTTAATGGAATACTCACTGCCATTGACCATCTGGACAAATTCAACACTCAGGATAAAGGCACGGTGAGTGCCAGACAATAACGCCTTATCCACAGAAAGACTAATTGCCGCAGCCGGATCGATAACAGGAAGCAAGCTGGAAATTGCCGATTGAACTGCTCTTCCGCTTGTAGTGAAATCCAAGCCAACACCCAAAGCTGTAATCCTCAAATGTGTGGCACCTTTTGGTACCGCCACAAAATCCTGAGGTATAAAGGCAGGGATACTCACGCCCCACGAAGCCGGGGAATCGGCATATCCTATTTCCAAAAACAAGGTACTGCCCAGCGAACTGCCCAGGTTTAGTTCCAGGTTCCTCAACAGGTTCCAGTCTCCTGCTCTCACCATTCGCTCGCCACGATTATTGACCAGATCTGATTGAAGCACCTTCATCATCACCTGGGTAATTCTCAGGTTCAGTCTCCTGTCACCGATTTTTGCGATCACCGGACGCAGCGCATCTCTAAAGAGTTTGGCCGATGTGGCATTGTCTGCAAACTCTTTCAGATTTTCACGGGTACGTGCAAAGCGAGCATCGTTCATGATTCTGCTCTTGCTCACCCCTCCTTTTTCACGGGCCAAATACCCGTCCTTGGTTTTGTAGAAAGAGAGTCTTCCTACTTTTCCGTTTAGTGTAATTACTCCTGCTTGTTTTGCCATTTGTATATGGATTTTAAGTGTAACATGCAGGAAAATTCACACTTATCTAACTGGTGTTCAATTGAATGTGCGGTTTGTTCGTACCCATCGGAAATAGTATTTCTATTCTTATTTAAGGATAAAAAGATGAAGTACACTCTGGTCATGTCAGCGCATTTCCAATCCTTTCAATCGGTAGCAAAATGACACCATTCTAGCCTGATTGGTAAAAGTCCCATAGGGACGGCATTTTTGTAACCCGGGGTTTCAACCCGGGGTAAGAAGAATAAAGTAAATACTGGCCTCCGGCGCAGAGATCTGGTGAGAATTGAATGGTCTTGCCGAGGAATGGAAATGAGAATTAGAACCAAGGTGCGACCCCCGACTCCTAAAGGAGAGACGTGATTTGAAAATTTAAAATGTAAAAATTTAAAATTAAGAATGTCGAAAGATGAATGTTGAATATCGAAATTTGCTGTGCTGGCTCGAAACGCGTGGCGACCCCCGACTCCTAAAGGGGAGAATGTGTTGGGCAATAAAATGAATCTTTAGAAAATCAATAATGAGTGTCAGCCTTAATGCGAAATACCACTTTACAGAAAGTGCCAACGGGACGGCATTTTTGTAACCCAGGGTTATACTCCCTGGAAGAAGAATCAAGTAAATATTATCCTACGGCGCAGAGAAATAGTGATGAAGTGAACTATCCTGCAAGGAGGATGTATACATATCACCTTAAAAAAATCATTAGAAATCTGAACTCATTCCATCTAAATTTCTCCCAAACAAACAGAATCAGAAAACGCTATTTTCCCGGAACGCTCAGAATAAAACGAAAAATAAACAAACACTTTTGATGCATCTGCAACAGGGGTTACTAGCAACCAGGGTAATGTTACCTCCAAACTCCCGTCTTTTCTGTATTTATTACCCTGAAGACTGAAAACCCTCCGTGCCACAGTGTCATATACCACCACAAATGTTTTGTCAGAATCTCTGGCGGATCCATCCCAACTATTTGGTTCCCAGTCTATCCTGAATTTACCTGCCTCCAGCACAGATAGAAGCGCTCCTTTAGCTCTGGTTAGCTCTCCAGATGAAACAAGTGCCCGTTCAGGTAACAACACAGGTTCACCATCTAATGGATAGATTGCATTTTTCAGCATAAGGCTTTTTGCCCGGTCAATTCCCCGCTTAGCGCCTTTGGCATAGGCGGCATAACCTATAGCAAGTTCCTTTTTTATAGGTGACATAAAGTACTGCACCAATCCAAAGGATTTCTGATGGAAGGTCTGCAATGGAGTAATTTTTCCAGAACTAGCTCCGGGCTTGGTTCGAACCAACGTTTGACCATTTACTTTATAAAACAGCAGATTCCCCACCTTCCCGGTAAATCCGCCCATCAACTCATCTGTTACTTTTGCCATCGCTTTATTGTTCTGGTTATTTATTGGATTAACATACCTTCCTGTTCCAGTAATCTACTCTTTTCTCTAAAGGGCTTAACCGCGTATCAAAGACTGTTCATGTACGTACCATCTCCGATGCATCTACGATCAATCATCGAAGATGCATCGGACTTGCATCGTAGGAGCATCGTAGATGCATAGGTTTTGAGGGTATGTATAGCATTACTGTTTATCTGAGATTTTGCTGGTTGAGAACGGGTACCTTATAATGAAATGCTGCTATATCAGGTAGGTTCTGATCACTTCCTCGGGAATACCCGAGAAGACAGAAAAATCCTCTACTGTCACATACTGATGGGGTTCTTTATTGACGTAAACGCGAACCTTATGCATCAATACCTGGGCATAGCGCTCACTTCTTCCAGTGAGCTGAACCACATCTTTTGGATAAATCACAATTCGTTTCTTTATCATGGCGTCCTCCTTTTTTTAGTCGCTACTCACACTACCGTTGATATAATTCACATATCGGGAAGTTTCGGCTGACCATGCCAAACATCCTCCTACCATTAAAAAAAGACTTTCAAACCACTGTTGGCAATTTGCAGAAGTTGATCTGTCCTGCTGTACAAATTCAAAAATCTTTAATTGAATACTCTGGATCTCATTGTGAGCCCATAACTGAACAGCATCTCCCAAAGCTTCCTCCATCAATATCAATTCATTATGAAAGTCACCGATGCTTTTTTCCTTCTCAAAAGAAGCCTGGTCATTTGACAGGCATATGAATCTTGCTACAAAGTTTTCCAGCGTTGCCGATTCACAGTCATCCAGATGGGTGTCATTTCTGAGCAGCGTGGTTGCCAGAAAAACCCCAGAGACAAAAGGCCTGTAGTATCGGTATTCTTCCAGATAGGGCCGAACCCTATTGGCTTTGTTTCTTAATTCCCATTGAAGTCCTACCACATATTCTTCCCAAGATTTTTGCCACAACTCGCTCCAACAAACAGACGAAACTGGTTTTTCAATTAATTTATGCACATGAAGCAAGTTGCTTCCCAGCACCTGAAGACGTGCATCGCCAGTGAAGGATTTTTTAAGTTTCAGTCTTTCCAGAAAATCTATAGAACCGGAATTTGGATCTTTGTCCAGAAGATCATCAAGCAAAAACAAGCAGAGAAAAAACTTCATGATCAGTTCAAGCATTTCAGGTTCTTCTTTAGGAAAAAGATATCCGGCAAACCAATTGATCTTCTGAAGTCTGCAGCGTTCCAGTTCGGCGGGATTTTCAAACAACCCAGCTTTCCAAGCCCAGAGTAAAACTTCAGAATCCAAGTGTGGCGTATGAAGATGTAGAGCAGAGTAAAATTCAGATTTATTCATGATCATGCCTCTTTAAATTATGTTTCCATCGCTCAACTGTACGGTTATGTACACCGAAAAAAGAGGCAAGGTCTGAATTGGTGATCTCAGCTTCCAATCCCGGAAATTCCTTCATAAGAACTTCATACCCATGGGAAAGTCCCAATTTGGATATCTGGTAGACACGAGCGTTTCTTTCCATTATCCGATGAGCAACTTTGTGTGCCAATGATGCCAATGAAGCGTGTGTATCTAAGAGATTAATTTCTACTTCCTGTGGGAATTCCATAAATATCACCTTCGATATAGTTTTTAAAACCGTATTGCTGGCAATGCCTGTTCGAAAGGAGCTCTCATCAAAAACTGTATCAGAGAGTTTGTATATTGCAGAAAGCATCAATCTCTCGCCAATAGGTTTATATGATCCTATAAAACCTTCACATAAGTACCTGCTTGCCATATCTACACTCCCACTTTTCTTGATGACAGTTCCTCTTTTCAGATTTATCTGCTTTAGGTGTGGCAAAACCCACTCGTAAGCTTCACAGGGAAGCTTCAGCAACTGATCATAATCCCTGATCAATTGGCTCAAAAATTTTGGTTCCATGCCTCATATATTTAATTAAAAACTTCAATTATTCAGAGAGGAAAAAAAGCGGTCATTGGATACTTGTTAGAACGCACTGAACTAAATCAGCGAGGGAAATCTAATCTTAAGAAATTAACTTTTCAAAATTCTAGACCTAATTTTTAAAGGGTTAAGTGAAAAAACCGATAAATGTCGGTTTTTGAAGTGTTAAATTTCTGTTTCCGACAATTGTCCTAGAGAAATATCAATCAGTGGTTTAATTTTCATTTAGTTAAATCTGAATATTTTATGACTAGGCTGGTATCATTTCCATTGATTTTACTGTGGACTAACACCGGGTTTGAGACACTGATCCGCTGGGAGGTGAGCCGTAAGGTTTTCTACCTCACCCAACCCTCTCCACATGGATAAGGTGCAGTCTCGTTTGTTGCCATATATAACCGTTTTCAAATTAGCGATGGACAAAATAATTTCTTCTATGTTAATTCTCCTCTGGACTTACACAGGTCTTGAAAAACTGATCCGATTTGAATCGAGCCGCAAAGCATTTCATAACCAGACCTTTCCTGCAGAGCTGGCAGAGGTACTGGCTTATGCAATACCTATCACTGAGATGCTTCTTGCCTTGCTCCTGTTCTTTTCGATCACCAGATGGTGGGGATACCTAGGAAGCATCCTACTGCTGACGGTATTTACCACTTATGTTGGATTGATTTGGGTGGGAGCTTTTCCTAGGGTGCCATGCAATTGTGCGGGGATTATGGAGAGTTTAGGGTGGGAAGCCCACTACTTCTTGAATATAGCATTTATACTCTTGAGTATGACCGGCATATGGCTTGATAGAGGAGAAGCTCAATTTAGGACATCGACTTTAAAATTCTAAAAAACTATCAGAATTAATGTATAAAAGCGGGGACTCCAAAGAGCCCCCAACTATTAAGCAATCAAAGGGTAATGCAACTCATTACATAAGACAATCCAATACAAACTAATATACAAGTTGTAATTAAGAGGGCAGGGAGTGCTGTAAGCTCCCCACCCCAAAAAATATCGAATTAAAAGAGTTTCATTTCTCTTGATAGCCTGGGCTAAGAGACAAGCTATTGCCGATGATCCTCCACAGGGAGATGCCGAAAACCCTTATACAGAGTAGGCAAGCAACCCGGCCTCTTTTGAGGCAAGTAAACGGTTTCACCTGTTTTTGATTCGTTAAAAAACAGGACATATTATGAACAAACTAGCGGGCAAACTGCCCATAATCGCTTTCGTATTTGCTGCCTTTGCAGCATTTGCGTTTACAAGTCCTCCAATTCCTGAGTATGGGCTTTCCGGAAGCAACTGGATTGATGTTACGGGATTGACTCCTGGTCCAACTACCTATCAATGTAATTTGGATCCTCAAGCATGTACCCGTGAGGCACCAAATACAAGTGCCCCTGTTGTGAAAACAGGAATTTTCAAGAACAACATGCCTTAAGGTATGGGGCGGGAAGATTGCTTCCCGCCTTTTTTAATTAAATGCTGGATTATTTTCCAATTCCCTTTCAGGGATGGGTACAGTATAACCACTCCCGCCGGGAAGCAATATTTTTTCTTTACCATAAACCATTCTTTTTAATGTAACCGCAAATTTGGGGTCTTGATTTAGGCGGCGTAGATCCATCCATCTTATTCCTCGAAACAAAAGTTCCCTCCTCCGTTCAAGCAATATCCGGGTCATCAGTTCTGAACCTTTGAGATCAAGCGGAACAAAGTTGCCCTTGTATCTATTTATGAGCAGGTAGTTCAGATCTGCCAGTGATTGGCTATCATTCCCAATCCTAGCTAATGCTTCAGCCCTGTCCAATAACACTTCATCTACGGCCAGCCCTCCCCAGTCAAAATAATCTCCTGAATATCTGGAAACAAAATTGAATTTCCCGGGTGTCCTGCTCTCCTTAAAAAAGATTGATCTCCTTAAATCGGTGGAATCATAAAGCGAAAATAACTCTGAATCAACCCATTGCTGACGATCAAAAGTAAATCCGGTTGAAGCTTGGTTTGCATGAAATATTACCTCTTGGTTGAATCTTGGAAAATAATAGGCACCCTTTGGACTAATTGTTTTAAAATCCATGAGATCGTTGTTCAACTCCAAAGCACGGCTTCCGGCTTCTGCTGCTTTGCTATAATTCTGCATCTGAATATATATCCTACTCCTAAGAGCATCCACTGCCCATTTTGAAGGTCTGGTTTTCCGATCGGGCATTTCTGGGAGACCTTCATAAGCTTTCTCAAGATCCTGCATAATGAATAAATAAACGTCATTCTGAGTTGATATATCTGTTGCCACATTAATATCAGCCGATTGTCGTATCGGAATCCCCGGCTGTTCTAACTCTCCAGGCGTATAGGGAGGAGCATATACCTGCATTAGTTGAAAATGGCTCCAAGCTCTGTAGAATTTTGCGGAAGCTTCCAAAACCATGGCCAGATTTCGCTCTGCTTCATTTTCAGGTTTAAAATCCCGAAGTCCGTCGATCACAACATTTGCATAGTAGATTGGCTGGTACCCATAAGTCCAGTCCACACCATAATCATTTACAGCATAATAGTCACCTTCCCATTGATAAGCAGTTAGCTCTTCCTGGGTCATCCAAGGAATTGCCCCTTCGCCCAGTTCCATTTCATCAGCTCCGAGTAGTGGGATTTTTGGGGCATAGTTCATTTGTCTTGGCTCTGCATCCAAGATCGCTTGGTATTCATTGAGCTCTTCCGGGATTACGAGTGAAAGCTCCGGCTTGGCATCCAAGAAATCCCCGCATGCTGTGCTAAGCATCAACATGAATATTACAATCGCATTATATTTCTTTTTCATAGCATTATTATTTTTTTTTCGGAGAGGGTGGTAGTAACCAGCTACCGGAAAGCATGTATGGGTTTATATCCCTTATCCTTATGAAGAAAGTTGTACTGTTTTCACACGCTTCCTTTTACCCTCTCCGAAAGATTAAAACTGAATATTCAAACCAATTGAGTATGTATTAAGTGATTGAATGTTTCGAAAATCCGGATCAACCACATCTTTGGCAGATTTCCATAGGATCCCCAGGTTATTGGCATATCCGTATATTCTTAAAGATTCGAAAGGAAGATTTGAATCGGAGGTTTTTTGGAATGTATAGGCCACTTGTATATCCTGAAGCCTGATGTGGTCCCCCTTCCTAACCTGACTGGAATTGACCAATTCGAATGTAGTTCTTGTTTCATTTACGTTCAGTGGATCTGAAGGAATCCGGGTGATGAGTTCGTCGCCCGGGTTCTTCCATCTCCTTTCATAATCCGCATGGGTTATATTCCCCCTATTCAGCGTAGTATAATTGACGGTCTCTCTTCTGAAGTAATAGCCCATCCTGTAGGAAAGATTCACAGAGAATTCCCAGCCTTTCCATGCAAGCTGATTTCTCCATGCCCCAAAATTTGTAGGTATGGCAGAACCATGAAACTCCAAATCTTCCAATTTGGTCTGGTTAAGGATTGCTGCATAATCGGTGCTTGGCTCACCGTTCAACAATCCCATTGGGCTTCCATCATCGGGATTCAACCCTTCAAAAGGATAACTGACTATACTATATAGAGGCTCTCCCTCCATTGGCTCAGGTAGTAGTCCCGATCTGCCAGAGGAATAGGAAGCAACATTTTGAGGGTTGGGCACATTGTTGTAATGCGTAACTTTTTCCTTTACCATGGAGTGGAACCAAGTAGTGATCCAATTGAATTTTCCCTCTATGATTTTCCCAGAAATATTAATGTCAAAACCATGGGTCATAGTATTAGCATAATTCCGTGTAACGGTGTGATTGCCTGAGGAAGGAAAATATGGCTGTATTCCATATAAGTCCTTTCCTTCCTTTCTATAGCCTTCCAGTGTGCCTGAGATTCGTCCCCTTAAAAGTTCCCATTCCAGACCCATATTTATGATTTTGATTTTTTCCCATCTCAGCTGTGGATTTGGAGGGTTTAACAAACTCATCCATGGTTCACCTACCCATGGATTGGTGTTTGATCCAAACAACCTGCCTGTCGTGAAGGCCGTAGCAGAGGGGTTTGTATTTCCATTGAATCCATAGCTTGCTTTCAGTTTTAAAAAGTCAACCCATGATGCACCAATCCATTTTTCTTCAGAAAGTATCCATCCCAATCCAGCGGACCAGAGAGGAACCCGTCTCTGATTGGTACTGACACCAAATAGATTGGATGCATCAGACCTTGCTGAACCGGTAACAAGAATTTTGTCCTTGTAGGTATAGCCAATATTCGCAAATAAGGATGTAAACCTATTGATACTTCCTGATGTGCTTTGTCCAAAAGGAACCTGATAGCCCCAACCTGTATTTAACTGGGGAAAGAAACTGACATAATCAACTGCCTGAGAGATCCCCGTTTCGTGATTGAATCCGTAAAATCTGTTTTGGCTGGAATTGTTCTGTAAATCCCTCATCTCGAATCCTGCCAATCCATTAAGCTCATGGATTTCGCCGATCTTTTTGTTGAAATTCAATTGGGTCCTCCACGTATGGCTGAATCCCCTATACTCCGTCAAATCCATAATGCCTCCGACCGGGATACCGTATACAGGAGTAGTTCCCTCTAGAAGGGTAGAATAAAGGTTGACCAGATTCCTTGAAAAATAAGAATCCTGACCGTTTACCTGCTGCTGTGAACCACTTCGTTGCCAAAACTGATAGTTACTCTCCAGCCTGATTCCATCCACGATACTAAAGCTGGCTCTAATATTGATTCTAGCTTCAATATCTTTTCCCATATGTGGCGATAGCCCAATTTCGTCAATGGGATAGTAATCCCAGTCTAGTGCACCCTGCCCAAGCGCATCTGCTTTGAACCGAGGATTGTAATCTCTGATGACAGGCAGGGAATTACCTGATTGGTCATGCAAAAAATCATAGGGATGCAGTGAACCCAGATCAGGAGAACCATTGGATTCTTTATTTGATATTAAATACGTTCCCAGCTCCAATTCCACTTTTTCTTTCCAAAATCCCCATTGTTGTCGGGTATTTAAAGTCAACCTATTTCGATCCTGTCCCACCTGGGTCTCTCTATTATCATCATAACCCATAGAAACCAGATAGGAATATGCTTTTGACCCTCCGGAAAGACTTACGGCATATTGCTGATTAATACTGGGACGGTAGAAATAACGCTGAAGATCCTGTCGTACATCTGCTGATCTGTATTGTAATAGTCTAGACTCAAGTTCAGCGGAAGAGATATCGCCTGATTTTGCTGCATAGAGGGTTTCGATGACAGGGGAAACGTCCTGATTGTCATAGCTGTCATACCGGTATCTGTAATATCCCTGATCATACAGTCGTCGTTCTACGTCCACGAATTCTGAAATCCCCATCTGGGGCTGATAATAGGAATTGAAAGATTGACCTACAGTAACATTGGAATTTACGCTTACCTGTAAGGGGCGATAGAAATCACTCCTTTTCGTTTTAATAACTATCACGCCGTTTCCTGCCCGTGCGCCCCAGATAGAGGCCGCGGCTGCATCGCGCAATACGGTGATACTTTCCACATCATTGGGATTAAGGCTTTCCACAGGGCCGTCATAGATCATATTATCAACTACGACCAAGGGATTAAGATTAGCAAGTAAGGTGGAATTACCGCGAATACTGATACTCTCTCCTGGCTGCAAGTCAGTTCTGTCTCGATTAAAAATCAGTCCGGGTGTGACATCTTCCAGTCTATCTAGGATATTCGTGCTGACCTTCCTGTTCAATAACTTTTGGTCCACATGGACAAAGGAACCCGTGGTACGTTCCAGAGGCAGTTCCTGAAAACCGGTGGAGACTACAGTCACTTCAGCCAATGTTTGGGTATCCTCTTCCAAAAGAACAACTAGTTCTCCTGAGGCAGGGATTGTCACCAAGAGTTCTTGGGATAGGTAGCCGATAAAGCTAAAGGTAAGGAGGTGTTCACCAGATGAAAGATCCAGCTCGAATTCACCATTCAGATCAGTAACTGTACCAATTGATGAACCTTTGAGGAGTACATTAACGCCGGGCAGTGGGCTGGTATCTGCCTTGTGTGCGACAGTTCCTATCAGAGTATATGACGTGGTCTGCTGTGCCCATGTCCATCCTGAGAACAGAAGGGCAATTAAAATAGGTATTGTTTTTTTCATAGCTATGTATTCATTAGTGGACTATTTGATTTTCATTTGTATGCTGATTCTTTAGCAGGCTAATTATATTGGAACTGAATTCGGAGTAATCTTTACCATCAAGTATGTATGACAGGACTTTGCCTTCTTTATCCAATAGCATGGATCGTGGATAACCATACACCCGGTATTGCCTGAGCCAATCAGCAGCTCTCTCATTAGGGAAATTGAGATTGACAATCTCTTTGCTGGAATAAGTAGAAAGCTGGGATTTCCATAAATCAGAATCATTATCTACGGACACTGCGATGACCTGCAGTCCCAGCTTATCACCCATCTCCCGATAAAATGGCTGAAGGTAATTGCGGAAATAATTGCCACTGTGAGTACAGCCGGAGAAATAAAAATAGAGTAACGTAGGTTTTCCTGTGAAGTCTTCCAAAACGAGTTTCTTCCCATTCAAATCGTGGAATGTAGCCTTTGCCAGATAATTCCCAGGCTCAAAAGTGGATTTCAGCACATTGAATTCTTTTTCAACAGAGCTACCCTCTAAATAATTTTGATATACCTTCCACGTATCAGATGATAGCTGTGACGTTTCCGCAATTTTCAGAAAAGCAGAGTAAAGGATTTTCTCTTCGATTGGGGATGCGTATTTCTCAGCAATCAACACTTCAAGTGGCTCTTCCCGTAAAATTTTTTCAGAATAGATCCACTCTCTGGCCAAATCCAACGCTCCTGGACTCAGTCCTAGTTGAAGGGAAGTTTTTAGATCTTTATCAAGTTTTGCCAAGAGTTCTGGAAGCACCTGCTTTGCATGGGATGCGGAGAGGGAGTCACCCAGTGCCAGGGGCATACCATGGTGATACTGTCTGAAGGTAGCCAAATGCTCTGCGTAGTAGGATCCGATCAGCTGGGATTGCAATAACCTGAATCTTTCTTCAGGGATGTGCTTATGGAATGTCTGAAGTACTAGCCAACCGGGAATCCTATTGATAGAAGAATCCATCAACAGGGAAAGTTCAAGGTCAAGTCCATCCTTCCCAAATTCATAAATAGCTATTCTGGACCCAAAAACGGATTCCTGCAGTTCCAACTGAGCCCTAAAATCCTTCTGGTCCAAAAGTTCATCCCGGTCGTTTTCCAGTAAAACCCTAGCCTGACTGAACTGATTGGCAATCAATGCTCTGTGCAGAGTATATTGGACTTCGAACCAAAATGCCTGTGGCCCGTCGAAAACAACGCTGAATTGTTGCAGGTCTATACCTACTTTGATACTGTCACCGGGAAACACAAGCATATCTTTAAAAACTGTGCGTTCCCCTATTTTGAACATAAGCCGGGCATAGTCACTTTCAACGGGAATATGAGTCTGGAATTTTTGAACTCTGGGATCCAATACACCATCAAAGAATGTCCCATGATCCAGCTGTACCAGTAAGGTAGAATCAACCATAGCTTCGCCCTCTGGCAGAAAGCCTTCGCTGAATATTATGGTAAGGCTTCCAAGAGAATCTGGATTGATTATCTCCCCATAGATCAGAACCACCTCCTGCTGAGCAGAAGAGCTTTCGCTCTCCTGCCCGTGGAATTCTGCTTCCGTATCGAGTACAGCTAATTCTGCTGGTCGGTTACCGGCATACAGGCCGGGGCGATAAAACAAATCCTGCCCCGGAGGTGACTCCGCAACTTTACTTTGTGCGCTTCCATATAGGTATATTGATACCAGGAAGCACGTGAGTATGAATTTTTTCATGAGTGTTTTAATTGTTTTTTAATGGCCTCATGGAATGCCTTCAGATGCTATAGGTTTAGACATAGCTATCCTGCTTCAGGCATTTCATGCTTTGAGATTGTTAGTTGCTGGATGTCCGGTGACCGATGCCAGATGAGGGTTACCGTCACTGCGAGGTGAGGCACGACCCGCGACAGTCTCATTCGTGTAATCCATTAATAATGAATGGTGAATGACGAATCGCGAATGATGAAGTAAGCCTGCAAACAAGACAAACCCCTTCCACCCCACCGAAAATCAGTAGTCCAGCAAATGAATGAATAAGAAATAAATGAAGTAATGGAGCTGTTGATCCGCTGCAGCAGATGATCTCCATCAGTGTCGTCAATCTCTGATTAGTATGGATAGTCCCTTGCAGCAAATGGAAATGCCTTTGGGAGCAATCAGAGATAAAAAATAGGATTAGGTAGGGTTTTCGATCAGGTTCTTTTGCAGCTGCTTGACCGAAAGACTAGAGGGTAAGTTTTTCCTACTACCGATTGCGGTAGGCATGGAAGTAATGAAATCTTGAGTAATCCAATTCATGCCAATGTGATTTAAAGTGAATGGAATAATAGAACTAGTAAGAATCAGAAATAGCGAGTATTTCCACCATGCCCTTTTGGGCTACGTCATAGGTTTGAGAATAGCGACACTCCTGATTTGTTGAGGTAGCTCACCGCGGCGAGGCAATCAGGGAGAACATTGTGTTAAGTTTTAAATCGGATTCTTGGGCTTCAGTGGATACAGGCGATCTACCGCGGTGATGCCGATTTGCTCTGGTACTAAAAAGCAGATCATAGCTCCTATTCCTCGGGAGGAAACTATCTTTAACCTTCTCAGCGAAGGCAATACATAAGGAGTGAAATCTGTTTCTTTCATTTTGGTTCTGCTTTAAAAAAGTAAGTCAACAGCCTGTAGATATTTTTCACATCTTCTCGCTGTACCCTATCGCATTTTTCAAGGTCAATCGATTCCAAAATCCGAAGTAAGGAATTACTAAACTGATCAACCTGCTCTTTTGGAATCAGGACTAAATCCTTTAAATCCTGAGTGTCACCTTTGTTACGCTCTTCAATATTCATAATTTCTGAAATTTAATTCATTTTTTCTGAATACACAATAACCAAATTAAGTTTTTTCTTCCTATTTCGACAGAATATCATATATTTATTTCATAAATAATGAAAATGACAAGACTTGGAGAGTATCTAGAGAATAGATCAATAAATAAATCAGATGTGGCAAGAAAAATAGGAGTAATGCCACAGCGGCTCACTGAGCTTACAAAAAATCAAGGAGCGCACCTTCGGGCAAATGAGCTCTATCTTATTGCGAAAGCCATTGGTGCCGATCCATGTGAAATGCTGGATTATGTGTGTCAGGATTTGAAGTGAGGGTAATTCTAACAATAAATAGTGACCAAGTGGAGATGAAGGTAGTTTGGGAAGCAAATTGAATGAGTATTTATATGACATATGACATGAATTGACCAAAAAGGATGGTGAGCCTTCTCAAAATAAATTTGATTACAAAATATTATTGGTTGAACCTTTGTCAACTAAAAAGCAAAATCAATAAAATTTCAAATTACCAATAGAACAGTATGAAAATTTGAATTCGAGTTTCACCTGTTTTTTCTAATCTCTTGGCTATCAGAATACATTTTTGGCCAGTCAAGGATAAAATTCATGCTATCGTAGTGACCATTAGGCTTACCTGAAGCCGCGATTAAACCCGCATATAGACCGGTACCAATTGCTGTTTTTCCCTTATTGAGAGGATATATAAAATCAGATTGTTGCTGATTCTGAAACACTGGAAGCACTTCTCCAATTTCGAAAAAGGTGTTACTATATGGCGCAGGCTGATAATAATGTTCGATATCTAGATTTAGGCTTGTGGTCAGTTCATGTTTTGCAAGTACCTGTATTAAAAAAGATTTCAAGAACGTGTTGTACAATTTATCGAGTTTTTCGAAAATCAGCAGTTCACTTTTGCCAATAGATACATTAGCCATCAGATCCAACCCATTGATTACATAGCGCAACCCGTAGGAAACCTCTATAAAAATTAATAGCGACTGAAATACGTCTACTTGATTGCTGAAAAACGGTCGTGGTGAGAAGTTAGTCTTATGAAAATGAATATCCTCGCCAATGTTCCTGTCATGAAAAATCTCATTTCTAAATTGCATGAATTCATTCACACGGGAGATTAACCCAGATTTTCGCATTGCTTCACCCTCAACCTCAAAAGTATTAAACAAGAATCCTAGTCGTTTACCAATGGACTTCGTTCTCAGGTCTTTTGTGAAATTTTGATCTTGCCGTAAACAGATAATTTTGCAAATACAATTAATAAAAGATTCCAAGGCTAAAAACCATAAGGCTATAGAGACATTCGATCTGCGGCCATTATTAACAAAGGAGTCTTGCTGTTCCAGATCTTTGATATCTTCCATCGTACTGTAAAAAGCGTGGATAGCATAAATAGAATATGACATCTCAACCGCCTTATCAGGCCCATACTTTTGCCACGCTAGATGCGGTGCCAAATACTTGTTTAACCGAAAATCTTCCAGGTTTTTTGTATTTCCCATGCGATCGTGAACTTAGGGTTTAAAATGCTTGACTTAACAATGAATATTGATTTTACGACAAAAGAACAGTGTTTAAATCATTTTTACGCTTTTTTTATAGAATTGACTATTTTTGAGTAAACCTCCCTATTAGCAATTACAAGTCTATTGTGAAGGTTCTTTCCAATACAATTTTGGGATTTAACCAATTATACACATATATGATGGACGAATGGATATCCCTTGTCAATAGATACAAAACAGCTGGTGCCCGCAGTAAATTTGAAGAAATCTGTACCAGGGTATTCAAACATAAATTTAAAGGGGAATTCGTGAAATCGGTACGGGTTAACATCGGTGACGGTGGAGTCGATGTGTTTATGGGTGATATCGAAAATCAGCCGATAAAGGTAATCCAGTGCAAGTTTTTTGTTAATGGCATTGAGGAATCCCAAAAAGCACAAATAAGGAAATCGTTTACAACTGCTATAAGTTCAGCTGATTTTCAGGTCAGCAATTGGATACTCTGTGTCCCGGGAAAGTTGAGCATTCAAGAGCACAAATGGTGGGCAGGTTGGAAAAACAAACAAATGAAAACCTTTGGGTTGACAAATGATTGCATCGAACTTATGGATGGAGCCGATCTTATCGATGAATTAAAAACTTTCGGCCTGTATGATGAAGCCTTTGAGATAGAAATCAAAATTGCAGTACGCGAGATTCGCAGCGCTGTAGTCGGAAAAAAGTTTGACCTGAATCAGGAAATTTTGTCTGCTTCGAACTACGTTAGGAACCTCAAAAATTACTTTTCGAAGGATAAGCTTGCCCATGTAGGGAGGCAAGCAGTCGAGGAAATTGTAACATGGGTAAAGAGGGACCTGCCTGGCAGGGCAATTTTAGAAAAGATGCTTGTCGTAAAAGGTAAAAAAGGCGTTGGTAAAACAACAGTTCTTCATGATGTCTATTGTCAATTGGCAAATGAAAACGAATGTGTTGTCCTTGCAATCAAGTGTGACCAGTTTTATGATGTCAATTTGAACGGCCTTTCTAAACAGTTGTTTACCGATTTAGAATCATTCAATGAACTTTTTAACGCACTACGGGACAAATGTGAGAAATTTGTAGTTGTACTTGACCAACTAGACGCACTGTCCCAAACATTGTCAACGGACAGGAGATGGCTGCAGACATATATAAAGCTTATTCAGGAACTGCTCAAGCTGCCAAATGCAAGAATTATAATCTCAACCAGGAGTTTCGATCTTGATTACGATGCCGATCTGAGAAAATTCAATGATAAACAAGTTATCAAGCAGATTGAGGTTGGAAATTTGTCTGAGAAGGAAGTAACAAACATTTTAAAGCTACTTAACCTCGAAACAAAAAGTAAACTTCTGATCGAACTGCTTTCGATACCTTATAATCTTGAACTCTTCACAAAAATTCCAAATTTGGAGCACCTTTTGCAGAGCCAGTCCAGGATATCATTGACTAAACTCTATTCCGAATTATGGAGTCAAGTAATGGCACAGAGGCAACTTTTGCTCGTCGACTGCCTAAATGCAATTGTGAAAAGGATGTACGAACAACATCCAAATCTAATTCAGCTGAAGTATCTCGAAGAATTCAAAGCAGAAATAGGTTATCTAGTATCACATGAAATCCTGGTGCAGAACGGAAATAAACTTTCTTTCTTTCATCAATCATTTTATGAGTATTACTTGGCTCGATGGTTCGTAATCTCCGACAGAAATTTAATCGACTATATTTTTGAGGAAGGCCAGAACCTGTATATCAGGTCTTTGATCAAAACCGTTATTGAGTACCTTAGGGAGGATGATCATAAAAAATATATAGAACTCTATAAAAAAATAATTGATCACGATCAGATCAGGTATCACATCAAATATTTATTTATACTGGAACTTGGACTTGTAGAAATTCCATCGCAGAAGGAGAAAGAGCTGGTATGTGATATGCTAGCGAATGAATATGGAAAATTGTTTCTTGACTTGTTCAATTCTAAAGGTTGGATCGAGTTTTTTATTTCAAATGTTCTGCTTAATAGCAGTCAAAATGATGTATACAGTATTCTTTACCGCAACATCAATCATAATGCAAAGCTTGTTTTGGATAATTTAGAAAATTGCAAGTTTGAAGAAAAAAATAAACTAATTGCGAACATTATACCGAACGTCAAAAACTGGAATACCAAACTTTTACCCTTTTTTGACAACTACTTTCCATACGATAAGAATACGGAACTTTGGTATTTCGAGACCCTAAAAAAAATAGCACCTTTTGATCTTGAATATGTATTTGGAAAGCTCAAACCAGTAATTTTGAAGTCCAAAAGTCGTACTAAACGTTTTCGGTTCGACCATCGCTTTGAAAGAATTATTGACAACTTGTATCAACAAAACCCTCAAAGAACCGCTGAATTCTTATTCTCTGTTCAATTAGAAATTCTGGAAGAAACAAAACACGCCTATTATTCTGAGTATTTAGGAATTACCTCTGAACTGCTAGGTTCCTATCAGCTCGATAACGGGCTGTTTTATAAAGACAGTGGAGATGAAAAATCGATAGATTTTTACCTACTCAAATATTATAGTACGTGCGAACGAAGTGAACTTAAAGAGGTTTTCCAAAAATATTCTTCGACCAACTACATTCCTTTACTAATCCTTCTAACAAAATTGATACGGGATAGGGCTATGGAATTTATTGAGGAAATCTACCAACTGCTGGTGACAATCGAAACCAAGAATGGTCTGATGGGGGTAGATGATTTTTTTCAGCTAAACATTCGCAGAATGATTGCTAAAGCCATATCCCTGTTTGATCTAGCGAAGTACCAAAGGGTTAAAAAACTACTGCTAAATATTACCCATCCCTATGAGATATGGAAAGATGAAGAAAATGGCAAGAAGAAATTCAGCCTGAACATCGGCCGAAAAAAATACTTGTTTTTAAAGGCACTTCCGGAAAAAGTTCTGGAAAATGATCGTGAGCTGAAGCAATTATACCTTGTGTTAGAAAGACGTTTTGGACCAATCGATCATAATAAAGCATTAGATAGGAACAAAAGTAGGTTTGGGGGTGTAAGATCACCATTATCGAATGCGAATTTTAACAAATTCAGCTTTGATGCCTGGCTGAAAAGTATGGGGAAGATTAATGAGGATTTTAAATCTGAAGATTTTTTCAAGGGTGGTATTCTCGAGCATTCGAGATCTTTTGAAAGCGTAGTGGAAAAGCGTCCAGAACATTTCTGTGGTTTTATTGGGCAATTATTTAATGAGGAGGGTATATCTTATAGTTACATCTCTTATGGCATATCTGCATTGATCAAGGCAAAACATGATCCTGAGAAGGTCGCAGACCTTGTTAGGAGGGAAATTAAGCTATCCTTAAACAGAGAATTTACTCTGTATGCTACTTGGCACATCAAATACCTAATCGATACAAAGCAGGTCACTAAGGATATCAAAGACTTTTTGATTGTCATCGCCAGATCGGAAGCGTATAGAGATGATGTGCTGAACCCTAATCATCCGATTTCAGATTTCATCAATACACCAAGAGGGTCGGCAATTAATAACTTGTTTTACCTGTTTGATTATCCAAACTTTAAGGAGGAGGTGCTATCTACAATTGAATTCGTTATTGATCTAAAAAATATCCCATCGACAACAATTTTGGCAGGTGTGATGTCTCACCTTGCTTACCTGAACCATTTTGATATAGAACGTTCCTTCGCTATTTTTCAGCAGCTTATCGCCCAGAAAGATTCAGATGTTATAAAAAACTCTATCAATCCTGCGCAGTATTTTAACAATAGGTTTCATGATAGGATGGGTTTCTATTTTGAAGAAATGCTATTGCACGAGGAATTATATGGTAAATGCTACTTCTTTGTAAATAGTTGGGTCTTTGAGCATATTAATGATTTCAAAATGTATGACCATTTTATGGGGCTGGGCCGAAAAGCGATAGAATGTGCCATCGAGGTAGCAGAAAGTTTCTTGATTAGAGATGGTGTAGTTGATCATCGATCAATGCAAGTTTTGGAAAGATGTTTGTCACATGCCGAATTCGATCTTTCTCACGAATTTTCTGGGCTAGTACTAAGAGTTTTTAAAATTGAAAACTTTGGAGAACTTTACAACTTCATGGGGAAATATATTTCCACCGACCATTTTAGTAACGATCCTAGATATCTGTTGGAGTTTTTGACGGAGTGCTCATCTCTTTATCCAAAAGAATGTTTGAATTTATTGGTAAAAATGAATACTCCAGAGAAGGTTGATATCAGTAAGAAAGCCTATTTTGGCGATGAACCATTGATTCTGGTATTAGCAATATATTCCAGACTAAGGCTCGAACCTTTTAAATACCGTGAAGAACAAAAGACTGCATTAGACTCTTTCGATAAATTGCTTGGCATTCCATCAATAAGACATAAAGCTCTTGAAGCCATGGAAAATGTATTGAATTAAATATTATAATAAAGAAGGTTTCAATAAAAAATGATTTATTCAATTTAGTGTTGTTATAAAATGCTCAACAGATTTTAATCGACTAATCTTTATTTCCACTTGAGATTTTGTGCATACCTAGTATGGGGTGATATTTCATAGATATGTTCCTTCATTTCTATATTATGACCTAAGGATTGAATCAGGTTATCTGACACCCAGATAAATTTATCAGATTTACTTTCTTTGAGCTTTTTTAGAATTGGCAATTGTTCATTATTTATTACCAAATCATAAATTTCAAACACAAAGATTCCTTTTCCCCCTCCATCTAAGTTAATTATTGGAGACTGAATTTTCTTTTTAAACTCATAGTCTATAAACCGAAATTGTTTCCATGGTAAAATAGCCTCAGAAATAAGTTCTTCACAAAACTCTCTCCAGGGTGATATTTCTCAATCTTTCTTTGAATTAAACCATTTCAAGAAAGGAATTACATGCTTCCCCTCTCTGAGCGTAGTCCAAATATCGTGGTGACTAGGTGGGATTTGTAATTCCACCCTAATATCCATTCCAATTTGCAATTGGTTCTCCCTATTTATCCATTATGCTGCTAGCAATAACTACTTCCGACAGCAGACTTCCTTGAGGATCTGGAACCAGCTTTAGTAGTGGCTTTACAGTGAGAGGATGTTGCCTGAGCTGGTTTGCTTTCTTTGCTTGGCTCTGCTTTACTACTTCCAGAAGTTACCGGAAGCGGTTTGGCTTCTCCCGTTTCTGTACTGGAAGGCTTACACACCAAGCAGGCAGTCAGACCTTTCTTCTTGGCTGCTGCCAGATCCGAAGCCCAGCCTGTTTTGGCGTAGCGGAAGGATTCTTTATGATACTTCGCTCCTGTCATGGTGATGAAGACTATCTGCGCGTGCAGCTGGGCAGTGAGAAGAAAGAATACTGTGAACAGGAAGGCGTGAAGAATTTTCTTCATCTAGGTCGGAATGGCTTAAGAAAGAAAGTTTCCGGATTTAAGCCCAGATTGATAAAATAGTTGGTTTAGTTCCTGTCTTCTGACAGTCTGAGGTCTTTAAAGATTCAAGTGATATATAACAGTGGCAATAACGTGAATCTAAAACATCAAAAAAATACCCTGTACAGGGTATTTTTTAATAATTCGATCATTTTCCAGGCTTAAAATTGGGTGGATTCATTGATGATGTATTTCCTCGGGTATTTTTATTATCCCGCTGGCGCCTTGTCAGGCTTCCTTGTTTAATGCAATAACTTTAAGATAAAGGCCTTGTATTTTGAGGTGAGCAGCTTGCGACCACTTGATGAGAGTCTCAAATTTTTGATTGGTTCTTCCATCATTTTGTTGCTGGTTCTAGCAAGAAAATCGGTCCAGATATTTGAGTGGTTAGGAAGAAAAATTCGTTACGGAAGTGTTCTGATTCGGTGAAAATTATCAAGAATCCCTACTAAAACGAAAAATACATTAACTTTACTGCTATGAAACAGAAGAAAAAATTAGAAGGCGCAAATAAGTTTGGAATAAAAATCCAGAGGAATACTACTTTGAATAGCTCTTCAAAAAAAGTACTCTTTCCTGCTAAGCTTGAATTTGCCAATAAGGTGATTTCCAAATTAAAGTTGGAAACCAATTGACAGCAAAGCGATTTATCTACAAAAAGGAAGGATAATGAAACTAAAAAGCACTATGAAAAATGATCACATCGCTGGGTAATTACCCAGCACCCCATTGGAATAGTAAATGAATATTTTAATAAAAAAGCGCCAAACGGCGCTTTTTGCTTTATAATCAAGTACATCGACTTCGCATTTGATGTTTCAAAATGTCAAAAAAATTTAAGATAGCTGTTGGATTAGTGGATTAAATCAAATGGCTGAAGACTACAAATCTGGAAAGTCCAAAGGAGAGGCATAGGATTGGGAAGAGGGTGGTTTAACGTTTGGATTAGATACTATTCTGAAAAGTGCGTGAAAATATTTCCAGTTATCAAATTAAAACCATCCTTTCACTTGAAGCTAAATAAACCGATTCAATAATGAATTCAAATTGAGAATATCCACCTTATAAGAATTCACTCTAGATCCATAATCTACATCAGCTCCATGAAAAATTTTGTTTCTATGTAATACATTAGGATAAGCTAAATTATCTCCATTTGAGAAGCTGAGACCAATTATATCTCCATTAATTACTGCTTCAATGGTATACGGTATTAACGGTATAACATTTGTATTTTTTTTAAGGACTTCCACAAATGAAGTTTTCTCTTTAGATTTTTTTGCAAAAATGTCCCCTTTAGTCAATTCCCTAAATACCCCTTCTGAAAGGACAAGAAAAGCAGGAATAGACAATTCAAATTCTCTTCTTCGATGGGCTTTAAAGGCTAAATTTATTGCTCGTTTCCTAGTAGGGAATCTTTTTATCGCCTTACGCCTAATTCTCCACAAAGACCACCGTAAACTCTTACAAAAATATTTATCAATACTTGTATCATCTTTTTTAGCTAGTGGGATTAATTCATGAAAGGACATATCCATCCTCAAATGCCAGCCGTACTCTTTTAGCAATAAATCAGATCCATCTTTATATTGCTGGGGTAATTCATTAGTAATAAACTTGCCAATTGTCAAAAACGCCTCGGCAGTCTTTAAAAGTCCTTCCTCTTCTGAATCAGAAAGATTGCTATAATTATCCCTTTCCATCTCACCCCAAGCTCTATCTCTTGGCATGCGATTTTTGATCCGTAAGTTCAATTTTAAACCCATACTATCTTATTTGTAGTTAATTCATGAATCCCCCTTCGACTTTTAAAGGGGCCATGATAAGTTGGCAAACCTTTCTCATTTATTTGCAAGGACTTATGAAATATAGAATCGATAGAGTATTGAAAAATCAATCTTCCATCATCAATAGCATTTGGAAATATAGCCAAGTTAGTCTTCTCTCTGTGTTGAATACTAGGGTAAACAATGCCATCGATTAGATTATCTTCCACTTTGTTTGTTAAAAAAATAGATTCTATAAAGGCAGAAGTTAATTGATAAATTTTCGGTGATGCCAGTGTGGTTTCAAAAAAATATGGAGAGATGATTTTCCAAAATTCTAAATCTTCTTGCGTATAAAAAAGCCTATCTCTCATTTCTATTGCGAGATCATTTTTAAATTCAAAATCTGGAATTACAAAGACTTTAATAGGCTTTCTAATTTGCCAGACGCCGAAGGTAACCCTAATCTTCGATCCCAATTTGAATTTATCAAACCAATAAGGCAGCATTTCGGCAAGGCATGCCTCATAATTACATGAAGCATAAAACCACGTATCTCCAGGTTTTCCAATTCTTGAATAGTTTGAAGATGAGGGAGGATACAAAAAATCACTATAAAGCGAAAACTCTTCTAGAGGTTCTGAATATCTGGCTCTAAAAATAGACCTGCCAACAGCTAAAGTGCTATCCCAAATAGGGGTTTTAAGTTCAAGAAAGTACTCTAAAAATTTATCATAAGGATTCACAAGATTAATCAAAAAATCATCAATAACCTTGGGGTTAAGTTTAGTCATAATCTATATTTTTAGAGAATCTATCCTCCCCGTATATCATATTGGTATTCAGTCCGTTTCAAATACCCAGTTACTAAATATGGTCGCCTTCCTTTAGTTGTTCTTCCAGCTTCTGATATCAAGTGTAGATTTTTTTTTGCTCGTGAGCAGATTACATAAAGTAATTTTCTAGAGGCATTTTCAGCGTCATCTTCATTCCAATTAGGAATGTAGCCATGAAGTAGTCCGAAGGCTATAACAGTATGAAATTCTTCACCTTTGATACCGTGACATGTATTAACAACCACTCCTGAATTATGACTGAATAATCTTCTGAAACTGTTGATGTCTTTTGCGTAGTCAAATTCAGGATTCTCCAACCGCTTTCTTGAACTCTCAAAAAAGTATTCCCAATGAAGCCTCAAGGTGGGGTAAGTATCAAGCTCTACCTCAAGTTTCTGAAATAGAATCCGGAAGCAATCTTCCAAATATTTTAAGCCATCGTTTTCTTCAGAGGATATGGAGTTTATTACTTTTAAAAACCCTTTAGGCTTGTTTTCTACATTTTGAAGAATCTGGATATTTAATCCATCTAACTCATCTACCAACTCTATCGCCCATCTGCTTCTAATCAGATACATTTTGGGAGACGGTAAAACCAAGAATAGTCTAGAGATTTTGAACCAGATATTTTCTTTGTTCTTAAGAAGAGGCGACAATCCAATTGCATCAAAGTTTACGGATGGAAGTAATGCTTTTAGCTTTCTCCCCATTGGAATTACTAACCACCATTGTGGGGCTAGTACGCAAATTTCTCTTTCCGGAATACCTGCATCAATATTTTCCTGAATAATCTGGGCAACATGCTCTGCCAAATCATCCTTGTGTACTGATTTGTTAAAAGTAATAACACCATTGTCTCTTGCGTGTTCACATAAGGATTCGATATCTATTGTTGCGGTTTGGTAATTGCGATAATAGTCGATTACCCGTTGTGTACTTCTATAATTTCCTGATAGTTCTTTTTCGACTATTTCAATCCCACCAAACATCACCTTTATTTCTTCAGCTGTCTTGGCAACACCACCTAAGGAGCCGTATATCGCCTGATCTTTATCACCAACAAGGAATAGCAAGGTCTTGGATTTTGGGACACCAACGATTTTTGAAAGTATGGCATACTGTAGTTCTTGAGTGTCCTGATACTCATCCACACAGATTAAATGAAATAGATTATTTAGTGTCTGGCCAATTTTCGGCAATATATCCAATAATTTATAAGCATTGTAAAGCATTAAATCGAAATCAATCAGCTTATTCTCATTAAGAATATCATCGTATTCAGTCAAAAGCTGGTGATATTTTAATTCAGGTTCAGCGAATGATCCATCGGTAAGCCTTCTTGTTGTGATTCTTACCCAATATTCTAAACCATATTCTTCCTTTAGAATTGAAAGAAGCTCCTCTGATTTGTATTCATCCGCTACCACAAATCCATTTTTAAGTTCATCGAGGTAAGATGCGTATGGTCTTAAAATCCATTCAAGACAAAATGAATGAATTGTACCAGCCCATAATTTAGAAGGATTAATATCCATCCTCACCAACCTTTTCTTTATTTCATCTGCTGCTCTATTTGTAAAGGTTAAGGCAACAATCATTTTCTTTGAATCAACAATTTTCGGGAGTTCGTAGGCGACTTTAAATGCCAAAACTCTGGTTTTACCACTACCCGGACATGCTGTTAACAAGACGTGTCCTTCAGTTAGTACGGCGTTTCTTTGCTGCTCATTCAGACCTTCCAACATAAGTCACAGGATCAAATGGTTTATAAATGACGTTAACTGATCATTAGGCAGTTGCGCCTTAAAAAAATCAATTTCATTATTTGGGTTGTCTTCATTTACAACTTGCTCAAGGACACCTTGATAATCAAACTTATTATCATTATAGGGCTGTTTATTTAGGGAGTAAAGTCTGAATTTAGCCATTCCCAATAATGTTTGCTGGTTTACATGCGGACTTGCGAAAGCTATTGCTTCCAAAATATAATCAGGGATGCTTGTCAAGTGATCAATATGTTCTTCCAGCAAAAGTGCGAACCAGCCTTTACCAAAATTATCTGCAAGTCTTAATATTTCCTTTCCATAGACTTCAACTTTCTTATCCTCTAACAAGTGGTTGATTCTTTTTTGGTCAGCTTCTCTGTTATAATT
>NZ_MSSW01000101.1 GCF_002150685.1 Algoriphagus antarcticus
GCGTAATTACAGATTTTTTATAAAGCATATCCAAAAAATGCCGTCTAAAATTTGTTTTCAATTAGGACTTCTGTAAATTGAATAAGGTGATTAAACAACTTTTCAAAAATATTTGATTTTTTTAAACTATGATTATGAAAGTAATCCACTTTTCCGACTAAACCTGTTTCAAAAGATCCGGATTAAGGTCCGGATTTTTTTTTGAATAATTTTTAGTGAACTTTTAGACTTCGTACACTTACAAAGTTGATTTATGGTTAATGCCAAAATGCTATTAATTTTATTTATGGGAAATCTGTGTTTTTTCGCGCAGGCGTTAGCCCAAAATAATAAGCCTAACCTTGACACGGCTTATATTGAGCCAACGGACCATGTGTTTGCAGCAAGACTCTATTTCACCCACAAATACACAAATTTATTGGTGCGTGTTCCAAGCACCAACCAAAAATATTTATTCGAGCCAAACTCCAGTTTAAATCTCGGACTTGGCTTTACTTATCAGGCTTTTACATTAAATATTTCAGTGCCTTTTGGATTTATGAATCCTGACCGTCAGGAAAATTGGCCCTTTTATTTAGACCTACAAGTTCACGCTTATCCACAAAAATGGATTTTTGATTTGTATGGTCAGTTTTATAGAGGATATACCTTAGATCCTAAATATTTGGAAAATTCAGAAAAAAAATATTTACGGGAGGATATGAAAATGAACTCTGTAGGATTAAACGCGAATTATTTATTTGGTGGTGAAAAGCTATCGCTTGCAGCGGCATTTAATCAAGTAGGGATTCAGAAGAAATCAGCTTTCTCTCCTTTTGTTGGATTTGAGGGCTATGTTGGAAGTGCGAAGGCTGATTCTCTGTTTTTGCCAACTACAGAGAATGTATCTAATTTTAATTTTGATCAGTCTAACTACCTTCAATTTGGGCCAAATGCAGGTCTGGCAGGTACGCTTGTTTTTGGAAAGGGCTTCTTTCTGACAGGAGTAGCCTCAGTAAATTATAGTTTAGGTTTCTTAGAATTGAATAGGGGCGGTGAATCCTTCAAGAAGTGGGGTGGAGTTCCTACCTATTTGCTGCGAGGATTTTTCGGGTATAATGACCGCCGCTTCTCTGTGAATGTTAATTACGTGTATAAAAATCTAAATTTGGTGGTAAGTGAGCCGTTTGACCAAGCTGTCAACACGGGCAACTATCGCTTGAATTTTATCTATAAATTTGAGGTTAGTAAGAAATTTTCGCAGTGGTTTTATAAAATTAATCCCATGCGCATTATCAACAAGAATATAAATCCATAGCAAAACTGAGAGATTTTCTCTCTCATGCAGGATTTTGTAAAAGTTTAAAACCCACATATAATGTTAAATGCAGATCAATTCGGTATTCAGGAATCATTGAAAAGACTCGGTATTCAGTCCGAGAATCTGGGCGTATCCACTGGCTCGAAGTGGATAGATTCTGAAGCGTCTTTAATTGCTTCTTTTTCTCCAGTCGATGGCAAAGAAATCGCGAAAGTAAAACTCGCAAGCAAAGAGACTTTTGAGCAGGTCATGGATCAGGCTCAAAAGGCATTTTTACATTGGCGCACAGTGCCTGCTCCTCAGCGAGGGGAAGTGGTTCGGGAAATTGGAAACGCGTTGAGAGATGCTAAGGAAGATCTAGGTAAGTTGGTTTCTTTCGAGATGGGGAAATCGTATCAAGAAGGGCTGGGCGAGGTGCAAGAGATGATCGACATCTGTGATTTTGCAGTTGGCCTGTCCCGACAGCTTTATGGGTTGACTATGCATTCCGAGCGACCTGGACATAGGATGTACGAGCAGTGGCATGCCATTGGCGCTGTAGGCATTATCTCAGCTTTCAATTTCCCAGTGGCCGTTTGGGCTTGGAATGCAGCGCTGGCATGGGTTTGCGGCGATGTGTGTATTTGGAAACCTTCGGAAAAAGCTCCGCTTTCGGGTATTGCATGCCAGAAAATTGCAGCTAAAGTCTTTCAAAAGCATGGATTGCCAGAGGGTATTTCTTCACTTGTAATAGGAGATTATAAAATAGGAGAGTTGATGTCAAACGAGTCCAGAATTCCTTTGATCTCAGCTACAGGTTCCACACGAATGGGCAAACTCGTAAGCGAGGCTGTTGGTCGAAGATTGGGTAGATCCTTATTGGAATTGGGTGGTAACAATGCAATCATCATTACCGAAAATGCCGATATGGACATGGCTATCCGAGGAGCGCTATTTGGTGCTGTAGGTACAGCCGGACAGCGATGCACAAGTACCCGTCGATTGATTATTCATGAAAATGTCTATGAAGAGGTAAAGACAAGATTAGCTTCCGCATATTCGAAGTTGGTGATTGGAAATCCGCTGGATGAAAAGAACCACGTAGGGCCGGTGATCGATCTGGATGCGGTGAAAATGTATGAGGAAGCAATCAGGAAAGTCGGTGAAGAAGGCGGGAAGCCAGTTGTAGAAGGAGGAGTACTTTCTGGCGAAAGCTATGAATCTGGTTGCTATGTGAAGCCCGCGATCTACGAAGCGGAGAATAGCTTTAAGATAGTTCAGCACGAGACTTTCGCTCCGATCTTATATTTGATGAAGTATAGCACGATTGAAGAAGCTATTGCAATGCAAAACGGCGTGCCTCAGGGATTATCATCTGCGATCATGACTACCAACATGAGAGAAGCTGAAGCATTCTTGTCCGTTACTGGTTCTGACTGCGGAATTGCGAATGTGAATATCGGTACTTCCGGAGCGGAAATAGGCGGAGCATTTGGTGGAGAAAAAGAGACCGGTGGAGGACGGGAATCAGGTTCAGATGCTTGGAAAGCCTATATGCGTCGTCAGACAAATACGATTAATTATTCGTCCACTTTGCCATTGGCGCAGGGGATCAAGTTTGATATTTAGATTTTCGTGAAATAGACCATTGAATTGCTTTGATGGTCTATTTCAGGAAAAGTAATTCTTAATCTGATCCTACTTTTTTGTAAAATGTTTTAAATCATCCAGGTGTCTGATCCCTAATCACTGAGTCAGACTCGCGAACATTCCAAACTGATTTATCCTCTATTATATCTTTTCGATACATGACGGTGGAGGTCTTAGAATCCAAACTGCAAAAAATTCGTGTAGGATTTGTCAAGAACATTATTTGTGAATTCTAACGTTTTATTAAATTAGTATCCGTGATCTTGCACGTGTCAATATTATATTTGGCTTTCACATGTAAAAATCCCCCTTACCCCTTTGAAAAGGGGGAGTAGCCGAAACTGATCCTCAAACATTGATTCCTACCATTTTCGTGCAACATAGCGAACAGTCACATTTTATTATACGTTCTTTGGGCAGTTGCAGTATAAATAGAGAATAAAGATACATCTCCATCTCTCCATCATGATGAAGTTTCCTGTTTCAGAGAAGCTGTTCAATCCTGAGTATTTCGGGAGTGAAGATGGCAACGTAACTGGGTATTCAAGCGACGCAAGATTTATATTTTTTAATATCTATGCCTGATCGAAACTCTTTCTTTCGCGACAGTTTTGCGACGGTATTTAAAGCATCTTGAAATTAACTTGTCGTGTAACTTGGTTTCGAGACAATATTCTATTAGAATTGTCGTGAAAGAATAGGTATGAAATTACTAGACGAACTTGAAATCATCTTAAATACCTTAAAGTCATTTCCAGCAGGGACAAGTCTTGATAGGCTAATTGAAAAGCTTTCTATTCCAATTGAAAGGCGTACTCTTCAAAGAAGATTAAAAAAACTTAGGGAGAACAAACTTGTGTTTACAGAAGGAGGGTCACATGCTACGCGATATTTTGTTAGTGTCATGCACCAGTCTTTCTCAGAAATTGAGAAAGCTAATGAACCAAAAACGGCAATCCCATTGTCCCCAGAAGGAAAGGAAATTTTGGCTCTGATATCACGCTCCGAGACCCAAAGAAAACCAGTGGGGTATGAACGAGCATTTTTAGAAGACTATCGTCCGAATATTGATGCATATCTAACTAATGAAGACAAGAAGCAATTAGCACAATTAGGCAAAACATATGAGGATGTGCAGCCAGCAGGAACCTATGCGCGTGAAATCCTGAACCGTCTGTTGATTGATCTATCATGGAATTCTAGTCGATTAGAGGGCAATACATATTCTCTATTGGATACAGAATTGCTGATCCATGAAGGACAAGTTGCCGTGAACAAATCCGCGAAAGAAACCCAAATGATCCTCAATCACAAGGAGGCTATTGAGTTCTTGGTTGAATCTACGAATGAAGTGGATTTTGATAGATATACCATACTTAACCTTCACGCTTTACTCTCAAACAACCTGTTGCCAAATCCAGCTTCACAAGGAAGATTGCGCCAATTTGGAGTTGGAATTACGAATTCGGTTTTTGTGCCTTTAGGGCTGCCTCAGCTTATCGAAGAATTTTTTGACCTTCTTCTTATAAAAGCGAGACAAATAGAAAACCCTTTTGAACAAGCATTTTTTTTACTGGCTCAGCTCCCATATTTACAACCATTCGATGATGTAAATAAACGTGTCTCCAGATTGGCGGCCAACCTCCCTTTCAACCGTCTTAACCTGGCCCCACTTTCATTTATTGATGTGCCGGAAGAAAGCTATGTCGAAGGGATGCTTGGCATCTATGAACTAAACCGAATAGAACTGTTCAAGGATGTCTTCTTATGGGCATATGAAAGGTCAGCACTCCGATATGCAGCTATCCGTCAGTCTTTGGGGGAACCTGATTTGTTTCGCATGAAATACAGAGAGGAAATGCGTAATCTCATTGGTCATATCGTCAGAACTGCAATGAGCAAAGGCGAAGCCTCATCAGCAGTAAAAGAAGAAGCTCAAAAATTCCCTCAGGAAGACCGTTCAAAATTCATTGAGGTTGTAGAGACTGAGCTTCTAGGTCTTCATGATGGGAATTTTGCTCGTTATAGCATCAAGCCTTCAGAGTTTGCAGCGTGGAAGAGAAATTGGAATTCCAACAAGAGGTAAAAATGGACTGCTGAGGAGCAAAAAAAATTCCGAAGATTTCGAGATTGAATGTGGGAGTTGAGGGATTCGAACCCCTGACTCTTCCGATTGCATCGGGATGCTCTGATCGAAAACTTGGTTTCCAATCGAATGCTTTTTGCAAGGCTCCTAAGAAGCAATATGTTTAGAGTCTAAACCATGCCGTTAATTAATTCAAGAAATTTCTTTTTGCTCTTCCATGATTTGATAGTTCTTTCCCTTAGATATGCTGTGCTTTTGTCAGGGAATTCTTCTGAATAAACAATTTTCCAACCGTTGGCTTTAGCAGTGAAACCTGAGTGATTAGAAAGATGTTTTCTCAATCGCTCTTCTAATGCTTCACAGGAGTGACCAATATAGAACTTGTCTAATAGGATGGAGTATAATATGTAAAAGTGACAAGCCATAGAGTAAAAAAAATCCCGAAAATTTCGGGATTGAATGTGGGAGTTGAGGGATTCGAACCCCCGACCCTCTGCTTGTAAGGCAGATGCTCTGAACCAACTGAGCTAAACTCCCAAGAAATAAAATTAATAAGATGTGGGAGTTGAGGGATTCGAACCCCCGACCCTCTGCTTGTAAGGCAGATGCTCTGAACCAACTGAGCTAAACTCCCATCTCTTTGTTCCTTTCCGTTCGAAAGGGAATGCAAAGGTAATTAGAGAATCAATTGTCGCAAACGATGAATTGCATTTTTTTCATAATTAAAAATAATCGATTGATAATGAGGCGATAAATTATTTTTAATTTATCCTCTACTCCAAATTCAACATAAATCCCGCCCGAAACCATCGACCTGGCATTTGTACTGTTCCTGCTTCCATGTAGTCGGTATCAGTGATATTGGAGGCTTCGGCAAAGAATCCCAGCTTTCCTGTACGATTGTAGTCCACTCGCATGTCCAGCAAGAAATATGGATCTTGACTCATTCTCTCCAAGTACCTCATTTTAGTGTTCCATTCGAGTTTTTGACCTATGCCTAGAAGCACTCCACCGATAACTTGATTTTTCAAAGCTGTCAAAGCATATCGAGTTTCTATTCCCGGCTGATTGATTAGATCAATATTGATATAGTTATAGGAAAGCATAAATTCCTTAATCCGAAATTTGCTGCTATTTGGACTTACTCGGTAATTCAATGAAGCTTCTACTCCGTTAAATTTCACTTCACTGAAATTCTGTGGCTGCCAAGGAGTGTCCGCGTCAGGTCTTGTCCACTCAATCAGGTTGTCAGTACTTCTGTTGAAATATACCAGTTCTGCAAAAAAGCCTGACTTAGACCATTTTGCTCCTAGCTCAAAGTTCTTGGCCTGTTCTGGCACAAGCTGATCATTTCCGATATTGGTAGGGCCTTGATAGTAGAGGTCGTTATAAGTTGGGATTCTAAAGCTTATTCCATAGCCCGAGTACAACCTCAGCTCTTTTGTAGCTTGAAATCCTAATTCTGCTCCAGGGAAATGCTTCCAGCCATATCCGGTGTAATAGTTAGAATAAACTCCGGCACGTAAATCCACCTTTGTTCCAAAATTGACCATCTGCTCCAGGAATATGCCTGCTATGGTGCGTTCTCTGTTGCCAAGGTTAGTGCTTTCAATAGATTCCTTTCTTGTCTCTATGCCAAATCCTGTAGTGCCTAATTTAGTTTTGAAATTCCCGTTTGCCTCCAGCGCAAAAACGTCAGTGGTGTGGAAGTTTTGGTAAAAGGCAGGTTCATTTCTCTTCAAAACATACTCATCTTGATTTCTTCTGAAATATCCTCTTGTATTCAGGTAGAAGTTTTCAAGCGTTACCGTATGACTCAAAGATGCCAACGTAGTTTGCACGCTTTCCCACTGATCCGGGAAGCTGCTTGAATAAAAACCATTAGCCCCAAAATCCCGATCCGTGTAGGCAATCATTCCTTTCAAAGAGTTTTTCTCATTCAAATCAACACCTCCCTCATAGAAGATATTACTGACTTGATAGTCCGAGTTGTACCAATGTCCATTTGAGTCATCGTAAGAGATGGCTAAGTTTTGCTTGTAATTTCCTACTGGTAGAGAGCCTGCAAAATTGAGCCCTTTCATCCCAAAGTCACCACCGTATCCTTGCACTCTAGCGTATCTTTTATCGTTCAGTTCGGTAATCACATTGATTGCTCCTGCATAGGCATTTTGTCCAAAAACCCGTGAGGCAGGGCCTTTCAGTACTTCTATTCTATCGATATTGACCAAAGGAACAGGGATATTCATTATATGATGCCCTGTCTGCGGGTCGCTGAGCTTAATTCCATTGAGAAGCATAAGCGTCTGCTCAAACGATCCGCCGCGGATACTTATATCTGCCTGCACACCGGTCACACCTCTTTGTCTAATGTCAAGGCCTGGTACGAAGGAGAGAACTTCTGGGAGACTTCTGGCAGGGGAGGTCTCTATCTGAAGTTTACTTACAAGGGAGATATTTCTGCTTTGCTTCGAAAAAGGTAGCTGGATTCTGTTTTCCCGGATCAATACTTCTCCTAAATCCTGAGTGGTGGTGTCCGTTTGGGCATTTACAGTAAAGTTTAATGCTAAGGATATAACTAAGAGCACTAATTTTTTCATACAGAAGATTTTAAATAGTAGCTCAAAAATGGACTGAAAATATGCTTTTTCCAATAATGCTAAATTTCTAAAAATTCGTTAAAGGGGAGACTCTCATGTAAAATGTACTAGAGCTTAAAAGCGCAATTCTTACTTTTGCGGATTAATCAAATAATAATATGCGCAGGAAAATCATAATTAAGCTGCTTTTTGCCGGGGCATTGCTCATGGGAGTAAGCAATTCTTTTGCTCAGGAAGTAAAGGAAAATAACCAAAATGAATTTGGAGAATTTATCTACCGTAAGGGGACATATACTCGAACAGCGTCTGGAAAACCTAACATAGGTTATTGGCAAAATAAGGCGGATTATCAAATCGCGGTGACGTTGAATGATTCAGCACACACGCTTGCCGGTAACATTACACTTACCTATACCAATAATAGCCCCGAGACTCTTGACTTCATCTGGATGCAGATGGAGCAGAATAGATTCACTGAAGATTCACGCGGTACATTGACTACTCCGATTCAAGGCAATCGCTACAATGGAGACATCGATGGTGGCTTCGATGTGACTAAACTTCAAGCAAAAGTTGGTTCTAAAGGATCGGTATCTTCTAAGCACATTGTTTCAGATACTAGAATGCAGGTTTGGTTTAATGAGCCTATTCCTGCAAAAGGTGGAACAGCAACTGTTTCTATGGATTTCTCTTTCAAAGTTCCAGTAGAAGGAATGGACAGAATGGGCAGACTTGAAGTAGAAGATGGTTGGATCTATGCTTTTGCACAGTGGTATCCTAAAGTAGCTGTATTTGATGACGTAGAAGGCTGGAACGTGGAGCCTTACTTGGGAGCTGGAGAGTTCTATTTAGAGTATGGTAATTTTGATTATAAAGTCACAGTGCCTTATGACAACATCGTGGTAGGCTCTGGAGAGCTTTTGAATCCTAAAGAGGTGTTGAGTAAAGAGCTTCAAAATCGTTATGCTAAGGCAAAAGACAGTGATACTACGGTAATGTTGATCACAGCTGAGGAGTTAGGCAATACTGAATTGACTAGACCTAAACAAGACGGAACTGTCACATGGCATTTTGCCATTGAAAATAGCCGTGATGTAGCTTTTGCCACTTCGAAAGCATTCATCTGGGATGCTGCGAAAATCAACTTGCCTAGCGGGAAGACAATTTTGGCACAGTCAGTTTATCCTAAAGAATCTAACGGCGATGAAGCTTGGTCTAGATCGACTGAGTATACTAAGGCTTCCATCGAGCATTATTCTAACATGTGGTTTGAGTTCCCTTACGCCACTGCGACTAACGTAGCAGCAGACATAGGAGGAATGGAGTATCCAGGATTGAATTTCTGTAGCTATAATTCTAAAGGCGAAGGACTTTGGGGAGTGACAGATCACGAATTTGGTCACAACTGGTTTCCTATGATCGTTGGTTCTAATGAGCGTCGCTATCCATGGATGGATGAAGGCTTCAATACCTTCATCAACCATTACAGTACGCTAGCTTTCAATGATGGAGAATACCCGTCTACCCTAAATCAAACCCGTAATTACGTGAATTTCTTCACTAGCGAAACTAGAGAAGGAATTGATACCTATCCGGATGTGGTCAATGTCGGTAACCTTGGAATGCTAGCATACAATAAGCCAGCCTTTGGTTTGTTGATGTTGAGAGAATATATCTTGGGTCATGAGCGCTTTGATAATGCATTCAAGTCTTACATTAAGACTTGGGCTTATAAGCATCCTCAGCCTACAGATTTCTTCAATCATATGGAAAATGTAGCAGGAGAAAACCTTTCATGGTTCTGGCAAGGATGGTTCTATGGCACAGGAAATATTGACCTAGGCGTAAATGCTGTGATTCCTTATGCTGGAAACTACGTAGTAGTATTGGCTAATCAAGGTGAAATTCCTATGCCGGTATTGATGGAAATTACCTTTGATGATGGTACAAGCGAGCGCAAAATGCTTCCAGTCGAAATTTGGCAAAGAGGTGATACTTGGAATTACTTACTGAAAACTGATAAAAAAGTGACATCAGTAGTAATCGACCCAGATAAGCTTCTTCCGGATGTTAATCTAGGAAATGATAGTTGGCCGCAGAATGTATACGAAAACTAAAAATCAAAATCCCGGATGTGAGTCCGGGATTTTTTTTGCGTACTTTTTTTTGACTGCAAAGTTCACGAAGGTTTCGCATAGGTCGCAGAATTACTGGTATCCTGTAGATGGAGATAATGCTTAGTCAGGTTGAGCGAAGTCAAAGGCAGACTTCAGTCAGCTTTCTTCTGTCTTCGGTCTGGATCAGGCAAGTATTAAGGTTACTGGCATCATCCTATCACTATCTGATACCCATACGATTTAATAATCATCATTGATTTCCAGCCACATTCCATCCGGATCCTGAATGTAGATTTGGCGAATTCCATCAACTCTGACTGTTACTTTTCCTTTTTCTCCAACCCAGCTTTCAAAAGGATAATCTGTGTTTTCCAGTGTTTTGATGAAAGCATCCATGTCCTTCATGCTGAAGCAAAGATGATTTACTTTTGAAATTTGAGTGGGAATGTTAGGTGCCTCTATAATATGCAGTGCAGCTCCTCCGCCGATGTCGTACCAAGCATGAACACCATCTTTGAATGGCTCTTCAATCTCCTCCAAGCCAACGATTTTCTGATAGAATTCCTTGCTCGAATTCAGGTTGCTTACATGGACAGCGATGTGATTTACTTTGATTTGGGCAAAAGAGCTCATAGTTATTCCTACTAATAAGATGGTAAATAAGGCTTTCATGGATTTTAGGTTCATTTGAAATGATTAATAGCGCTTAATGTTAGCTGATTTGAGGATAGATTGAAAGAAAATAGGGATATAATAAAGAAAGCACCCGCTTAGGCGGATGCTTGCTTGTCTTTACTCGAAGAATTTTGTTTACCTATTCTTCTCCTACTTTACTAAGGTCAGTAGCTGACGCTATTTTTTCTGCCTCATCAAATAACTTGATGGCTTGGAGGTAAACTTCATTGATATCGTTTATCACTTTGTAGAAAGCACTATCATCATAAATTTGCCTTCCAAGATGCGCTTTCAACAGGATTTTAAGGTATGCTTTAGATTTGTTGAAGTCTTTTGCATCAAACTCCACCTTGTTTTTCTTGCCATATTCTACTAAATCATTGAGCATAGCATCGCTGACAGCGTAGTCTGTGTAGTATTGCTCCAAAGACATATTCTCAAACTTGGCTTTATTTTCATTTACAAAGTCAAGAAGGTATTCCCTTGAGGAATCCGAATTGAAAAGCTTACTCACATAAGCAGAAGACATAGTCGTGTCTAGAGGCACGAAGTAGTCAGGCATAATGCCTCCTCCTCCATACACAGTGCGTCCTTTTACAGTTTCATATTTCAGACTGTCATTGAATGTGATACTGTCTGCAGAGAAAAATTCTCCGTGCTCGTATCTCTCGATCCAATCTCTTTCGTATGCTTCATAATTTGCCCCGTAAGGCTTTTGGATAGATCTCCCAGAAGGAGTGTAATATCTAGCGATCGTCAATCTCAGCTCAGCTCCATCAGATAGATCAATTGGCATTTGAACTAAGCCTTTTCCGAAAGATCTTCTTCCGACGATCAATCCACGATCATTATCCTGAATGGCTCCTGCCAAGATCTCAGAAGCAGATGCAGAACCCTCATTTACGAGGATGATTACCGAGCCTTTTTCAAACATGCCAGGTCTGAAAGCAGTGACTACCTGATTGTATTGCTCTACTTTTCCTTCCTGAGACACGATTATTGCCTTATCGCCTAATAGCTCATCTGCCATATAGATAGCTGCTCCCATGTATCCTCCTGGATTTCCTTGAAGGTCAATCACCAGTTTTTTCATCCCTTTGCTCTGTAGATCAGCGATAGATTCTTTAAACTCGTCGTAGGTGGTCGCTGCAAATCTGGTCACTTTGATGTACCCTATTTCATCATCGACCATATAAGAAGCATTAATGCTATACTGAGGAATCTTATCACGCGTGATCTTGTATTCTATAAGATCTTTCTGGTTTTTACGCTTCATATCTACCACTACCACCGAGCCTTTCGGGCCGCGTAGTTTTTCGAATACATCGCGGTTAGTTACACCCACGCCTGCCATAGTCTCTCCATCTACTCGGATGATTTGATCACCGGATTGAATTCCCAGAGCTTCAGACGGGCCGCCCGTTAATGGTGCTACCACATAGATCGTATCTCGTATGATTCCGAATTCTACCCCAATGCCATCGAATTCTCCATCTAGTTGGGATTGTGCAATAGAAGCATCCTTAGCGGGAATGTAGCTAGAGTGAGGGTCAAGATGCTCAAGCATTTTAGTGATGCCATATTCTATGAGTTCACTGGAATTGACAGTGTCCACATAATCTCGATCGACGTATGTCATGATCTCTTGTAGCTTGTAAAGTGCAGCTCTTAGATCATTTTGATTTCCTTTTGGTTCCGCAAAAGTTGCCCCGATCCAAATGCCAGCGGAAATGGCCAATGCCAAGATAATAGGCAGACGGATTTGGGATTTTGTGTTTTTTGTCTCGCTCACAAGTTTCTCTTTCAGTTGGTTATAAGTCTTTATTGTCAGTCTAAATTATCCAAAAATGCCCTCTTTATAAAGAGTCTTTTGATAAAGCTAACAAATGTTTATACGAGGGGATGGTATAATGGCTCAATTTATTCCCCTTTTTTCTGTTAAAAAAAATTATTTTTGCAACATGCGATCTGTAAATGATTTTGAAAAGAGCCTAGTGGGAGATTTAGTTTCTGCAAACTATGTCTTTGCGTCTGTGCTTCATTATTTCGGGATCAGCTTTTATCAGTATCCAACTCAATCGCTGGAGGTGGTGTGTAAAAAGCACAAAGTGCACTCAAGTCAACTGATCATAGAATTGGAATCTTGGGCGCAGCGTAAGGATCCTACCAATGAGGAATTGTACTGGAATCCCATTGAGGTTTTAGTGGCATACTTGAAGAAAAAGCACTACTATTTTGTGCGACAGGAACTGCCTTTTCTTTCAAATATCATCTCAGGAATTACTCCAGAGCCGAAATTCGCATCATTGATGGCGGACCTTCGGATCATGTTCCCGCTATTTGTTGAGGATTTTATTCACCATATTCACGAGGAAGAAAGTAGGCTTTTCAAGAGAATCGAATTGCTTCAGGATATTGAGGAAAATAGATTTTCACTCACTGATGCGATTACGATATTGGAACGAGATCCTATCCATATGCTGGCAGATCAGCATGAGATCCACGATGATGAAATGGAAGGAATCAGAAAATTGACCGCTGATTATTACTTGGATGCAGATGCTCCACTGACTATGAAAGTGCTTTATCACGAATTGCAGAACTTCGAGAAGGAACTTAGAATCCATGCAAAAATCGAAGATGAACTTCTTTTTCCTAAGGCGGTTGAGCTGGAAAAGGAAGCTTTGCGCCAAATACATAAAAAAACCAGAAAAAACTGATGCCCAGAATACTCGCGATTGACCTGGGAACCAAAAGAACTGGTCTGGCCGTTACTGATCCATTGAAAATGTTGGCTAATCCATTGGAGACCATCGAGACTTCCACGCTGCTTGATTATCTGAAAAGGTATTGTGCAAAAGAAGAAGTGGACACCCTAGTTCTAGGCTATCCAACCCGATTGAATGGGCAAGACAATGAGATGACACCCAAAGTGATTACCATCAAGGACAGGCTTTCAAAAGCTTTTCCGGATAAAAAAATAGAACTCGTCGATGAACGGTTCACTTCTAAAATGGCCATGCAAAGCATGATTTCCATGGGAAGTAAGAAAAAAGACAGAAAAGAAAAAGCCGGTAACTTGGACAAGGTGAGTGCGGCCATTATTCTACAATCCTATTTAGAAAAACAATGATTTACCCAATAGTTGCTTATGGTAGCCCCATTCTGAAAAAAGAAGCTGAGGAAATTACCGAAGGAACAGAGCTCGATGAGCTGATTAAAAATATGTTTGCCACGATGGACAACGCCAGTGGCGTGGGTCTTGCAGCTCCACAAATCAACCAGGGAATTAGCCTTTTTGTAATCGACAGCAGCTTGATGCTAGATGAAGATGACAATGAGGTCGGAATTCGCAGAGTTTTTATCAACCCGATTATTTTGGATGAATACGGCGATGATTACAGCTTTGAAGAAGGCTGTCTGAGTATTCCAGAAGTTCGTGCAGACATCACACGTCCGGACACGTTGACTATTGAGTATTACGATGAAAACTGGAATCTGAAAGAAGAGGAATTTTCAGGAATGACTGCTCGGGTGATCCAGCATGAATATGATCACTTGGAAGGCATCCTATTTGTCGATTACCTAAAAGGTCTGAAAAAGCGACTCGTAAAATCCAAGCTGGTGGATGTCAGCAAGGGTAAGATTTCCACTGATTACCGAATGATATACCCCCTGAAATGATCAAATCTGCCCAACTCACAATAGCTCTAGTGCAAACGCCACTTTACTGGAAAGATAAAGTAGCCAACATGGCGATGCTGGAAGAGAAGCTTTGGGAGATAGAAAAAGGAGTGGATTTGATCATTTTACCGGAGATGTTTCCGACGGGATTTAGCATGGATGCAGCTGAATTGGCAGAGCCGATGAATCTCAATGTCTGCAAGTGGATGAAGCAGATGGCTGCGCAAAAGAAAGCAACTATCACTGGAAGTGCGATCATCCAAGTTGACGGTAATTATTATAACCGCTTGCTTTGGGTAAGTCCTGATGGGATGATTCAACATTACGATAAGCGTCATCTATTTCGGATGGCTGACGAAGACCAATCCTTTTCTGCAGGAAACAGGTTGCCTATTTTTGAGTTGAATGGCTGGAAGATTTGCCCACAGGTTTGCTATGATCTCAGATTTCCGATCTGGTCTAGAAATAGAATGGTCGATGGGCAGTTGGGGTATGATCTGATTTTTTATGTAGCCTCATGGCCAGCTGCGAGAGTTTCTGCTTGGGATGCACTTTTGCCAGCAAGAGCAATCGAGAATTTGGCCTATTCCATTGGTGTGAATCGAGTAGCCGAAGATGGAAATGGAGTACTTTACAATGGACATTCTGCCGCCTACGACTTCAAAGGAAATCAGCTGGTGTTTTTGGGAGAAATAGAGAAAATAACTGTTTTGACTTTGGAAGCACAGGAGCTAGATTCCTATCGCGAGAAATTCCCCTCCTGGATGGATTCGGATAATTTTTCGATCAAATAACACTTTTTTCAGACAGTCAGCACTTTATGCCAGCAGAATTTGAAACAAGGATATTTTCCGTATTTTAGCCTCGATATTTTAAGACCCTGATTCTCTTTTTCCAATCCATTTTAAAAGCAAAATGGATATGACCAAAGAATGGTCAATTGAAGATTCGGGGTATAACTAGCCTTTTTGAATTCTTAAAACCATGAGTAACCAAACTCCAAAAATCCTGTATACGCTGACCGATGAAGCTCCAGCTTTGGCCACGTATTCCCTTTTACCAATTGTAGAAGCATTCACCAAATCCGCTGGAGTATCAGTGGAAACGCGTGATATTTCGCTTTCCGGTAGAATTATTTCCAATTTCTCTGAGTTTCTGACTTCAGAGCAGCAGATGCCAGATACTTTGGCTGAGCTTGGGAATATCGCAAAAACCCCGGAAGCCAACATAGTAAAGCTGCCAAATATCTCTGCATCTGTGCCACAGCTTAAAGCTGCCATCAAGGAGCTTCAGTCTCAGGGATATGCACTTCCAGACTATCCAGAGGAGCCAAAAACTGACGAGGAAAAGAACATTAAAAGCAAATACGATAAAATCAAAGGTTCTGCCGTGAACCCAGTTCTACGTGAAGGTAATTCAGATCGAAGAGCTCCACAGGCGGTGAAAGCTTACGCTAGAAAGCATCCACACTCCATGGGGAAATGGTCTGCGGATTCAAAGACTCACGTGGACAGCATGACTGAAGGTGATTTTTACGGAAGTGAAAAATCCCACGCCATGACTGAGGAAGCTGTTATTTCAATAGAATTGCATGGAGCAGATGGTAGAAAAGAGATTCTTAAATCTGGTTTGAAGATTTTGGCTGGTGAAGTAATTGATGCTTCTACGTTGAGCATTTCTGCTTTAACTGAATTTTTGAGAAAAGCGAAAACGGAAGCAAAACAGCAAGGCGTTCTATTTTCGATCCATATGAAAGCGACTATGATGAAGGTTTCTGATCCTATCATCTTTGGTCATGCGGTGAAAGTCTTTTTTGAGCCTGTTTTTGCGAAGCACATCGCTACATTCAATGAAGTGGGAATAGATGTAAATAACGGATTTGGAGACTTGATCTCTAATCTGGATAAACTTCCACTTCCAAAAAGAACTGAAGTCGAAGCTGATATTGCCGCTTGTCTAGCTGATAGCCCAGAATTGGCGATGGTCAATTCAGACAAGGGAATTACCAACCTACATGTACCAAGTGATGTGATTATCGATGCGTCTATGCCTGCCATGATCAGAACTTCTGGTCAGATGTGGAACAAGGCCGGTAAACTACAGGATACCAAAGCTATTATTCCAGATAGATCTTACGCTGGTGTTTATCAGGCTACGATTGATTTTTGTAGAACTCATGGCGCCTTTGATCCATCCACGATGGGTTCCGTGCCAAATGTAGGTTTGATGGCTCAGAAAGCTGAAGAGTATGGCTCTCACGATAAAACTTTTGAGGTTCCCTTTGCAGGAAATGTGAAAGTAGTGGATCAAAAAGGAATCGAAATTTTCTCTCATAAGGTGGAAGCTGGTGATATCTGGAGAATGTGCCAGACTAAAGATGCAGCTATTCAGGATTGGGTGAAGCTTGCCGTGACTAGAGCGAGACTTTCAGCTACACCTGCTATTTTCTGGTTGGATCCACTGCGTGCTCATGATGCAGAATTGATCAAAAAAGTGAATACTTACTTGCTGGATCACGATCAAACTGGGTTGAAGATTTCTATTCTTTCTCCTATTGAAGCTACTAATTTTTCCTTGGCAAGAATCAAAGAAGGTATGGATACGATCTCTGTCACTGGAAACGTGCTGAGAGATTACTTGACTGATTTGTTTCCGATTTTGGAATTGGGCACTTCAGCGAAAATGCTTTCTATCGTTCCTCTGATGAATGGTGGAGGCTTGTTTGAAACTGGGGCTGGTGGATCTGCACCTAAGCACGTAGAGCAATTTACAACTGAAGGTCACTTGCGTTGGGATTCCTTGGGAGAGTTTCTTGCACTTGCAGTTTCCTTGGAGCATTTGGGACAAACATTCCACAATGACAAAGCTTTGCTTTTAGCAGAAACTCTTGATCAAGCAACAGGCAAATGGCTGGAAAACGATAAGTCTCCGGCGAGAGTCGTAGGCAAACTGGACAACAGAGGAAGTCATTTTTACATTGCGCTATATTGGGCGGAAGCACTTGCTGCGCAAAATAAAGATGCAGAACTGAAAGCAAAATTCACTACACTGGCTGCGTCTTTGGAAGCAAATGAAGAAGCAATTGTTCATGAATTGAATAGCTCTCAAGGCACTCCAATAAACATTGGAGGTTACTTTAGACCAGATGCGGCTTTGGCTTCGCAGGCAATGAGACCGAGTGGAACATTGAATGAGGTGCTGACAACCTTAGTTTAGTTGAAGATTATTTAGAGTGAAAAGCCATCCCGAAGAGTCGGATGGCTTTTTTTGGTTTTTAACCGCAGGGGCCTCGGAGTTTATCGTGGAGTGCGCGGTTCTTCTTCTCAGGAAGTTGAGATTTCTGCTGACAAATTTTTCCAAAGTTCTAAGCCTTGGAAAAATTTAAATTGATGGATGCCACTAGATACCCACTACAAATTCACGTAAAAAACAAAAACACTTGTAAATGGTCACTTACAAGTGTTTATTGAGACTAATTGTGGAGCTGGCGATACAGAAGTCGAACCATTTTGAGGAGGATTTGGAGCTATTGGCAATGCTATTCAAGTTCGTTTAAATGAATGGTATAGATTTTTGAAAATGATTAATCGACGAATTTAATACCCGTTAAAAGCTTGTTTTCCTTAGAATGGGTTTTCTTTTATCCAACTAAAATACGGAAAGTATGGTGCTGGGGTATTTGATCTCAGTATCGAGTTTTTAGCCCATTTCATAGCTATTGGAATTTGAGTGTTTTTGAATAATAGTATTTAGCAAGGAAATAATTTCTCGAAAGCTCAAGAATTTTTTCCTGATAATTCTCTCCAGAGTATCCTTCAGATTTCGTAATTCTTTTTCAGCTTCAGAAAGATTGCGGGGGGGGGGGGGGCATAAATGGATTCCGTTATCGGATAATAATTTCAGTACATCCAGCTCATAAATTTCTCCCATTTTGGACAAATGAATAACTGAAGGTTGTGTTTTACCACTCTCGATATTGGATAGTGTTTTTTGTGAAACGCCCAGAAGCTCGGATACTTCATGCTGGCTTAGTCTTTTAGATTCTCTGGCTTTTTTTAAGTGATGCCCTATTTTCATAGCTTAAAAGGTTAATTGGGTTAGTAAAAAGTTACTGAAAGTTAGTAAATACGGTATAGTCTTTTAAGAATTTAATTCTCAAATTTATTCAATCATTTTTAACATCACAATTTTAGTTGAATTTTTATTACCAGTCAATGGATAACTGTTTGATCATTTGCAAGAGAGTGCTGGAGTCGCTTAGCGTGCCTTATACCCAACAATTTTTGAAGGAGAAAGTCCTCACCCATCCTCATTATCCCAGCTTACTTTATATATCTGATATTCTTGAAGAGTATGGAGTGGGATCTTTGGCCGCTAAGCTTGGTCCGGATCGATTGGATGACTTTTCTTTGCCGGGAATCGTACAGGTATTGCTGGCCGATGGCAACTATTTTAATGTCATCACGGCTGTTTCCGAAAGCGAGATCACTCTATTTGATGAAAAAGGAAAGCAAAAGGATGTATCCCGACTGGATTTTCTGAAGAGTTGGACAGGTGTCAGTTTACTGTTAGAAGCAGGGGAAGATGTAGCCGAACCGGAAATCAATCAAAAGATCCGTGATCAGCAGATCATTAAAGGTGTGGCAATGATTGGGGTGGTCAGTTTCTTGGGTTGGCTGGGGCTTGGCCTAGTTGAGAATGGAACTTCAGGATTGTTCCTATTCTATTTTTTGCTCAAGGGTTTGGGACTGTCAATATCAAGCATCTTGCTCTGGTATCAACACGACAAAGAAAACCCTGCCCTTCAGAAATTCTGCTCGGGAGGGAAAAGTGTGGATTGCAATTCCGTGCTGGATTCAAAGACTTTTCAGCTAGTGGATGGGCGGATCAATCCCAGTCTGATTGCATTCGCTTACTTCTTTGCTGGTACGGGTTTGATTGCAGGATTAGCTTTCTTGGCTATGACATTTCTTGCATGGCTAAGTGTAGTAAGTATTCCTATAGTGATTTACTCCTTTTATTATCAGGCTCTAGTCATTAAAAAGTGGTGCAGGTTCTGCCTGCTGATCCAAGGAGTGTTGGCAATGGAGGTTATGGCTGTATTGTGGGGAGTTTTTTGGGAAGGTGAATTTTATCTCTCAGCCTTAAGCTTGTTCCTTTTTCTTTTTACAGGAGTGATATTGATCAGGCCCATGCTCGAAAGAAAGGATGAACTCTATAGATCCAAAAGAGAACTTGCCAAACTCAAAAGCAACAAGGAATTGTTTGAATTGTCCCTTTTACGATCCAAAAAGATCAAGAATGATCCTCAGGGGCTTGGGATATTGATGAAGGGTGAAAAACCGAAAAACCAAGTCATAAAAGTATGCAATCCCTATTGTGGCCCTTGTGCCCGGGTTCATCCGGTTCTGGAAAGCCTTTTTGATAGAGGAAATATAGTCCTTCATATCCTTTTTACACCAGGGAACGGGGATGAGCAAAAGGAAAAAACGGTTAGGCATTTACTGGCTATAGAAAGTAAAGGTAATTCAAAACTAACGCACCAAGCTTTGGATGACTGGTACGGAGCAGAAAGGAAAGACTATAATGCATTTGCTGCTAAATATCCGATGAACGGTGAACTGATGCAACAGGATGAAAAAGTGAGGGCTATGGAGGATTGGTGTGAGAAGGAAAAAGTTTATTATACACCAACCTTATTTATTAATGGGTATGAGCTGCCTAAGGAATATAATGTGGAGGATTTGAAATATATACTTACCTAGATAAATAGAGAATAAAAAAAAATCAATCGTTATGAATGTTCACAGTCTTCGGGTGATCTGAATGTCCGGAGAAAATCTTAAATATTACAAAATAATAAATCATGAAAAAAAAGTTAAAGTTAGGAAAATTAGAGATTTCTTCGGAAGAGGTAATTGAAAGAAGTCAGTTGTCTAATGTTTTTGGTGGGTCTGGTGGAAGTGGAGGTGGAGGCTATTGTGTCTTACTAGGCAGTGGCAATAGTATAATTGATACACTTAATAATTTTGATCCAAACTTATCCGAACATGATATTCGTTATCGAGTAGGAAATATGTGTTTAAATTTGCAGCCTACTTGTAAAACTTGGCAGTGCTACCTTTAAATAGAGGTTAAGCAAATCTCTTGATAAGTTTTTTTATTTGATTCACAATATAATAATCTAGCAAATTGATTGTAATTCTAAAGCCTCAACCTACATCTGTTTAGGTGTGTTTGGGGCTTTATTGTTGATTTATTTCCAATGAAAATTCACACTCATTATGTAGGCTAAAAACCTTCTTTTCAAAAACTCTAAAATAATTAAAGTGCAGCTGCTTTTAGTAGCTTTTTCCAACTAGTTATTACCACAGATTATGAAAAAATTAAATCCGGTTATATTGATTTTTTATCTGGTTTTATTACAGAGTTGCAACAAAAAAGTAGAGGTGGAGGTCTCAGGAATCCCCTATACAATCGAAATTTCGAAGCAGTTTTTGACAAGTGAATTACCGGAATTGCAGTTTGTGGCTTTAGACACCGTGGATCTTGAAATCCCAGGTAATCTCTCCCTGACTTTTTTTCAAGACATGGCTTTTGCCAAGAATTTTTTTTTTATTTTGGACGTAAGGCAAGGGTTATTAAAGTTTGACTACGAAGGTAATTATCTAAAGACAATTGGGGCAAAGGGACAAGGGCCGGATGAGTATAATGGGGCTACATCAATCTATCTGGATGAAAAAAACGACATAATCCTTGTGACAGACTGGAGTGAAATGTCTGTGGTTTCCTATGACTTTGAGGGGAACTTCATTGCCTCAGAGAAATTTCCTGGACAACCGATTTTTTTATTTCAACATAAAGACTCTCTATTGGTGGTTCAAGAAGATGCATTTGGCTCCCAAGAAAAATACCGTATGAATTTGATTGTAAGCACAATTGATCCCAAAAAATTGATGTCTAAGCAGCAGGTAAGTGTATTGTACAGCTATGTTTCAGAATTAAATACATTTTATAATTTCCCTGGAATTTTGGCGAAATTAAACGAGAAAACCCTGTTTTACTTGCCGCGACCAAGATTTGAAGGACTGACTGAGCATAAGGACACGATTTACAGGAAGGTGGATGATCATTTGGTTCCCGAATACCTATTGCACTTTACGGAATTCGATAGAACAGATACACTGAGCATATCCCATCTTGAGATGTTTGACGGCTATGTATCCATGCTATTTAATTTTAAAAAACAGGAGTATATGATAATGCTTGATTTGGTAAATAACCTGCCATTGTCATATATGAGCCATCCTCTCGACAATCGCATTTCAACAATTGATATTGAGAATTTCCCCAAGCATTTAAATGAAAATATGTTTTATGTGATACTTAGGAACAATGAAGAAGAAGAAGAGAGCAATCCCAAAATTGTGTTTTATCGATTTGACAATTGATTTATTCCGAGAAACCAGATTAATGCGATTGGTGGAACATAGAAATCGACTCACCCGATTCTTTTCAAAGAGTTTGTTATCAAACCTCCGCCTTGGATACCTTATAAGCTCAAATTAGGACGATTAGCAATATTTTCATGGAAGGTCAAAGTATAAATAAGTCAACATTAATTTTAAAGCGAATATTATGCTTTTGCCATTCCCCCATCTGTGTGTAGTATAGACATGATTTGTAATTGAGCGTTACCAGGTGTAGTTTGTAACTACACCTTTCTATCTTGAGAATTTGCAATTCTGGCGATTTGAATTAGTTTCATCGAATTGGAGAAGGCAGAAGATTTTCTTTATTCAAGTGTTAGAAACCCCGCCTCGTCGGGCAGGAATTCTGGATTGAAAGAATTGATTGAGGTGGATTATTGGTGAGTTTGGTATGTGTTTCCAATTAAAAATTGGAACGGATTTGAGGGTGTAGTTACAAACTACACCCAGTCACCAATATGATTTGACTACACTTAGGGGGGAAGAAGTGCTTCAGAGAAGTCAATTAGCTAATATCTATGGTGGATCTGGCACCGTAATGGTAAGTTGTAGTTGTACTACTAGTGGAGGTGGAACTGCTTCGGCAACCTGTACGGAAGATTTGGCGGGCAATGGAACCAACCGCTGTTGTTCAGTTCATTATGGTTCAAGTTCGCAACAGTCAGGAACTGGATGTACTTAATGAGCAGTAAAAGCTGAGGCTTAACTGATGAGTCTGTCCTCTTGATTGTAGGACAGTCTCTTTTTAAATATTCTTTAAAACTTTTAAAATGAGATTATTAGCTTTATTAGTGTTGTTGTCTGTAACCCATTTTGGTTGTAACAGAGTAGAGAATGAAACATTGGCAGGTGAGTATGTCCTTGAATTAGTTGATACGCTTCAAGTTGATTTGATGTATGATTTTGGCTTTGTTACAAAAAGTGTTGTGGATGGATATATGTTGGCATATACTTATCAAGATGGTGTCTTTCATTTGATTAATTCAGAGGGTAAAGTCCAAATATCAATTAATCGAAAAGGGGAAGGTCCAAAAGAGTATAATAGAAATCTATCATTTGTGACAATATTCGACAAAATGGTTGTTTTCATGGATCTTAGAAAGTTGAATTTTTATGATTTTAATGGGAATTGGGTTAAAACAGTATCTTATGATAATTCAAGAGGATCAGGTGGTATAGGCCTCCCAGATTCTGATTTGTTGTTTTTTGATAGCGGAAGGTTTGTTGTACCTAATCAAAATGTAGTTGATCTGCCAGGTATTTCCAGCCATCTAGCGATGCTAGACACAATTCCTCTTTGGAGTGAATATAGGCTTTCTGACATAACAGGGGAATTTGTAAAATCGAATGTAGGGTTAATGGATACTACAGGAATTTTGCATTCTAAATTAAAGTATCCAAACTATAAATCTATTATGTGGATGCAAGATGGAATTCTTTACCAAATTCCTCAATTATGCAGTATTGTTTATCGATTTGAAGTTGGTAAATCATTGTATCCGATAGATAAATTTAGTTTGGAAATCCCAAATTTTAAAGATCCAGTTGGTTTGGAGGTAGAGTTACGAACAGTAGATAATTATCAATTGTTTAATAAATATTCGGCAATCAATAGTTTTGTCAATTATGTTGTCCCTATGGATAATGGGAGTTTTTTTGCTATTTATTCAACTGGAGTATCTGAATTTGAATACGATAACTTAATTGAGGAAGAAAAGTTTCCAGAGGGAGAATTTTATGGGTACTATTTCGATGGAATGCTATCCCAAGGTTATAGAATATCATTGCCTAAGAAGGGTTCCCATCCTTCATTTTGGAAACAAGTCACTTATTTAGGAGGAGATAAGTTTTTGTTTGTTTATGAAAATGAAATTGAAAGGGATTATTATATAGGAGGAGTGTATAGTCTTACAAAAAGAAATTGATTTTAGTATTACCTAACATGTTTAAAAATAATTTATTTGGTTTTACCACGAATTTAATGGAATAGGTATCTTTAGAAAAAAAATGTTTACTGAGAATTTTTTTACAGCCCTGCTTAATAAAGAGGGATGGTAAATATTCTGAGGTTGACTTCAAACTTACCATATTACAAACAACCTGACTCCAAGGTCTACTGCAATATTTGCTTGCGAATAATAGACAAGTTCTATGGCAAGTGATATCCATGAAGGAAATTAGAGGCCTATCTAAAATTACTTGGTTTGGACCTGCTAC
>NZ_MSSW01000102.1 GCF_002150685.1 Algoriphagus antarcticus
CAGGCTACCCATAGGTCGTCCCGATGGGACTCTTCTAAATCAAGGTCGAATAATCATTCATCCTTATGACGAGTTATTTCCGCATAGTTGTTTTCATTTTCCTTGCAAGAACTTTCATCTTATCACAGAATATAGTGCGCCGGAGACAAAGGCTTGTTTGTCTTTTGCACCCATGGTTACAAAACATGTCGTGCCGAAAGGACTTTTTACGGTTGATTTTAGTCGCATATTTTGTAAGGGCGAATAATCATTCTCCCTAAAAACATTTCAATTCGTGCTATCCTCAAAGTTTATAGGTATTGTGATTTCCTAAAGCTAGATTTTAAACATCCACATAGCCTTTCTCCCTTTTAGGGGTCGGGGTCACGACAGCATTCTGTCGTCCTAAGCATCGGTGGTCACTCTAGTTTTCAAAATCTAACTGGTTTAATATCACCCGATCCCTACAGATTGAAGATAATCTCTACAGAGATGTATTTCTAAAAGCACAGTAATCCAAAACTTTATGATTTGGATTACTATTTGATAAATCACCGTGGTTGGAAAACTGTATTACCTTTCGAAATGCAGATTTCAGTATATAAAAATTCAGATCAAAAATAGTATTTAAAATGAGTACAAAAACTACTCACTTCCCTATCTTTGCAACCTCAAAGGCTTTAAAAAGTGGACAAAATTAAAATTTTGACATTATTAAAGCCCTTTTATTTTGGATTCTGTAATTGAGTTACTAGTAACTTATTCAGAATAGAAGACAGGCAAAGATCCTAACAGGGTTGATAAAGGGATTTCTAACCACCCCTATTATCAGCCAGAAATGGGACTGAAAGGGCGAAGCTGTACCTAGATATACCTACTTTTCCGCCTTGGCGGATTTTAATACTGGAAAATTATTTTCTTTTAAATACCGATATAATTGAAGTTAATTTCCAACCATGCTCAAAATATTTTTTTTTAATCCAAAATTCGATTTCGTAAATGTCAGTAATTAATGTAATTCTTTCAGGTGGTGTAGGTTCCAGACTTTGGCCTCTTTCTCGTAAATCCCGGCCTAAGCAGTATTTGCCTATTTTTGAAGGTGAAACCTTATTTCAAAATACTGTAAAGAGGAACGCTGAGTTTTCTGAGAAGGTTATTGTGGTTGGGAATTGCGACAATTTTGATCTCTCAAGAAAGGATCTTGCATCTGCAGGTATCTCCAACTACATAGAAATAATTGAGGCATGCCCTCGAAATACAGCCGCTGCAATAGCTTTTGCAGGATTTTCGGCCAAACCAACTGATATTTTATTTGTAACTCCCTCAGATCATTTGATAGAATCTGCTTCTGATTATCAGCTTGCTGTGGACAGAGCTGTTCAGCTTGCCAAGGAAGGGTACATTGTCACTTTCGGTTTAAAGCCAAAACGCCCGGAAACGGGTTATGGTTATATAGAGGCAGCCGGTGAAGAGGTAAAGAGTTTTCGTGAAAAGCCAAATTTGGAAACTGCAGAAACATTTATGGAGAGCGGGAACTTCTACTGGAATTCAGGAATGTTCTGTTTTCAGGCAGGAGTGTATCTGGAAGAATTGAAAGCTTTTGAACCGGAAGTATATGCGGCCTCCAAAACTGCCTTTGATACATCCTCAGCTGGCAAAATGGATTTTGATCTTTCCATGAAGATTCCTTCGATTTCTGTTGATTACGCAGTAATGGAGAAGACCAAGAAAATCAAAGTTGTGCCTTCTGAATTTGCCTGGTCAGATATGGGATCGTTTGAATCTATTTATGATCATTTCAAAAATCAGGGTTTTGCTGTGGACGGGAAAGGCAATATGGTCATCGGTACAAATCTTCACACCGAGTTCTTAGGTTTAAAAAATACACTTCTTATCCAAACCGCTGACGCTATCCTGATTCTCAAAAAAGACAACGCTCAAGATGTGAAGAAAGTGTTTGAGCGACTGGAGAGGGAGAAGCCGGAGTTGGTGGATTAAAGGGTTAATTAGTTAAAAGTTATTTTGTTAAATGTTAAATCGTTAAGTCTTAAAATTTATACTTATTGAAATTTGGCAAGTATCACATCTTTTGAGAATCTAGAAATATGGAAATTAGCTAGGGAACTTTGCTTGTATGTTAGAGTTTTAAGTAGAAAAGAATTATTCTCTAAAGATTTTCGCTTTTGTGGTCAGATTAATTCTGCAGCAGGTTCAATTATGGATAATATCGCAGAAGGATTTGAGAGATATGGAAATAAAGAGTTTATAAATTTTTTATATATAGCCAAAGGTTCAAATGGGGAGGTTCGTTCGCAGTCTTTTAGAGCCTTAGACGCTAATTTCATTAACAATTTTGAGCATAGTGAAATTCAAAGATTAACTTAAATCTTAAAATTCAAAATTCAAGGCTTAATTCAGGTGCTTAAAAATAGTAGTGGAAAGGGGTATAAGAGAAGCGTTGAATGTTAATTTGTTAAACGTTATTTAGTTAAATGACAATAGATCCAGCTCTCAACGATTTAATCCATTAACCCTTAACCCTTAACAATTTAACCCTTAACCGATCTTTTGTTAAATGTTAATCAGTTAAATGTTAATTATTACCAGCTTTGAACGATTTAACTCTTAACGAATTAACATTTTAACCCTTAACCCTTAACCCTTTAACTATCAACGATTTAAATTTTATATGCTTACTAAATTAGAAGAAAGTAAAATCGCCATCATTGGTCTAGGCTACGTCGGCCTTCCACTTGCGGCAGCATTTGCCGGGAAATATAAAACTGTAGGTTATGATATCAACCCTTCAAGAGTTGAGGAGTTGCAAAAGGGGCGTGATAGAACCTTGGAAGTAGCCGATGAGGATCTAAAGAAAGTGTTGGTACTAACCGGACAGGAATTAGATGAGAAAGGAAACGGATTGCTAATTACAGATGCAATCATGCCTGTTTCTACTGCCAATATCTATATAGTTACAGTGCCAACTCCTACTGATAAACACAATAGACCTGTTTTGACTCCAATGATTAAAGCATCAGAAATGATTGCTAAGCTATTGAAAAAGGGGGATGTGGTGATCTATGAATCAACGGTTTATCCTGGAGTGACAGAAGATGAATGTGTGCCAGTATTGGAGAAAATTTCAGGGTTAAAGTACAACGAAGACTTTTTTGCAGGATATTCTCCTGAGCGTATCAATCCAGGGGATAAGGAACATACGGTTACCAAGATTCTAAAAATAACTTCTGGAAGTACTCCTGAAGTCGCTGAATATGTAGATCAACTCTACAAATCCATAATTACCGCAGGTACGCATAAAGCCTCATGCATTAAAGTAGCCGAAGCTGCAAAGGTGATTGAAAACTCGCAGCGGGATATCAATATCGCTTTTGTAAACGAACTTTCTAAAATTTTCAACTTGATGGGAGTGGATACCCAGGAAGTTCTGGAAGCAGCTGGTACCAAATGGAACTTCTTGCCATTCAAGCCAGGACTGGTAGGAGGGCACTGTATCAGTGTGGATCCATTTTATTTGGCTCAAAAAGCACAGGAACTTGGATATCACCCGGAGATTATTTTGGCCGGAAGACGCCTCAATGATTCCATGGGTAAGCATGTAGCTACTGAAGTGATTAAGTTGATGATGCGTAAGGACTTGAAGGTGATAGATTCAAAGGTGTTGATTTTAGGATTTACATTTAAGGAAGACTGTCCGGATGTACGAAATACCCGAGTAATTGATATCTACAATGAACTTAAATCATTTGATATGGATGTGTGTGTCTATGATCCTTGGGCAGATGCAGCAGAGGTGATGCATGAATATGGAATAGAGATAATCAATGGAGGCGAAAAACCAGTATTAGAAGATTATTCAGCCATAATCCTTGCAGTAAGCCATCAGGAGTTTAAATCTTGGGATATTCGGAAATCGGATCAACAAGTGGTGTATGATGTGAAAGGAATGCTGAGTAAGGAATTGGTGGATGCGAGATTGTGAATAGGAAAATAGGATTAGATAAATTCCATAAAACGTTCTTGATTTGAAATGATTTTACCAAAATACCCGTTATCATCGAGTAGCCAGTTGATGACTTTCGAATTCGAAAGTGAGGGTAAGTTTGGTAAAGTTGCTAAATTGGTAGCGTATCAACCAACCAATTTAAAGGGAGTTTATAATTTGGCATTCGGTGACAAAAACACTGAAACTGGTCAAATAAATGATAGGGTAATAACTGACAATGGAGATCGAGATAAAGTCCTTGCTACAGTAGCAGCTACCGTTTATGCTTTTACGGATAAATATTCGGATTCTTGGGTATATTTAATTGGAAGCACAAAATCTCGAACTCGATTGTATAGAATGGGTATCGCAAAGTTCCTTGAAGAGTTGAATCAAGACTTTGAGGTTTACGGGCAACTAAATGATAGCTGGGAAAAATTTAGACGCGACACTGAGTTTGAAGGATTCTTGGTAAGGAGAAAACAAATAAATTGAAAAAAGATGAACTCAAGTAATCTATTGACTGATCTTAAAAAAAGGAAAACACCCATCGTCAAAATTGATCCAAGTTTAAATCAATACGATGGGCAGATTTTGTTTCCTGAAAAGCTTGAAAAAGCTAATCAAATGCTAAAAATAATCGGATTGCCTAAATAAATTTTACGAGATCCTAAATCCTACGAGGTAAAGAACATTTCCACCGGGTTCATCAACCATATGATGCGCAAAGACATCAAGGTGATTGATTCCAAAGTGCTGATTTTAGGCTTTACATTTAAGGAAGCCTGCCTGCCGAAGGCAGGACTGCCTGTCCGCCGGAATGCAAGGAAGGAGGATCCCGATGTACGGAACACGAGAGTAATCGATATCTACAATGAACTCAAATCATTTGATATGGATGTATGTGTCTATGATCATTGGGCAAATGCTGCAGAAGTAAAGCATGAATATGGAATTGACATTATCAATGACGGCGCAAAGCCAGTATTAGAACCAATTCTTTAAATAAAAAGATCATCCTTAGACGATTAAGGTAGCAAATCTTAGATAAATTTGATTTGCAGCAAGTTTCTGCAACGTCTTATTAAATTATATGCCCACGTTATTTATAATATTTGGATTAAGATTTTTCTTTTATTCAAATGAGCATTTACCAATTCACATTCATGTCAAAAACGGTGATGGAGAAGCTAAGTTTGATGTAAAAAAAGTACTTGTTATTTCTAATAAAGGACTAAAGAAAAAAGATGTTTCGTTAGCTTTGGCTATATTCGAAGAAAATTAAGAAATCATTATCAATAAATGGAACGAATATCATGGAACATAATATAATAAACGTATGGTTTGAAGATGATAAAATTTTTATTCAAACAAGTAATGGTGAAAAAAGAAGCCATCCCTTAAATTGGTTCCCTAAGTTACAAAAAGCCAGTAAAGAAGTTTTGGAATCCTTTACATTGTCTCCATTCGGGATTCATTGGGAGAAATTAGATGAAGATTTAAGTTATGAGGGTTTTTTTACTTATGTAAAGTGAATCTGATGCCGGAAGTAAAAGAAGCTAAGTAAGCGGAATTATTAAGTATTAAATGTTAATTCGTTAATCGTTAAAGATTCCTTGCCATTAACACTTTTAACTTTTAACCCTTAACGCCTTTTCCGTTAATCATTAATTCGTTTAATGTTAATCAATCCCTGCCATTAACCATTTAGCCCTTAACCTTTAACATTTTAGCCCTTTACCTTTTAACTCTTAACGTCTTAGCGATTATCCTTGCAGTAGGTCATCAAGAGTTCAAAACTTGGGATATTAAAAAATCAGATCAGCAGGTAGTGTTTGATGTAAAATCGGTATTGCGCAAAGAGTTGGTTGACGCTAGACTATAATTTTAGAAATACAGATATGTTTGAGCAATTCAAAACACAATTAGAAAATAAGAAAGTATTAGTAACGGGAGGAGCTGGTTTCATCGGCTCCAACTTGTGTGAAGTTTTATTAGGCTTGGGAGCATACGTTACCTGTTTGGATAATTTCGCGACAGGGCATAAACACAATATTGAGCCTTTTTTAGAGAATGCAAATTTTACTCTAATTGAAGGTGATATTCGAGACTTATCTACTTGCCATGCTGCCTGTAAAAACCAAGATTTTGTGCTACATCAGGCAGCTTTAGGTTCAGTACCCAGATCTATCAATGATCCGATTACTACCAATGACGTAAACGTGGGTGGATTTTTGAATATGCTGGTAGCAGCAAGAGATGCTGAAGTCATGCGTTTTGTGTATGCTGCGAGTAGTTCTACCTATGGTGACTCGGAGGCTTTACCAAAGGTGGAGGATGTCATAGGCAAACCCTTATCTCCCTACGCGATTACCAAATATGTGAATGAGTTGTACGCAGAGAACTTTTTTAGAACGTATGGTTTAAACACTATTGGTTTAAGATACTTCAATGTCTTTGGAAGAAGGCAAGACCCAAATGGAGCTTATGCAGCGGTAATCCCGCTATTTGTAAAGAAATTTATGAATCATGAGAGCCCCGTAATCAACGGAGATGGGACTTTCTCCCGTGATTTCACCTACATAGACAATGTGGTGCAGATGAATCTACTCTGTATTACTACGGAGAACGAAACGGCTCTAAACCAAATTTACAATACTGCAGTGGGAGATAGAACTACCTTAGTTCAATTGACCGAATTAATTAAAAAGCATCTGGCAGTTTATGATCCATCCATATCGGATGTAGATATAGTGCATGGGGCGAATCGTAAGGGGGATATTCCTCATTCCTTAGCATCAGTTGCAAAAGCTAATAAAATGCTTGGTTACAAAGCAACCCATTCAATTGATGCAGGGATTGAAGAAGCTGTAGGCTGGTATTGGGAGAGTTTGTAGTTTAATATAAATTATACAATTTGCTAGAACTTAAAAATTTCTTAATTAGATATAATAGATATTTTTGGTCTATTATAAATAATCTTTTACTTTTTGGATTTAAGTATAAAAGGTTAAGCCTTGGAAAGCGAGTTTTAATATCTGGCAAAGTCATGTTAAATGACAATGTGGGTATTGGAGATTATTCTATGTTAATAGATAATATTACTCTTGGCAGGAAGGTTAGAATAAGTGAAAATGTTGAAATTAGAGGTACTTTTGCTCAAATAAATATTGGGGATAATTGTTCGATAAATCGAAATTGCACTATTAGAGGTAAAGTTTCGATAGGGAACAATTGTTTAATAGCTCCAAACGTTGTAATTGTTGGATCAAATCATTTGTTTGAAAAGAAGGATTTGATTAAGAATCAAAAGTTATCAATGGAAGGTATTATTATTGAAGACGATGTATGGATAGCCGCAAACGCTACTATTTTAGATGGTGTCAAAATTGGAGTAGGTGCAGTGATAGCAGCTGGAGCAGTCGTTAATAAAAATGTTGAAAATTATCAAATTGTAGGAGGCGTACCCGCAAAACTGATTAGTGAAAGGACTTAGATTTTTGTATGAATAAATAATGAATCTAAGAAAAAAAACTATCAAAGGTGTCCTATGGAATGCCTTTGAAATGTTTGGGGGTAAAATTATTCAAATTGTTATTACAGTAATACTTGCCAGAATGCTTACTCCAGAAGATTTTGGAGTTATTGGGTTACTTGTAATCTTTACAGAACTTTCAAAAGTAATATTAGACAGTGGGTTTTCTCAAGCTTTAATAAGAAAGCAAGATTCAGATCAAACCGATTTTACCTCAGTGTTTTATTTCAATATTTTTATTGGAATAGTAGTTTATTCAGGTCTCTACTTATTAGCTCCTTTAATTAGTGATTTTTATAATTATCCTGAACTAACAAATATCTCAAGAGTTGTTTTCTTAACTATTTTTATAAATTCTTTTGGGATTGTCCAAAATGCCAAAATTATAAAGGAAGTTAATTTTAAAATTTTAGCCAACAGGACTATAATTGCAAATTTGTTGGCAGGAATACTTGCTGTTTATTTAGCTTACAACGGGTTTGGGGTTTGGGCTTTAGTTATCCAAATGGTATTAGCTTCATTTTTACGTGTCATCTTTTTGTGGGTGTTTGCTAAATGGGTGCCTTCGCTAAGCTTTAGCTTTAAACCTATACGAATATTATTTGCTTTCAGTGGTAATTTGTTGCTTTCTGGAATGTTTGATGTTATTGCGTCTAACATTCAAACTCTTTTAATAGGAAAGTTTTATACCAAAGCTGATTTAGGTTTTTATACTCAAGGAAAACAACTTTCAGTTATTCCGTCCCAAACCCTAACTACTGTAGTTAGAAATGTGACATATCCTACCTTATCGGTTTTACAAAACAAGGACGAACAACTCAAGCAAGCATATCGAAAAGTAATAAGGATAGCTTTTTTTATAGTTTTTCCATTGATGTTAGGGTTGGTCGTTGTTGCAGATAAGTTAATCCCATTGGTACTAGGAGATGCTTGGAAGCCAGCAGTAAAATACTTTATGCTTTTATGTATTACAGGAGCTATTTTTCCATTATATTCGATTAATCAAAATATTTTTTTAATAAAGGGAAATAGCAAACTTTATTTAATGGTGTCAATTGCCCTGAGGATAATAACTTTTATATCTATAGCCATAACGATTTGGTATAGTGTTTTGGTTTTAGTTATTGGTCAAGTAATCGCAACCATCGTAAATACTTTAATAATAATGTATTATTCTGGCCGTGAGATTGGGTATGGATTGAAGGAACAGTTTGGAGATATATCCTCTACTATGTTTATATCTTCTGTATTATCTTTTATAATATATTATATAGGTATCGAAATTGTGATAATAAATAGTTTTTGGACTATATTTGCACAATTTATTATTGGTTTAATTTTATTTTTGTTTATGTCATTTATTTTAAATTTAAAAGTTTTAAAGGATTTAAAAGATATTTTTTTATCACTTAAGAATAGGGATAAATAATGTTAGCTAATAAAATTATATTTAATAATATTATCCTCAATAAAAGTTATTTAAACTATCATTTTTTTATATGAATAAGACTTATTATCTGGGACCACTGAACATTTATTCTTTACGAGGAATAATTGTTTTAATTTCACTTCTGGTTTCATTTTATTGCTTACTTTTATCACTTAATAGTGATTCTACTAACGGTATACAATTTGTATTTATTATTCCCTTTTGTTTTGCTTTTTGTTTGTGGTTTTTTTCTAAGAATAATATATATTTTGGACCGGGCTTGATAATACTTTATATAATGTTATTCTTGAAATACGTTGTTTTCTTTCCGTTCTATATTCTTGGCGGCTATGAATCAGATGTTATTCCTCGAGTTTTGATTAGTGAATATGTTTATTTGGTCTATTATCTTATGTTAGTTGAAATGGTTTTAATTTTTTTTACCATTAAATTTTTCTCAAGAAAAAAAAATATCGTAATTCCATTTGTAACAAAGCCCAATTTTGTATTTATTTTTCTGTTGGTAGTCTGTTCGCTTATATTAATTATTGCTTTTCCAGTATTGTTAAGAAATTACCATTTCGTTTTTGACTCATCTAGGTATGCTGATCCTACATATGCCTTTGGAGATGAAGAAATGGTTTATGGCCCTACATTAGGACTCGAACTCTTAAAATTTACAATTATTTTTTTAAATCTTTATTTATTTGAGAAGTATTGCTTAAAATATTTTTCAAGTAAAAAGGCTATTTATATATTTTTGTCTGTTGTTTGTATACTTGTTTTTTCACTATTCTATATTGGTATTAGTAGATCTAGTATATTATTGCCTTTTCTTTCATATTTTTTTATAGTTTCAAAATTTTATAAAGAATATAGTAAAAAAATATTACTCTTTATTTCTATATATTTCTTTGTACTCATGTTGACTCTTACTATTTTTAAACAATTTAGAACGAGTTCAGTATCTGATGGAGTGGAGATTTTTATTGGCCCAGTTTACTTTTCGAATTTTATAAATGGTTATACTAATAGTTTTCCTAATATTTATCAAGGTTTATATGGTTTTAAAGATTATGAAGGCGAAATAGATGTTGAATTAATATTAAATGACTACTTAAGTTCCATTCCCTTTTTACATAGATTAGCAAATATGGATTATCGAACTAATGTAATTTTTAATGAGAAGATTTCAACTGTCAATAGACCTAGTTCCAGAATTTTACCAATGAGCATTCAAGGTTATATGCATTTAGGAGTGGTTTTCTTTTTTATTTATCCTGTTTTATCAGTTCTTCTTATTCTCTATTTTGATTCCTTTTTTCTGCAATCTAATAATGTTTATACTTCTTATGCTTTTGCTTTTGTTTCTATCGCCATTGGTTTTAGTATTGGACACTTATTTACATTTCACGTGGTTGGAAGAATTTTTAGGGTATTTTTACCCATGATTCTTTTAGTTTATATTAATAATAAGAAATTTAAAATCAGATAAGTTCTGTTTAATTTTTCATTATCAAAATTTCAATCATATTTTTAACACTCTGTTCCTTTTATGTATAATTAATTTTTAATTCTGTAATATGAAAATCCTTGTCGTAGGTAATGGCTCTATTGGTGTTGATAATGACTCCTCCTTTTTCATAAACAATCACACTGGTTATTTCTTGCAGGGTATCAGTGAAAAGCATACCGTTAGTTTTACACAAAATACCACCATATATGACCAAAATAATAATCTTCAAAACTTTGATCTAATTACTCATAATTTGGATTTTGAACTCTTACCGAATAAGAAGTCACTGTCTTTTCTTCCTAAACTTTTAAGTTTGGTGACTAATAATGAATTTCTTTATATCTTCTATCCTGGAACCCTAGGTAAAATCATTGGACTTATGGCTATTATGTTAAGAAAGCCGATAGGACTTTATATTAGAGGACAGTATTATAATCAAGGTATCATTGATCGAATTATCCTAAAATATTCTAAGTTCATATTGACGGTTTCACCTTCATTATCTAATGATCTTTTAACATTTTGTGATACCGTTGATGTGATTAGACCCATGATTAGCATTGAGCTAGATGATTTGAAGTTGGATCGTAATTACAATAGCCCTCAGACATGGAACCTGCTTTTTGTGGGTAGAGTGGAAGAGAGAAAAGGGATTAATGAATTGCTGCATATTGCAAAGCATCTTAAATTTAATGATTTTAATTTTATTCTGAATATAGTTGGAGGGGGTGATTTGTTTGAAGAAGTCAAAACCAATATTAACCAATTAGGTCTTCAGAATAATGTTATCTTGCATGGCTTAATTTCTGATAAAGATGAATTGAAAGCTATGTACGATGATGCGAATGCTTTTATTTTCACATCTCACGATGAAGGTTTCCCTCGAGTACTCTATGAAGCAATGGCTAGTGGACTGCCTATTTTTACCACATTTGTTGGTGGGATTTCTGGGAGAATGGAGCATCTATCTAATTGCATTGAAATTCCAGTGAAAGATTCAGCAAAAGCAGGGGTCATCGTTAATCAATATTTAGATCAAGTAAGAGTTCTGGAAAAAGTTGGAAAAAAAGGTCAAGAAACTCTGCAGGAAATCATAAATGGCTCCTTATTATCGCACGCTGATTTACTTTTGAAAAATTTGATAAATGAAAAGTAAGCTTATCAAATATTGGAATTTAGAACCCCTTGGATTAATCAAATTCTTGAGTGTTATCATCAGTGTACTATACATTTCAGTTTTTGAAAAAGTGTCCAGTTTTTTTTGGAAGTTTAATTTGGGGAAAACGGGTAATAAGTTAGTTGTTCAAAAGGGAGTCTCTATTCGATATCCTCATAACTTGAGCTTTGGTAACCATGTCTCTATAGGTAGAGGAGTTAATATCTATACTGAATTTCCTGACAGCAAATTGATTATTGGCAATAATTCTCAAATTAATAAAGGGGTGGAGCTTGACTTTAGTGGTAATGTTACTATAGGCGATTATGTAGTTATTTCTGAGCATGCTAATATAATGAGTCACGATCATGGACTTAATCCACTCTCAAAACCCAATAAAATTGTAAAAGTTATTAGTGACAGAGTTTGGATAGGTGCAAACGCAATTATTTTACCTCAAGTACGATATATTGGACAGAATGCAATTATTGCAGCTGGTGCAATAGTTACCAAAGATGTAGCCGCAAATACCATTGTAGGTGGGAATCCCGCCAGAGTTCTCCGTCAGATTCAATGAAAATTTTTCATCCTCTTTTATGTTACTATCCCTCACAAGCGGGTGGACCTGCTAACACCTTATATTGGCTAAATTCTGCATTGGATAGCTCTGAATTTGAAGCAATTGTCCTATCCACAGATTTCGGATTGGACGCCAAAGTTTCTTTAGATCTTTTGTCTGTAGAAACAAGTACTCCAAGTCAGGAGGTTCAATTCGTGAATAATAAAGGTAAAGACTTTTTGAAAATCGGGATGAAATTTATTAGCGAAAGCGATATTGTTCAATTTTCCAGTCTTTTTTTTCCACCTACTCTGCCACTTTTGATTAGTGCAATCTTCAAAGGCAAGAAAGTGATTATTTCGCCGAGAGGAGAGCTTTATCCTGCTGCATTGAAGATTAAGTCTTTTCAGAAAAAAGTTTGGTTGCTTTTAGTTGGGGTGTTTCAAAAGAAAATATATTTTCATGCGACCAATGAATTTGAATCTGGTATTATTGCTAAATACTTTCCCAAAGCCAAAGGAGTAAGTGTAATACCCAATTATGTAAAAATGGCTCCTAGGTATGAAATGGAAGTCATTAAAGATCAGTTTTTGTTTATTGGAAGGATTAACCCAATAAAAAATATTGATGTTTTAATTAAGTCAATTGCATATTCACAGAAATCATTGGATAAGAAATTGAAGTTGGTTATAGCTGGTTCAGCTCGTTTACCCTACGAGATAGTCTATGAAAAGCAACTGAAGAAACTGGTTAATACTTTAAATCTTCAGGATTCGGTTACTTTTTTAGGGCACATACAGGGTGATGACAAAGACAAACTGATTGCCTCTTCCTTTGCATTAGTACTACCTTCACAATCTGAAAACTTTGGTAATGTCGTATTAGAGGCTTTGGCACAAGGAACCCCTGTTATTGCCTCTAAAAATACTCCTTGGGAATCTTTGAAAGAATGTGGAGCTGGTTATTGGACTGAAAGTTCTGTTGAGGAAATTTCAAATTCAATTATGAAAGTTATTAATCTAAGTGAAATTGAATATCTTCAAATGCGTTCTAATGCTTATTCATTGTGTACTTCCACTTTTGACATTGAATCAAATGTCTCCGTTTGGGAGAATTTATATAAAAAGCTATTAAATTTTTAAAAGTGAAAATCTATTAATTCACGTACTATTTAAAAATTTTTATTATGATATTATCTAAGTTTATAAATCTTAATAAAAAAGCTTCTTTAGCTACATATAAATTGTTTTCTCATTTGTTTGGTCCAGCAAATAAGTGTGAATTAGATTATTATGATTATTTAAAACAATTTGAATTTTCTACTTTGACTGTTTTGGAATTAGGGGGTACACAAAGACCAATTTTTAATAAATCTGAAGTAAAGCAATACATAGGACTTGATATTGATAAAGATTTTAACTGGGAAAATCATTATCATGTTTATTTAAATCAATCTTGTACAGATCCTATTAATATTAAAGCTGATATCATTATTTCTAAATATTTATTAGAACATGTTGATGATAACAAAAAGACATTTCAGAATATTATTGATTGTTTAAATAATAGTGGTAGTTCTATTCATGTTTTTCCTTTAGGCTTTCATCCTTATTCGCTCATTACAAAATTAATTGGGAACAAAACTCAAAAATCATTAATTAAATTATTACGGCCAGAAGCCGAAGAAATTTCAGGATACCCGGTATATTATAACTTGTGTAATTCTTTTTCATTGGAAAAGCACTTAAAAACAATTGAGGGTGTTTCTTTTGAGGTTAGGTATTATTATGGAGCTTCTGAGTACTTCTTTTCCTTTTATCCTGCCTATTTATTTATAGAAGTATTTAATAGGGTTTTCCATATGTTAAAAATTAAAATATTCGCATCTAATGCGGTCGTCATTATCAAAAAATAGTATGTTCAAAAATAAAACACTTCTAATTACCGGAGGAACTGGCTCCTTTGGCAACGCAGTTCTAAAACGCTTTCTAGATTCTGATATCGAAGAAATTCGGATCTTTTCCAGAGATGAAAAGAAACAGCATGATATGCGGGTTGCCCTAAACAGTCCTAAGGTTAAGTTCTACATTGGTGATGTGCGAGATTACAGTAGCTTGGATACAGCCCTGAAAGGCGTTGATTTTGTCTTTCAAGCGGCTGCTTTAAAGCAAGTACCTTCTTGTGAGTTCTTCCCAATGGAAGCTACAAAAACCAACGTTTTTGGTACTGAGAATGTAATCAAAGCCTGTGTGGCAAATAAGATCAAAAATGTAATCTGTCTGAGTACTGACAAAGCTGCCTATCCTATCAATGCAATGGGTATGACCAAAGCCTTGATGGAAAAAGTGGCAGTAGCTGAATCAAGAAATATCAGGGAGAATAAGACCAAAGTTTGCCTTACACGCTATGGTAATGTAATGGCTTCCCGTGGCTCTGTGATCCCTTTATTCATTGAGCAGCTGAAAGCGAATAAGGCCTTGACTATTACTGATCCCGAAATGACAAGATTCCTAATGTCATTAGATGAGGCTGTTGATCTGGTTATGTTTGCTTTCGAGCATGGAAATCAAGGTGATTTATTCGTTCAAAAAGCGCCTGCCTCTACTATAGGAGACTTAGCTCAGGCATTGAAGGAAATGTTTAATTCTGATTCTGAAATTAATATTATTGGTACACGTCATGGAGAGAAACTTTTCGAAACGCTTTGTACCCGCGAGGAAATGTTGAAAGCGGATGATTTGGGTGATTTCTTTAGAATTCCTGCTGATAATAGAGACTTAAATTATGGTAGTTACTTCACGGAAGGAAATACTCATGCGGCTGACTTGGTCGATTACAATTCACATAATACCAGAAGATTAACCATTCCAGAAATCAAAGAGAAATTGATGAGTTTGGAATATATTCAGGATGAACTGAAAAATTGGAGCAACTAATGAGCAGTAAATTAAAAGTAGTCACGGTAGTAGGGACACGTCCTGAGATAATACGATTGGCAGAGTGTATTAAGAAATGCGATGAGTTTTTTGAGCATATATTAATTCATACGGGACAGAATTACGATTATACGCTGAATCAGATTTTCTTCGAAGATCTCCAATTAAGAGAACCAGATCATTATTTGAATGTGGCTGGCAAACATCTAGGAGAGACTATTGGTAACGTCATAGCTAAATCTTACGAATTGCTGTCTGAAATCAAACCTGATGCTTTATTGGTGTTGGGAGATACGAATAGTGTGTTATGTACTATTGCAGCCAAGCGCCTGAAAATCCCAATTTTCCATATGGAAGCTGGAAATCGCTGCTTTGATCAGAATGTGCCTGAAGAAATAAATAGAAAAATCTCTGATCATATCTCAGACATTAACTTAACCTACACAGAAAACAGTAGAAGATACCTTCTCAGCGAAGGATTTCGTAAGGACCACGTATTTGTTACCGGATCTCCTTTGAAAGAGGTTTTAGATAAATATATGTCTGAAATAATTGATTCTACCGTAGTTCAAAAGTTGGGATTAGAAGCTAAGAAATACCTTGTAGTCAGTGCACATCGAGAAGAAAATATTGATTTAAAAGATCATTTCAACATTTTGTCAGAGGCTCTGAATGCGGTGGCTGAAAAATACCAGATGCCAATCATTTTCAGTACTCATCCAAGGACAAGAAATAAAATCAAAGCTAGTGGAATCAAATTTCATGAATTGATCAGAAACATTGAACCTCTTGGTTTCTTTGATTATGTGAAATTGCAGAAGGAAGCTTTTGTAGTGCTGTCAGATTCAGGAACGATCTCGGAAGAATCGGCAATGATGGACTTTCCTGCGGTAAGTATCCGAACCAGCACAGAAAGACCAGAAGCGATTGATGCGGGAACGATTGTATTAGGTGGAATAAGTACAGAAAGTATGCTTCAATCTATTCCAATTGCCCAAGAATTGCATGAAAGCGGGCAAGCACATTTACCTTTAGAATATCAAGTGACTAATTGTTCTACCCGAGTAATTAGAGCTATTCAGAGCTATACGTCTATAGTTAATAAAGTTACCTGGAATAAATAATGAAATCGAGCATGCCTGAAACATCTTAAGGAGCGTGATTTCCTAATATGCGAGATTCCATGTGACTTTTAAAAAAAAATAAAAACACATAAAATCGAGCATGTCTGAAACGTCACACGGAGAGATCATTATCACACAGGCGGGAAAGGCAATCCCAACTTTCGGTGCGGGACAGGTTATGACAGTTAAAAAAAAAATATAAGCACTTGAAATCGAGCATGACGAGTAATGTTACCTAGAGTAATGATTGTTCACCATGCGAGATTCCATCTGACCTTTGAAAAAGAAAAAATAAACAGATAAAATCGAGCATGACGAGTAATGTTACCTAGAGTAATGATTGTTCACCATGCGAGATTCCATCTGACCTTTGAAAAAGAAAAAATAAACAGATGAAAAAGGTTTTAGTATTAGGATCAACAGGAATGCTTGGTCACCAGGTGTTTTTCAATTTGGAGAAATCTAAGGGGTTTGAGGTTTTTGATCTTTCCTTTAGAAATAAGTTGAGGGAAGAAACAATCATTTGTGATATTACAGATTTCACAAAGCTTGAAGGAATAATCAAAGAAATCAATCCTGATGTAATAATTAACTGTATAGGCATTTTAATAAAAGGCTCTAATCAAAATCCTAAGAACTCCATTTTAATCAACGCTTACTTCCCGCATTGGCTTGTAGGTGTTGCAGATGAGATTGATTCAAAAGTAATTCACATTTCTACGGATTGCGTGTTTTCCGGTAAGAAGGGTGAATATGTAGAATCTGATTTTCGGGATGCGGATGATGTCTATGGAAGAGGGAAGGGATTAGGAGAAATTTTCTCAGATAAGCACCTTACGTTGAGAACTTCAATCATTGGTCCCGAGATCAAGCAGAATGGCGAAGGGTTGTTCCACTGGTTTATGAATCAAAAAGGAGAAGTAAATGGATTCACCAAAGCACTTTGGGGAGGAGTCACCACTATTGAGCTGAGTAAAACTATTAGAAAAGCTATTATTGAAGATCTAAAAGGTCTGTATCATGTGACAAATGATAGCGCAATTTCAAAATTTCAACTTCTAAATCAATTTAATAAAACCTTCGGTAGAGGAGTTAAGGTTAATTCAGTTGAGGGTAAGAGAGTTGATAAAAGTTTGAAAAGTGAAAAAAATGATATAGATTTTACTATTCCTTCCTACGAAGTTATGATTGAAGAAATGAAAGATTTTATGTTCGAAAATAAGTCATTGTATTCCTCCATTTATCCAGATGCAGGATAAGAGCATTTTGATTATTGGGGAAGCATTCTTCCCCGAGGAGTTTGTTATCAATGATTTAGCCAAATATTGGAAAAATAATGGTTATTCTGTGGAAGTTCTTACTAGAACTCCCTCTTATCCGTTCGGCAAAACTTTTTCGGGTTACAAGAACAGCATATATCAAAAGACCTATTTCGAAAATATACCAATTCACAGAGTACCTGTGATCCAAGGCTATCAAAAGAGTAAGGTGATTAAAATTCTCAATTACGTTTCCTTTGTATTTTTTGCTTCGATTGTAGCGCTATTTATTGGTAGAAGGTTCGATAAAATCTTTGTCTATCAGACTGGTCCCTTAACTGTTGCATTACCGGGAGTTCTGATCAAAAAATTATATAATAAGAATTTAACTATTTGGACACAGGATTTATGGCCTGATACAGTGTACGCTTATGGCTTTAAGCCAAACAGGTTATTGGATACAGTATTGAACACTCTTGTTAAGTTGGTTTACAATTCTTCAGATAAAATTGCAGTTTCTTGTAAAGGATTTGCTCCCAAAATAAATGCTTATTTGAAATCGGAAAAAGTTATTTCATGGATACCCAATTGGTCCATTATAAGTAAATCAGCATCAAACAAACTGAATTTTTCAGGTGAAATTAATTTTACATTTGCTGGTAACATAGGAAAAGTTCAAAATCTCGACAAGGTACTTCTTGGTTTTAGTAAAGCTGTTAAAGAATTTCCTGAAGCATATCTGAATATTGTAGGAGACGGATCTAGTTTGGAAGATTTAAGAAGTCTGGTGGAAGAAGAAAAAATCCCCAATGTGAATTTTATAGGGAGAAAGCCATTGAGCGAAATGCCTGACTATTTTGAAGCTAGCGATGTATTATTGATTTCCCTTGTTGATGCACCGATTTATGAGATTATGATTCCAAGTAAGTTTCAAACTTACCTTCAGTATAAGAAACCTATTTTCGCGGTAATGAAAGGTGAAGTACCAAATCTTCTAAGTGAGTTTCATTTGGGGTTGAGTGCTGATTCTAACGATATAGACATGATTGGGGATCGATTCAAAGAAATGATGTCTTTATCGAAAATAGAATTAGATGAGATGAGCTTATCAGCTCAGACGCTGTTATTTCAATATTTTGATAGAAATAAAAATTTAATGAAATTATCCGAAATTACTCTTGACTAAACCAACTCTTATTCCCATTTCCATTCACAAAGATGAGCGAGGTGAATTGCGATATTGTAACGAGTTTGACCTTTCGTCGGTAAAAAGATTTTACTCAATTTTCTTTAGTGAGCAAGATCAAATAAGAGCTTGGCAAGCACATAAAGTTGAAACCAAAGCTATAATTCCGATTAGTGGAATAGCAAAAATTGTGTTGGTAGAAATCACTGATTTCGATAAAGGATTGGCTGGACAAACTTTTGAATTTATCTTGGATGCAGGTTCGCCAGATGTTTTGCTGGTTCCCGGCGGATATGCAAACGGGCTTCAGTCAAAATCAACAGATTCATCCCTTATGATTTTTTCTAACCTATCATTGGATGAAGCTAAAAATGATGATTTCAGATTTGAGAAGGGTAAGTTTTATAATTGGTGATTAAATGAAAAATTCTTTAGTTCTTTTTCTTTTTTTATTGATTTCAGGGTTCTCATTCTCCCAATCAATCCCTGCTAATTTTCCTGTTTTAGAGGAGAATGCCAGGCGAAGTCAATTACTGGACTCTTTGTATCAATCGACCTCATTTTTATTAAGACCTATTTTAGCTGATACCAGCCTTTATCCATTTTCTGAGAATATTGGCGACAGTGAAATATCTATCAAGCTCAGTTCAATTATTAATACCACGCGAATCAGTTCCAAAAGACCGTATGGTTGGGGTGATAATGGTATGATTCCGAATCCAGGTTTTCAGACCTATTTTTCTGGGGGGGTAGAGCTGAAGTATAAGCATTTCAACCTAACTTTTAGACCTGAACTCGTTATAGCTCAAAACAAAGGATTTAGAACTGGATTGGACAAATTTTCAAATGTTGAGATTAGAGACAAATTTTTTTACTGGAACTATGGAGATTTTCCTGAGAGATTTGGGAATGGTTGGGTTGCAAATCCTTGGTGGGGACAGTCTAAACTCACTTTTCAATATGGTGCTTTTGAAGTAGGGGTTGCGACTGAAAATATCTGGTGGGGACCGGGGCAGTTCAATGCCTTGACTTTTTCAAATAATGCTAAGGGGTTCCCTCATTTCACTCTCAATACAATAAAACCAGCAAAAACGGTTATAGGGAACTTTGAAACTCAACTCATCATTGGCAAACTTCAAAACTCAGGCTATGATCCTTCTCAATACCCTGAACTAAATTCTCAATATTTCACACCATTTTCGGGGGATTGGAGATATTTGAATGCTATAATGTTGTCCTACAATCCAAAGTGGATCCCGGGTTTATTTGCAGGTATTACCAGAACTTTCCAACAGTACAGCGAATCAATGGGGAATGGATTTTTAGATTATTTGCCCGTATTTTCTGGAGTTACAAAAGATAACTATGGTTTTGATAAGGATGCCAATGGCCAAGACCAGCAGATTTCTGTATTTGGCAGGTATGTAATTCCACAAACTAAATCTGAACTCTATTTCGAATTTGGTCGTAGAGATCATGCCAAAAACTGGAGGGAATTCACACTAAATCCAGAGCATGCCAGAGCCTATATTTTAGGTTTTGTACAATTATTTGATTTGCCCTCTGCCAGTAAAATGATTCAGGTTAGAGGAGAAATGACTCAGCAAAAGGAATCTGTTAATACATATATCCGTAATGGTGGTTTGAAGGGGGGATTGACATGGCATACTCATAATCCTACTAGAGGTTTTGTCCAAAACGGACAGCCACTTGGTGTTGGGATAGGAGTCGGTTCTAATGTGCAGACTATAGAGTTCTCACTCGTAGAAGGGATGGATAAAATGGGAATTCAAGTTGAACGCTTGGCTAACAATCAAGACTTTTACTATAAGGCCCTACTTCAGGATACTGAAAGAAAACCCTGGATAGATCTTTCCATAGGTTTCCTTTTTGATAAAAAGTGGGATAATATTTTACTTAGCTCCAAGCTGCAGCTAATACAAGCGCACAACTACCAGTGGCAGCTAGCTCCAGAGAGCACGTCAGACTTTCCGAAAGGGGAGAATATAACTTCATTTTTGGCTCAGACGAGTTTGATTTATTTTTGGAATAAGTGAGTAGTTAGTTTTCAGTGTGCCGTTTTTAGTAGGCACTGACACAACCCATTAACCCTTAACCCCTTAACCCATTAACCCTTAAACCATCAATCCTTAAACTTTTAATTCAACCAAACCTTAATCCTAAACTAACTCTGCAAATTGAGAAATTTAGAATCTTGACTGACTTCACTAGGTGAAAATATTCCCCAAATAGGGTGGAAAAGCCTTAATTCAAGTGCCTAAGCCATAAAATGCAATTCAATATTTATTCAATTGCTTTTTTTGAGAAAATTTTTTTTCTGTTTAAATCTATTCAATGCATGTTCATGTTCCCTTTTGTAATAAATGGAATAGTCAAGGTTTTTATCTAATTGTTAATTTATTCGCAATGGCAATGCAATTGTATTATTATTATTTAAATTTGTAATTCAAAAACCAACTCAGTATGTTTTTTTTATATGCCACACTTACTGCCTTTTCAGTAGGCTTTTTCGTCACTCCGATTCTAATTTCTCTTCTAAAGAAATTAAAAATTGGCGACCAACCGGGAGGTAGGAAAATCCACAAAGCATTTATTCCTTCCATGGGGGGGATCTCTTTCGTGGTGGCAAGTACAGTTTCTCTGGCGATCTGGGGTTGGCAATTCCCACTTCCTGATATCAAGTTTATTTTGGGAGCGATCCTGCTGATGTTTATTGTGGGCTTGAGAGATGATCTGGTAGAGTTAAAGGCATCCAGAAAATTACTGGGGCAATTAGTTGCCGTACTATTAGTGGTGGTAGTAGCTGATGTGAGAATTAGGGATTTCCATGGATTTCTTGGCCTAGGTGAATTGAATGATGTGGTTAGCTATCTTTTCTCTGGTTTTGTTTTATTGGCTCTTACCAATGGATTTAATCTGATCGATGGTCTTGATGGTCTTGCTGGAACCATTGCTGTGATTACTTTTGGTTGTTTGGGGGCATGGTTTCTTGCTCAGGGAGTAGAGAGCTATGCGCTTATCTCTTTCATATTCCTTGGAGGTGTATTGGCTTTCCTTGTCTTTAATTGGCATCCTGCCAAGCTTTTTATGGGGGATACTGGCTCTTTGACATTAGGATTTACTTTGGGAACATTGATTATAGCCTTTATGGGGATCAATGAAGGATTGGCTGAAGGTGCATTTCTTAAATTTGAATCAACCTTCGCAGCTTCAGTAGCCCTAATGATGTTTCCCTTATATGATATGGGAAGAGTGTTTACCAGAAGGATTTCACAGGGAAAAAAACCTATGAGTCCGGACAAATCACACGTGCATCATTTCTTAATGAGAATAGGTTTGAAACATAATCATGTGGCCCTCATATTAGGTTCTCTGCAACTTGGTATTATCGTCTTGGTATTTTTCATGAAGGATTTGACTGATAATATAGTGCTTCCAGTTATTGTCTTGATTTCCATGTTCCTGGGCTACAGGCTTGACAAAGTCACTGTCCACTACTTGAAAAAGAAGGTCGCAATGCAGCCTAGAGTATTGGAAATAAGGCCGGTAAAGATTCACCAAAAATCTAAAATCAAATTGGACAAAAGTGAGTTTAAAGAGTCTGAGGTGAATCTGAATTGATTTAAATAAAGTAGAATTTATGTAGGGTCTCCTTGTTCTGGGAGACCCTTTTTTTTGTTTTAAAGTCAGGTAACCACGGTATACACAGGGTTTTGCACGGAGGTCGTTTAGTTGTTCCGCTTCTCCAGAAGCAGAACATGGTTTATTCTTAATCCTTTTATGATTATCCGCAATTCCCTCTACTTGATAAAGTTGACTTCGTGTATATTCCGATCCATCTTGACCACCTGTTCCGGTGATGTTGACCACTTTTTTCCGATGATGTTGACCACCCCCTTTTATGGGGATATTTCACTATCGAGGGACCTAATTCCGGTGATCTTGACCACTGTCAATCCGACCGTGTTGACCATCTCTGTAAGAGGGGTCAATATTGCCAGAATGACATGATTGAACACATGGATTTTTTCAGTTATCGTTTGCTTTGCGGTAGAACTAACACCGTAAAGTATGGCAGGAAAAACGATAACTATGAGCAATCTTAAACAGATAATTCGCCACCGTGACAACGGCATGGCACTGCAAACCATCTCCAAAACTTTGGGTATTTCCCGAAATACGGTCAAGAAGTACCTTCAGTTGATTGACTCCAAAGGTCTGACCCATGGAGAACTTCTCATCAAAAGCGATGAGGAGCTTGATGTATTACTTTCTGATCCTGACCAAAAATCTGAACAAAGACTACAGGAGCTTA
>NZ_MSSW01000103.1 GCF_002150685.1 Algoriphagus antarcticus
CGGATCTAAGGTATTGCTTCTTTGCTGTGGTGGATGGACTGAAGTCCATCCTTACACTATTGATCGAGCCGATGGCTCTGTATATAGTTCCGGAGGAACGGCCAATTTTGAAACAACGGACTTCAGTCCGTTTACATACTTTTGAAATGTGCCGATCCTATGGATTTAAGATACTGCTTCTTTGCTGTATTGCATGGACTGAAATCCATCCTTACACTATTGATCGAGCCGATGGCTCTGTATATAGTTCCGGAGGAACGGCCAATTTTGAAACAACGGACTTCAGTCCGTTGAAAAAAAGTGAATGAAAATAACTGAAGTTCCATAGGGACGATTCATACTCGGCTGAAGCTAGGACATTTTTATATTAGTGGCCGCTTGCTGACTGCCTTGAGCAGTTTTTTTTTGCACAAAGGGCTTAGAAATCAATCTAAGCCCTGTTTTCTAATGTCTTGAATCTAAACTCTTACGTCTAATATCTTATTTCAAAGACTTCGTCATCTTCTCCACTTTTTTGCTCAAGTTCAGAATCGCTTTAGAATAACGAGTATCCCATTCTTCCAAGCGATCAGTTGACTTGGTTTCTACCTCATATTTGATGCCGGGCAAAATCCAGGAAGCATATCCAGAGAATGGATCTGTACTCACATAAAGCGACTTATACCAGGTACCGAAATACATTCCCTTAGGATCTATCCAGCTTTTTTCCAAGGATATCAATTCCTTATTCAGCCTTTGAATTTCCTTTTCAGAAAGTTCGCCTGATGCCAAAGCGGCATTCATTGAAGTCTGATAAGCTGCCGAACTTACTTTTAACTTTTCAATCGCTGTATCCACTTGGTCAAATGAAGTAAATGAAGAATCAAGTTCTATTACAGACTTGACGGCGTTATCGAAATGGATTCTTAAATCCTGGGCATAACGCGGCACATCGTAAGGAATGATGGTAGCATTTGCCAGCCGAAGCGTGAGAACACCAATCACAGAAGCGACAGTTCCGCCCATTTTGAATGTTGGATCTACAAATTTGCTATAGTAATGGAAGTTGTCATAGTTGGAATGGTAGGCAGAAGTTCCACCTGAACCACCGCTCATACTTGGTACTCCAGCGTACATATAGAAAGCTATATGATCTGATCCACCGCCTAGGTTACCTATACTCGGCTCTTCCTTATTCCCAGCCCAGACTTGGAAAACAGTTTTGGCAGAATCTGGATAAGCCACTTCTTTAGAAGCTTCGATGATCAGGTTTTTCAAGGTAGGAGCCGCAGATACGCCAAAGTTTCTACCGGAAACTGCACCATCAAAATTCATATAAATCACTGCTTTTGCACCCAATTCATCCTTGAATTGCTCCACCCATTCGGTAGATCCGATCACGCCTTGCTCTTCTGCATCCCAGTGTCCGATCAGAATGGATCTTTTTGGTGCCTCACCATTTTTGATCAATTCACCGATCGCCTCTGCCAAAGTCAACATCATAGCTGTACCAGAATTGGGATCAGTCGCACCAAAACTCCAGGCATCGTAGTGACTTCCCAGAATGATCCATTCGTCTGGATATTCACTTCCTACGAACTTACCAACAATGTTATTTGCTCTGATATAATCAACTGGCTGATCTACTTTCACCCGTACTTTCAGCTCAGAACCGCCGGTAATTCTATATTCGAAAGGCAAGCCGCCCTGCCATTCTTCAGGAACAGAAGATCCCTTCATTCTGCTCAGGATTTCCTTTGCAGCGCCATATCCAATTGGTGATACAGGGATTGTGTGGAAAGCCACATCTTTTGGATCGAGTCGCTTTATTTTTTTATCTCCATCCAAAGGCAACGCCGGTTCGAAGGGAGTCAATGGATCTCCCGTGTAATCCAAAGTCAGTAAGGAACCTCGCTGAATTGTTGTTTCATTATAAAATGGCCCGTCTGGATACACATCGCCTTTTCCAAATCCTGAATCTTTTGGATCAGTATATATGATCAATGCAGCTGCACCATATTGCTCGGCAAATTTTGCTTTGTAACCACGGAAATTTCCGCCATAGCGAGCGATAACCACTTTTCCTTTTAGGTCAACGCCCATTTCTGCAAGTTTCTCGAAGTCAGCCTTCACTCCATAATTCGCATAAACCACCTCAGCCGTGACATCTCCAGAACCAGAGTAAGCATTAAAACCTTTGTGCAGCCTTGGATCAGTAGAAAAGGGATCGCCCTCGATTGGACCTTCTTGCTGTGACAAGGTCATTTTATCGGGTGTGATAATTTCCAAAAGTGATTCGCCTGGATCATTTGGCAAATAGACGTCATAAGGGTAGGAGGTCACGTCCATTCCGGCATCTGACATCACTTTGGTCATATAAGCCGCTACCGCTTCGTTTTCCGGAGTTCCGGCAATGTGCGGCGCTTTGGTCAGTTCTTTCAGGTGAACTTTAAACTGCTCGTAGTTTACAGCTTTGAGATATTCCTGCTCGATGGCAGCCTCTTTACTTTTATCCTTTGGGAAAAAGCCGGTGACTTGTTGGGCATTGGCAGAAATACCGAAGCCAAGTGCGACTGCAATCCCGAAAAATGTTTTGTTTATGGACATGGTTAATTGTTAGTTAAAAGTTCTGATACTGATAATATGTGCTCGGAAGGAACATTGACAATCCTCTTTGTTCTAAGGTATCTGCCTAGTTCGTACTCATCGTAATTTGGGTTTTCTGGGTCAAAGCTTGATATTCTCACCAAGCCTCTGGAATGGATAAACTCTCCATTTCCTATCCACATGCCTACATGGACTACCCGCTCTTTTTTCTCAGCTGTGCCTTTCACTCCGAAAAACAGTAAATCTCCGACTTGAAGTTTGTCCCAGTTTTTATCGGCATCGACCAGCTCACCTTCATTGATTTGCTGGGAGGCATCACGTGGAATGATCTGTCCATTGAGGTAATAAATAGTTTTGGTAAATCCACTGCAATCAACACCTTTGATCGAGGTGCCGCCCCAGAGGTATGGCGTTCCCATCATTTGCTTGGCAGTAGAAATCAGCGCTTCCGGAGTGGTATTTCTGGAAGCGATCCAACTATCCCAATCCTGAGCTTCTTTCGCAGAAATCCAGCCTTCCCGACCATCTGGAAGGGATACGTTGATCTGATCTTTAGTCTCTTCTTGGATTGTTAAAATATCTCCTGCAACGAGATCAGAAACCATTTCAGTCTGATCAGAACTTTGCCAAACATAGCCCGTGAGTGCTGTGAAAACTACCTTTGGCTCTCTATACCAATGCTCCAGCTCCGCTTCAGTCATCAAGTGGATCCCTGCTCTGTCCACCCAAGAAAGATATCCATCGGGTGTTTGGACAAGGAACCATCCATCCTCTTCCTTGAGCACATTGAGAGGGGTTCCCATGAGTGCTTGCGTGGCAAGCTCAGCTGAGTGTTTTGGATTGCTTCGGATATTAGCCACAGAGATGGTTACTAACGCTTTGGTTTTTTCTCCCAATCCTGCATCAGGCAGACGAAGCACGGCATCAGTGAAGTTGATTTGCTGGGATTTAAGATCTTCAATCAATTCTTCCAACGCTGCAGTTTGATCAGTTTCACCTTTTAAAGAGTCATTTTCGAAGGTCAAATCCCAAAGCGCCACACGTTTATCCGGTGCGACTTCGGCTCTTTTGGCTTCAATAAACTTGCTTACTTGCTCGGTGTTATCTTCGCTGTTGCAAGAGAATAGCAAGGTGAGCAGGGAAACTAAAATTGGGATATATATTTTTTTCATCTGTTTTTTTTATTTTCAAAGGTCAGATGGAATCTCGCATAGTAAATACTCATCCCTTTGGGTGACGGTTTCGTCATGCTCGATTTCATAGCTAGGGCAAAATAAAAGAAAACCACAAGAAATGACCCATAGTAGAGCTATCCTTGCGGTTTTAATTGAGTTAAATTTGAAAATTAATTCATCTTCAATCCAGGAGAACGATCTAAGAATTCTTGGTAAAGTCTGATTTGACGGTTAGAAAGCGGCATTCTATACCCATTTATAAACACATGCATGATGTTGGTTTTGGTCTCAAAAGGATCACCATCAGCCACGATCAGGTTTGCAACTTTTCCAGTCTCTACAGATCCGTATTGGTCTGCCACGCCGAAGATTTCAGCAGGATTGATTGTTACCGCTTTCCAAGCTTCTTCTTTACCCATTCCATAAGCAGCGGCGAAAGCCGCAAAGAAAGGTAAATTTCTTACGTTCTCTTGCTCGTCGGTTCTGATTGCAACTTTCACACCTGCTTTTGCCATTTTACCGGCATTTGCATAAGGAGTATCGTAGCGATCTGAATCACGAGTGGGCAATGCTTGGATAGGTCCTGTCACCACTGGGATTCCAGCTTTTGCAATTTCATCTGCTACTCTCCAGCCTTCAGCTACACCAGTGAAAATCACTTTAGTACCTTTATCTGCCACCCATTTGATAGCAGCCAGAATATCAGAGGCAGCATTTACCTCGATCAAAAGAGGCAGTTCACCAGTTGTTGCTTTTGCAAGCTGCTCCATCTCAGGATAATAGTCCAATTCTGCCCCGTTTGAAACGAGAGAACCATAGCTCTTTGCTTTTTCCCAAAGTTCATTTGCTTCTTTGACGGCTTTCTCATTCGCTTTTTTGATGTCCTCATCAGAGCGACGATCATATCTGCCTCGACGCCCGGAGCTTGGGAAGTTCATCACGATGCCTTTGAAACCAGCATACATCTGGTCTGGAGTATAGCCATTAAGATTTATAAGAGCGGCTGTTCCTGGGAATAATCCCCCTGCTGGAGCGGTAAGAACCGTAGTAACACCAGAAACTCTAGTCACTGGAATAGCTACAGAATTAGGATTGACTGCGGTCAAAGCCTGCATATTTGGAGAGAAATTTCCTATTTCTGCATAATCCACTGTTTCTGCCACAGAGCTCACTTCCACCAAACCTAGTTTGGTTCCACCATCTATCATACCTGGGTAGATGAATTTCCCACTACAGTCTATTACTTCAGCTCCATCGGTTGCGATATTAGCTCCGATCTGCTTTATTTTTCCATCATCCACCAATACGGAGGTGTTGTTCAAAACGCCCTGGGTAATGGTAACTACCGTAGCATTTTGCAGTAAGAACTTACCCGCTCTTGGTTTGATCACTTCCCCGTCAATCTGTGCCATCGCCATCATAGGCAATAGGGCAAGGAGGAAGGCGATAAAGATTTTATTTAGTCTTTTCATGTCTTCTTTGAATACGGGTGATTAGTAATTTAATTGGAAAAGTGAATTGGTCGTCTCAAACAGATGCTCAGTATCCTGCATACATCTGCTGTCGTGACCTTCATAAATCATCACCGCATCAACCATCTCTGTAGGGGCGACTTTCAACCGCTGATCATCCTCATCTTCTTTGATGTCGAAGTATTTCACTCCATCTACAAATGTCATCTGCGGGACAGTATAGGAGGAAAGAGGATGGCCTTCAAAGATTACCAAATCCGCCTGCTTGCCTTCTTCGATTGAACCTACTTTATCCGAAATACCCAATTGCTTGGCAGGATTGATAGTAATCATAGCAAGTGCCTGCTCATCTGTCATTCCTCCATATCGCTGCGTTTTCGCAGCCTCATGATATAGGTGACGGATCAACTCAGCATCATCAGAATTGATAGAGGTGATGGCGCCATTTTCTGTCAAGATAGCTGCGTTGTATGCAGTGGAGTAGTACACTTCAAATTTGTATGCCCACCAATCTGCAAAGACTGAAGCCCCCATAGTATATTCCGCAATCTCCGGAGCTACTTTGAAGCCTTCGTTGGTATGCTGGAAAACCAGTTTGGTGATTCCGAAGTCTCTGGCCACGTTGATTAGCATGTAGATCTCATCCGCACGATAGGAGTGGCAATGGATGATGATTTTATCATTCAATATATCTGATAGAATTTGAAGCCTTTCGTTGTTAACGGGTGGCATTGCAGAGTTTCCTTTCTTAGAAGATTCTGAGTTGTAAGAATCCCAAGCTTTTTGGTACTGGATCGCTTCATTGAAACCATTTCTTAAAATAGCTTCCACTCCCATTCTAGTTCGTGGCTGGATGTTATTACCTCTTCCATGAACTCTAGTTGGGTTTTCACCCAAGGCGAACTTAATGGTTCGAGGAGCATCCTGCATGATGATATCCGCTGGATCTGTAGATCCCCATCTATGTTTTAAGGTTGCGTTTTGTCCACCGATCACATTTGCAGATCCATGCATCGCATGTGAGATAGTCACTCCGCCAGCTAGCGCGCGATATATTCCTACTTCATAGGGATTCACCACGTCTTTCATTCTCACTTCAGCTACAATTGGCGCGGTAGCTTCATTGACCACGTCTAGACCAAGATGCGAATGCGCATCAATGATACCTGGCATCAGGAATTTCCCGGTAGCATCTATAGTTGTTACTCCATTTGGAGCATTTAGATTTTGACCAACTTTCTTGATGATACCATCTTGAACAAGAACATCTGAATTCTCAAGTGTTCCTTCTGTAATCGTAAGAACAGTAGCGTTCTTTATCAATATACTGCCTTTTTTCACTTGGGCTGAGGCAAACTGAATACTCAGACCCAACAGAGCGGCAAGAAAATAATTTGCTTTTTTCATTTCTTTACTTGTTTGCGATTAGAGTTGGATTGAGTGTGCCTTCAAATGGAAATGATCCAAATTCGCCCACATTCATGGTGCCTTTGAAGCTATCTGAATCCACCTCCCCAGAAACTTCTACTAAGATCTCCATTCCATTTGCTGTGACATCAAACGAAAAAGATAATGTACTGCCATCTAGCACTACATTTTTTATTGGCGAAGTAGCTTTGCCAGAACCTGAAGGATCATCATAAGTGATCGTGCCGGTATAGTCTGAGCCTTCTTTTTGAATAGAAAGTATTCCTCCTGAAGATCCTGCTGGACTTTCAGACGTGTATTCCCAGTTTCCTTCGATCTTGACAGTCCCGTCTTCTTTACCATCTTTTGAATCTTTCTTTTTGGCTTTGGTATCATAGTCGTAGATATATCCATCCACTACGATGTGCTTGATTTGAGAATCTTCTGCGAAAATAGAATCTGTGCTCAAAATCAAATTTGCCATTTTACCTTTCTCTATTGATCCAGCCACTTTACTTATTCCTAAGATTGAAGCGGAGTTGGTGGTCAAAGCAGCAAGCGCTGATTTCTCGGAAAGTCCGTTCTTGATCATTGTCTGAAGAGCTTTCATAATATCTCCGGATTTCACACCTACTGTAGTGAATGCGAAAGGAATACCAGCTGCTTCCAATTTACTAGCTTGTGCAACCGCCTCATCATAAGCTTTTTTCACCCGAGCATTCAGAACCTTTACCTCCTCAGTTGCATCATCCTTCTGAGCTTTGATAGCTTTGTCGTCAGGGATTTCCAGTTTCACCAGCACACTAGCTCCAGAAGCTTTGATTACGTCTATCACCTCCTCGTAGTCTTCCAATCCAGTCAATACTAGTTTAAATCCTTTTTCTTTTTGAAGACTGATTGCTCTTCTGATTTCCAATTCGGAGGAAGTAGAAAATAAAACAGGAATCTGACCTGACAATACTTCCTGCATCGCAGAATAGGTAGGTGTGATCTCAGGACGCTTCAAGCCTGAGACAGTAGTGTATTTCTGCGATCTCTGGGAGGAAAGCTCAGTGTTATCATATATCTCTCTGAATTTTGCCATCACACCTACAGCGGTACCTGGGTACATTCCTCTAGAACCACTAAAGCTGGCTGCTAAGCCAGAGTTTTCTTTCAATAAATTGGTGGAATTTTCTGCACCTAATAGGATGATTGCAGCTTTTCCAGCTAGCATACCTCCATCCGGCATTATCTGGGCGATGGTAAATCCGACTTTTCTAAGGTCATCTACCTTACTATCTTTGATAGAAAACTGATCAACAGCCGATCTCCATGGCGTGATACCAGCGATCTCATCGGATGGATTGGAAGAAACAAAATCATCAGGTCTTTCAGGATCTTTTGGTTTGGTGATGCCTACATCACTGGCAGCATCAATAAATCCTGGATAGATAAATAAAGAGTCACCAGCAATGGTTTTGGCTTCATTGGGCAGGCTCAAATTGCTCCCGACTCCTACTATCAATCCGTCTTTAATGAGGACTGTGGCCTTGACCCCAGATTGACCAGGAGCTGTGAAAACAGTAGCATTTGTTATTGCATAGGTATCAGTGATTCGTTTCTTTCCAGATGGGTCGCTTTGCGCAAAAGCCAGGCTGGAAGAAAGCCATCCTGAAACCAACAAGCAAAAAACGCCTGCATGCAGTAGTTCTTTTTTCATATGATAGAAATGGTTTTAAATTAGAGAGGAGGGTTGAAACTAGAAAATGCTGTGATCTTACTTACATGTTTCTAGGATCAATCTCCCGCCGATTGTTGGATATATTTCGAAAAGCAAGCTAGTAAAAGCGTTTTTGGAATCCATTCGGAATTATTTTTTACAACTTATTTTTTGACCAATGGCAGGATACTTGATTTGAAATACTGTTTAATCTCTACAAGTTTCACACTTGATAATGTGAATTTATTTGACTGGTAAATAATGTATTGTTTTGTGTTATAGATACTATCTTTGAGCATAGTGTCACCCCCAAAAAATGAAAAAAATCCTAATAATCGAGGATGATTTGCTTATTTCCAGCTTAGTGCAATTCCGTCTCAAGAAAGATGGTTATACAACTGTATTGGTGAAAGATGGGAATGCCGGCATCATCGCCATCGATACAGAGACCCTTGATTTGATCATTACAGATGTAATGATTCCTTTCAAAAATGGAATTGAAATCATCCATCACGCTAGAAAAACTAAACCTGAGGTTCCTATTATAGTTCTGAGTTCCTTAGGAGAAGAAGAGAAAATTGTGTTGGAAGCTTTTAATTTAGGCGTAGCTGATTTTATCCCCAAGCCATTTAACCCTAATGAATTAGCCATCCGTGTAAAACGTATCCTTAGATCTTAATTCATGTTAGTTAAAAACGCAGTTGCACTTGTGTTCTTGCTGTTTTTGATGAGCAAGACAGAGGTTGTTTTGGGTCAGGAAGATCAGGCTTTCCCTGATTCTACTTCATTTGTTGATTTTTTGAAAAGTCAGGGAGAAATCCCTGGACTAAAATTCCGATTGCTTGATCCTGCCGGACAGATATTATTGGACAGTACTGCAGGTACTTCTGCAACAGATGCGGGAATGACTGATTTCACTAGTGCACTTGCCTTGAGGGATAGTCTATTTCTATCTGATTCCACCTCTTCAAACATTCAATTTCTATTGTATTCGGAAGCAAATACTTTCGAAGCAGTACAAGAATACGTGTCTAATCTTCTTAAAATTGGAGATTTGGAGCCTGTTGCTACTGATAATTTGAATGGAAGAGATTTAATTTCTCTAGCTAGTAGAGAAAGATATTCTTCTTTACAGTCAGATGGTTTCGCATATGTAGGCGATTTTAAAATGTTTGTAGTCATCTTCACAATTTCAATTTTTGTCCTGTTTGCTTTCGGTATGATTCTCTTTATGCTGATTTTAAAAGTACAGGGAAATCGAATAGAAAAGCTCTTTGCGTTGTACGACGCACAAATTGTGGGGCCACTTTCGGAGATTTTATTTGATAAAAGTCTTGAGGAATTAGAGTCTTTGAGTGATGAGGAACTGAATCAAAATTTCCCTGCCAAGCAGCTCAAAAAACCTATCTATGTGCAAGTGCTTGTAGAGCGAATATTGGCTCTCAACAAAAAAATGAAGGGTGATTTTAAACTCAAAATAAAAGTACTCTATAAGAGACTAAATCTTGAAAAAGATACCATCGAGAAGCTGAAAAGCTCTAGGTGGGATAGGGTAGTGTCAGGATTGGTGGAAGTAAATGAAATGGATTTGACGGAGGCATTGAAAGAAGTGCAGAAGCACGTCAATTCTCCTAATTTTCACATTCGATCTCAGGCGGTAGCAACCGTATTGAATCTTTCAGAGAATGTTGATCTTTCGTTTCTTCGCGATCAGACTTTTCCACTTTCGAGCTGGCAGCAAATGAACTATCTACGGATCATTAAGTATCTGAATTCTTCAAGAGACCTTCGTATTAATACCTTATTCAGTTCTCATAATCAGAGTATAAGATTATTTGGTTACAAGCTGGTTCGTATACTAGGATTGGTAGATCTACTGGTGGAATTGGAAGAAAAATTTGTAACGGTTTCTGATGAAGAGAAAATTGAGATTATCAAAACATTCGAATATTTGGGAGTTCCAGCACATATAGAAGTAATAAATAGTAGTCTAAAATCTGAAAATATCGAGTTGGTTTGTGTAGCAGCAAAGGCAGCAGGAGAAATTGGTGATGATAGTTCTGCCAAGATAATTTATGAAATATTAGAAGGCTCTCCCGGTTTTAGATTAAAAGTGATTTTTCTGAAAAGCCTTCAGAATTTAAACGGAGAGCTCTATAGTCAATTCATCAATGTAGATTCTAATTCAGATCTACATCGAATCAATAAGCATTTATCAGACCCGCTGCTCCAAGATGTATAGTTTCTTGTTTTATGTAATTATGGAAGTTTTGGGGATTATTTTTCTGTTCCTCAGTTTTTCTGTGATCGTTACATACTTGCTCATCATGATTTTGAGCGCATTAGAAATGCGAGATCACAGAAAGAAAAATAGATTTGCTGACTACGAGGATATTATCACTTCTCCAATGGCTCCTGGAGTTTCTATTTTGGCGCCAGCCTACAACGAAGGAGAGACTATTGTGCAAAATGTCAAGAGCTTGCTTTCACTTCATTATGGGAAGTTTGAAGTAATTGTGATCAACGATGGCTCAAAAGACGACACCCTAGAGAAGCTGATCAACTATTTTGAAATGGAAATCACCGATTTCGCATATTATGAAGAGATCCCTGCACAACCTGTACGGGGAATTTACAAATCGAAAAATCGCTCTTACAATAGACTTGTGGTAATCGATAAAGAAAACGGAGGCAAGGCAGATGCGCTAAATACAGGTATCAATGTCGCTTCCAAAGAACTTCTAGCGTGTATCGATGTGGATTGCATCCTTTCCCATGAGTCTATCATCAGGATGGTAAGGCCATTCATGGAAGAGACCAACAGAAAAGTAATTGCGGTAGGAGGTGTGATTGGTATTGCAAATAATTGTGATGTACAAGATGGTACGGTAACCAAATATCGTGTGCCTACGACGCTTTTGGGGAGGTTTCAAGTTATTGAATACTGTAGAGCATTTTTGATGGGAAGAATGGCTTGGAGCAGATTAAATGGTTTGATGCTTATTTCAGGTGCTTTTGGGTTTTTCAAGCGTGACCTAGTGGTAGAAGTAGGAGGATATTTCCCTAAGACTGTAGGAGAAGATATGGAACTGGTAGTACGAATGCGTCGTCACATGGAGGAGCGGAATATTCCGTATAAAGTTAGTTTTGTCCCTGATCCCCTTTGCTGGACGGAGGTGCCGGAGGATGAAAAGATTCTTTCACGACAGAGAAATCGCTGGATTCGTGGGACAATTGAAACACTTCAACTTCATCGCGTGATTCGTTTCAATTCAAACTACGGTTTCATGGGGATGGTATCCTATCCGTATTGGAACCTATTTGAAAAAATGGCTCCCGTATTAGAGTTGGTGGGGCTAGTTTATACTTTAGTTTTGATTATTATCGGTGATTTCTCAGCATTCTATTTCATAGCCCTTTTCGTTGTTTTGTACCTATTTTCTATCCTCGTATCCTCATTCAGTATATTATATGAGCAGATTTCTTACAATAACTACAAAGACAAAAAGGATCTGAAGAAGCTAATCTTAACAGTTTTTCTTGAGCCGTTTTTGATTCACCCAAAGATTGTCTATTGGGGGCTAGGCGGCCACTGGGACTTTATAAAAGGTAAAGGTGGCTGGGGCCAAATGATCCGCACTGGCTTTAAGAAATCGGAAGACAAAAAGAACATTGAGCCTGACACATTGAATTCTTGATCATGAAAAAAGTATTTATTCTTCTGACATGTTCCATGGTTTTTGCATTCGGTGCGAAGGCACAGGATTCTTTTGATCCTGATGCTTTACTCGTGGATGCACGGACACTGATTTTGGATGGAAAGTATATTGAGGGCAGAAAGATCGCTTTCCGCGCCCTATCCAAATACCCTGATTATGCAGATATTTTGATTTTAGTAGGAAGAAGTTATGCCTGGGAAGGTAAAAATGATTCCGCATCTATCTATCTCGATCGGGCAATCCTTTCGGCTCCTGACTATGCAGATGGATATTCTGCCTATTTGGATAATCTGTCCTGGGCTGAGCAATATGATCAAGCAGAAGAAGTTTTGGCAAAAGCTAAAGACAATTTGGGACAGCCGCTTCCAAATGGATTGCGATATAAAGAATCCCGGCTCTATTACTACAGAGAAGAGTACAATGAGGCTTATGACATAGCAGAAGATCTATTTGAGAAAAAATACAAGAATGAAGCTTTGCTTGATTACATGCAAACTTTGCAACGCTTAAGAAGAAATAATGCAGTTGGCGTTACTTATGATTACGATACTTTCGAAGGGGATATTTCGCCTTGGAATACCTTTTCACTTTATGGCAGGACACGGACGAATTTGACCGGCACTCTTATAGCAAGAGTGACTCAATCGGCTCGTTTTGATGCTAATGGGACATTGTTCGAATTAGACGCTTATCCTTCTTTAGGAGAAAAAGCATATGCTTATTTGAATATTGGAGGATCTTCCGCAAGCTTCTTTCCTGAGTTTAGGTTTGGTGCATCTATCTATTACAATTTGCCAAAAGCGTGGGAAGTTGATGCTGGTTTTAGGTACCTACAATTTTCGGAAACAACCACTATATACACTGCGTCAGTTGGTAAATATGTGGGTAATTGGTGGTTAAATCTTCGTGGGAACTTAATTCCTGGAACTGGAAATAGTTTGGGGACCTCAGGAAATTTTCAAGCAAGATATTACTTCAAAACAGGAGAGGATTTCTTCTCTATACAGTTGAGTACAGGGGTTTCTCCTGACGAGGAAACCCGTGATCCAACTCAACTTCTAAATTCCTATCGTGCCAGGGTAGGCTACCAGCAGTTGATTACGGACCGATTTATGATTTATGGCTTTTCTGGTTATAGCTTTGATGAGCTTGGGCCAGATCGATTTAGAAATAATTTGAATTTATCCTTTGGTGTTGAATATCGATTTTGATGAAAAGAATCTTTACAGAAGAATTTAAGGTTTCTTTTGGACGGCTTTTGCCCTTCCTATTTATTCTGATCTTTATTCCGTTGTTCAGCTATTTGCTCTGGATCGTTTATCCAGCTAAAGAGATGGAGATTTTGGTCATAGATAAGACTGTACCTACAGATAGCTATCGAGAACATCATGCTCTTTTCTGGGCATTTGACCATATGAAGATTCAGAATCAGGCCGGTGAATTGTACGATGAAGGAAAAGATTATTTTGGGTTTTTTCCTGATAAAACTCCTTCTTACGGAACTTCAAAAGACATCAGGCAACTTTCTGAAAGTGAGTTATTAAAAACTGCTTCAATTCTTGATATTCTTTACTTCGCAGATACCTATGGAGTATTTGAAGATGATTTTAAAAAGGTAGATTCTGAGGAGATTTCAAAGAAAATTTACGGTGGTTTAAACCGGGGTGACATCAATTTATTGCGTGAAGTAGCCGCGCAGAATAAGACGATCATCGCCGAATTCAATACTATGGCCTCGCCAACTTCTGTAGGTATTAGAACGGAGTTTGAGAATTTAATGGGACTTAAATGGACAGGGTGGATAGCTCGATATTTTGATGAGATGGATACCACGGTCAATTCTGATATACCTAAATGGTTTATTAGTCAATACGTAGGACAACATGAGAATACATGGGTTCCTGCTGGGCCTGGAATTGTTTTCGTTCATGAAAACGGGAGTGTAGAAGCTTTTTCTAATGGCTTAGACTATTTTGGAGAAACACCCAAAATCCGTACACAGCGGATCAATCAACATGGGTTCAAGCTTCCCGAGATAGTACCCTATCCTGATTGGTTTGATATTGTGCTGATAGAGCGTGATTATCAGGTGATTTCCTATTATGACATTGAGCCATCTGAGCTGGGAAAAGAAAAGCTTAGAAATATGGGGCTGCCGCGATATTTTCCCGCGGCGGTCATCAAGGACGTGGGAAAGGGGACATTCTATTATTTTGCAGGAGACTTCTCAGATATGCAGAATTCCATTGGTTCTCCACGCTTCACAGGCTTACCGATGCTTTGGAGAGGATTTCACCTAGTGTCAGATTATACTGATAGAGAGAGCTTTTACTGGAATTATTTTTATCCATTACTTGCTCAGATTTTGGAAAAAACCTACGAAGAGAAACAATCAGACTAATTTCATCTGATTATACGCTTTCATACCAGTAGCCATTAATACACCAAATGGCCTCAGCTTGGTTTGGCATGCTCACTACTAGTGGCTCCGCCACCGGTTTAGAAATATGTCAAGGACCCCCAAGAACCATTATCTCCGGACACCGAGCAGTTCTGCTGAGCTAGTCGAAGTATGCTGAGGTGGTGATGAAATTTAATTTGGCTAGTGGCAGGATTCAGTATAATCATAAAATATTAATGTGATTATACGGAATTCCCGCTACTTTCAAAAAGTTGACTTCGTAAGCTAACGGATATCAAATCGTATAAAATTCAGTCTATTTATGATCCATTATTCAGAATCTTGCCAGTAGAAAATTTATATTATCGAAGGTCCAAAGACACATTGAATTCTGGTTTACTTCGGTCTTCGGCCTTCGGACTTCCAACCCGTTGACCAAAGAGAATTCGCTTACTGGCAGAAAGCTTACATACAGAAATATTAATCCACTGGCAACAGCTTATGCGTTTGTATAGTGTAATTATTTTTGTTTTTGAAATCCTCGAACTCTCCTGTCAATTTGTTCTTCAGGTTTTGATCTTCGACGGGGTCGATATTCAAGCCGTCTGTAATGACAAATAACTGATCATCAGATAGAAAATATTCTCCATTAAGGTATTCTAACAATTGATTCTTATTTCGCATCAGCGGCATGGCAATCTTGGATTGGAACACTCGTGAGGTATCCAAAACCTGTCCCATCCAAACTTCCTGTTCTGGGAGTTGGATCCCTATCTGAGCCTGCAAGAATGCCAGCAGAGAAGGAGTAACTTCAAAATGACTAGTCATTCCTTTGAAATAAGTTGGTCTGTTGATCAGGGGAGAATAGATGATCAGAGGGACATGAAAACGGTCCAATCTGGAAGCCATCGGGATTTCCGGTAAGCGATGATCTCCCGTGAATACAAAGATCGTATTGGCGAATTCAGGCTTCTTGCTGTAGGAGGTGATAAAATCCTTGACAGCATCATCTGCATAAAGAATCGTCATGTAAATGTTTTGATAATCCCTGTACTCAGTTTTTTTGGCCTCGGACAAATTCAGGTAATTTTCTAAATGATCTTCAAACTTTACCGAATAGAATTCACGTTCAGGAACTAAATATGGGTCATGTGATGTGATTGTCTGGAATATCCCCAGTTGAGGTTTGCCATCGCTTTTAGGGAAAAAAGATAAACCATTTTTGAATAACTCTTTGTCACCGTATCCCCATGAAAATCCAGTGTTAGAAGCCATTTTTTCATATTTGGGATCAAAGCCTTGAATATCTATCAATTCGGATAAGCCGGCATTTTCCAGAAATTCCTCTTGATGATCAAAACTAGCATCAGTACCTAAGAAAAAGCTGGTTTCGTAGTCGTTTTCCTTTAGGATACTTAATAGGCTTTCATGGTGCGGATAGTCTTCATATAACTCAAGAAAACCTCTTTGGCCGTAAGGAAGTCCTGCGAAAAGCCCGGGAAGAATACCAAAGGTTCTGCCGGTAGAAGAAATAGCATTTGTCCAAACCAAACTATGCGACTCCAGCGAGTCAAGAAAAGGAGTGAAGCTCCCGAGGTAAGCATCTTTCCCTGAATATGCTTTGCCTAAACTTTCTATTAGCACGAAAACAATATCCGGAGGAGAAGAGAGGCTATCGAAATAGGGACTCAGCACATCAGGATAGTCAGCAGTGTGAAGAAAAGGATAGGTCGGATCTATAAATTCCTTCTTGACAAACAAGGCCTCGTTTAGCGATCTTAGATAGAAATCAAAGTAATACTCTCCGCTATACATGAAGTAATCGAATGATTGCTCGGAGAGGTACTTAGATTTATTTAGCTGAATATTGGCCTTTACTTCATTCAATTTGTTAGAATCGGAAAATGGGATAAAGTAGATGAAGATCAAAAACCAGTACATAGTTATGGTAAAGACCATCGAGGTTTTTGTCTTGAAAATCAGATGCTTGTTTACAATGTTGAAGATGAAAAATATAAGAGCGCTGAATACGATTCCACCACCAATTGTCATGAAGTTGAGCTGTCCAGAAGAGCGCACAGTAATAATTATGTCATCTATATTATAAGCAAAAAGGTCTTTCCCAAGTGGTACTAGAGTTTTGAGAAAATAGAAAACCAAGGCACTTTGAGCTAAAAGTGCTATGACCAACCAAACTTGGGTGAAGCGTTTTGCAAGCGTAGCGGATACTAAACTATTAACTACGTGAAGGATGAAGAGTAAACCCAGAAAATAGAGAATCCAGTTGAAGTCCTCAAACAGACTGTAACCAATTACCTCTAGAAAAGTGACGCGAATTGTATGAGAATTGAAAATTAAAATCATTTCAATTGCTCTCAACAAAATCATTAAGATTGAGAATATCAGCGACATACTCCAGAAATTGCTTAGAGTAGTTTGAATTTTTGCTGGAAGGTTAGATCGAATTTCAGCCTTTTGGGCCATATTTACGCGTTACTTTTTGGGAGATGACCGAAAAGATAGGGCAAAATCAGGTATCTTCAAGGAGAGAATTAAATATTATATGGGCAAATCAGATTTGTTGTTGGAATTATACTCCAATCTTAGCACCACTGGAGCAGTTACATTCAGTTCAAAAACATTGGTAAAGAAAATGCTTACTCATGTGGATTTTAAAGGTGCCAAATTAATTATTGAATTGGGAGGAGGAGATGGAAGTATCACTAAAGGAATAGTGGATAACTTAGATCCAGATTCTGAGCTTTTGGTTTTTGAAATCAGCAAATCTTTTTGCAAGTCTATGGAAAAGCTATTTCCACAAGATAACGTAAGAATTATTAATGATTCAGCTGAAAATATCGGTAAGTATCTACAGGGTAAAAAAGCAGATTATGTCCTTTCCAGTTTGCCTTTTAGTTTTATTGCACCAGAAGTAAGGGATCAGATCCTTTGTCAAAGTAAAACTGCACTTACTCAAAGCGGTTTTTTTATTCAAATTTGCTATTCCTACTTATTGAAGAATTTATTCAAAAAACACTTTGAAGGAGTAAATACAAGCTTTACTCTTAAAAATCTTCCTCCAGCATTTGTGATGGTTTGTAGATAAATCCCAGCTATGGAAGTTCTCAGAGCAGCTATTTTAGATATGCTTAGGCGAAAGAAGGATGAGAGTTTTGCCTCATCGGAAGTTGTACTACAGATGTATCCAGAAGATTGGGAGCAATTTCTCGAAGAAGTGAATTCCGAAGCAATAGCTCTGTCCCGGGAAGGTCTTATAATAATCAATGACGATGAACTTGATCCGAGTAAGGCTAATTCTCTGAAAATATCATCCCCAAACAAACTATAGAAGATTAGTTTCAGTTTGTAAAGCAATATTTAAATTGAGCTATGGATAAGGAATTGCTACTTTCCAAAACAAAGGTACAGATTCCTTCAGGGTTAGAAATGATCACGTTGGGAGCAGGATGCTTTTGGTGTATCGAAGCAGTTTTTCAGCGCCTGAGAGGTGTAGAAAAGGTCGTTTCGGGATATTCAGGAGGATTTGTTGAAAACCCGACTTACAATGCAATTTGTTCTGGAACTACAGGTCACGCCGAAGTAATTCAGGTTTTTTACGATCCGGCTGTGATACGTTTGTCAGAACTTTTGGAAGTTTTTTGGGCAACGCACGATCCAACTTCACTTAATAGACAAGGTACCGATGCTGGCCCTCAATACCGATCTGCAATTTTCTATTACAATCCGGAGCAGGAAAAACTGGCTAGCAAGATCAAAACTCAATTAAATGATTCTAAGGTCTTTGATGATCCAATTGTAACTGAGATCTCTGCTTTTACTAATTTTTATACAGCAGAGAATTATCATCAGGATTACTATAATCAGAACGGAGCACAGCCTTATTGTCAGTTCGTAGTAAAACCAAAAGTGGATCAGCTTAAGAAACTCTTTGCAGGGCGCTTAAAATAGTATTTGCTATTTTCGTCTCGCACAACCCATTTGCACTTATGAAATCGAGCAGGTCGAAGGCGATACAAAGAGGGATGCTTATCTTCCAAGCGAGACTCCATCTGACCTTAAAAATCAAATTATAAACAGATGAAATCGAGCATGACTCAAGCGTCAGACACTGGATGATTATCTACCAAGCGAGATTCCATCTGACCTTAAAAATCAAATTATAAACAGATGAAATCGAGCATGACTCAAGTGTCAGAAACTGGATGATTATCTACCATGCGAGATTCCATCTGACCTTAAAAATCAAATTATAAACAGATGAAAAGAACCAGAGCACACGAATCGAGAGCCGCCATTGAGCGATTATATATTACGATGAGGCACCTTTTTACAAGAGGTAGCTACAAACCAATGGGAGTTTCGGGTGAAAGTCTGGTAGATTCCTTGCGTGTCTTGAGCCCTGAGATTTATGGATTGGTTACAGACAACGAAAAGATCGAATTGGATGGATTGCTCTACGTGATGGAGCGGCTTCCACGGGGGATAGAAGAATGCCGCTTCGTGCGACTGATCAGTCGTGAAGGCTATGAGACTTCCAAGCTTGATGCGATCATTCCTTCCAAACGTAAGCGAAATTGCTATAGACTTGATGAGCACATTATGTACGTAGAGATGACGCGTGGACGCTCAGATATCTACGATATCTTGACTCACTTGACTTTTTTGTATATCGAGTCAAACAAAATTTACAATAACAGCACAGATGCAAAGGGCAAGATTTCTACCAATTGGCTGATGCTGGAGGAATTTGTGCAGAAGGAAGCAGCGGGTGAAGACTTTGAAAAAGAAGCGGCGAGCGCATACCTCAGTCACCTTATCGGTAGAACCTACGAGGAGACCAAAGTGGCGGTCGATAAGTTTGAAAGAAGCAGTAATTCTAACAGTCTGTTTTCCATTGTTTATCACATGGGCAAACTTGCTCAGGATGAAGCTACCAAGCATTTGGATCGTGAGATATCTTTTTCGACTACATTAAGAGAACGAATCGGACATCACGTTTACGGTGAAATGTGGGCTAGAAGGATAAAGACGTCATTGGATGAGCATGATTTGCTAAAACGCCCAATTCATATTATTTCTGCTAATCTCCACTCAGTAGTCAATACAATTTATGGTGTCCAATTGCTTAATCTAAAAACCTACGAGGCACTGGAAGCTGTCGTGATGGACATTTCTGTCAAAGCAAAAAATAACAAGGGGGATGCAATTGATAAGTATGCGGCCAAGCATGGCTTTATCAATCTTCCAGATGAGTCAGGAACAAACATTGGCGCCCAGATCATCGATACAGCACTTTTGGAGAAAGATGAGCTTATACCCGGCGTTATGTTGCCAAAAGAAAAAGAGAAGAGACCAGTATTCGTGGTGATGGATTATGCCTTTGGGGAGCAAGCCTACGAATGCTTTGATGAGCTGCTTAAGCCGTATGACAAGGATGGTAAATCAATTCCTTTGGATGTGGTATCCACATCGATCATGGGAAAGGCGGGAATACTATATGGAGGAAAGAGTGATCTGATGATTCCAAATGCGCACGTATTTGAAGGAACTGCAGACAACTACCCATTCAAGAATGAATTGAAAAAATCAGATTTCGAAGGCTTTGGCTTGGGAGTCTATTCTGGTCCCATGATATCTGTATTGGGAACTTCCCTTCAGAATAAAGACATTCTTACTTACTTCATGGAGTCTTCTTGGAAAGCAATTGGATTGGAAATGGAGGGCGCTCACTATCAAAAAGCGATTCAGTCGGCATCGAAGATCCGTAAGTCCATCCGTTCAAATGTGAAAGTTCTTTACGCTTACTATGCTTCGGATAATCCACTGGAAACAGGAAGTACCTTGGCTTCCGGAGCTTTGGGTATGGAAGGAGTGAGGCCAACTTATCTGATTACCTATAAGATTTTGGAAAAGCTATTTGGGTAAAAAATCAGTCTGTATGTAGGC
>NZ_MSSW01000104.1 GCF_002150685.1 Algoriphagus antarcticus
CTTACATCACTTCAAAGAACTTAGCGTCACGCATTTGTGACTCTGGTCAGATACTGAAACCTTCGTTTCAGCTTCCGTTTTTTCCCCTTCCTTGCTGAAGGGAGTGCAAAGGTAAGAAGTATTTCTACAACTGCAATACCCTCTGAGAAATTAATTTTTAAAGTTTATGAGAACCAAAACTCTCCACCACTTTACCTCTTCTCTACCGAAGGGTGCGCAAAGGTAAAAGATCATTCCCGACTTTCTACTTCCCTTTGCAAGATTAATCCTTCAATACCTTTTGAGACTCTTTTCTCATTCCCTTTCTCCGCCGTTCGCTACGTTTGGGAGTGCAAATATCTACCTTTTTATTTTAGTGGCAAGGGCCACTCAAAAGATAATTGTAAAAATTTACCTGAATTTTCGCAGTCCTTTAATTATCAGGACTTTTGTTTTTTGTAGAGCGGAACTGTACTACATGGTTCGCCATACATGATGGTTTTTGCACGGGATTGTATCAATGAAATGATTTTGCCGTAGGCGAATAAAGGAATGGGAAATTCACTGCAACCTTTGACCACAACTGGCTTATCGGTAAACAAATCCAGGTCTAATTTCTTCAGACAATCCTCCGCAATCATAACCTCAAGTTCTTTTAGATCTCCAATTGAAAAGCCAAGAGCAATAGGATTGAGATAAGTAGCTGCCAACATAAATGCCCAATTAGGCACTATAGCATCAGCTGTGCAGGTGATGGCTACCCACTTATTTTCATACTGATCCCAATCAATTTCTTTGAGCGCAGCTCTGAAGTCTTTCTCTCTTAGCATTAACTCTTGAAAGAGGAATGGCTTAAGATCAAATATCAAACGCTCTTCTTTAGGATAAATCTCCTCTAGATTTAGTGTAATTATTGGACTGCTCGCAACTCTATTTACTATCTCACTCATATCAGCAATGGATTCTTTTTGGACTGAAGGGCTTTGAACTCCTTCAGGTAATTTGGGACGAAATAAGCCAGATCTGCTAATTCTCCTCTTTGGTACTTTTTATAAGCTAAAACCCCAACATAATCAGCGGAGATTTTTAGATCTAGAAAGACTGCATTTGGATGCTCAATCACTTTGGAGACTTTCTCCACCGCATCACCCACAAAGTGAACTTTGCCCCTATCGAGCAAATCTGAAAACGACACTTCATCGATGATTTCGGATTCAAGCTTCCATAAAGAATTCAAGTCATGATCGAATACTTCACGATAAACCTCCATCCTACGCGCATCCAACATAGCAATAATAAGTCTCGTGTCTGGCATCTGTGATATTGCTCCGAATGACAAAGCTTTCAAAGTGCTAATTGCAATCAACGGTATATCTCTGGCAAAAGCCAATCCTTTGGCGACTGAAACACCAATTCTCAATCCAGTGTAAGATCCAGGCCCCTCTGATACAGCAACTGCATGGATTTGCCCAATTGTTAACTTGCATTCATATAGAAGTGTCTCTATCATCCCCATCAGTTTCTCAGAATGTGCACCTGGCACATCTAGGGATTTCTCCCCCAATAAAGCTCCATTCTGATGAACTGCAATGGAACAAATTGGTGTAGATGTCTCCAGGGAGAGAATAACTGCCATAATTCTTATTTGGATGAGGCTGTAAGCACCATTTTGATTTTCTCAGGCTCTTTCAAATATTCTTTTGCCAGCATGACATCTTCGTCATCCAGCAATCCTACCTGAATCATTCCTTCTTGAAAATAATATCTAGACACGATTTCCTGAGAAAGAATTTTTTTGATCTCCTCCTTATTAGTGACAAGATCCTGTTCTTTGCTATGATTCACTCTCTTTTCAAGTGAATCTATTTGAGCTTTGATCTCATCATAATAATCCACTTTCTCGGCATTCTTACGCATATCCTCCACAGATTTCTCTAGGTAAGTAGTGTAATCATATTCTTTGCCTTCCAGCCATTTTAAAAAACCGTCATAATCTGCATTTGAAATGGCAAAGCTAGATGGATCTGCAATTTCAGAATGATCATAGAAATATTCCGTGGCGTAATCAAACACGTGGTTTCTCGCTACCAAACTATAAGAAATAGGCGCATAGCTTTTCTGCTCCACGCTCTCATCAGGTTCAATGCCTGCTCCATCTAATACAGCTCTCCCATTTTTGGTGTAGAAGACTTTTCTCAACGAATCAGGAACAGTCACCAATTCATTATTTTCTCTGCTTTGCAAATAATCAATAGCCTGAATACAGCGACCACTTGGAATATAGTATTTGGCGGTAGTCACTTTCATCTGAGCATTATATGTCAATGGCACGGTAGTCTGAACCAAACCTTTTCCAAATGACTTTCTTCCAATCAATACAGCTCGGTCATAATCCTGTAGTGCACCAGCCACTATTTCTGAAGCCGAAGCACTGTGCTCATTGAGTAACACAACCATTGGAATATCCTTATCCACTGGAGTTTTGCTTGTCTTATATGTGTAATTCACATTTTCAAGCTTACCAATAGTCTTAACAACTTCTTTTCCTTTTGGTATAAATAGATTTACGATCTCCACTGCTTCATTCACCAGTCCTCCTGGATTATCCCTCACGTCCAGCACCAATCGATCTATGCCTTGGCTTTTCAAATCAACCAGTGCATTTCTAACCTCCGTTGAAGCATTGGTAGTAAACTCAGCAAGCTTGATGTAGCCAGTATGCTCATCAAGTTTACCATAGTAAGGAACATTCTTGATCGCAATTTTCTTTCGGATCACATCAAACTCAAGCGTATCCAAATCTCTTTTCACCTGTAAATGAACAGGCGTATTTGCAGGACCTTTTAGCAGGGTTGAAACTTCGGCAGTTCCCAAGCCGATCACACTAGTAGTGTCTATCTTCAGAATATAATCTGCAATTTTCAAACCGACAGTCTGAGCAGGAAAACCAGTATATGGCATGATGATCATACTCCCTTCGCCCCGATTACCTATCAATGCGCCAATGCCGGCATATTCACCAGTGGTCATCATACGGTAATCATCAGATTCTTCCTCTGGTATATAAGTGGTGTAAGGATCTAGCTCTACCAGCATTGCATTGATACCAATGGAAACTAATGCATCCGGATCAATATCATCAACATAGTAGGAATCCAACTCCCTTATAAGCGTCGCGAAAATGTCAATGTTCTTTGCTATGGCAAATAGCTTGTCATTTTTAGCTTTGAATGCAAAAAACCCTGTGAGTACAAATGCTCCCAATACGAATATTAAGAGGGATTTTTTTAATGATTTATTCATGTTGCTTTTGGTTTTCGCTTACGATGCTGGCCAGTTTTTTTAAAGCCAAAGTGATTTTAGTCTGAATTTCTGAGAATTCCATCAAATCCGAACTTACATAAATTAAGCCAATGGACATATCCGGAGCAGAAGGTGGGATCAATGCTTTGTTGAGCCTGTAGGCTTCACGCATTCTTCTTTTTACGAAGTTGCGTCCGACGGCCTTTTTGATTTTCTTCTTCGAAACGGAGAAAAGCACCTGAGAGGTTCCAATACCCTGGTCCTTTTTAACATAAAATTGGACTTTAAATGGGTATAAAAAAAAAGAGGAACCTTCGTTAAAAAGTTCCTTGATAAGTTTGTCGGCATGAAGCCGCTCACTTTTTGGGAGTCTGCAATTCATCACAAGGACTATAATCGTATGTGAACATACGAAAAACAGTGCTAAGAATTACTTCTTCAATGTCTTTTCAGAAGAAACACTTAATTTGTGTCTTCCTTTTGCTCTTCTAGCTTTCAGTACTCTTCTACCGTTAGCAGAAGACATTCTTTCTCTAAAGCCGTGCTTATTTTTTCTTTTTCTACGGGAAGGTTGAAATGTTCTTTTCATGATCGAATATCTTTATCTAATTGCTTTCTAATTCTTTGTTCCTCGGGAATCACCCCCAAAAAGGACTGCAAAGATAAGTACCATTTCTTTAAATTCAAACAAGCCAAAAAACATTTGCTTGAATTCATTCAACTTACCAATGATCAAATACCTAATTGAATCCACTAACTCATTTTCTCAATTCATAGAAATCACCCTCTCCATTCCTGTACGGCATCTTTCGCAGGTTAGACTACAACTTCCAGCCTGGCGTGCGGGACGATATCAGCTTGCAAATTACGTCCAAAATATTCGAAATCTCAACATTTTGACACCAGCTGGAAAGCAGATATCCGCTTCAAAACTGACAAAAGACTTGTGGGGATTTAACCCTGATCATGTAGGTGAATACCAAGTACACTATGAATATTACTGTGCAAAGATGGATGCCGGCTCATGCTGGGTAGATGACGAGCAGTTTTATCTCAACTTCGTCAATTGCTGCTTTGAGGTAGAAGGAATGTCTGATGAAAGGATAAATGTAGAAATAAACTATCCTCAACACTACCAATCTTGCACTACACTTCTCCAAGAAAACCACGAATTCTTTGCCATTAACTTCCAGCAACTTGCTGATAGTAGCTTTCTAGCTTCTCAAAATTTAACTCATGACTCCTTTGAATCAGGTGAAGTGAACTTCCATTTATGGTTTCACGGAGAACTCTACTTTGATCTGAATGAGTTCAAAGCAAATCTTCAGCGATTTGCCGAGAAACAAATGGAAGCTTTTGGAGAATTTCCTGTCGAGGAATATCACTTCATCTATCAACTCCTGCCCTTTCCACATTATCATGGAGTAGAGCATCAGCGGGGAACGGTCATTACTTTTGGTCCTGCCGAAAGCCTCGCAGAACGAGTCCACATGAACGAACTCATGGGTGTGAGTTGTCACGAACTCTACCATGCATGGAATGTCTGCCAGATAAGACCAACCGAAATACTACCCTATGATTTTTCCAAGGAAGCCTATCATGAAGCAGGCTGGATGGTAGAAGGTGTCACTACTTACATGGGAGATATTTTCCTTTTGAAATCTGGCTATTTTTCCCTGAAGGAATACTGTGAAACTTTTGAAAAAGCGCTGAATAGAGAATCAATAAACTTCGGCTGGCAGAATCAATCTATCTTGGAATCCAGTTTTGATCTTTGGATTGACGGATATGTGGGTGGGATTCCTGATAAAAAAGTAAGCATCTACACGCATGGTGCTTTGATTGCTTTTTGTCTGGATGCCATGCTTTTGGATGAGAACTCATCACTTCATCAGGTAATGAGGATCCTATGGAAAAGATTCGGAAAACCAAAAATTGGATACTCAGTGAAAGAGGTGTGGGAAGCTGTACTTTCCCAAACCAATCATCCTATTTATTTCAACCAATTTCACGATGACTATATTGCCGGGAAAGAAGACATATTCCCTGTGGTATATAAGCATCTCGCTTCTTTAGGCTTCGATCTAATAACCAAAGCCAAAGAAGACCATTTACCTTCTGATTTTGGCATAATCAAACTAGAAGATGGCAAAATCACTAAAATCCATCCAGCAAGCGAGGCTTCAAAAAAACTAATGTTGGGTGATGTAATCAAATCACAAGAACTGACGGCGAATGGCGTTGGATTATCCATAGATCGATTTGGGAGAAAGCTAAAAGTTGAATTAACTCGTTCCAACGAACTTCTATTCAGAGACCATTTCCTCGTAGACAAAAAAACCAATCCTAAAAGAGCCGCTTGGATGAATGGCTAAAACAAAAAGGCTGTCTTCACAGACAGCCCTTTATGTTTTTGTTTTAACTAACGATTAATTGAACAACGAGTCATCTAAATCCTGGTTGAACTCAATGGAAGTAATCTTCGCTTCCAATGGCATAGGCAACATAGCATTAGTAATAACCATCGTCATTGGCATCATTAATCCGTCCACTTCCTTGTAATCTTTGTAAGAAATTGTACCTGCAGCTTTTGATTCCGTTTGCAGCTTTAATCCATTCGCCACACTGTAATATTCGGTGGTATTACCATCTCCTCCAGTCTCAAAGGAAAGTATATGCGCTTCCTCTCCATCTATTTCTGCCGTTCCATCATACGTCACTGTGACGCCTAGTTCGTCCAGATACAACTCACGGAAAGCATAAATCTGATTTTTCATCGCTGTCAATTGGTCTTCTGTCAAGACCTGCTCCTGACCCATAGCCATTACTTTACCTGCCCCATCTTTCAATACAGTTTTTGAAACCGTATTTCCATTCATATCTGTCACATTAAGCAACCGCTGATTTTCCTGATCAATCACACTAGACATATCTAGTTTCATGCCTTGAAACTCGGCTTGCATTTTCATCTCCACATTGCGAACTGCCTTCATTTTGGCCTCTCCACCAGTCGCTTTGACGTAGTTATCTATCACTTCTTTGACAGAACTCTCCACCGTCACCTTGGATAAAACCTCTTTTTCTACTACACTAGCCTGTGTAGTCACTGACGCTGCTAGCAGGCCAAGAGCTAATACTAAAATATTTTTTTTCATAATTGATTAGTTAAAGTCTTCCTCAGTCAATTCTGGATTCAATTCTAAACTGGTCACTTTAGCTTCAAGTGGAACGGGAATCATGGCTGATTTGATTGTCTGCGCCATTGGGATCATTACTCCGCTTTTCTCCTGGTAATCCTTATAGAAAGTGTCCCCCGAAATTGGGTTCTCATTTTTGATTTTCAAGCCTGATTCTACAGAATAATAGTTATTCACAGAAGAACCCAATGGAGTAGCAACGATGATTTTGTAAGCAGGAGTGCCTTCCACATCTTTGATACCATCCAGCGTGAGCGTGTATCCCATAGTACCGTAATATAATTCAGGCAAAAAGTACGTATCCAGCTTAGCTGCATCGATTTGCTCATCTGTCATATCTATGGATTGCCCTTGTACGCTTACCACACCTTTCCCGTCCTTAATCCTAGAACTCTGCATTACATTTCCACCCACTAGTGTATTCTGTGCATAACGCATATTTGGATTGTCAAAGATTTGTTCAATAGTGAGTTTCTGACCCATCACATCTGCATCCATAACCATTTTTGCAGTTTTGATGGAGCTTACAGCGCTGTTTCCTCCGATTGCGGAAATATAGTTTTCAAGAACTGTCTCAACAGTGACATCAGCATCAACTGCAGCCATTTCTTTGGCAGGGTAGCCCATATTATCATACAATTTTACCTCGCCAAACTGCGCCAGCTTTTCCTGGATTTCCGAAGCATTTCCCACAGCCGTGATGTAAAGCTTGGATGGATCAATCAAATCATCTGCAGTTTGGTTGATATCAGCTACGGTCAATGCATTCATTTTCTGCAAATAGGTCTCATAGTAATCTTTTGGAAGGTCGTACCGCTCGATGTTCAAAGCAAAATTTGCAATTGTACCTGGACTCTCCAGAGATCTACCAAATGAACCTGCAAGATTGGATTTGGCTTTATCCAATTCTTCCTGAGTAACTCCATCCTCTACTAGTCGATTAATTTCATAGATGAATTCCACCACAGCTGAATCAGTCACCTCAGTACGAACCGAAGCATTTGCTGAAAATTGTCCAATTAGCTTATCTTCTGCAAAAGCAGAATAAGCACCATAAGTATAGCCTTTATCCTCACGGAGATTCATGAAAAGTCTGGAAGAAGATCCTCCACCGAAGATCTGATTCAATACTATGCTCGAAATATAATCTTCGTCTCCTAGTGTCAAATCAATAGGCTGAGCGATGTCAATTACAGTTTGGACAGATGAACTGCGATCTACTAATCCTACCGTGGTTTTGGTCGTTGGCGCTGGAGCGTCATAGGAGAATTTGGGAACGTCACCTGGTTTCCAGTCGCTAAAGTATTTCTTCACCACTGCTTCAGCTTCTGATTTACTCATATCACCTACAATAGCGAGATAAGCGATATTTGGCTTGAAGAACGTATTATAATAAGATTTCACATCCTCTACACTCACGTTACCTAGTGAAGCCTCGGTAGTTACTTCTCCGTATGGATGATCTTTTCCATAGACCATAGCGCTGGACAATCTGCTAGAAATTGCATTTGGTTCATCTTTGCTCGTAGCCAATGCCGTCAGCGACTGCTTCTTCAATTTCTCTAATTCTTCTTCAGGAAAAACTGGGTTATAAAGTACATCAGACATCAAATCAAGGATTTTCCCCTGATGCTTTTTCAAAGAGGATGCGGAAATAGAAGTAGAAGAGACGCCTAGATTTGCACCAATAAAATCAACTTCCTGATCAATTTGATCCTTGGTTCTAGTAGTAGTTCCTGCCATCATCATCTGACCTACATAGCCTGTCAAGCCAGCTTTGTCGCCTTCAAATAAAGGATCTCTTTCTAGCACTAGCGTGAAAGAAACTCGTGGGAGCTTATCATTCTCTACTACAAAAACTTTTAGCCCGTTATCAAGCGTAAAAGTCTCTGCCTCACCAATTTTAATAATAGGCGCTGGTCCTGCTTTTGGAAACTCACTTCTGTCCACCTGAGCAAAGCTCACGACAGAAACCAGAAGGCTCAATACAAAAGATATTGTTATTTTTTTCATGTGTTTATAAGTTTCTTTGAAAGGTCACTACCTGTCCCGATATATCGGGATAGAATCTCGCAAGGCATCCCGATAGCTGTCGGGACATTCCGCTGCTTGTCGTTATTCGTCACGCTCGATTTCATGTCATTTCGATTGTTAAGGTGAATCAATTACTGAGCTGGTTCAGCTGGCTTTGGTAAATAATACAAGACCACACGTCCATCCAAAGTCATGTATTCTTTGGCTACTCTCTGAATATCAGCTTTAGTTACTTTGCTGTATGCTTCCATCACTTCGTTCACATAATCAGTTCCACCAAACATCACGTGAGCTTCTGCAAGGTTTTCGGCAACTCCAGCCATAGAGGAATTACCGCTCACGATATTGTTTTCCATGATATTCTGTAGTTTCTCAAAATCCGTATCCGAGATCCCTTCATCCTGCACTTGCTTGATTAGCTTGTCGATTTCAGTCTCCAGGTCTTTTGGCTCCACGCCCATATTAGCGATACCATACATCAAGAATACACCGCCATCTTCGAGCTCAAGTGGAATTGCAGCTACTGCAAGTGCTTTTTGTTGCTTATCTACCAACTCCTTTGTCATCAAAGATGAATTTCCGCCAGTCAAATACGTGGAAAGCATAGACATGGCATAAGAATCTTCATCCGCTTTCGGAGGAAGATTATAAGCCTGAATCACTGCAGGAATCTGAATATTGTCATAGACGATATCTCTGATCTCAGCCGTCTTTTTCGGCTCTGTCACATCAGGTCTATAAATTTCCTCTTTCCCTTTAGGGATTTCCGAAAAGTATTTTTTCACCCACTCCTCAGTCTGTTTGTAGTCGATGTCACCGGCGATGGTCAACGTCGCGTTGTTTGGTACATAGAAATCCTTGTAGAACTGCTGGAACTCATCGATGGAAGCTGCATTCAAATCGTCCAGCGAACCAATCGGCGCCCAGCGATAAGGATGAACAGAATAGGCTCTTTTAAGCGTTTCGATGAGGATACTTCCGTAAGGTCTATTGTCATAACTCTGACGCTTCTCCTCTTTTACGACTTCACGTTGTGTATCTACTCCCGTCTGATCCACCTTGGAATGTAGCATGCGCTCACTTTCCATGTAAAGTGCCAGCTCAAGTTCGTTAGATGGTAGTGACTCGTAGTAGTAGGTAATATCATTTGAAGTATAGGCATTTAGCGTTCCTCCATGCGATTGGATAATATTCATATATTCTCCACGCTCGATATTCTCAGAACCTTCAAACATCAGGTGCTCGAAAAAGTGTGCAAAACCAGTTCTGTCTGGCTGCTCATTTTTAGATCCCACATGATATAGGACTGATGTCACCACGATTGGCGTGGTATTGTCCTGGTGCATGATTACATGCAGTCCATTGTCCAAGTCAAATTCCTTGAACTCAATTTTTGTTTGTGCCAGAGCGGGTACACTTAGCATCCCTGCCACTAACCCCAAAGCAGTAATTTTTCTCATCATAGTATATTGGATTTTGTTCTCATTAATTAAAAACTAGAAGATGATCCGTCAGAAAAGGCATTTAAAAAGCTTAATTCAACTCTGCAGAAACCATTCATCACAATTTTACCCTAAAAAAATAATAATAATTGTAATCTAAAAATTTAGGATGAAATATTAATAAAAAACAATGCCTTGAAAACTCAGTTTCCAAGGCATTGTTTTATGGATTTAGCTTTGATAATATATCCTTTGCTTCGTGCCATTGAAGTCTCGGCCCGAATTGACTTACGATTTTCGAACTTGCCATGGACGCAAGCTTTCCACTCGAAGCATAGCTGTGTCCATTTGTGATGCCATACATAAAAGCTCCCGCAAACATATCTCCTGCGCCATTCGAGTCAATAGCATTGGTCGCGTAAGGCTCAATATCAATGAAGGTATCTCCGTCGTAGATCATAGCACCGTTTTTACCCTGAGTGATCACAAAGTGTTTGGCTACTTTTTTCAATTCCTCACGAGCTTCTGGCAAATTATCCTTTCCTGTGAAAAGCATAGCCTCTTCTTCATTTGCAAAAAGCAAATCCACACTGGCACCGACGACCTCTTCCATAGGCTCTTTGAAATACTTCACCATCGCTGGATCAGAAAAAGTCATTGCCACTTTTACTCCGTTTTCTTCTGCTATTTTCTTAGCGTGCTTCATTGCCTGCTTGCCATTTTCCGAAGTAATCAAATAGCCTTCTATGTACAAATACTTTGAATCCTTGATCGCTGCTTCATTTACATCCGCAGTGGAATAGGTCTCTGTGATACCTAGGTAGGTATTCATCGTACGCTCCGCATCTTCTGTCACCATCACCAGGCATTTTCCTGTAATTCCCTCCACCAAATTAGTTTCGCTCAGATTATGAGAAACTCCAGCATCTTTCATGTCATTCATGTAGAAATGTCCTAGTTCGTCATTGGCAACCTTGCAAGAATAATAGGAATTTCCACCAAATTGAGAAATCGCAATCACCGTATTTCCCGCTGATCCACCACATTGCTTTTTGGCTTGCTCCGTATTGATCACTTTCATCAAAGCATTTTGGCGGTCCTCATCCACCAATGTCATCAGCCCTTTCTCCACGCCATTGTCAGCAAAAAACTGATCTTTTACTTTGAATTCTATATCTACTAGGGCATTACCAATGCCTGTTACGTCGTATTTTTTCATTTTTTTTCTGTATTGGAAAATTAAAATATTTTAAAATTGGAAGATTCGTTTTTGATATGGCAAGGTGTTAAAGTCAGCTAGTGTGTGATGTCAGAAGTAATAACTTGTCAGACTGAGCGAAGTCGAAGTCCATATGAGTATGTCCTCGACTTCGCTCGGACAGACATCACTCAATGAAAATTATATTCAGTATTTACAATATCGTCCTCGTTGTCTACCTGCGCTTACTTCGATATTCATTATTCAACATTCTTCATTCTATATTTCATTTTCAAAGGTATGCATCGGTCATCGGTCATCTAACATACGACATCCTACCATCAATCAAATACCCTATGCCTCTCAAATGGCTTTTCACTGTCAAAAAGGAATCGATAGGTATGATGTGTCTTGTAAATATCCGCCAAAAGCTGCTCACAAATACGCATCATCTTAGGATTGAAGTCTCCTATCCAGTTCATCTCGATGGTCTTGTATTGGAAATCACTTGAGCGACTCATCTTATCATACGTGATAATCATGGCACTTTCTACTCCTTTTCCCTGATGCTCTGGCACTACACCAAACACCAATCCCAGCATTTTGTTAGGTGGTGAAAAGGTTTTGTACCAAAGGAATTTCAGTTTCCCGATCAAATCCATCTTACCGTTCACGTGCTTGAAGATTTGATTGATCTCTGGAATCTGGATAAAAAAGGATATCGGCTCTCCTTTATAAAAGCCAAAGTAGATCAGCTTTTCGTCGATGATGGGCTTCATCTTGGCAAACATCATCTGAGCTTCTTTCAGTGTTATTGATTTGCCCATGTGTCGAGCCCAAGCTTTATTATAGACTGTCATGAAATATTCAGCCGCTTTTTCCTTCAGCTCCTTCCCTTTCAAGTAGTGAAATTCATAGTCAGGATTATCTGTAACTACCTTAGATCTGGCGATCATTTTCTCATCAAAGCCTAAACCTTGCACATTTCTCGCATAGGTGAATTGCTTGAAATAAATCTGGAAACCGTAGTTCTCGAAGAAGTCTTGATAATAGGCAAAGTTCCACGGCATATTGTAGTTCGGCTCAGTGAATCCATCCACGAGCAATCCCCACCATTTATCTCGCTCACCGAAGTTGATCGGACCGTCCATCGCCTCCATTTCTTCACTTTCCAGCCAGGCTTTTGCGGTGTCAAAAAGTAAAAAAGCAGCTTCCTGATCATTAATGCATTCGAAGAAACCCAAACCGCCAGTCGGTTGCTTTTCCTTCATCTTTGGATTGATGAAAGCTGCTACACGTCCGATAGTTTCTCCGTTGTCATTATGCAAAAGCCAACGCTTGGATTTTGCTCCATTTCGAAAAAGCTTGTTGGTTTCTTTATGAAAAAGCCCCTCGATATCTGCGTCAAGAGGCCTGATCCAATTCTTTTCGTTTTTATAAAACCTGACAGCCATCTCAATAAACTCCTTCTGATGGGCAGGCGTGCTGACTTCGATCAACTTCATTCGGGTGATTTTAGAATGCTAAATTAGGGAGATCGGGTGAAAGAGCAAAAATACAGCTAAACGTAGAAAATAATGAGAAACTAAAAAAAAGAATTTGGACCATTTAAAACTTAAAATAACCATTCGCCAAAAAAAAAAAAAAAAAACGGGTAAATTAATAACTTGAGTAAACTTTAAATAAAAAACTATGAAAAAGTTAATTCTAACTATTCTGATTATTGGGGCGGAATTATCTTTCTAAATCCTACGAATGTATTTGATGAGGAAGATTATCCTTGGTTTGTAGAGCCAGATTATTGTGCTTTCCATACAAATCAGGATTGTCAAGAAGTAGTAACAAAATGTAGATACGTTGGAGGGGATTATTGTATAATATTTGAACAAATTCCATGTGAAGAAGTTTGTCCGAACTCCTATCCTAGCTAAACTAAATTTTTAAATAAATTGATATATTTTTATAACAAATAAATAACTAAAATATGAAAAAATTAATTATATCATTCTGCATTATTATTGGAACATTAAATATCTTATTTACTCCTGAGGTTTATGCGGAAGAAGAATTTTATTACAAAGAAGATGACTATTGTGGATTTTACACAGGTGGGGCATATCAGGAAGAAGTTATCAAATGTAGATACATTGGCATAGAGTACTGTATATATTTTGAACAGATACCATGTGAGGAAGTTTGTCCATGGTATATGTTTCCTGCCTAATTTATTTTCAGACTTGCATAACCTACAATTTATTTATAAAAATAATTGTAGGATTATTAGAAACTTATAGCATCCATATTGATAAATCACAATGCTCAGATCAATTTTATATATTTTTTTAGCCAATATTATTATCTCTTGCAGTTCGGATAATTTATCTCAAGAAAAAATAAAATCAATAAATCCAATTCCAGTTCCAAATGAAACTGAAAAATACATGAGTTCATTCATATCAAAAATTGAATACTTTTCATTCCCAGAACAGGCCAGTGTTACAAGAATTGATAAGGCTCAAGTTTTTGAAGAGAATTATATCTTTGCAGATTATGATTTATCTTACAGCTTATCTATTATAGATAAGGAAATGAATTTCGTAGCAAATATTCAAAAGTTTGGGGAAGGACCAGGAGAATATTTAGTTATTCATGATTTCACAATAAATAGGGATAGAAAAACTATTGACATACTATCTCTAAAAAAGTTGATTCGCTATGATTTTCAAGGAAATTTCATAGATGAATTTAAGTTACCTGGAGTATTTACAAAAATACAACACACTGATAAAGAATCATATATACTTTACAGACCTAGTGCAACGCATAAAGACTTAATTTCTCCAGACAACAACTCCATATTATGGATTTGGGATGTTAAAACAAATGAAATTACAAATATTCCTTCACCAGTGGAAGAGATAAAACTCCCATTTTTTAAGGAGCGAAATAACTTAAATTTTCAAGATGGGAAGATACTTTTTTCTGCAAATTTTCTTGACACAATCTATTCTTATAACTTAAATGGAAAATTGATTAATAAAAACTATTTTACTGGAAAGAATAAATATTTACCTTATGACTTAATGGCTAAAACTAAAGGAAGACTTACACCTGAGCAAAAGAGTGAATATTATTACCATCATGCAAATTTACTGGAAGACAATAAACACATAATTTCAAGATTAATATTTAATGGGTATTTAACTAACATCATTTACTTTAAAGAAAAAGAGCAAAGTATACTTTTTTCAAAAACAGAAAACGATATAGACGGTGGATATAATTATATAATGCCAGTAATTTTAAATGAAGGATACTTAATATCGACATTAGAAGCTCCTTATTTAGTTGAAAGATTTGAAAATAAAAACGAGTCTGACAGTAGTTCCTTTAATAGTTTTGCAGAAAAACTAACCATAAACTCCCCTTTAGTATTAATGAAATATCACTTAAAATAATATTTCATTAATTATGATTCTATCTCAAACTTTTTTACACTTATTTGATGAGCCATTTTTAATCCTTCCTATTGGACTCAAGCCGGTCTAAAGCTTCATCTATTGGAATGGAAGGCTCATCAGATTGCTTGACTTTATCATAAAGTAGGACATCCTCTATTTCTTCCAGTTTTTCCATCATATACTCCAACTCTGGAACAGAAATCACCACAGAAATCTTATTTCCTGCTTGGTCAGTGATGTATTTAGGATTGATTGTCAGCATGATGTAAGTTATTAAACTTTACTATTACCCGCAATATCGAAAGCAAACTTGATTCTCACTTTTAAACTTACTCAATCAACCACCTCTCCATACAGATCAAACTCCGTCGCTTCAGTGACTTTGGCTTGCACGAAATCCCCAACTCTGCAGTAATGCTTGGAAGCATCGATTAGCACTTCGTTGTCTACTTCAACAGAATCGTACTCAGTACGACCTACGAAGTGACCGCCTTCTTTTTTGTCGATTAGCACTTTAAAAGTCTTGCCAATTTTCTCCTGATTGAGGTCGTAAGAAATCTGCTCCTGAATCTCCATCAGATGATTTGCACGCTCCTGCTTCACTTCCTGCGGTATGCTATCTTCCATCGTGTAAGCATGGGTGCTTTCCTCATGAGAATAAGTAAATACGCCCAAACGCTCAAATTTCATTCGCTCCACGAAGTCTACCATTTCTTGGAATTCTTTCTCGCCTTCTCCCGGGTGACCGGCGATCAGCGTAGTTCGGATAGCGATATCTGGCAAAATATCACGGATGCTATGGATTAAGTTTTCCTGCTTTTCACGTGTGGTACCACGACGCATCGCCTTCAACACATCGGAAGAACCGTGCTGTAAAGGGATATCTAGGTAGTTGCAAATATTATCACGCTCCTTCATCACCTCAATCACGTCCATCGGGAAGCCCGTCGGATAAGCATAATGGAGACGAATCCAGTCGATCCCATTCACATCAGAAAGTCTGCGCATCAACTCAGCAAGGTTTCTCTTCTTATAAATATCCAAGCCATAATAAGTAGAATCTTGTGCGATCAACAGCAACTCCTTCGTTCCGCCAGCAGCTTTGTGCTCAGCTTCCTTCACCAATTCTTCGATAGGTCTGGAGATGTGTCCGCCACGCATGATAGGAATAGCGCAGAAAGAACAAGGTCTGTCGCAACCTTCAGAAATCTTCATGTAAGCGTAGTGCGAAGAGTGCGTCAATAAACGCTCTCCAACCAACTCATGCTTATAATCTGCTTTGAATTTCTTCAAAATGGCAGGTAAATCTCTTGTTCCAAAAAATGCATCAACTTGAGGGATTTCCCTTTCCAGATCGTCTTTGTAGCGCTGCGAAAGACATCCTGTCACGTAGACTTTGTCCACCAATCCTTTTTCTTTGGCATCCACATACTGCAAAATGGTGTCGATAGACTCCTGCTTTGCATTGTCGATAAACCCGCAAGTATTGATAATGATGATGTTATTGTCGTCCGTCCCAGACTCATGACTTGCGTTGATGCCATTGCCCCTGAGCTGGGTAAGCAGCACCTCTGAATCAACAAGATTCTTGGAGCAACCCATAGTTACAATATTGACTTTGTCTTTTTTTAACGTTCTCGCTTTCACAGTTTTCCTACATTTTGAGGGGGCAAAGGTATAGAAAAAAGCGCGAAGCAACTTTTTGAATTTAAAATTTAAGAATTTGAAATTTAAAATGGGCGTCTTCGTGAGGAACCGCCAGTGCCGAAGAGTATGGAAAGCGATCTGGGATGTAAACTAGGCTATTCTAGCTCAAGCCTTCAGAATTGTGCTTCAGACTGCTGTATAGAAACCAAGCCAATTTATTGATCGTGCCTTTGGCACTCTTGGAATAATAATCTCTCATTATACCCCGAATTTCGCTGCGCTGTATTTGGGGCTGATACGGTTCTTGCCGTTGGCAAGAATTTGAAGGAAATATCAAATGAATTTATGCTAATAGCCAAGAATGTCATCGATAAGTAACGAGATTCTGAAATGTATAAAATGAGAATGTTAAAAAAGAGCCAAGTCAATATCAGTAATTCTATTAACAAAACATTATTGTAAGATGCTAGTTTTGATTCCAAATTACACCAATAGTATCACAATCACTGTAAAAAATATTAATAAAGGGAACGATACGAAAAACGCTGACCTTTACGGAGCAACAAGATAAATGGATCAAAGCTCAGATTGAAGCGGGTGAATTCACCAACGAATCTGAATATGTACGGCATCTTATCCGCTCAGATCAAGCACGTAATAGCAAATTTGTTCAATTAAAGGCCGCTATTCAAGCTGGCATAGATTCAGGCGTTAGCGAGAGAACTATTCCCGAAATCATGAAGGAAGTAGAAGAGCGAATGAAAGCTGATGAACGCTTATAAAATATCCACACGCTGTGTTCAGGATTTGGCCGACATATATGAATTCGGAATAGAACAATTCGGACTAAAACAGGCCAGAAAATACATTTTGGGGCTCCATGAAATCTTTGAATCACTTGCAAAAAAAAAGTTTTATAGGAATTGATGCTAATGAATTAATTCCCGAACTAAGAAGATTGAATTTCAATTCACACATGGTTTTTTATTTAAGGACAGATTATGGTGCTAATATCATTCGTGTCCTTCACCAAAGCATGTGCTATCAGAGGCATATCATAAAATGATTTTTTCAATGTCACAGCCCACGAGTATCAGAATTTTAAATTCTCCATTTTAAATTCTTCCTCCATTCATTTAATACCCCGTTATCTCTTTCAGCAACCCGAAGAACCCTTTCTTCCTATCGGAATTGATTCCCCAATCAACCGGCACGCTTTGGTATCCTTCTTCAAATCCCTCGCCTTTCATTCGATAATCAAAATATCCCCAAGAGGCATAAGCTGAGACGGCAGCAGTGAAGTTGTTTAAATCCTGATCAAAATTGAAGTGATCATCTTCATTGTAAACGATAGGTTGATTTGTGTACCCATCTACGTCTCGGGTTGCTTCCACTTGCTCGATAATCTTGTTGGGATCAGAAACACCATTTCCATGAAGTAAAATAAAATCAGAAGCCTTTACTACATTCTCCTTTGGCACTGTCCCTCCCCCGTAACTAGTGCTGACTAGAAATCTATAGCCATTTTTCTTCTTGCTTTTCACCAGTTCTATCAATTCATGAACACGCTCAGGCTGTAGGATTTCATGATCATACCGCACATTACATTCATTGTTCACTTCGATTAGTACATTTTTGTAGTTCTTTTCATGTAGCCAATCAATCACATTGTTCACAGCATTTACGACAGCTTTTTCATCGGCAAGATTATCATCCTGCCCAAAGTAAAATAAGCCCAACATCGGCGCCATCCCCAATTCATCGGCGTTATCCAAAATCCGCTCTAACCTCTTAAAATATCTAGGTCTCAGTTCACCACTTTCAGTGTATGCGGAATTGACCCACGGCTGACTTTGTGAATAACCATATGGACTTCCTCCTTGCAAATTTATTGTGAACGAAAGCAAACCATAGGATTTCCACTCTGCCATGTGACTTACAAAGTCATCTGTATTCCTATCAGCATCCCACTTCTTGGTGTCTGAATACTCCCAGTTTTTCACTGTCTCAGGATTCAAATCATCAAATACCCCTTGCACCATTCTGGAATTCATCAATAATCCTTCAATCTTATATCCATTCCAATCTCTGCCCGGATAAGTTAATTCATTATTGATGTAGAATTTGTCAGCCGAGATGCTCACGACAGTCTTGCGTGGAGTTTGTGAAAAAACTACAAATGCTGAAAAAAGATAAATGACAGTTAGAAATGCTAATGACTTGAATTTCATAAATTTCAGGTTTTGGGTCAAAGTAGAATCTTCAATTTCACTTCTTTTTGGAAACGAGACAATTAGAGCTTGATTTTTTTTATCTGTAAGCCAATATTACCTCAAGATCATTTCTCATGATATTTTGATAAACTAAGCTTAACTCGCTTCATGAGTTGGAGCAACTGCTTTTTTCTACTTTTGAGACGTACAGCAAACTTTTTAACTCCTTGCATTTATTTTTCGCCCCGATTCATATCGGGGCCATTTTGCAGGGCGCTAATTTATTCTTTGGCAATTTACCTGCTTCCTGTACCTTAGGAAGGAAATCCCAATTCTATGGAAACAACTGACCTGACTTCCCAAAACTTAACGTTTGATCGAAAAAAATACAGCGACAAAATCTTACTAGAGCTTTATGAGTCTTTGATAATGCCTAGAAGAATTGAGGAGAAAATGCTCATTCTCCTTCGACAGGGAAAGATCTCAAAATGGTTTAGTGGATGGGGACAGGAAGCAATTTCTATCGGGGTTGTAAATGCACTTCAGGCAGACGAGTATATCCTTCCTATGCATAGAAATCTGGGGATTTTCACTGGGAGAAATATGCCTTTGGAAAGGCTTTTCGCACAATTTCAAGGAAAGCTTTCAGGATTTACTAAAGGTCGTGACCGCTCCTTTCACTTCGGATCGATCGAGCATCACATCGTAGGAATGATCTCTCACTTAGGTCCCCAACTGGCAATCGCTGATGGAATTGCCTTGGCAGATAAACTATCTCAAGAAAAGAAAGTGACGGTCGTATTTTCCGGAGATGGAGCTAGTTCAGAAGGCGATTTTCACGAGGGATTGAATGTGGCTGCCGTGTGGAAATTACCGGTGATTTTTGTAGTGGAGCACAATGGCTTTGGACTTTCCACTCCTAGCGAGGAACAATTCGCATTCAAGTATTTCACAGAAAAAGGCCCTGGATATGGGATGGAAGCAATTCGGATTCAGGGAAATAATGTATTGGAGGTTTATGATGAGATCAAAAAACTAGCGGATGACATTCGTAAAAACCCCCGTCCTGTATTAGTTGAAGCTATTACTTTCCGAATGCGAGGACATGAGGAAGCATCAGGGACCAAGTATGTACCAAAGCAACTGATGGAAGATTGGGCTAAACTCGATCCAGTCGAAAACTATGAAAGTTACCTACAGGAAATTGGAATTCTTGATGAAAAGAAAAAGGAGAAGATAAATACCAAAATCAAAAAGGCCATCAACGATGCATTGGATATCGCTTTTGAAGAAGAAGCTATTTCAGCAAATCTCGAAACCGAACTTTCGGATGTGTATTTCCCTTTTGAACAACACGTAATTTCTCCCTCAGAAAACTCTCCAAAATCTGAAAAGAGGCTAGTCGATGCGATCTCGGACAGCTTACGACAATCCATGGAAAAGTATCCCAAGCTAATCCTGATGGGGCAGGATATCGGCGAATACGGTGGAGTATTCAAAATCACAGATGGTTTCAAAGCTCAATTCGGTGCTGATCGCGTTCGCAATACGCCACTTTGCGAAAGCGCCATTATCGGTGCTGGACTTGGCCTTTCCATCAAAGGCTACAAAGCAATGGTGGAGATGCAGTTTGCAGACTTTGTCTCAGTAGGCTTTAACCAAATTGTAAACAACCTCGCGAAAACCCATTACCGCTGGGCGCAGAATGTCGATGTAGTGATCCGAATGCCTACAGGTGCAGGAATGGCTGCCGGCCCTTTTCATTCCCAGTCCAACGAAGCCTGGTTTTTTCATACGCCAGGACTGAAAATAGTCTATCCTTCCAATCCCTTCGATGCCAAGGGTTTA
>NZ_MSSW01000105.1 GCF_002150685.1 Algoriphagus antarcticus
TTACTTATTCCCAAATTCCAAATTGCTTGAAATGGTGCTTAAAATGCTTAGGATGAAATCTTTCCCATTCAGCATAGTTTAACTTACTAAACCTTGGATGAATAGTAGTTGCAGTCGGATCCATCTCAAAGAATGTATTATAATCAGTTAAACTAGCTAAGAGTTGTTCCTTAGCCTCCTTTAGGTTTGAGCTCCTCAAAGCCATTAACTCGCCAACATTCATTCCTGGAGCTTTTACCCCTTGAGGGAATTCTATGGAAGTGTCTAGAAGTGCTGTTTTCTGAAACTTTTGCTTTTCACTTAATTCAAACTCAGGGATTTTAATTCTGTTGTATGATATCTTAATGGTTACGGTTAAATGTTCTACCATATGTTGTGGTGTCATTATTCCAAATTGTGCTTGAGTATCAGCTTTTAATTTCTCAAGTTTTTTTTCAATCATCTTAATATACATAATTGGGTTTCTTTAATTTTAAGTTACAAAAAAAGCGCTTGATTTCTCAAACGCTTTTTAGTAATTATTGAACTTGAATTCTCAGCTCCCGCACATTTCGCATCCTTCTGGATCATCCAGTGAACATGCGATGGCATCTTGTTTTTGTGATTTTACTTCTAAGATTTCCTGCTGAGCTTTTTCAACCTTTGGCTCAAATCCAGATTTATCAAGAGTGAATTTGATAGCACTTGTAGCCGCTTGAGATCTTAAGTAGTACATGCCTGTCTTCAATCCTTTTTTCCAAGCATAGAAGTGCATAGAAGTCAACTTACCGAAGTTAGGATCTTGCATGAAGATATTCATACTTTGAGATTGACAGATATAAGCTCCACGATCAGCAGACATATCAATAATGATTTTCTGTGAAATCTCCCACACGGTTTTATAGAGATCTTTGATGTGCTGAGGAATTCCTGGTATGTTTTGTACAGATCCATTGGTGGAGATCAACCTATTTCTCATGGTATCATCCCAAAGACCAAGCGCGATTAGGTCTTTCATCAAATGCTTATTTACAATGATGAACTCGCCAGAAAGCGTTCTTCTGCTGTAGATATTTGAAGTGTAAGGCTCAAAGCATTCATTGTTGCCCAAGATCTGAGAAGTAGAAGCAGTTGGCATGGGAGCCACCAATAGTGAATTTCTCATGCCGTACTTCTTAACCTTCTCCTTTACTTCAGTCCAGTTCCATCTTCCAGACTTTGGAGTCACACCCCAAAGGTCAAACTGTAATTCTCCTTGAGATGCTGGAGAGCCTTCATAAGTTTCGTAGGTACCTTGAACTTTGGCAAGTTCCATGGAAGTTTCCACGGCTGCAAAGTACATGGTTTCGAAAATATCTTCATTCAATCCTTTCGCTTCTAGTGAATCAAAAGGCATGCGTAACAATATAAATGCATCTGCAAGACCCTGAATCCCCAAACCTATAGGACGGTGACGGAAGTTTGATCGTTTAGCTTCTTCGACAGGATAGTAATTTACATCAATAACCTTATTCAGATTCTTGGTGGCTACTTTAGTGATTTCATATAATTTTTGATGGTCAAAGAATAATTTCCCATCAGGTCCAGCGGTTACAAATTTTGGAAGAGCAATAGAAGCCAAGTTACATACGGCTACTTCGTCTGGCGCTGTGTACTCGATAATCTCAGTACACAGATTTGAAGACTTGATCGTTCCCAAATTCTTCTGGTTTGACTTCCCGTTAGCTGCATCTTTATATAGCATGTATGGTGTACCAGTCTCAATTTGAGATTCAAGGACTTCAAACCAAAGTTCTTGTGCTTTAATTGTCTCACGAGCCTTTCCCTCTCTTTCGTATTTCGTATATAATCTTTCGAATTCTTCTCCGTGACAATCAGAAAGTCCAGGAGCTTCATGTGGACAGAATAAAGACCATTCTAAGTTTTGCTCTACGCGCTTCATGAATAGATCTGGAATCCAAAGGGCATAGAACAAATCCCTTGCTCTCATTTCTTCTTTACCGTGATTTCTCTTTAGTTCCAAGAAATCTTTGATATCAGCATGCCAAGGCTCAAGGTAAATTGCAAAGCTTCCTTTTCTTTTTCCTCCGCCTTGATCAACATAACGTGCTGTCATGTCAAAGTTTCTCAACATAGGCACAATACCATTGGAAACCCCATTTGTGCCTTTTATGTAGGAACCTTTAGCTCTTACATGGTGAATAGAAAGGCCTATTCCTCCAGCTGATTGGGAGATTTTAGCGCATTGCTTCAATGTGTCGTAAATCCCGTCAATGCTGTCATCCTTCATCGTTAGCAAGAAGCAAGATGAAAGCTGAGGCTTAGGTGTGCCAGCATTGAAAAGGGTGGGAGTGGCGTGCGTAAACCATTTCTCAGACAGAAGATTGTACGTTTCAATCACAGATTCCATGTCCTCTTTGTGGATCCCGACGGCCACTCGCATCAACATGTGCTGAGGACGTTCTACTACTTTCCCATTCAATCTGATCAAGTAACTTCTCTCCAAAGTCTTGAATCCAAAATAATCATACCCAAAATCCCTTTTGTAATCAATCGCAGCATCTAGTTTTGCAGCATGATTTTTTATGATGCCATATATTTCTGGATCTAGCAAAGCTGCATTTTCGTCAGTCTTTGGATTTACATGGGTATAAAGCCTTTTCATGGTATTTGAAAAAGACTGGCTAGTAGTCTTGTGAAGGTTAGAGATGGCTATTCTCGCAGCCAAGATCGCATAATCTGGATGCTTCACAGTCAGGGATGCACAAACTTCCGCAGCTAAATTGTCTAGCTCAGTAGTGGATACACCATCGTACAAGCCATCGATCACCTTTTTGGCAACGTCTATAGGCTGAATAAATCTTGGATCCAGCTCATAGCAGAGATTCTCAATTCTGGTTGTGATTTTGTCGAATCGTACTGATTCTCGCCTTCCGTCTCTTTTTAATACTAGCATTTATTCAGTTTTTTTTGGTTGATGGAAAAAGGGTTGATTAGAAGTCCTCACCAATGGAGAATCTCGGTGAATCGTCAGGCCCATCTGTAGTTTTCATTACTCCGGCTTTTTGGTAGTCACCAACTCTTTTTTCGAAGAAATTGGTTTTTCCCTGAAGCGAAATCATATCCATGAAGTCGAATGGATTCGTACTATTCCATATTTTTTCACACTCTAATTCGTCTAGCAGTCTATCTGCTACAAATTCAATGTATTGACACATCAGATCAGAATTCATTCCTATGAGTCGTACTGGTAAGGCGTCAGTTACAAATTCTTTTTCGATTTCCACAGCGTCCCGAATGATCCCTCTTACCGTTTCTTTTGGTAACTGATTATTTAGATGTTGGGTATAAAGGTGACAGGCAAAGTCACAGTGCAATCCTTCATCACGAGATATAAGCTCATTAGAGAAAGTTAGTCCTGGCATCAATCCTCTTTTCTTTAGCCAAAATATAGAGCAGAAGGAACCTGAGAAGAAAATCCCTTCCACTGCAGCAAAAGCGATCAAACGCTCTTGGAAGTTTCCATTGTCGATCCATCTTAAAGCCCAATCAGCTTTTTTCTTTACACAGTCAATATGCTCGATTGCGTGTAGCAACTTATCACGCTCCACTGCATCTTTAATATATGTATCTATGAGAAGGCTATAGGTTTCTGAGTGGATGTTTTCCATCGCGATCTGGAAGCCATAGAAAAATTTAGCTTCTGTATATTGAACCTCAGATACAAAGTGCTCGGCCAAATTTTCATTTACAATTCCGTCACTGGCAGCAAAAAATGCCAATACATGAGAGATGAAATGACGCTCACCATCATTCAATGCCTTCCAATCCACCATATCCTGACCTAAATCAATCTCTTCGGCAGTCCAAAAGCTAGCTTCTGCTTTCTTATAGTACTGCCAAATGTCATTATGCTGTATTGGGAATAAAACAAAGCGATTTTTATTCTCTTCTAATATTGGTTCGTTCTGCATTGCTACTTGAGTTATTTAATCGTAATGAATTTGCTCTCCTACTCTACTAAAGATACCCACTTGGATAGAGGATAAGAAAGGCTGCCTTTTCAGAACAGCCTTTAAACAAATATGTGAATCAAAATTGGGAAATAAAACCTGTAAAGTATCAGTTTAGGACCTTTTTTGAACAAAAGTCAAGAGCTATATATAGCTCATTTAATCAATAGGTTAGATATTATTCAATACACCTTTAAATTAATTGAATGAGCTATTTTCAGGGGTTTGAAATAATTTGAAATAATGCCAAAAAAGATTTTCAACCAAAATTCAAGATCACTATTGAACTTAATTCAGGTATTTGGTATAAATAATTTTGCACTTCAATTTTTTGACCATCAATCTGTTGAGTGAAAATCAATGTGGATTTTTGAAATCATTTTAGAATATAATTGTCTTTCTGCCCTCGACTTATTAAGGTAATTTTTGTCCAAAAAAGATGAATTGCTAAGTTTCAGCTTAAATCAGAAGGAATATTTCAGAGACTGGTTTTTTTCTTCTCTATAACTTACCTATATTTGCACTCCGATTTCAAAAGAATCAAGAATTATGTACGCAATTGTAAACATCGCAGGTAAGCAGTTCAAAGTAACACAAGATCAGTTCGTCTATGCCCCAAAGTTAGACTTAGAAACTGGCGCTTCCATCGAATTCGACCAGGTACTATTAGCAGAAGCTGATGGAACTGTGTCCGTAGGCGCTCCCCTTTTGGTAGGAGCGAAGGTATCTGGGAAGGTCCTAGATCATGTAAAAGGTGATAAAGTCATCGTCTTCAAAAAGAAGCGCCGCAAGGGCTACAAAAAGAAGAACGGTCACAGACAGGATTTCACCAAAGTTTTGATAGAAAGTATTACAATCTAAGTTTTCTCTTCGAAAACAATAAAAGAATAAAACCATGGCACACAAGAAAGGCGTCGGTAGTTCCAGAAACGGTAGAGACTCACAATCCAAGAGATTGGGCGTGAAGAAATTTGGTGGCGAAGTAGTAATCGCTGGTAATATCATCGTAAGACAAAGAGGGACTAAGCATCACCCAGGTGAGAATGTAGGTCTTGGAAAAGATCATACATTGTTTGCTACATCCAACGGTGTTGTTACCTTCAGAAAGAAATTTGATGGCAGATCATACGTAAGCGTATTGCCAGCAGAAGCTTAATCTAAGCAATCAACTAATTGTGAAAGCTCCTTCATTTGAGGGAGCTTTTTTTATGAAAGTTTTTTACCGCTGAGAAATCGCAAAGATCGCTTTTCTTTTGACCCATCGGTAGTGCTAATCGGGCTTTTCTCTCTCATTCCACTTTGTGAATTTCTTATGCATAGGTGTTTTATATGAAAGTCTCTTAACCAGAATGGAGAAATTAGTTCGATGAGCCCATTAGCATAAGTTTTCGCGGAGAGCGCACGATTGATTTGTTCAAGTTTCCTGAGTTGGACCCAAAAAAATAACATTTTAGACTATTATTGATTTTAAAATCAGTGTTGAGAAGCGTCATTTAAGGTTTTTCCATGGTGGCTTAGATCTATATCCCCACTAAATTAAGGGTAGAACCATACTATCTAAGAAGCCTCGAAATCTGCATTTACTTTATTTGTATTTCATTTAGGTCAGCAAGGCATTGCCATGAGGCTAATCAAACGATGATATTCACTAGCTAAGACTTCAGAAAAAAGCCCAACTGACAAATTATCAGACGGGCAGTTTTTGGAATGTTGAATGTTTTAAAATGGTCTATAGCTCAGCACTTGAGCTATAAATGTGGTTGCGCTTTCGGGGGAAATAACTAAAATAAACACTATTCCGAAAATTGCTCCATAGAGGTGGGCATCATGATTGATAGCATCATCTTGATTCTTCCCTTTGAAATATGAATAAAGGAGAAAAAGGACACCCAAAATAAATCCAGGTAAGCAGAGAATTCCAAACAGACAGATGTCCGAAAGCGGTAGGATAATGATACTGGCAAATACTGTTGCAGCTGTTCCGCCTGAGGCTCCCAGTGCCCTGTAGTAGCTATTGTCCTGATTTTTTAGATAAGTAGGAATATCAGAAATGACGATTCCTAAAAGATAGAACAGCACATAGACTGCACCACCCATCACTACACCAAATTTATAAGCAAGGACTTGCTCCACTACACCTCCAAAGAAGTAGAAGGTGAACATGTTGAAGAAAAGATGGATGTAGTCTTTGTGGATAAATCCAGAAGTTACGAATCGATCCCACTGGCCGTTTCGCTTGATTTTGTAGGGGGTGAACATGCAGCGTTCCATGAAAGCTGCATTATTGATTCCGTAAAAGCTGCTTATAGCAGTGATAATAATCAGGACAACTGTAATAGATAAGGTCATTTATTATTTTTCTCTGTGAATTAAGTCCTGAGTTATTTTTTTTAATTCGAGGAAATAATCTTCGTTTTTGAAATGGATAGCTTCGTATTGGGCAAATCCAACTTCGAAATAGGAGTTCATCTTAGCTTCAGCAAGTTCTTTAATTCCTAACTTTTCATAAATTGTACGAACAGCTGATACTTTTTCTTCTTTGTCAAATTCGGTTTGTGAGAGCCAATAGTTTAGCGCTTCAGCATCTTCTCCTGTTGCCAGTTCAAGTGCTTTGATTAACAAAAATGTTTTTTTATTAGATATGATGTCTCCTCCAACCTGCTTTCCAAATTTAGCCTGATCCGCATAGACATCTAGTAAGTCGTCTTTAAGCTGAAATCCAACTCCTATGTTCATACCGAAATCATATAGTTTCTGTGCATCACCATTCTCTGCTCCAGCTAGTAAGGCACCGAGTTGTAATGCAAATCCCACAAGCACAGCCGTTTTCAAGCGAATCATGTTGAGGTATTCATCTTCATGCACTGACTCTAAAGTCTCAAAATTCATATCGAATTGCTGACCTTCGCAAACCTCTGAAGCTGTCTTGTTGAACAAGCGAATCACCTCTCCAAGTTTATCGGCTTCCGTTGGTAGGAGTAAATCATACGCTTTTACCAGCATTACATCACCAGAAAGTATTGCGACATTCTTATTCCATTTTATATGGACAGCATCTTTTCCTCTTCTGAGTGGTGCATCATCCATAATATCGTCATGCATCAGTGTGAAATTGTGGAAGACTTCAACGGCAGTAGCTTGACTCAGGATCTCTTCTGGATTGGGCTTGTAAATTCCATACGCCAGTAAACTAAGCAGAGGACGGATTCTTTTTCCGTCCAAGCTTAAAATATAGGTGATAGGGTCATAGAGTTCTCGGGGTGATTTTCTTATTCCGATTGCACTAGGGAGGTCTTGGATGAATGCCTCCAGCTTACCTAATAGCTCGTGCGCGTGGTTTTTTCTTGTCATTATCAGCAAATTCCAAATCTATCGTTCTGCGGTCAATATCGGTGTTAACTACTCTGACCTTCACTTTATCGCCCAAAGTGATCATTTTTTTTGTTTTCGAACCAACTAAACGCATGTTTTTCTGGTCAAAGTCATAGTAATCGTCGTCCATGTCTTGGACACGAATCATGCCTTCACACTTTGTTTCTGTGATCTCCACAAAAACTCCCCATTCCGTTATTCCTGCCACAATTCCTTCGTAGTCTTTGTCTTCTGCAAGCGACATGAATTCCACTTGCTTGTATTTGATAGAAGCTCTCTCTGCATCTGCAGCACGTTTTTCACGCTCTGAAGAATGCACACATTTTTGTTCCCAATCTTCAGCATCAGGGGATTTTCCACCTTCAAGATAAAGCTCAAGTAACCTGTGTGCCATCATATCCGGATATCTACGGATAGGAGAGGTAAAGTGAGAATAGTGAGCGAAAGCAAGTCCAAAGTGCCCTTTTGGCTCAGTAGTGTATTTGGCTTTTGCCATACTTCGAATCGCCAACTGCTCTAAGACATTTTGCTCAGGTTTACCCTGAATATCTTCCATCAGTTTGTTCAGCGCAGTGGAAATAGTATTCAAGTTCTCAATGTCGAAAGCATGGCCAAATCGCTTTGCAAAGCCCGAGAAAGTGTCCAATCTATCCATATCAGGAGAATCGTGTGTACGATAGACGAAAGTGTCTTTTCCTTTATTCTTATTGAAAATAAACTCAGCAACATATTTATTTGCAAGGAGCATGAATTCTTCGATGAGCTTATGAATATCTTTTCGCTCTTTGATGAACAAGCCAAGTGGCTTGCCTTTTTCGTCAAGCTTGAACTTCACTTCTACTGTTTCGAAGTTAACAGCACCATGCTTGAATCTGCGTTGGCGGATTTTTTTTGCCATTACGTTAAGTAAGGTGAGTTCCTGATAGAAATCACCAGACTGATTGTCGATATTCTCCTGAGCATCTTCGTAAGCGTACCTTCGGTCAGAATGAATAACTGTTCTGCCAATCCAATGTTTCTTCACATTCGCTTCGTCATCCACTTCAAATACACAGGCAAAAGTAAGTTTATCTTCTTTGGGACGAAGAGAGCAAAGTCCATTACTCAATCGCTCCGGAAGCATAGGAATTGTTCTGTCCACTAAGTAAACAGAGGTAGCTCTATTATAAGCTTCTTTTTCCAAGGCAGTTTTTGGCTGCACGTAGTGCGTCACATCAGCGATGTGTACACCGATTTCGTGATTGCCATTTTCTAGTTTTCTATAGGAAATAGCATCATCGAAGTCTTTTGCATCAGCAGGATCAATGGTGAACGTCAAAACGTCCCTGAAATCCTTTCGTTTCTTTATTTCTGTAGCAGTGATTTTCTCTGAAATAGCTTCTGCTTCCTTTTCGGGCTCCTCAGGATACTCGAATGGCAATCCGAATTCTGCCATGATGGAGTGAATTTCTACTTCATGCTCGCCAGCTTTGCCGAGTACTCGGGTTACTTCTCCTGTAGGATTCTTATCTCCATCTCTCCATTCGGTGAGTTTGACTACTACTTTTTCTCCATGCTCGGCACCATTCAGATCTCCTTTATGAACAAAGATATCTTTGTGCATTTTCTTGAAATCTGGAACGATGAATGCAAAGCGAGGTGAGATTTCCACTCGTCCTACAAATTCGTCTCTGCTTCTTTTCACTACTTCGAGAACTTTGCCTTCTACTCGGCCAGTTTTTCCTTTGAGTGGAAAGACCATCACACGAACTTTGTCTCCATCAAGTGCTTGCTTGAGATCAGCTTCTTTGACTAAAATATCGCCATCAATCTTCTCTGGATCGAGCGGGACTATATAAGCAAATCGCGAATTTACGAAGTCCACAATTCCTTCGATGAATTCAGGATCCTGCGTGGATGAGTAATAATTTCTCGGATTTCGGGAAACTGAGCCAGCTTCTACGAGTTTGCTTAGCACTGGTTCTACGCCTCCTTTAGTGAGGGCGTCTCGGATTTCGAGCTTCTTGATAATTTGCTTGGAGTTAAATTCTTCTCCAAAATTTGCGTCTAAAAATTGAAGGATACGTTGAGCCAAGCTAGCTGTGTTCGTTTGTTTTCCTCCTTGATTTTTACTTGTGTTTTTCTTGTTTGATTTTCTTCCCATGATTTGGGTTGTTGATTAGGGTTAAGGTAAAAAGATTTATGTCCCTGCGCCCATTAATCTTTGTGATGTTTTTTTGAATCTTCTATATGGATGATTTCTATTTCTAAGTCATCCGATTGCGGATGCATAGCCATATATACTCGAGCTGTGACCTCCACATCTCTCAGGCAATATTTTTTGATTTTTTCTACGTCTTTTTCCAGATGAAAAGTAGTATTGACCTGACTTCCATCAAGATCATCTTTTGAAGATGGGATTCCAAAAACTGAAGCTAAAAGCTCCAAGCGGGTGTAATGTTTATAGTCTCCAAACTTCCAAAGCTCCATCGTGTCGAGATGGCGAACTTCCCAGGGCTTTTTCCCTGAGATCTGTAAAGGTTCTGGCAAAGATACGCCTTGTATTAGCATCCTACGGCAGAGGTATGGGAAATCAAATTCTTTTCCGTTGTGAGCGCAAAGAATCCATTTTTTCTTCTCTAACAAAGCCTTGAAATCCAAAAGAAGTTCCCTTTCGTCTTCATTTGCGTAACATTTCGATCTGAAGGCTAATTTTTTATCTTTCTTTTTCCACTGAAAATAGCCCACGCCCACACAGACTACCTGCCCAAATTCAGCATGTATGCCAGCTCGGTCAAAGTACAATGAGCCTGGTTCGTGCCTATCTTCTGAAGATTGGATGATTCGCTCTTTTCTGAGCCATTCTTCTTGAATCCGCTCTGGCAGATCTTCAAATTTCTCAGTCAATGAAGCTGTCTCTATGTCTAGAAAAAGAATGTCATTCAGTTGATCAAAAAAATCAGCCATAAGCTATTGTTATGCGTGGAGAACTCCTTCTAGGCCGATTTCGGGGATCATCTTGATGAATCCTGAGTCAAAACTGCCAGAAGTAAAGATAAACTTTTTATCAAAAATTTGATCCAAAATATAATAACTCACCCAAAATTCATTGTTTAAAATAAAAACGGAAGGGTCAATCGGTTCCACTTTCGCTACAGCTTGCTCACCTAGCTCGTTGAGCATGTGTCGAAGTGTAGATGTTTTTTTTACTTCTCCATTTATTTCCCCATAGCCTTTTGAAGTGATCATGACATTCTTCAGCTCAATCAAATTCAAGTTGATGATGTACACGGCCCATTCTGTTCCTGTGGCAGTTTCTTCTTTTGCGATAGCAAGCTTTACCCCAGTCACTGGGTGAAAATCTATGTCTTTTTTCATTATACTTCTATGTTCTCCATTTCAAATAATCCGATCAAATGCTGCTTTAATCTTGATTTGACATCTTGCATATCCATTGGTCTTCCTAGCTCTAGATGCAATGAAGTCACCGCTTTGTCATCGATTCCGCAGGGGATGATGTGTCTAAAGTAGCTGATGTCTGCATTTACATTGAATGCAAAGCCGTGCATAGTAACCCAGCGGCTGGACTTTACACCCATCGCACAGATTTTCCTAGGATTTTTTTGCACCAGATGGTCTATCCATACACCAGTTAATCCTTGTATTCTTCCAGCTTCAACGCCATAATCTGCTAGAGTCAAAATGATTGCTTCTTCAAGGAACCTCAGGTATTTGTGAATATCAGTAAAGAAATTGTCGAGATCCAAAATAGGGTAACCTACTAACTGCCCTGGGCCATGATACGTGATATCGCCACCACGGTTGATTTTGAAATATTGGGCTTGGTGGCTTTTCAACCCCTTTTCATCCAAAAGCAGATTTTCTTCCTTTCCACTTTTTCCCAAGGTATATACGTGTGGATGCTCCAGGAAGAGAATGTAGTTTTCACTTGGTGATTGATCAGCTGGCGCCAAAGACCGATTTCTGATTTTCAAAGCGACCGTTTCTGCAAATAGCTTCTCCTGATAATCCCAGGCCTCTTGGTAATCGAGATTCCCAAGATCTCGGAATTCTACTTTTTTATTGATAATTTCATTCATCGGATAGTCCCGAGGGATTTACTTTTCAACTGAGCCAGCAACTGGTTCGTTCATTGATTTTTCAAAATTAAACAAATATCCAAGATGGCTGATCACAACGATTCTGGAAAACTTGCGGAGCAACTGGCAGCTGACTGGCTGGTGACCAAAGGATATGAATTTGTAGACAAAAATTACAGACACGGACATGCTGAGATTGATGTAATCATGAAGCATCGTGGACTGTTAATTTTTATAGAAATCAAATTCAGGTCGGGAACTGGCTTTGGATTTGCAGAGGAGTTTGTGGATTCCACTAAAAAGAAACTGGTGATCAAAGCCGCTGATCAATATATCTATGAGAATGATTGGCACAATGACATCCGTTTTGACATTGTGGGCGTTTACAAGGATCGGCATGGAAATGTCAATTTTCGACATTTTGAAGACGCATTTTATTAATTATTATGATTATTTAGAATCTTGCCCGTAGAAGATTTATAGGATCGAAAATCCGAAGACATATTGAATTCTGGTTTACCCAAGTATTCGGTCATCGGCCTGCCTCGCCGTGGCGGGTCTTCCAACCCATTGACCAAAGAGAATTCGCTTACCGGCAGAAAAGCGTACATACATATTAATTATTTACCCCATTCTAATTTTATAGTAATTATGAAAAAAGTGACATTAACTTTCTTTTTTGGCTTATTGGCATTGGTAGGCTTTGCGCAAGACTCTACGAAAGATCAGAGAATAATAGAAGATGCGGCAGACGCAAAAGCTTCCTTTCTAGATGATGATCCTAGCATGCAAGAGATGTTTGACTCATCATATGGGTACATTATTTTGCCAAATGTAGGTAAAGGTGGATTTGGAATCGGCGGAGCTGCTGGAAATGGAGTTGCATACCAAGGAGGAAGCAAAGTCGGTTTTGCCAAAATGACTCAGATTACTATTGGCTTCCAGGCTGGAGGCCAAGCGTATTCTGAAGTGGTGTTTTTCGAAGACCAAGAAGCTTTTGATCGTTTTAGAAACAGTAAAGTTGAAATGTCAGCTCAGGTCTCTGCAGTGGCAGCCGCTTCAGGTGCTTCTTTGAATGCTAAGTATGTGGATGGTGTAGCTGTTTTCACACGCACCAAAGGCGGATTGATGTATGAAGCCTCAGTAGGAGGTCAGCAGTTCAAATTCAGAGATAACTAAAAATCAGTTGTCTTTTCGATAGACTAAATTTCCGTCCTTATCCCATTCAGCACGAATGTAAGGGCGGAAATTTTTTGTATAGGCAGTTTCCTGATATTGAACCTCACGTTTTCGGATGGCTTTGGTGTTATTGGTATCCCAATATTCTGTCCAGAGTCCCACTTTTTCACCGAACTGATATTCTCCCGTCACAGCCACTTGCTTATCTTCATAGAAGTAGAAGTAATTTCCTTCCTCTAGTCCATATTGTACGGGGATGATCTCTTGGATTGTCTTCGTGGACTGATCGAAATAGCGAGTTCGCGATTCTCTTGGCCAGCCTGCTTCAAAGTGATTTTTGTCCTGTAAGATGTTTTTAGAGTCAAAGAGCATCCAGGTTTTATGCTTTGTGCCGTAGAAAAACATGCCACTTTCGACCACTTCTTCATTGATTACACGCTCATAAGGTCCGTGAAGCAAATATCCTTTTCCTGTCACATAGTCCTTTGTTTTAATGCTTTTTTCTTGGGGATCAAACCAATAAACGTCCCGAATATAAGGATCCGCACTACGAGTATCAGCTGTATAATTGAAGTGCTCAAAGATCTGCTGGCCGCGAATTTCTTGGCGGGTGTAGCCTTTTCGGGTTTTGATTCCGAACCATTCGTTCTTGCGGGCTTTCTTCTTTTTCTCCTTTTTTTCTTCCTTCTCCTTTGAGTCATCAAAAAGCAGCAAAGGCATAGTGGTGGGAAGCAGGCTTGAATTCACGACACCACTCGAATCTGGATCTGATTTGGGTTTTGATCCTTCTTCTTGGGCAAAAGAAACTCTGCTCAGAAGTAGGAGGAAAATAAAACTGATATAATATCTACTCATCGTTTATAAAAACGCAATTTACTTCGGTGTATTTTATCCAAAAATAACATTTAGAGATCAAAAGCCACCGATTGTTTAGATTTTATAATCTTCTCTCTATTTTTGGGGAATTCGTAAAAAAATCTCTCAAACAATGAATTCTATTTTATCAGACCGGATAATCAATATGGAGGAATCAGCCACTCTTGCCATGGCAAAAAAAGCAAGAGAGCTGAAATCACAAGGTGTTGACATCATCAGCCTTAGTTTAGGTGAGCCTGACTTCAAGACTCCGAAGCATATCCAAGTGGCTGCAAAAGATGCAATCGACGAAGGAAAGTACTTTTCATATCCTCCTGTAGCAGGTTATCAGGATCTGAGGGAAGCGATCGCAAAGAAGCTTCGCGAAGAGAATGAGATCGCAGAGGCAAAAGCTGAAAACATCGTAGTTTCTACCGGAGCCAAGCATTCCATCGCCAACGTATTTATGTGCATGATCAATGAAGGTGACGAAGTAGTGATCTTCTCTCCTTATTGGGTGAGCTATGCCGAGATCATCAAGTTGGCGGGAGGCATTCCTGTGTTGATCCAAGGTACTATGGAGAATAACTTCAAGGCTACTGCTACTCAGTTGGAAGCTGCGATCACTCCAAATACCAAAGGTGTGATCTACTCTTCTCCATGTAACCCTACAGGATCTGTATTTAGCAAGGAAGAGCTAGAAGCAATCGCGGAAGTGGTGAAAAAGCATGAGAATGTCATGGTGATTGCTGATGAGATCTACGAGAAGATCAACTTCGTAGGAAGAAACTATAGCATTGGATCTTTTCCGGGAATGTTCGAAAAGACTATTACGGTCAACGGTTTCTCTAAAGGATATGCCATGACTGGCTGGAGAGTTGGTTATATCTGTGCACCAGTGTGGATGGCAAAAGCTGTAGAGAAAATTCAGGGTCAGTTCACTTCTGGAGGAACGGGCATCGCTCAGAGAGCTGCTCTGGCTGGTATCTCTGGAGATCAAACTCCCACTACTGAAATGGCAAATGCTTACCTAAGAAGAAGAGGGTTGGTGTTGAATTTACTTCGTGATATTCCAGGTATCAAAACCCACGTTCCTGAAGGAGCATTTTATTTCTTCCCGGACGTGACTGCTTTCTTTGGTAAGTCTGCCAAAGGCCATGATGTGAAAGATGCAGATGACCTTTGTCTCTATCTATTGGCTGAAGCTCACGTTTCTTTAGTGACTGGAGCTGCTTTCGGTGCGCCTGAGTGTATTAGACTATCATACGCAGCATCTGATGAAGAATTGGTAGATGCGATGGGTAGAATGAAAAAATCGCTAGGTGAGCTAGCTTAATATATTTTCAATTTATCATTAATGAAGTAGGTATGGCGATTTTCTTTGTTTTACTGACCGAAGACTTGAGGTAGGAGACCGAAGTGGCCTAAATCTTTAAGTTTATCATATTTTGTAAAAGTTTAACCCATTACTGTCTAAAAAGCGGATTTAGTAAATATTAATTCTTAACCCCGGCAAACGTCGGGGTTATTTTTTGCCTCAGAAGAAAGGCCTATTTTTGGTAAAATTTACTGTATGGCCGAAGTAATCGTAATCACCCCAGTTAAAAATTCTCTTGAAACTACTTTGGATACTGCAAGAGCTATTGCTAGTTCGACAGTTGGCGTAAGGCATATTATTTTTAATGATTTCAGTACAGAAGAGACCAAGGCAGGATTAGAGCAAAATAATTCTGAGATAGGCTATGAGTTGGTCCATCTGGAAGATCATACCAAACATCCTTCGCCGAACTATAAACTCGTGCTACAGATGGCTCAGAAGATCGCTAATGAAGCTAATTTACCACTTTTAGTCATTGAATCAGATGTAGTCGTGAAGTCAGAAACGATTGCAGACTTGCTGAATTTTCAAAAAACAAGCAGTAAATCTGGCTTAGTGGGTTCTGTGACAGTTGATAGAAACGGCGTGGTGAACTTTCCTTATTTGAAATTCAAAGGAGTGAAAGATCCGGTAATTGATACTTCCAGAAGTTTGAGCTTTTGCTGCACGCTTTTCTCTAGAGATTTTTTGAAAGCCTACGATTTCATGGGATTGGATGAAGCAAAAGATTGGTACGATACGTTTATTTCGAAAAAGTCGATCGAGCTTGGATTCAAAAATCATGTGTTGATGAAGGCTCCCGTCTGGCATAGACCGCATGCAAGCAGACCATGGAAACAACTGAAATACAGCAATCCGCTTAAATACTATTTCCTAAAGTTTTGGAAAGGAATGGATAAGATCTGATCAGAGCTTCCCAAAAAGTTTAAGTATAGTGTTATAAGGTTTGGACCAAGTCCGTTGGAAGCGAAGTGGACCGTTTAATTCCCGCTCGAAAAAGTCCATGTGTTTGGAATTCAGATAGGCTATTCGTTCTCTTTTCTTTTGATTGGTTCCAGTTTTCTTTCTTTTGCTTCCAGCATGAATCCTGTAAAAAAATCCGGTGAAAGGTAATTTCACGACATCGCCACCATTTTTTAGAATTTTGATCCAAAACTCCCAATCCTCTCGGCCCATCTTCATGTCTTCAGAGAAGCCATTAACAGCTTCCCAATCAGTTTTCCGAAAAAGGGAACAGGCGAAAATCATATTATCTCTTGCCAATAAGTTTCTGCTAAATGGCTTGAGCTTCCAATACTTCTTCCCAAAGTCACCGAATTTTTCTGCTTCGCAATAGACCACTTTTACATCGGGCTTTTCGTCTAAAACCTTAGCAGCCTCTGAAAGGTAATCTTCTGAAATAAAATCATCCCCTCCCAAAGGGAATAAGTAAGTGCCTGATGCGGCTTTACAACCCGTATTTAATGCGGCAGAAACTCCAGCATTGGCTTGACTGATTATCTTTATTTGAGGATGATTTTCGGCAAGTCCAGAAGCTATCGCCAGTGAACTATCGGTAGAGCCATCATTTACTACGATTATTTCGAGCGGTTTATGATGTGAGTCAAGCGCAGAAAGGATAGTTTCTTCCAAATATTTCTCGCCGTTATATACAGGAATCACAACTGTAACCAGAGATTCAGACATTATTTAAGAAATTTTTTAAATTCACTGATTGGCTGTTTAATGGCTAAATCGTTGTCCCCAAATCTCTTGGTGGTGTAGCCTGCTTCTCTCAAAATTTTCAACGCCATCTGATAGTCAGTTTCAGATAAACCTGCATTTTCGAATATGACTACTTTTGGCTGATGCTTTTTTAAATCAAATATCCGGATTACTTCCAAATCAAAGCCCTCTGCATCTATTTGAAGCAAATCGATTTTCTTAATATCAAATTCCCGGATCAGACTTTCAGGAGAGATCACCCTTACCTCCTCCTGACTGGTCCATTTTGATTTGTCTGCAGGAATAGTCTCTCCATATTTTTTACAGTTGTAAGCTACTATACCATTATCATAGGCTTTGAGGACTTGCTCTTTTGAAAATGATGAAAGGCCAGTTGCCCAACGGGTCGTAGAAAATCCTATTTTATACATCGGCAGCGTACCGTCCTCAGATCCTATAGCAGCATTTAAGACATTTATTCCAACATTCTTTGAGTAGATTTTCTGCGTAAATTCAGTGTAGACGAAGTTTTGAGGCTCAAGTAGTACACCTTTCCAGTTGTCTCTCTTAATGAATTTATGAATTGGATCATTACTTATTCCGTCATTGGCACCAATCTGTATTACCGTGAAATCCCCCTTTTTAGCAAGCGAATAAGCGCTAAGAAATTCACTTAGACTTCCTTTTTTTGGACTGTAGAAATATTTATAAAATCCCAAAAAAATCGGGTTTTGTGTCGCGCTCAAATGGAAGCGATACTTTTTCCACTTATTTTGAATTTTTCGCTTGAGAGATAAATTAGCTGTTTGCAAGATTGGTGGGTTGAATTGTAGGATAGAAAATTGATTTCCTCAAAAATACAAACAAATTTAAAATTCTAGTCCCCGACTATATTTATCAATTTCGTCTATTGACCTAACGACTGGCTATTCAAACTTCAGGTTTCTGGCTTAATTTCTAAACTGAATATTATCGCTGAATTAGACCTAATAAGAATCAAAGGTTTACCAAGCTAAGATACTTGTCCTTTTCATATTGGGTCAAAAGTGACAGCTTGCTTATTATCAAATGCTTTACGAAATATAAAGGGTAGGAAAAAATAGGCCTCGTTCCAAGAATGCTTTATAAGGTTTTATACTATCGTTGGAATTCAGTTTTTTTTAAATGAGTATCCGCAATCCTGCACGTCACCAAATTAAATACTGATTTGCTTCCTAAAATCCCCCTTACCCCCTTTGAGAAAGGGGGAATTTGATCCGATTTAGAATCAAGATTTAACTTTTTTCCGGAACGTGCAACAAAGCGAACACTCATTTTTTTTATGTGATTATACGGAATCTTGCCAGTAGAAAATTTATAGCATCAAAGATTCAAAGACACCTTGAATTCTGGTTTACCCCAGTC
>NZ_MSSW01000106.1 GCF_002150685.1 Algoriphagus antarcticus
TATCTAGACCAATGCCTATTCTACCTTCAGAAGGCATATTGTTCTCGTTGCCCGAGCTTACTTGATACTTTGTTCGCTCTCTATCTTCATCTTTCTCAAAAAAATAAAGAAATTGCCCTAGAAGTAAATAAAATTTTTAATTAAGTTTTTTCTCCCAAAATTCGCCTGAAACGTTAAATTGCATTTCAGTTTCCTATTTGACCCTTTACTCCTAACAAATAAACTCCCATATGTCCAAACTCAATATTTTAACTTTTCCAGCGGTTTTAATCTGTGCCGTCCTTTTTGCGGCCTGCAGTAGTCAAAAGAGTAGTTCTGATGCTGGATTCACTGAACTTTTCAACGGCGAAAACCTAGATGGGTGGGTGGGCAATAAGTCGTCCTACAGAGCTGAAGAAGGCATGATTGTCATAGATCCAAAAGGAACTGGTGGAGGAAATCTTTATACTGAAAAAGAGTACGGAAATTTTATTCTTCGCTTTGAGTTTCAATTGACTCCAGGTGCCAATAATGGTTTGGGAATTCATGCTCCATTGGAAGGAGATGCAGCTTATGTAGGTAAGGAACTTCAGATTTTAGATAACACTGCAGACAAGTATTCCGAACTTCAAGAGTACCAATTTCATGGTTCTGTGTATGGTGTCCTGCCAGCTAAACGCGGATTTTTGAATCCTGTAGGCGAATGGAATACCGAGGAAGTAATTGTGAATCATCCACATATTAAAATTATTTTGAATGGAGAGACCATTTTAGATGGGGACTATTTAGAAGCAAGCAAAAACGGTACATTAGATCACAAAGATCATCCAGGATTGCAAAGAAGTTCTGGACATATCGGCTTCTTAGGCCATGGTGATGTAGTCCGTTTTAAAAATATAAGTATCAAGGAATTAACAGCAACCAAGTAATAACTTCAATAAGAAAATGAGTAGGAAAATAACAAGTATTGATCGTAGAGACTTTGTCAAGAAAAGTGGTTTAGGGATTTTAGGTGCTGCTTTGGCGCCTTCTCTTTTGGCTAGGCTAAATGCCGGCGAGCGACTTAGAACGGCTCATATTGGCCTTGGCGGTATGGGGATGGCAGATTTGGACGCTATCTCATCTCATGAGTTAGTGGATGTAGTGGCACTTTGTGATGTGGACAGTATTAATCTGGCGAAAGCCAAAGTGCTGCATCCAAATGCAAAAACCTATGAGGATTATAGAGAATTGCTCAAGGATATGGCGGATGATATTGATGCTGTGATAGTCTCTACTCCGGATCATACGCATGCTCCAGCATCCATGATGGCTATGGAAATGAACAAACCTGTTTATTGCCAAAAGCCTTTGACGCATCACGTAAGTGAGGCTAGAGCGATGAATAAGCTAGCTACGGAGAAGAATCTGGTGACTCAAATGGGTATTCAAGTTCACTCTTTCTATGATTACAAATTAGCGACACTTCTTATTCAGTCTGGAATCATAGGTAAAGTACATACAGTGAGAGCTTGGTCTCCTAAAAACTGGGGTTATGATGGCCCAGGTCCATCAGGAAGTGATCCTGTGCCTGCAGAACTTAACTGGAACCTGTGGCAGGGAACTGCTTCAGAGCGTCCATACAAGGAGGGTTATTATCATCCGGGAAACTGGAGAATGATCATGGATTACGGTTGTGGTACCCTTGGAGATATGGGAGTGCATATTTTTGATACACCGTATAATGCGCTTGAGTTAGATGTACCTGAGACCATCCTTAACGAATGTCGTCTGCCTACTGGTTTCGGATTCCCTGAGCACAATATCGTTACTTATGATTTTCCCGGCACCAAGCACACAGCGGAAAAGCTAAAGTGGGTATGGTATGATGGAGGTGGAGCACCTTCACGTCACCAGGATTTATTTCTTCCAAACGGAGAAGTTTTACCAGATCAAGGTGCAATGTTTATGGGAGAAAAAGGAAGATTGTTGTTGCCACATTTCCAGCAGTTGCCTCGAAAAATCGTCGATGGTGAATATGTGGAAATGGATATTGAATCGTTAAATTTGGGTAAGCCAGTGAAGGATTATGATGCTGAAAGTAAGAAGCATTACCACCAGTTTGTGGATGCTTGTCTTGGCAAAGGTGAAACTACTGCGCCATTCTCGTATGCTGCGAGATTGACCGAGACGATCTTACTTGGTGTGATCGCAGGTAGATTCCCTAATCAGACACTTCATTGGAATAGCAAGAAAGCCAAGTTTGATGAGAAGGAAGCGAACCAATTCTTAGACGGAAATTATCGTAAATTCTAGTAGTAAGTAATTAGTATCAAGACTTAAGTAGGAAGATTTAAGGAAGGAGATTGAAGAGTGGAGAATATAGATTCGAGATTTTTCTCTGAATTGAGAATTGATCATTGAGTTTGAAACTTGATCATTGAACATTGTCTTTGTTCGCTGGCGAACAAAAATGTTCGAGAAAGTAAACCTTACAAAAGTATAAAAATGCCTCTGGAGTTTATTCAGAGGCATTTTTTTATGGCATAAAAGTGGAAAAGAGTAGAAGTAGTATTCAGTCGCATTCTCAGTAGGCAAGTGAATTCAGCCATACAGTTAAAAGCGAATAGAATTTAAAATTTAGAATGAAAAATTGGAAATGATTATTCCTCCAATTTTTGAATCCTTCCTGGCGAACAAGTAATTCCAATATTTCAAACATTACCTCATGTGGAAAAACTATCTTAAAATATCCCTACGTAATTTGCGGAAACGCAAGCTCTACACTGCCATCAACCTTTTGGGGTTGACGATCGCTTTGGTAAGTTTTATTGCCATTTCTCTTTACATTCATCATGAATGGAGCTATGACCGGATGATTACTGATTCCGACCGCATCTACAAAATCAATCAGGAATTCATTTCAGCTGGTGAAAGCCAATTGGTTGGAAGTTCTCCGGCCTTGCTTCCGGTAACTTTGCGGGAAGACTTTACTGAAGTTGAAAAAGCTACGCTGGTTTTCGATTTGAGTATTTTTTCATCAGTCATGGTCGATGCAGGCCAGGGCAATCAGGAAGAATCGAAGTTTGCTTACGTGGATGAATACTTCTACGATGTGTTTGATTTTGAAATGATTGCTGGCAACAGAGAAACTGTTCTTTCGGAGCCAAACCAAATTGTATTAACGGAATCAACTGCCAACAGACTATTTGGATCAGATGCAAGTGCAACAGGGAAATCGCTAAAAGTCGATGGGAAAGATTTCCTCGTGACTGGGGTAATGCGAGATTTCCCGAGTACCAGCCATATGGAGTTTGATTTCTTAGCTTCTTTCAAGACGCACCGAGATAGCCGCGAACCGCAATGGTCGCCAAGTAATTATTACAACTATGTAAAAATGAAGCCCGGTGCAGATATGACTCAGTTTAAGTCAAATATGGACCAAATGGTGGATAAGTATCTTGGAAGTGACATGGACGAGTATGGCTTTGAGACCGCATTTTTTACGCAGCCGCTTACCTCGATTCACTTGGGAGATCCAACTCTTAACCCAATCAAACCAGGAACGGAGATCAAGTACCTGTATATATTTGGAGTCGTTGCTATTCTATTGATTGCCATCGGCATGATCAATTATGTAAATCTGGCTACTGCTGAAGCTACCGAGCGAAATAAAGAAGTTGGCTTGCGCAAAGTAATGGGAGCGGGAAGAATGCAGCTTTTCGGGCAGTTCGTATCCGAATCCATGTTACTTTCTTTTGGGGCGATTTTATTAAGCATTCTACTCTTATACCTGATCGCCATTCCATTTGAGAATTTCGGTGGCGTCCCTTTGAATTTGGATCTATTATTTTCCCCTATTGGAATGGTCGGGCTACTGGGACTAGCTTTGATAGTTGGATTATTGGCGGGTTTTTATCCTTCCATGATTTTATCCCAAATGCAACCTTTAAAAGCGCTTGGAAATAAGTTGAAAATCGGAAGTGGAGCTTGGGTTCGCAAATCCCTTGTTGTGTTTCAGTTCTTTGTGTCCATGGGTTTATTAATTGCAACTTTTGTAGTCAAAAATCAGCTTGATTTCATGCAAGAAGTCAACTTGGGCTATGAGAAAGAACAAGTAGTCGCTTTGAATTATCATCACAACATGCGGGAGGCTATTCCCACGCTTCGGGACGAGATGGTTCGGTCAGGTGCGGCGAGTTCAATTTCGAGAGCAGCAGATATGCCTCACAATGTGAAAGCGGGGTATAAGATTTTCCCGGGTGGAGATAATACCCGCGAGTTTATGATTACCGGCTATGCTGCCGACCCTGAATTGATTAAAACCATCAATTTGGAGCTTGTGGAAGGAGAAAATTATTCAGAATCAGACCCGTTACGAAGTAGTTTGGAAGATGAAAATTCTCTAATGCCTATTTTGTTAAATGAATCTGGGATTGCTGAAATGGGTTGGACGGCAAAGGTGGCAATAGGAAAACGGGTCAACATGGGATTTACCAATAATGCGGTGGTAAAAGGAGTCATCAAAGACTTTTACTTCAATTCCCTTCACCAAAAAGTGGGGCCGATGGTGATCTTCAATGATCCTAATGAGGCTAATATCTTGCTGATCAAACTGAGTGCTGGAAACCCTACTGCTAATTTGGCTACAATTGGCGAAGTATGGACGAAACTGGTTCCAGACCGCCCGTTCAATCCAAAATTTCTTGATCAGGAGTATGCAAGTCTCTATCAATCTGAGCAAAATGTAAGCTTGATATTTAGCTTATTTTCAGGAATTGCAGTCTTTATTGCCTGCATGGGATTATTTGGATTGGTGTCTTATGTGGCGCTACGAAGAACCCGGGAGATCAGTATCCGGAAAGTTCTTGGAGCTTCACAAGGTGATGTGCTCCAAGTTTTGTCCATGGATTTCTTAAAGTTACTGGGCGTTTCGGCTGTTTTAGCGATTGGATTTGGCGTTTGGTTTTCAGATTCCTGGTTGGGAGCCTTCGCAAATCGAGCAGCGCTGACCATCTGGCCATTTGTGATTGCTATTTTGGCTGTCATGGTTTTAGCTATGCTAACTATCGGTTATAGAAGTTGGAAGGTGTTCAGGCTGAATCCTGCCAAGACGCTAAAGAGTGAATAGAATTTAAAATTTAGAATGAAAAATTAGGAATGGTTAATCTTTCAACTTTTCAACCCGCCATAGCGAATAAGTAATTAAAATAATTCAATATAAAATGATACAATTAAAAGAATTAGACAAATACATCGAATCACGGTTTCAGCGTGTGTTTATTCTTAAAGGAATAGATCTTACAATTAACGAAGGGGAATTTATCACACTCATGGGGCCAAGTGGTGCTGGGAAATCCACGCTGCTGAATATCCTTGGTTTGCTGGACGAGGAATATGAAGGAGAGTACCTATTTGGTGACAGAAGCATCAAATCAATGAAAGACCGTGAACGTTCCGCATTACATAAAAGTGAGTTCGGATACATCTTTCAAGCTTATCATTTGATTGATGAATTGACGGTGTATGAAAATATAGAAACCCCGCTTTTGTACAGAAATGTTTCTTCCAATGAGCGTAAAAGCATCATTGCCAACCTACTTGATAGATTCAGTATGGTGGCTAAAAAGGATCTTTTCCCAGCACAATTATCAGGAGGTCAGCAGCAGCTTGTGGGTATAGCTAGGGCTGTGGCTGGAAGACCTCGTGTGCTTTTGGCCGATGAACCTACAGGGAATCTGCATTCTGGACAGGCTAAGGAAATAATGGAGGTCTTTCAGGAGTTGCATCGCGACGGAACTACAATCATTCAGGCTACTCATTCAAGAGAAAATGCAGATTACGGCACAAGATTAATCGATATGCTGGATGGTAAAATTGAAAAAGATGAAGCGATTATTCATGTATAAAAAATATGTAATCCTACTTATTGCAGTGCTGATTGCCGGTAAAATTCAGGCTCAGGATACGGTGAAAATTAACTTTCGTCAGGCTGTGGATCTAGCTCTTTCAACAAATGTCGATTACCAAATCCAGTCGAATAATTTGGAAGTTCTAAAGCTGCAAAAGCAGTCTGCATTTCTTTCCCACTTGCCTAATGCAAATATCAATAGCTCATTTTCCCAACAAACTGGCCAGCAGTTTCAGCAAATAGAAGGTGAAATAGTGGTGACAAATGTGACAAACGAGGTAGTCAACGCTGGGCTAAGTATGAACATGCCTATTTTCAATTCTGGCAGAAGAATTTTAGATACGCAATCTTCCAAATTAGCTTATGAAGCAGGAGAGAAGGGCTTGGATAGAGCATCTCAGCAAGTGATGTTTGATGTGTCTAGACGTTACCTTCAGGTGCTTTTGGATGAGGAGCTGGTACGTATTTCAAAAGAGAACCTTGAAAATCAGAAAGAGCAATTGAGGCAAATAGAAGGATTTTTAGATGCAGGTCTGCGAACTATTTCGGACAAATACAATCAGCAATCTGAAGTAGCAAGACTGGAATCTGTATTGGTGGATGCAGAATTGCAATTTCAGAATGATTTGTGGGATTTGTCAGAGTATTTGCAATTGGAGGCAGGTGTGATGCCAGTTTTGGAATCTGTTGACCCTAGATCGGATGAGTTGAGGTTTGAGGGGATGAGCATGACGGAATTGTATGAAATGGCTCAAGCGAATAGAGCGGATGGTAAGCAGCAGGAGCTTTTGCAGACTTCATTCAAGAAGGATATGCAAGCGATCAAAGCGATGTATTACCCGCGAATAGGGGCATTTTACAATTACAATACCTTCTTCACTTCATTGGATGATCGAAACCTACAGGATCAGCTTTTCGACGTTTATCCGCAGAATACACTGGGACTTAGTCTTTCCATACCGATTTTTAACAATTTTCAAAATAGGCTTGAAGTAGGTAGAAGTAGAGTGGCCTATAAAAATCAGATTTTGCAAAAGGAATCCGTGGATAGAAAAATCTACCAAGATGTGAAACTGGCTCATCTAAACTACATGGCTGCTGTGAAAAAAGAAGGAAATACAGGTATTCAAGTAATGGCGGCGGTAGAGGCACAGAAAGCTATTTCAGAGCGCTTCCGCTTAGGGATTTCCAATTTCGTAGATCTCGCTACAGCAAACCAGCAACTCGTAAACGCACAAGCTGACCAAGCTCAGGCGGTTTACACTTTGTTCTTCCAGGAAGTATTGATGCAGCATGCACTGGGTACACTGGAGGTGTTGGATTGATTTTTATTTAAGTATCAAGATCTTAGACTTAAGATTCTAGATGCAAGAATCAAGATTAATGTCCTACTATTGAAGATACTTTTCGATATATTATACTTACATATTGAATGCAATCAATTTCTAAAAAGTATTGATCTAATTGCCAAACCTTCCTGAATAGTATCTTCATGGAGCTTGATAATTTGTCCCATGGGGACAATTGGTCGGTAGAAAAAGTCCATCGATAGTATTCTCGTTCCATCGGAACGTATGGTGATTAATGCTTTTTCAAAGAAAACAGCAATGAATTGGGGATTTATAAATGAGGATGAAAGAATAAGTCGAGTCCAGCTTCTGGAGAAGCAGGACAACAGCGCGTGCTTCGTGAAAAACTCCGCATCCACTGCGGTAAAAAAAACTTTTAAAAAAAAAGCAGGCTCTGGAGCCTGCCTTTCGGTTGTGGTGGTTAATATTTTTGGTGGTTTTTACGCTTTAAAGCATCGCGAAGAACATATCCAAATCTGGAATCAACACGATTCTTGTTCTTCTGTTGATAGCCATGTTTTCTGGAGTATCATTCTCAACTAGTGGCATATAGCTAGCTCTACCCGCCGCAATCATTTTCTCAGGAGCTACATTGAAGTCCTCTTGAAGTTTTCTTACGATACTTGTCGCTCTTTTCACAGAAAGGTCCCAGTTATCCTGAACTACACCTGTGGAGATTGTTCTAGGATCTGTATGTCCCTCGATCATTACTTGTAGACTTGGTTCTGCGTTGATCAACTCAGCCAGTTTCAATAGCAGTGGATCAGCTTTTGAATTGATTCTGTAGCTACCAGTATTGAAAAGTAGTTTGTCGGATACCGAGATCATCACGACAGTCTGGTCGATGCTGATTTCGATCTCGTTTTCTTGACCTTCCTCACTCGTGGCTGTGATGTTTTTCTTAAGATTATATTCTACGGCTAGATTTACAGAATCTTCCAAAGTCTGTGCTTGTGCTAGTTTTTCAGGATCCACATTCGCTAAGGTTTGCTTCATCTTTTCCTTAGAGTTTTTGGACATTACAGTTGCGCCTTCTAGGCTAAGCATGCCATCGTTTTGCATGGTCAATGCGTCATTGGTATCACGAAGAGAATTAATTCTTGAGTTGAACTCAGCAACTCTATTCTCGATGATTTGCATTTTTTCTTCCAACTCAGCTTTCTCTTGCTCAGTAGTAGCCAGTTCAGTTTGGGTTTTAAAAAGATTACCTTCCAATTCGGTGTATTTCTTTTTCGAAACGCATGAGACCATTATTGTGGCTCCTAAAATTCCGGTAACAATGAGTGATTTTTTCATAGTTGATTCTTTGTATTTCAATCAACTGTTTCAAAGAAATTGCCACAACTGAAAAACCATACTATTTTAGCCTGAAAGTAAACAAAAGCTCCTAATTGAGCCAATTGGATTAGTTTTGGCAAAAAAAAGAAGTCCCAAATTGATTTCGGGACTTCTTCAAAAAACTGGGGAATGACTACACATGTTGATTAACTACTTACTCAGAAATACTCCTTTATCATTCCATTAAGCGATTGATGACCTTGAATTCATTCATGACCCGATAAGCTGCCCGGGTGATGTCCGATTGAAAATTTGGCGAATCAGCGTCGAAGTTGGCAGCAGTGTATCCTTGCCAGATTGTGTTGCCTCTTTTGCTGTCGATCACATAGATCACCAGCATGCCTTGGTTTTGGCTATATCTCACTTGGTTATAGGTCTCATCTTTTTCCTGCTCTTTGTCAAGTTCACCATCTTCTTTCTCAGGTACACCGCCAACTCTCTTTAGCCAGAAGTCAAATTCAGGTTGTACGTACCCTCTGTATCTGATTGAGTCCATGAAGATTTTGTAGCTTACCAATAAATCCGGTTTCGTCTCCTGTTCTCGAAAGCCTTGAGAACCTAGTCTAGCGCCGATAGTAGCACTCAAAACCGGCGTGATCATGGTGGTATCTTTTTCAGATGGAACTACAAAGGCAAATGTCTTGTATTTTTTAAAAGATGCTTGATAATTGTAGTCATAGTCGGTTACATAATCTTTGGAGGAAAAGCAGCTAGTGCAAATCAAAATAAGAAGAGCAAATAGAACGTAAGTATTTTTCATGGCATTTGTGAACGATTGGTGGAAAGATTTTTACTAGATACGAGCTAAGTTGATGAGATGGATTTAACTAAAATTAACATCTTTTTGTTTAAAGTAATAAATTGAAGTTCAGGTGGGTAGCCGTATAATTTACTATTATTTCAGTACAAAAATGAGCCTAATATTATATTCTTTCTTTTTTCCCTTTAAAATGTGTAGGATATGAATAATATGTCGGCTGATGGATAGTTTTCACACCTTAGTTTCCAGAGCACAGGCTTGCACTATCTGCAAAGAATTTTTACCGCTAGGTCCTCGTCCGATATTTTCTATTCATCCTGAAAGTAAAATTCTCATTATCGGTCAAGCTCCGGGTACGAAGGTTCATGCTACAGGAATTCCGTGGAACGATGCGAGCGGCAATGAACTTCGACGCTGGCTTGGAGTAGATCGAGAGCAGTTCTATAATCCCAAAGTATTTGGAATTATGCCTATGGGATTTTGCTATCCGGGAAGGGGAAAAGGCGGAGATATCCCTCCCAGACCCGAATGTGCGCCTACTTGGCATCAGACAATGGAGGATCATATGCCTGAAGTGAAATTAACTTTGCTCATTGGGCAGTATGCTTTAAAATATTATTTGGGAAAAAGCCGAAAGAAAACCCTGACTGAGACGGTAAGGGATTTTGAATCTTATCTGCCTGAATTTCTACCGCTAGTCCATCCTTCACCTCGTAATCTTATGTGGAGGAGGAGAAATCCCTGGTTTGAGGAGGAAGTGGTACCAACACTTCGTGCCCATGTTCATGAATTGATTAGCATGTAGATCAAGTTAAAAAATCTTATTTAGTTGTAGTTTATCAAGGGATTTAGTTTTTTAGATATGATTTTGAAAATGATGTAATTAACTCTTAAATTTTTCACCTCTAAAATTTTTCTCATGACACTCAACTTGACTCAGCTAGCGCTTAGCTCACTGGTTTTTGGCCTTCTATCCTGCGGAGAAAAAACGGAAAGCAGTTTCGCTCCGAAAAGCTTTTCTCTTGAGATCACGGATTCGGTGCAGGTAGATTTCCTAGGTGAAATGATGCTGCTGGATTATGATCCTAAAGCAAATAAGTATTTGCTCGCCACGGAGTTTTATCAGGAATATCTTGAAGCTGATGAAAATGGTAAGATCCTAAATCATAATAAGTTTAGCGAGGATGGAATTGACGCAGTTTCACAACCTTTAGGTCTTGGATATTTCAATGGAGACGTGACTGTATTCAATCCGCCAAAAGGATACTACAGATTTCAGGATTCTACGAAAGTGGGAGAGGTCACAATTCCTTATACTTATCAGGTTTTTATGATGTATCCAAAGCTGGGAGTATTCGAATCCGGCAATAAAATATATTATCCTAAGCCATGGCCGGAAACTCTTGCCATTAACATGGAAGAAGGTGAGTTTTATAAAGAATTGTATAGACTTCCGATTATTGAATCTCAGGATAAAACCACAGGAGATACCTTAGGCGTGCTCAGGTTGCCTGAAACGTCAGTTTTGTTGGGAGATCAGGTTCATGGATTCCCGATACCGGTTTATACCATGGATAAAGATAAGCTGCTGCTAAGCATGTGGTTTGAACCGAGATTCTATGTGTATAATAAGGTGGGAGATCAGTTTGTCTATGAAAAAACAGTGGATGTGGATATTCCTGAATGGGTTTCTTATACGCCAGTTGCATTGGACAAAGCCGAACAGTTTTTCTCAGAAAACCAGAAAAAAAGACCCGGTAACCTGACCAATATTCTGATATCGGGAGATTATTACATCGCTGTTTACAATAAGGGGCTTTCTGAGGAACAAGTCACAGAGCTAGGACCACCTACTGACGGTGGGCTTGCTATGCGGAAAAAGAACCCAAATTATGCTGCGATTTTCGATAAGGACTTCAACCAGTTAGCTTCAAATGTCCCTTTTCCTATTACCAGCAATTATCCAATGGTGGTCAACAACGAAGGTGAACTTGTGGTATCCAAAGTTGCTGATTTGTCAGAAACCGAAGACGATGGAATTGTACTCTTTAAGCTGAAATTGAAAGCTGATTAACAGCTGTCTTTTTTTAAAAAATCAATTTCTTATGCTCACTTTTACCTCATTTATTTTCAATTTATTTCTAATTCACTAATGAAGATTAACCTAACCCAAATCACACCAGTGGTATTAGCCGTTGGTATTTTTTCCTGTGGCGGAAATCCTGAAAAAGCGGATGCGCCAATCAATTTTTCATTGGAAATCACTGATTCTGTACAGATAGACTATCTCGGAGAAATGATGCTATTGGATTATGATCCAACCGCTGATAAATATTTGCTAGCCACGGATGAACCATGGGAATATCTTGAAGTAGACGCTCAGGGTAAAATCCTAAACCACAATAAATTCAGTTCTGATGGTATAGATGTAGTTAACTATCCCGCAAGTCTTGGGTATTTCAATGGAGATGTAGCCGTTTTAAATCATTTAAAGGGCTACTATATGTTTAAGGATTCTTCCAAAGTAGGAGAGATTAGCATCCCTTATCCTTTTCAGATAATGATGAAGAATCCGAAGCTGGGTTTGTTCGAATCAGGAAATAAAATCTTTTATCCTCAACCAATGCCGGGATCACTTTCCATGTCGAATCTAGACGAATTCTTTCGTGGTTTGTATAAACTTCCGATTATTGAATCTCAGGATAAAACCACAGGAGAAACCTTAGGTGCGCTCATACTACCAGAGACTTCCGTGGTGTTAAATGATCAAGTCCATGGATTTCCGATCCCGGTGTATACCATGGATCAGGAAAAGTTGCTATTAGGTCTAGGGATTGAGCCAAGATTCTATGTTTATAAAAAGGAGGGAGATCAATTTTCCTATGAAAAGACGGTAGAGGTAGATATCCCGGATTGGATCGTTTATACGCCAGCTCCAATGGATAATCCTAAACAGTTTCTTACAGATAACCAAAAGAAAAGACCCGGTAGTCTGACCAATATTTTTGTGGTAGGTGACTATTACCTCGCTATATATAACAGGGGAATTTCTGAAGAAGTTGTGGCTCAGCTTGATCCAGCTGCTAGATATGGGTTGGGTGCACTCAAAAAAGACCCGAATTATGCTGCGATTTTTGATAAGGATTTCAATCAGTTAGCTACAAATGTGCCTTTTCCTAGTACCAGTTATTTTCCTACTGTAGTAAATAAGGATGGTAAACTTGTTGTCTCCAAAGTTGCGGGTTTGTCAGAAACGGAAGACGATGGGATTATACTTTACAAGTTGAAATTGGTAGAAAATTGAGCTCAGATTTTTAAATACATCCTTGCAAACCAACTTCAATAGAAGTCGGTTTTAGTCCATAAGTTTTTTCTATTTTCGAGGAATCAAATCGATAATCTGAATCCATTTGGTACCTGAGTTCTACTACTTCCTTCATCACCGGGATGAAAAGTCCAAGGACCCTAACAAGCCAGGAAGGCATCACTTGAAGTTTGAGTTTTGTTCCGAGTTTTTTATTTAAAATCGCATGGATTTCCTGTACAGAGCTATATGCAGGATCAGTTGGTAAGTGCCAGCTTTGATTCCAGGAATCTTCTTGTAGGCCCAAAAAAGCAGTTGCCTTACCAGCGTCAGGTATGTAAGTCCATGAGTGTTTTTTGGTAGAAGAATATAAGCACTGCGCTCCTTTTCCAGCTTTCATTCGATTGATCACGATTTCGTTAAGAACACTGTTGCTGGCATCTGGGCCGTAGAAATCCGCCGCGCGAGCTACCAAAGCTTTTAGCTTTCCAGTAGTAACATCCTTCCAAAGCATATCCAAAATCTGCTTTCTCACTTTACCTTTTCGGCTCTGAGGATTGAGAGGAGTTTCTTCGGTGAGTTTCCCCACTTGCTCAGGATCGTACGCATACATATTATCAAAGAAGACCAGTTTCGCTCCATGCTGAATGCAGGCATCCAAAGTGTTTCTCATGATGATAGGCCAATCCCTTTCCCAGATAGCAGCTTTGTATTGGATTCCTGCCAAAAGATAAACTACTTCAGCCCCTTTTACCGCTTGAGAAACTGCATTTGAATCCAATAAGTCACCAGGATAAAGCTCATCGGTGTCATTCACTTTTGCAGGTTTTCTACTGAATTGGCGTACTGTAATCCCTTTTTGATGAAGTTCTGTTGAAACAACTTTTGCAATGTTGCCATTGGCACCAAGGACGGTATGAAGAGACATGTGAAATGATTTTATGGTTTTCGGATAAAAAGTATAGAATTAACTTCAAATAAGGCTATTTTCAAATGTATTCAGTTAAAACCTTCATTATGAAATTTTTATCAATAATTATTTTATTGCTTGTTTCATTTTCCTCCCAGCAGAAAGATGAAAATATTTACACCGCTGACTTGATTATCTACGGCGGTACTTCGGCTGGTATCATGGCCGCTGTTCAGGCGAAAAAGATGGGGAAATCAGTGATTGTTGTTTCGCCTGATATCCATTTGGGAGGACTTTCTTCTGGGGGATTGGGGTTTACAGATACAGGGAATAAGTCCGTCATTGGAGGGCTGGCAAGAGAATTTTATCATAGAGTTTACCTTCATTATCAGCAGGATTCAGCTTGGAAGTGGCAGAAAAAAGAAGAATACGGCAACAAAGGTCAAGGGACTCCAGCCATGGATGGCGAAAATCGGACGATGTGGATTTTTGAACCGCATGTAGCGGAGCAAGTTTTTGAGGATTTTGCTGAAGAAAATAAGCTGGAAATACATCGGGATGAATGGTTGGATCGAGAAGAAGGAGTGACTAAAGAGAATGGTAAAATCACCCAAATCACAACGCTTTCTGGCAAAACCTATCACGGAAAAATATTTATCGATGCGACTTACGAAGGTGATCTGATGGCAGCTGCAGGAGTGAGCAATCATGTGGGGAGAGAGTCAAATGCGACTTACGATGAAAAGTGGAATGGGGTACAGGTTGGTGTCTATCAACACCGGCATTATTTCCAGAAGAAAATAAGTCCATATTTAATTCCTGACGATTCATCTAGTGCACTTCTCCCAGAGATTTCATCCGAGCCTCCGGGAGAAAATGGAACTGGAGATCACAGAATCCAAGCTTACAATTATCGCATGGCTCTCAGCCGTCATCCTGATAATCGGGTTCCTTTCGCGAAGCCAGAGAACTACGATCCGGCTCGATATGAACTGCTAGCTCGAGTTTATGCAGCTGGCTGGGATCAGACTTTCGAAAAGTATGACCCGATACCAAATCTGAAAACAGACACTAATAATCACGGCCCTTTTTCTACGGATTACATAGGAAAAAATTACACCTATCCCGAAGCGAGCTATGCCGAGCGGAAACAAATCCTGAAAGAACATACTGACTACCAAAAAGGCCTGATGTACTATATGGCAAATGATCAAAAAGTGCCACGAGAAGTCCGCGATGAAATGGCTCAATGGGGATTGGCAAAGGACGAGTTTGCGGATAATGGCAATTGGCCACATCAAATCTATGTGCGGGAAGCGAGAAGAATGATCGGAGAGTATGTGATGACAGAGCATGATGTGCTAGGAGCCAAGGAAGTTCCTGAGCCTGTTGGGATGGGTTCTTATTCGCTGGATTCGCACAATGCGCAGCGGTTTGTGACTGATGAAGGCTTTGCGCAGAATGAAGGTGATATAGGAGTTCATCCCGAGAAACCTTATTCTATTTCGCTTGGCACGCTTTTACCTAAAAAAGAAGAATGTACCAATCTCCTTGTGCCTGTATGCGTATCAAGTTCCCACACAGCTTTTGGCTCGATCAGAATGGAGCCAGTTTTTATGATCCTAGGTCAATCTGCTGCAGCAGCTGCTTCCTTGGCCATTGATCAGGATATTCCAGTTCAGGAGTTGAGCTATGCCGATTTGAAAGTCGTTTTAGATAATGAAGACCAGGTTCTTACGCAGAAAGAGTGATGTTTTTAACCACGGAGGACACGGAGGTTTTCGCAGAGGACACAATTGAGATTTAGTGTATTAATTCTAAACAAAGTGCTTATAGCCACATTATAACCTTATTAATTCTAAGAGTTTGAGCAGGTCAATCTCCATTGGTCAAGTTTCAATAGGTTGATAATTTATTCTAGTTCATTTTTTATCACAATTAGTGCTAAAAGCCCGGTATACCAAAGCCCAGATCGGCAGGGCTGGGTTTGGTGATAATTAATCATCTCAAAGCTCTGAAGGAGCGAAATCGGTAGAATTGGATTTTTAACACATTCACAATATGCGCCTAAGGAAAGCGTCTTTCGGTAGGTTTGGAGTGAAATGAAATCATTAAGAATAAGCAAAATAGTACTTATAGTGCCTTTGGCACTCTTGGGGGAAACTTCGATTTCACTTACCCTGAATTTCGCTTCGCTGTATTCAGGGCTGTTACTTGATGTGCCGTTGGCACAAATGCGTAATAATATTTCCGAGCTCCTTGCCAAAGGCAAGACCTATAAAAGCCAATTTCCGGGTTGAGATTTTGATTTTAGATTGAAAAATAATCAAAATAGTTGATCTCAATAGTACTGATCGTGGCGCCAGCACTCTTGGGGGAAACTTCGATTTCACCTACCCTGAATTTCACTTTGCTGTATTCAGGGCTGTTACCTGATGTGCCGTTGGCACAAATGCTCAATAGTATTTCCGAGCTCCTTGCCAAATGCAAGATCTGTAAAGACCAATTTCCGGGTTGAGACTTTGATTTTAGATTGAAGAATAATCAAATTAGTTGATCTCAATAATACTGATCGTGATGCCAGCACTCTTGGGGTAAACTTCGATTTCACTCACCCTGAATTTCGCTTCGCTGTATTCAGGGCTGTTACTTGATGTGCCGTTGGCACAAATGCTCAATAGTATTTCCGAGCTCCTTGCG